>NZ_JALCZA010000015.1 GCF_022690765.1 Anaeromyxobacter oryzisoli | reverse complement strand
GGGGCCGCGGCCTTCGCGACGGGGGAGGGCGCGTCCGGCGACGCGGCGTCGGCCGCCAGGGGGCCGCTCGCGGTCGGCAGCGGCGCGGCCTCCTCCTCGGGCGGCTCCTCGCGGTCGTCGCGCGGCGCGGGGCCGGCGAGGATCCGGTCCAGCTCGGCGCTCGCGTGGCGGTGCTCGTCCGCCGAGATCCGGCCGGCCGCGCGCAGCCGATCGAGGAGCCGGCGCGAGCGCCGCTTCAGCCAGGTCGAGGGGTGCGAGAGGTCGACCCGGCGCGGCGCGGGGAGCATGCTCGCCATCACCACCGCCTGCGCGGTGTCGAGCCCGGCGGCGCTCGTGCCGAACCGCGCCCGCGCGCCGGCCTCGATCCCGAACACGCCGTCGCCCCACTCGGCGACGTTCAGGTAGAGCGCGAGGATCCGCCGCTTCGAGAGCGCGCGCTCGAGCTTGCGGGCGAGGACCGCCTCCTTCACCTTGCGCCACAGGCTCTTCTCGGTGCCGTACCAGAGGTTCTTCGCGAGCTGCTGGGTGATCGTGGAGGCGCCCACCGCGAACCGGCGCTGCTCCAGGTCGCGCCGCGCCGCGTCCTGGACGGCGTCCCAGTCGATCCCGTCGTGCCCCCAGAAGTTCGCGTCCTCGGAGGCCAGCACCGCGCGCACCAGGCGCGGGGAGATCCGATCGAGCCCGACCCAGGCCTGGCGCGGGCGGAAGGCGCGGTGCCGCTCCTTCGCCTCGTCGCGCCGCTGCTCGATGAGCGCGGTCGTCCGCGGGGTCTCGCGCGCGAGGGGGGCCGGATCGGGGAGCGCGATCCAGAGGAGCGGGAGCGCGACCACGGCCGCCGTCGCGAGCGCGGCGAGGGCGAGGAGGAGGCGGCGGGGCGACGATCGACCGGCTGGCATCGCGGCGCACGTTACCACCGCGCCTGGCCGCGCGTGGAGGGGGCCCGGCCGCACGCCGTCCCGTCGCCTCGCGTCCGCCGGGTCCGCCGGCGCCCCTCCGCTCGTCCGGCGCGCGGGCGCGTGCGGCGCGGTCCTCGCGCGAGGCGACCATGAAGGACGAGGCCCCGTGGCGGCACCTCGACGCTCAGAGGCGTGCACGCCGCGCCGGCTAGCGCGGGATGATTGCCTCTGCGTGAAGCGCGCCTCGCGGGGACCCCCTTCCGCGCCTTGACGCGTCCGGGGCCGGCCACTAGCTCCCCGTCACCTACGGCAGCACCTCATGATCTCGGCCGCTCGGCCGCGGAGGACACGATGGCAGATCTCAAGAAGTACGCGCCCAGGGACTACTCGAAGGTGCGGGGCCTCACCGGAATCTCGGACAAGCAGATCGAGGAGCACCTCAAGCTGTACGAGGGCTACGTGAAGCGCGTCAACGCGCTCACCGAGAAGCTCTTCGCCCTCTGCAGCGACGGGAAGGCCTCCGGCGCGGATCCGGTGTACGCGGAGCTGACGCGGCGGCTCGGGTTCGAGTACTCGGGCGTGGTGAACCACCAGTACTACTTCGAGAACCTCGTCGGCGGCGCCCAGGCGGAGCCGCCCGCGGGCTCGAAGCTCCGCAAGGCGATCGAGACGTCCTTCGGCAAGTACGAGACCTGGCTCGCCGACTTCCGCGCGGTCGCGACGATGCCGGGCGTCGGCTGGGCGATCCTGTTCCAGGACCCGGCCACCGGCTGGCTGTCGAACCACTTCGTCCAGTTCCACCAGGACAACGTCCCCGTCGGCTTCACGCCGGTGCTCGTGCTGGACGGGTGGGAGCACGCGTTCATGCGCGACTACCTCGCCACCGAGCGCGCGAAGTACGTGGACGCGTTCCTCAAGAACGTGAGCTGGGAGGCCGCCGAGAAGCGGCTCCGCTGATCCGAACCGCGTGGCCCGGGCCGCCGCGTTGACGCCCCCGGGCGTCGCGCGGCACCCTGGCCGTCCCGATGCCCGCGCTCCCGCCCGCCCGCCGCGCCGCGCTCCGGCGGCGGCTCCTCGCCTGGTACGACGCCGGGCACCGCGACCTGCCGTGGCGCGTCCCGCAGCGCGGGGCGGATCCGTACCGCGTCTGGCTCGCGGAGGTGATGCTCCAGCAGACGCAGGTCCAGGCGGTCATCCCGTACTACGAGCGCTTCCTGCGCCGGTACCCGACGCTCGGCGCGCTCGCGGCCGCCCGCGAGGAGGACGTCCTCGCGCTCTGGGCCGGGCTCGGCTACTACGCCCGCGGCCGGAACCTCCTCGCCGCGGCGCGCGCGGCGCAGGCCCGACACGGCGGCCTGCCCGCGTCGCTGGACGCGCTCCGCGCGCTCCCGGGCTTCGGCCCGTACACCGCCGGAGCGGTCGCCTCCATCGCGTTCGGCATCGCCGCGCCGGTGGTGGACGGCAACGTCGCGCGCGTGCTCGCGCGCCTCTTCCTCGTCGAGGGGGAGCCCGCCGCGGGTACGGTCCGGTCGCGGCTGTGGGCGCTCGCGGGGGAGCTCGTGGACCCGGCGCGCCCGGGAGACCTGAACCAGGCGTTGATGGAGCTCGGCGCGACGGTGTGCGTGAAGCCGGCGCCGCGGTGCGGGCGGTGCCCGGTCGCGGCGCGATGCGCGGCGCGCGCCGCCGGACGGGAGCGCGCGATCCCTCCGGCGCGGGGGCGCCCCGCGCGCCGGCCCCTCGAGCTCGCGTGCGCCCTCGTCGAGCGCGCGGGCGCGGTGCTCGTCGTCCCGCGGCCGGCGGCCGGGCTCTTCGGCGGCCTCCTCGGTCCCCCGTCGGTCGAGCTCGCGGGCGAGGACGACCCGGCGACGGCGCTCGCGCGGACGGCGAGGGAGGCGCACGGCCTCGCGCTCGCCGTGGGCGAGGAGGTCGCGCGGGTGGAGCGGACGCTCACGCACCGCGCGCTCACGCTGCGGGGATATCGCTGCACGCTGCGGGCGGGCCCGCCCGCAGCGGCGCGCTGGGTCGCCCGAGGCGAGGAGGGGGTCGCCCTCCCGACCGCTTTCAGCGCGCTGCTCGCGACTTTGTTCTCGACCTCCCGCAGGGTTCGATGTAAGAACCCGCACTCCCGGCCGGGCCGCCTTGCAGACAAGCTCGCGAGACAACGTTCGAGCTTGACACGAGGAAGCTCATCCGTATAATTCGCCGCCCTTACCAAGGGTTTATTACACCGGCGCCCCTGAAACACCGAGCGGGGCGTTTTCGTTGAGAAAAAGAGTTCGCGAACGATGCCGACGATCAGCCAGCTGTTGCGCAAGGGGCGCGAGAAGCTCGAGGTGAAGAAGAAGGCGCCCGCGCTTCGCGAGTCGCCTCAGAAGCGCGGTGTCTGCACGCGCGTCTACACCACGACGCCCAAGAAGCCGAACTCGGCGCTCCGCAAGGTCGCCCGCGTCCGCCTCACGAACGGCTTCGAGGTGACGAGCTACATCCCCGGCGTGGGCCACAACCTGCAGGAGCACTCCGTGGTGCTCATCCGCGGGGGCCGCGTGAAGGACCTCCCGGGCGTTCGCTACCACATCATTCGCGGGACCCTCGACGCCGTGGGCGTGCAGGGTCGCAAGCAGGGCCGCTCGAAGTACGGCGCGAAGCGCCCGAGCTAGCCTCTCGAATCAAGGAACCGGCCGATGCCTCGTCGTCGCGAAGTCGAGAAGCGGAAGATCCTCCCCGATCCGAAGTTCCAGGACCGGATCGTGGCGAAGTTCGTCAACAACCTGATGCGCAAGGGGAAGAAGTCCACCGGCGAGCGCATCATCTATGGTGCCTTCGAGCAGGTCGAGCAGAAGCTGAAGGACGATCCGCTCAAGGTGTTCAAGAAGGCGCTCGACAACGTGAAGCCGGTCGTCGAGGTGAAGAGCCGCCGCGTCGGCGGCGCGACGTACCAGGTGCCGGTCGAGGTCCGTCAGGATCGCCGTACGGCCCTCGCGATGCGCTGGCTCATCGACTACTCGAAGGGCCGCGGCGAGAAGACGATGGTCGAGAAGCTCGCCGGCGAGATCATGGATGCGGCCTCGAACCGCGGCAACGCGGTGAAGAAGCGCGAGGACACGCACAAGATGGCCGAGGCCAACAAGGCCTTCGCCCACTACCGCTGGTAGGAAGGTAGAGGAGGATCGAGGGAGAGCAAGAGGCCGGCTCCGTCGGCCGGGTCGTCCAGAAAGACCCGCCTCGCTCTTTGACAGCTCGGTCGTTGGTCACGGCGCGCCCGGCGAGGGCGAACCGGTTCACGCGCACGCACGAAGTCTCAAGGAACGAAAGATGCCCCGCACCAGTCCACTCGAGCGCTACCGTAACTTCGGCATCATGGCGCACATTGATGCCGGCAAGACCACCACGACCGAGCGCATCCTCTTCTACACGGGCGTCACGCACAAGATCGGCGAGGTCCATGAGGGTACGACCGTCATGGACTGGATGGAGCAGGAGCGCGAGCGCGGCATCACCATCACCTCCGCCGCGACGACCGCGTTCTGGCGCGAGCATCGTCTGAACATCATCGACACCCCCGGCCACGTCGACTTCACGATCGAGGTGGAGCGGTCGCTGCGCGTCCTCGACGGCGCGTGCGCGGTGTTCGACGCGGTCCAGGGCGTGCAGCCGCAGTCCGAGACCGTCTGGCGGCAGGCTGACAAGTACAGCGTCCCCCGCATCTGCTTCATCAACAAGATGGATCGCGTCGGCGCGGACTTCTTCCACGCGGTCGACACGATCCGCGAGAAGCTCGGGGCGCGCCCGCTCCCGCTGCAGATCCCCATCGGCGCCGAGGACAAGTTCCGCGGCATGGTCGATCTCATCAAGATGAAGGGGATCACCTTCGACGACGAGACGATGGGCGCGAAGTACCAGGAGATCGACGTCCCCGCCGGCCTCGTGGATCAGGCGAAGGAGTACCGCGCCAAGCTCGAGGAGATGGTGGCCGAGGTCGACGACGACCTGATGGCCAAGTACCTCGAGGGCCAGGCGCTCACGAACGACGAGATCCTGCGCGGCATCCGCAAGGGCACGCTCGAGATGAAGTTCTTCCCGGTGATCTGCGGGACGGCCTTCAAGAACAAGGGCGTCCAGCAGATCCTCGACGCGGTGGTGGACTTCCTCCCGAGCCCGCTCGACGTCCCCGCCGTGAAGGGCGTGACGGCGAAGGGTGAGGAGATCACCCGGGCGACCTCCGACTCCGAGCCGTTCTCCGCGCTGGCGTTCAAGATCATGAACGACCCGTTCGTCGGGAACCTCACCTTCTTCCGCGTGTACTCGGGCAAGCTCGAGGCCGGGTCCTACGTCTACAACTCGACGAAGGACAAGAAGGAGCGCATCGGCCGCCTCCTCCAGATGCACGCGAACAAGCGTGAAGAGATCAAGGAGGTCTTCGCCGGCGACATCGCCGCCGCGGTCGGCCTCCGGTCGACGACCACGGGCGACACGCTCTGCGACGAGGCGAGCCCGGCCATCCTCGAGCGGATGGAGTTCCCCGATCCGGTCATCGACGTGGCGATCGAGCCGAAGTCGAAGGCCGACTCGGACAAGATGGGCGTCGCGCTGCAGCGGCTCCAGATGGAGGACCCGTCGTTCCGGGTCCGCACCGACGAGGAGACCGGCCAGACCATCATCGCCGGCATGGGCGAACTCCACCTCGAGATCCTGGTGGACCGCATGTTCCGCGAGTTCAAGGTCGAGGCGAACGTCGGCAAGCCGCAGGTCGCCTACCGCGAGACCATCACGCAGCAGGTCGAGTCCGAGGGGCGCTACATCCGGCAGACCGGCGGTCGCGGCCAGTACGGCCACTGCTGGCTGCGCCTCATCCCGCAGCCCCCGGGGTCCGGCTTCACGTTCGACAACGTCATCGTCGGCGGCGTGATCCCGAAGGAGTTCATCGGGCCGATCCAGAAGGGCATCGAGGAGGCCATGACGACCGGCGTGCTCGCCGGGTACCCCATGGTCGACATCAAGGTCGAGGTCTTCGACGGCAGCTACCACGACGTCGACTCCTCCGAGATGGCGTTCAAGATCGCCGGGTCGATGGGCTTCAAGGACGGCGCCGCGCGCGCCAAGCCGGTCCTGCTCGAGCCGATCATGGCCGTCGAGGTCACGACGCCCGACGACTACATGGGCGACGTCATCGGCGACCTGAACTCGCGGCGCGGCAAGATCCAGGCGATGAACCCCCGCGCGGGCGCGCAGATCCTCGAGGCGCAGGTGCCGCTCGCGGAGATGTTCGGCTACGCGACGGATCTCCGGTCGAAGACCCAGGGTCGCGCGACGTACAGCATGCAGTTCGCCCACTACGCGCAGGTCCCCAGCAGCATCGCAGAGACCATCGTCATCAAGGCAAAGGGTGCTGCCGCCGGCTCGAAGTAGCGCCGCTGCCCCGCATCGAAAGGAAGAGAGGGAGCCATGGCCAAGGAGAAGTTCGAGCGTACCAAGCCGCACGTGAACGTCGGGACGATCGGTCACGTCGACCATGGGAAGACGACGCTCACCGCGGCGATCACGAAGTACTGCGCGACGAAGGGTCGTGCGCAGTTCATGGCGTACGATCAGATCGACAAGGCCCCGGAGGAGCGGGAGCGCGGGATCACGATCGCGACGGCGCACGTCGAGTACTCGACGGAGAAGCGTCACTACGCGCACGTGGACTGCCCGGGCCACGCGGACTACGTGAAGAACATGATCACCGGGGCGGCGCAGATGGACGGCGCGATCCTGGTGGTGTCGGCGGCGGACGGCCCGATGCCGCAGACGCGTGAGCACATCCTGCTGGCCCGTCAGGTCGGCGTGCCGTACATCGTGGTCTTCCTGAACAAGGTGGACATGGTGGACGACAAGGAGCTGCTGGACCTGGTGGAGCTGGAGGTCCGGGAGCTGCTGACGGAGTACGACTTCCCGGGCAGCGAGATCCCGATCGTGAAGGGGTCCGCGCTGAAGGCGCTCGAGGGCGACAAGGGCGAGCTGGGCGAGCCGGCGATCCAGCAGCTGCTGGACGCGGTGGACAGCTACATCCCGACGCCGAAGCGTGCGACGGACAAGCCGTTCCTGATGCCGGTCGAGGACGTGTTCTCGATCTCGGGTCGCGGCACGGTGGCGACGGGGCGCGTGGAGCGCGGCGTGGTGAAGGTGGGCGAGGAGGTCGAGGTGGTCGGTCTGCGCCCGACGGTGAAGACGGTGGTGACGGGCGTCGAGATGTTCCGCAAGCTGCTCGACGAGGGGCAGGCGGGCGACAACATCGGGGCGCTGCTCCGGGGCCTGAAGCGCGAGGAGGTCGAGCGCGGGCAGGTGCTGGCGAAGCCGGGGTCGATCACACCGCACACGAAGTTCAAGGCCGAGGTGTACGTCCTGACGAAGGAGGAGGGTGGTCGCCACACTCCGTTCTTCAACGGGTACCGGCCGCAGTTCTACTTCCGGACGACGGACGTGACGGGGTCGGTGCAGTTGCCGCAGGGCATCGAGATGGTGATGCCGGGCGACAACATCACGGTGGAGGTGGAGCTGATCACCCCGGTCGCGATGGAGAAGGAGCTGCGGTTCGCGATCCGCGAGGGCGGCCGGACGGTCGGCGCGGGCGTGGTGGCCGAGGTCATCCAGTAAAGGTTTCACCACGGGCGAACGGCGGTGCCTCCCGGCCCGCAGGACGGGCACCGGGAGGCTCCGCGCCGCGCCCCGTGACGGAGAGAAGGTCTTCCGATGGCAACCCAGAAGATTCGGATCCGGCTCAAGGCCTACGACTACAAGCTGCTCGACCAGTCGGCCGGCGAGATCGTGGAGACGGCGAAGCGGACCGGCGCGAAGGTCGCCGGCCCCATCCCGCTCCCCACCCGGATCAACAAGTTCACCGTCCTCCGCAGCCCGCACGTCGACAAGAAGTCGCGCGAGCAGTTCGAGATCCGCACGCACAAGCGGCTCCTCGACATCCTCGAGCCGACCGCTCAGACGCTCGACGCGCTGATGAAGCTCGACCTGTCGGCCGGCGTGGACGTGGAGATCAAGTAGTCGAGGACACCATGGCCAAGTTCGACGTCTACGACCTCGAGAAGAAGAAGGTGGGCGAGCTCGAGCTCGCCGACGCCATCTTCGCCGGCGAGGTGAACGAGAACCTCTTCTACGAGGTGGTGAAGGCGAAGCTCGCCTCCGATCGCTCGGGCACCCACGCGGTGAAGAACCGGTCGCTCGTCTCCGGTGGCGGGAAGAAGCCCTGGAAGCAGAAGCACACGGGGCGCGCCCGCCAGGGCTCGACGCGCGCGTCGCAGTGGGTGGGTGGCGGCAAGGCGATGGGGCCGAAGCCGCGCGACTACTCCTACGACGTGCCGAAGAAGGTCCGGAAGGCGGCGCTCCGCTCGGCGCTGTCGCTCCGCGGCCAGGACGGCAAGCTCGTGATCGTGCAGGAGTGGAAGCCGGCCGCGCCGAAGACCTCGGCGGCGGCGAAGGTGCTCGCGAAGCTCGGCGCGGCGAAGGCCCTCGTGGTCGACGCGGCCGCCAACGGGTCGCTCGCCCGGAGCGTCCGGAACCTCGACGGGTCCGACTTCCTCGCGGTCGAGGGGCTGAACGTGTACGACATCCTGAAGCACGATACGCTCGTGCTCACGGCCGACACGGCGAAGAAGCTCGAGGAGGTGCTCTCGTGAACCTCGCGAACCAGGACGTGGTGAAGCGGCCGCTCATCACCGAGAAGGCGGAGCGGAACCGCGAGGCGGCCCGGCATTACGCCTTCGAGGTCCACCGGGACGCGACGAAGATCCAGGTGAAGCAGGCGGTGGAGAAGCTCTTCAACGTGCACGTGCTCGCGGTGCGGACCGCCATCGCTCGCGGCAAGACCAAGCGCGTCGGCCGGAACATCGGCCGCCGGCCCAACTGGAAGAAGGCCTTCGTGACCCTCAAGGAGGGCGAGACCATCGCCCTCTTCGAGGGGGCGTAGCGGCCGGGACGGGAGACCGAACATGGCACTCAAGGAGTACAAGCCGACGAGCCCGGCCCGGCGCCACATGACGGTGGCGGACTTCGCGGAGATCACGAAGTCGAAGCCGGAGAAGAAGCTCACCCGCTCGGTGCGGAAGAGCGGCGGGCGCAACGCGCACGGCCACATCACGACCCGCCACGTGGGCGGCGGCCACAAGCGCCGCTACCGCGTCATCGACTGGCGACGTGAGAAGGACGGCGTTCCGGCCAAGGTCGCGGCCATCGAGTACGACCCGAACCGCACCGCGCGCATCGCGCTGCTCCACTACCGGGACGGCGAGAAGCGGTACATCCTCGCGCCGATCGGCGTGAACGTCGGCGACGTGCTCGTCTCCGGCGAGAGCGTGGACATCCGCCCGGGGAACTCGCTGCCGGTCCGGGCGATCCCGCTCGGCACCGTGATCCACAACGTCGAGGTCCAGCCCGGCTCCGGCGGCAAGATGATCCGCAGCGCCGGCTCCTTCGGCCAGCTCATGGCGAAGGAGGGCGGGA
This sequence comes from Anaeromyxobacter oryzisoli, assembly GCF_022690765.1. GTDB lineage: Bacteria > Myxococcota > Myxococcia > Myxococcales > Anaeromyxobacteraceae > Anaeromyxobacter > Anaeromyxobacter oryzisoli. The sequence continues at coordinate 70,356 of NZ_JALCZA010000015.1, read as the reverse complement.
TGGCCCAGATCCGCATGCCGTCCGGCGAGGTCCGGGCGGTGATGCAGGACTGCCGCGCGACCGTGGGCCAGCTCTCGAACGTCGAGAGCTCGAGCGTCCGGGTCGGGAAGGCCGGCAAGAGCCGGTGGCTCGGCATCCGGCCGACCGTCCGCGGCCTCGCGATGAACCCCGTCGATCACCCGCACGGCGGCGGCGAGGGCAAGTCGGGACAGGGCAATCCGCACCCCGTGTCGCCGTGGGGCCAGAAGACGAAGGGCCTCAAGACGCGCAACAACCGGCGGACCGACAAGTTCATCGTCTCCCGGCGCAAGCCCGGCATCCGGAACACGCCGCACTAGCGCGGGACAGGGACAGGCACTCATGGCGCGTTCGATCAAGAAGGGCCCGTTCGCCGACAAGCACCTCGCGAAGAAGGTCGAGGACGCGAACAAGGGCAACAAGAAGTCGGTCATCAAGACCTGGTCGCGGCGGAGCACCATCCTCCCCGACTTCGTGGGCCACACGTTCGCCGTCCACAACGGGCGGAAGTTCGTCCCGGTGTTCGTGACCGAGAACATGGTGGGCTACAAGCTCGGCGAGTTCGCGCCGACCCGGACCTTCCACGGCCACTCGGCCGAGAAGAAGGTCGCGGCGGCGCCGTCGCCGGCGAAGAAGTAGCGAGGAACGACATGGCCGAGACCCAGACCACCAAGAAGGCCAGCAGGCGCGTCCGCACCCCGGTGCCGGCCCGCCGCTCGAAGCCCAACCGCCCGGCGGCGCCGCCGCCGGGGCCGCACGCCAGCCTCAGCTACCTGCACGTCGCGCCGCGGAAGGTCCGCCTCGTGGCGGACGGGCTCCGCGGGATGCCGGTGGGCGACGCCCTCGCCACCCTGAAGTACACGCCGCAGGCGGCGGCGAAGCCGCTCGCCAAGCTCCTCCGCTCGGCCGTCGCGAACGCCGAGCAGGCGGGCGGCCGGGTGGACGTGGACGCGCTGTTCGTGAAGACGCTCACCGTCGACCAGGGGCCGAAGATGCGGCGCTTCATGGCGCGCGCGATGGGGCGCGCCTTCCGCGTCGAGAAGAAGACCAGCCACGTGTACGTGGAGCTCGGCACCGCCGCCCGCGGCTAGCCAAGGAGACGAACGTGGGACAGAAAGTTCATCCTATCGGTTTCCGACTCGGGGTCATCCGGTCCTGGGAATCGAAGTGGTACGAAGAGAAGAACTACGCGAAGTGGCTCCACGAGGACATCCACCTCCGCGAGTTCGTGAAGGAGAAGCTCGGCCAGGCCGGCATCTCCCGGATCGAGATCGAGCGGGCGGCGAACAAGGTGAAGATCAACGTCCACACCGCGCGCCCGGGCATCGTCATCGGGAAGCGGGGGGCGGGGATCGAGAGCGTCAAGAAGGAGCTCCAGGGCCTCACGGAGAACGAGGTCTTCCTCAACGTCGTCGAGGTGCGCAAGGCCGAGACCGACGCCCAGCTCGTCGCGGAGAACATCGCGACCCAGCTCGAGCGCCGCATCGCCTTCCGCCGCGCGATGAAGAAGTCCGTCCAGACCGCGCAGAAGTTCGGGGCGAAGGGCATCCGCGTCGCCTGCTCCGGCCGCCTCGGCGGCTCGGAGATGGCGCGGTACGAGTGGTACCGTGAGGGGCGCGTTCCGCTCCACACGCTGCGCGCGGACATCGACTACGGGTTCGCCGAGGCCAAGACGACCTACGGCAAGATCGGCTGCAAGGTCTGGATCATGCGCGGCGAGGTGCTGCCCCAGTCCGCGGCCAACCGCGCTCCGCGGACCACCGGCGGCGCCCGGCCGTAAGCGGCCACGCCTAGCGACATCAGGAGAAGGCAATGCTTCAGCCGGCGCGAACGAAGTACCGCAAGCAGCAGAAGGGCCGCATGCGCGGCAAGGCTTACCGTGGCTCGGAGCTGAACCAGGGTGAGTACGGGCTCCAGGCGACCGAGTGCGGCAGGCTCACCGCCCGCCAGATCGAGGCCGCCCGCGTGGCGATCACGCGGTATGTGAAGCGGGGCGGGAAGCTCTGGATCCGGATCTTCCCCGACAAGCCCATCACGAAGAAGCCCGCCGAGACCCGAATGGGCACGGGCAAGGGCAACGTGGAGTACTACGTCGCCGTCATCAAGCCGGGCCGGATGCTCTACGAGATGTCGGGCGTGGACGACGCCATCGCGAAGAAGGCGTTCCACCTCGCCGCCCACAAGCTGCCGGTCTCCACCAAGATGGTGAAGCGCGGCACGACGTTGTAAGGAGGCTTCGGTACATGGCGACGATCCAGGAGCTGCGCGAGCTGTCCGCGAACGAGCTCAGGGCCCGGGCGGTGGAGCTCAAGGGGACGCTGTTCGACCTCCAGAGCAAGCTCAACACCGGCGTGCTCGACTCGACCGCGGACCTCGAGAAGACGAAGCGCGACATCGCGCGCTGCCTCACGGTGGCCCGCGAGAAGGAGCTCGCCGCGGCGCAGGCCGGGAAGGCGAAGGAGTGACCGACATGGAGCGCGGCAACCGGAAGTCCCGCATCGGCGTGGTGGTCTCGAACAAGATGACCAAGACGGTCGTCGTGAAGGTCGAGCGCCGCGTCGCGGACCGGAAGTACGGGAAGATCGTGACGAAGGCCGAGAAGTACAAGGCTCACGACGAGAACCAGGCGTGCAACGTCGGCGATCGCGTGCGGATCGTCGAGACCCGGCCGCTGTCGAAGGACAAGCGCTGGCGGGTGGCCGAGACTCTCGAGAAGGCAGTGGAGGTCTAGGCCATGGTCCAGCAGCAGACGATGCTCGACGTCGCCGACAACTCGGGTGCCAAGAAGGTGATGTGCATCAAGGTGCTCGGCGGCAGCAAGCGGAGGTACGCCTCGATCGGCGACGTCATCGTCGTCTCGGTCAAGGAGGCGATCCCGCAGGCGAAGGTGAAGAAGGGCGAGGTCGCCCGGGCCGTCATCGTGCGGACGAGCCGTGAGGTGAAGCGGCCCGACGGCAGCTACATCCGGTTCGACGGCAACTCGGCGGTCCTCATCAACAAGGACCTCGAGCCCATCGGCACCCGCATCTTCGGCCCGGTGGCCCGCGAGCTCCGTGCCCGGAAGTTCATGAAGATCATCTCCCTCGCGCCGGAGGTCCTCTAGTCATGGCGGAGATCCGCAAGGGCGACACCGTCAAGGTCCTCTCGGGTAAGGAGAAGGGCAAGCAGGGCAAGGTCCTCGAGGTCCTGCGCGAGAAGGCTCGCGTCCGCGTCGAGAAGCTGATGATGGTGAAGCGGCACCTGAAGAAGGGCCGCAGCCAGGCCACCCCGGAGGGCGGCATCATCGAGAAGGAGGGCACGATCGCCCTCTCGAACGTGATGGTCGTCGGCAAGGACGGCGCGGCGGTGCGCCGCGAGAAGATCGGCCGGGAGCTCGGCGCGAAGGAGAAGGCCCGTCGCGAGAAGCGCGCCGCGAAGTGATCGCGGCGAAAAACTGGCGATATCGCGGCGTTCGTACGAAAACGCATCGCCCGGCACTCCGATGGGGCCGGCCGAAGGCAAGGAGAGAACGATGGCAGCGCGACTGAAGGAGCGGTTCGAGAAGGCAATCCGCTCCGAGCTCATGAAGGAGCTCGGGTTCGAGAACCCGATGCAGGCCCCCCGCCTCGAGAAGATCGTGGTGAACATGGGGCTCGGCGAGGCGATCAACAACGGCAAGATCATCGACGCCTCGGTGGAGCAGCTCTCCGCGATCACGGGCCAGAAGCCCGTCGTGACGCGCGCGCGGAAGTCCATCGCGAACTTCAAGCTGCGGCAGGGCCAGTCGATCGGTGCGATGGTCACGCTCCGCGGCGACCGGATGTACGAGTTCTTCGACCGCCTGGTCACGATCGCGCTGCCGCGCGTCCGCGACTTCAAGGGCGTGTCGCCGAAGGCGTTCGACGGGAAGGGGAACTACACGCTCGGCGTCCGCGAGCAGATCATCTTCCCGGAGATCAACTACGACAAGGTCGAGAAGATCAAGGGCTTGAACATCACCGTCGTGACGACGGCCCGGAACGACGAAGAGGGCCGAGCGCTGCTGCGCCACCTCGGCATGCCGTTCCGCCAGTAACAGGAGAGACCATGGCGAAGCTTTCGAAGATGGCGCAGGCCAAGCGCAAGCTGAAGTTCAAGGTGCGCCAGTACAACCGCTGCCCCCTGTGCGGCCGCCCGCGGGCGTTCCTCCGCAAGTTCCAGATGTGCCGCATCTGCTTCCGGCACCGCGCGCTGCAGGGCGAGATCACCGGCGTCATCAAGTCGAGCTGGTAGGGAGACACGATCGATGAGCTTCACCGATCCCATTGGCGACATGCTGACGCGCATCCGGAACGCCTCGAGCGCGCGGCACGAGAAGGTGCTCGTTCCGCGGTCCCGGCTGAAGGTCCGGATCGCCGAGGTCCTCCGCGAGGAGGGCTTCATCAAGGACTTCGTCGTCCACGAGGACGGCGTCCAGGGCGCCATCACCGTCATCCTCAAGTACAGCGCCGACCGCGAGCCGGCGATCAGCGACATCAAGCGCGTCTCGAAGCCGGGGCTGCGCCGCTACGTCGCGACCGACTCCATCCCCCGCGTGCTGAACGGGATGGGGATCGCGATCCTCTCCACGTCGAAGGGCGTGATGGTCGATCGCGAGGCCCGCAAGCAGAAGGTCGGCGGCGAGCTGATCTGCACCGTCTGGTAAGGGAGCGTCAGGTCATGTCCCGAGTCGGCAAGCTGCCCGTCAAGATCCCGGAGAAGGCGAAGGTCTCCGTGGACGGTCACCTCGTGAAGGTCGAGGGGCCGAAGGGCAAGATGTCCTTCGCCACGAACCCCATCGTGAAGGTCCAGGTCGAGAAGGGCGAGGTGAAGGTCACCCGCCCGGACGACACCCGGCTCGCGAAGGGCCTGCACGGCCTCACGCGCACGATGGTCAAGAACGCGGTCGAGGGCGTGGTCAAGGGCTACGCGCGCGGCCTTGAGATCAGCGGCGTCGGCTTCAAGGCCGAGGTGAAGGGGAAGGACGTCCACTTCACGCTGGGGTTCTCGCACCCGGTCGTCTTCAAGCTCCCCGAGGGCATCACGGCCGAGGTGGACGCGAAGCAGACGAAGCTGACGGTCAGGGGGGTGGACAAGCACCTCCTCGGCCTCACGGCCGCGAAGATCCGCGCGCTCCGGCCCCCCGAGCCTTACAAGGGGAAGGGCATCAAGTACGCGGAGGAGACGATCCGTCGCAAGGAAGGCAAGACCGGCGCCGCCTAGGCCCGGGGAACGAAACCGCTCATGCGGCGGCTGAACCGCCGCCGCCGCACGGAGGAGAGACATGTCGCAGCACGCCACCGCACGCGAGAAGCGCAAGGCCCGCATCCGCCGGAAGATCACCGGCACGTCGGCCCGCCCGAGGCTCACGATCTACAAGAGCCTCAAGCACATGTACGCCCAGCTCGTCGACGACGTCGCCGGCAAGACCCTGGTCTCGGTCTGCACCGTCTCGAAGGCGCTCAAGGACGAGGTCAAGGAAGACGACAAGACCGGCGCCGCCAAGAAGGTCGGCGAGGCGCTCGCGAAGGCCGCGAAGGAGAAGGGGATCGAGGCGGTCGTGTTCGACCGCAACGGCTTCGACTACCACGGCCGCGTGCAGGCGGTGGCCGCGGGCGCGCGCGACGCGGGGCTCAAGTTCTAGCCCCTCGACTCTCGGGGAAACGGATTTCGGAAGGATCGAGGGACTGAATGGCTACTCCCATCAACGCAAACGACCTGGATCTGTCGGACAAGGTCGTCCACATCAACCGCGTCGCCAAGGTCGTGAAGGGCGGCCGTCGCTTCAGCTTCTCCGCGCTCGTCGTCGTCGGTGACGGCCAGGGTCACGTCGGCGTCGGCCTCGGCAAGGCCAACGAGGTCCCCGAGGCGATCCGCAAGGGCGGGGACCAGGCGAAGAAGAACCTGTTCAAGGTGCCGCTCGTCGGGACGACCATCCCGCACGAGGTGCTCGGGCACTTCGGGGCCGGGTGGGTGCTCCTCAAGCCGGCCGGCGAGGGCACCGGCGTCATCGCGGGCGGCTCGGTGCGCGCGGTCCTCGAGGCCGCGGGCATCCGCAACGTCCTCACGAAGTCGCAGGGTTCCCGCAACCCCCACAACGTCCTCAAGGCGACCGTGGCGGGCCTCAAGCGCCTCCGCGCGCTCGAGGACAGCGCCCGGCTCCGCGGCAAGCAGGCCGCCGAGATCACCGGGGCCTAAGGAGAGACATCGTGGCTGCCATCAAGGTGAAGCTCGTCCGCGGCCTCGCGGGTTGTCCCGCGCCCCACCGCACGGTCGTGCAGGGCCTCGGCCTCGGGAAGCGGGACTCGACCCGGATCCTCCCCGACACCCCGCAGACGCTCGGGATGATCGCCAAGGTCGGATACCTCGTGGAGTGGGAGCGGGTCGATGCTCCGCCGCCCGTGGGCCGGAAGGCCAAGAAGGCGGCGGCCGCGCGGTCGTGATCGCGCGCCCCGCGTGATAAAAGGAGATTTCCTCATGTCGCTCTCCAAGCTCAAGGCGCCGAAGGGCGCCAACCGCCGGAAGGTCCGCGTCGGTCGTGGCCAGGCCTCCGGCCTCGGCAAGACCGCCGGCCGCGGCGGCAAGGGCCAGAAGGCCCGCACCGGCAACATGCACTTCGAGGGGTTCGAGGGCGGCCAGATGCCGCTCCAGCGCCGCCTCCCGAAGTTCGGATTCCACAACGTCTTCCGCCGCGAGCTCGAGGAGGTGCAGGTGGCCGACCTCGAAGGGTTGAGCGGCACCGTGGACGCCGCGGTCCTCGAGGCGTCCGGCCTCATCCGCGGGAACCGGGACGGCGTCGTCGTGCTCGGCCAGGCCGAGCTCAAGGCCGCGCTGACGGTCAAGGTGAACCGGGTGACCGCTGGCGCCAGGGCCGCGATCGAGAAGGCGGGCGGGAAGGTGGAGCTCGTCCCGGCGCCTGTTACGATGTACCAGAAGGCGAAGGCCGCGAAGAAGGCGGAGCAGGCGAAGTAGTCCGACCGCCGGGGCTCACCGTGCGCGCGGTGAGCGCCCGGCCGGCAGGGCGAAAGGGATCGGCATGGCGGCGAGCGGGCTCTTCAACATCTTCCGGGTCGCGGAGCTCCGGAAGCGGCTGCTGTTCAGTCTCGGCATGCTCGCCGTGTACCGGCTCGGCATCTTCGTCACGACGCCGGGCGTGGATCGGCGCGCGATGCAGGAGGTCGTCGCGCAGGGCGGCCTCTTCACGCTCCTGAACCTCTTCTCGGGCGGCGCGTTCGAGCAGCTCTCGATCTTCGCGCTCGGCATCATGCCGTACGTCTCGGCGTCGATCATCCTGCAGCTCATGACGGTGGTCGTCCCGAAGCTCGAGGCCCTCCAGAAGGAGGGCGAGATGGGGCGCCGGAAGATCACGCAGTACACCCGGTACCTCACCATCGTCCTCGCCGGCATCCAGGGCTACGGCATCGCCACGTTCCTCGAGGCGCAGCGCACCGAGAGCGGCGTCATGGTCGTCGCGGATCCCGGCTGGGGCTTCCGGCTCCTCACCATGATCTCGCTCGCCGCCGGCACCGCCTTCATCATGTGGATGGGCGAGCAGATCACCGAGCGAGGCATCGGCAACGGCATCTCCCTCATCATCTTCGCCGGCATCGTCGCCCGCGGCCCGTCGGCGGCGGTGACCACCTGGCGGCAGATGCAGTCGTCGGGCGGCTCGTCCCTGTCTGGCATCGGGCTCCTCGTCCTCGGCGCGATCATGATCGTCGTGATCGCCGCCATCGTGTTCGTGGAGCGGGGCCAGCGGCGCATCCCGGTCCAGTACGCGAAGCGGATGGTCGGGCAGCAGCTCTACGGCGGCCAGTCGACGCACCTCCCGCTCAAGGTGAACACCTCGGGCGTGATCCCGCCGATCTTCGCGTCCTCGCTGCTGCTGTTCCCGGCGACGCTCGCGGGCTGGTTCCCGATCCTGTCGTCGCTCTCGAACGAGGTGCGGCCCGGGAGCTGGATCTACAACACGCTCTACGTCGTCCTCATCATCTTCTTCGCCTACTTCTACACCGCGGTGACGTTCAACCCGGTGGACGTCGCCGACAACCTCAAGAAGTACGGCGGGTACATCCCGGGCATCCGCCCCGGCAAGAAGACCGCCGACTACATCGACTTCGTCCTCTCGCGCATCACCTTCGGCGGCGCGATCTACCTCGCCGCGGTCTGCGTGCTCCCGACCTTCATCACCGACAAGTTCGGCGTGTCCTTCTACTTCGGCGGCACGTCGCTGCTCATCGTGGTGGGCGTCGCGCTCGACACCGTGCAGCAGATCGAGGGACACCTCATCACGCGGCACTACGAGGGCTTCACGGGCCCGCGCGGGCCGCGCATCCGCGGCCGCCGCCTCGCGACAGGCACGGCGGTCAACGCGTAGGCCGCGCGGGGCCTCGCCGACGGCGAGGCCCTCCGCTTCTTCGGAGATACGATCATGATCCTGATCCTCCTCGGCCCGCCCGGCGCGGGCAAGGGCACTCAGGCCAAGCTCCTCGCCCAGCAGTACGCGATCCCGCACATCTCGACCGGCGACATGTTCCGCGACCACAAGGCGCGCGGCACGCCGCTGGGCAAGAAGATCCAGGCGATCATGGACGGGGGCGGCCTCGTCACCGACGACGTGACGAACGAGCTCGTGAAGGATCGGCTCTCCCAGCCGGACGTCGCGCCGGGGTTCATCCTCGACGGCTATCCCAGGACCGTGCCGCAGGCGCAGTACCTGGACCTGTTGCTCCGGTCCCTCGGCCGCAAGATCGACCGGGTCATCTCGTACGAGGTCGCCGAGGAGACGGTCGTGGACCGCATCGGCGGGCGCCGGAGCTGCCCGAAGTGCGGGGCGATCTACCACGTGACGCAGAACCCGCCGAAGCGCGCCGGGATCTGCGATCGCGACGTGACCGCGCTCGTGCAGCGCGACGACGACAAGCCCGAGAAGATCCGGAAGCGGCTGCAGGAGTACGGCGTCAAGACCGAGCCGCTCAAGCGCTTCTACCGGGAGCGCGGCCTCGTCGCCGAGGTCGACGGCGTCGGCTCGCCCGACGGCATCCTCGCCGTGACGCGCAAGGCGCTCGGCCAGTAGCGGCCCGACCCTCGATGGACGCCCTCTCCCGCGAGCGCATCACCCTCCGGACGCCGGACGACATCGCCCGCATGCGGGAGGCGGGCCTCGTCCTGTGGCAGGTCCTCGAGGGCCTCGTCGGCGCCGTCGCGCCGGGCGTGACCACGCTCGAGCTCGACCGGCTCGCCGCCCGGCGGACGCGGGAGCTCGGGGCCGAGCCCGCGTTCCTCGGCTACTGCGGCTACCCGGCGTCGCTGTGCATCTCCGTGAACGACGAGGTGATCCACGGGATCCCTTCGCGTCGCGTGCTCCAGGCGGGCGACGTCGTCGGCCTGGACTACGGCGTGATCCTCGGCGGCTGGTTCGCCGACTCCGCGCGGACGGTCGTGGCGGGGAAGGGCTCTCCGCTCGCGGCGCGCCTCCTCGCGACGACCCGCGGCGCGCTCGCGCGGGGCATCGCCGCCGCGCGCCCCGGCGCCCGGCTGGGCGACGTGGGGTTCGCGGTCCAGGAGCACGTGGAGGGGTGCGGCTTCTCGGTGGTCCGCGACTTCGTGGGGCATGGGATCGGGCGCCGGCTGCACGAGGCGCCGCACGTGCCGAACTACGGCCGACCGGGGACCGGCGCGACGCTCAGGGCCGGGATGGTGCTCGCGATCGAGCCGATGGTGAACGCGGGCCTGTGTGACGTGGAGACGCTGGACGATGGCTGGACGGCCCGAACGCTCGACGGGTCGCTCTCCGCTCACTTCGAGCACACCGTGGCCATCACCGAAAACGGGCCTGAAATCCTGACGTTGCCGCCGGGGGAGGCCCTGCCGGCGGACTGATTCACCCGGGAGAGGGTGGGAGGAGAGCCGAATGGGCCCGGGTCTCTCCTTGCAGGCAAAAAACGCCTGTGTTATAGCGCCCGCTCCGCGAAGGCCGCTCCATGCGGTCATCCGGAAAATTTCGGAGAAATCCCGGCGGCTGAGAAGGGGGGCACAGAGGGCTCCCGGTCGCCTGGAGCCCGCCGGCAGTCTCGGCGGACATCCTCGTCTTTCGAGCAGCACTGGAGGCGTCGGTCATGAAGGTCCGCGCGTCGGTCAAGAAGATTTGCGACAAGTGCAAGGTCATCAAGCGCAAGGGCACCGTGCGGATCATCTGCCCGGCCAACCCCCGCCACAAGCAGCGCCAGGGCTAAGCCCCCGCGCGATTTCGGAGAGACGAATGGCTCGTATCGCCGGCGTCGACCTTCCCCGTGAGAAGCGGATCGAGGTCAGCCTCCAGTACATCTACGGTATCGGTAAGACGACCTCTCAGCTCGTGCTCGAGAAGGCGAACGTCTCTCCGGTCACGCGCACGAAGGATCTCACGGACGACGAGGTCCGCCGCATCCGCGAGACCATCGAGCAGAACCTGAAGGTGGAGGGCGACCTCCGCCGCGAGATCTCGCTCAACATCAAGCGGCTCATGGATCTCGGTTGCTACCGCGGCCTCCGCCACCGCAAGGGCCTCCCGGTCCGCGGCCAGCGCACCCACACGAACGCGCGCACCCGGAAGGGCCCGAAGAAGGGGCTCGTCCGGAAGCCGACCGCTGCGCCGGCCCCCAAGGCCAAGGCCTAATTCACAGATAGTCAACCGGAGATTCCAGAGTGGCCGACGAGAAGCAGACTAAGGCAGATGAGCAGCCGAAGAAGGAGGAGGCGGCCGCGCCCGCGGCGCCGAACCTCAGCGGCATCGAGCCGGTGACCGCTTCGCCCGTCACCCCGAAGAAGGGGAAGAAGCGGGTGAAGAAGAACGTGGCGACCGGCATCGTCCACATCGCCTCGACCTTCAACAACACGCAGATCACGATCGCCGACACCGCGGGGAACGTGATCGCGTGGTCGAGCGCCGGCGCGCGCGGCTTCAAGGGCTCGCGCAAGTCCACCCCGTTCGCGGCCCAGGTGGCCGCGGGCGACGCCGCCGCGAAGGCGATGGAGCACGGCCTCAAGACGGTGAGCGTGCTCGTGAAGGGGCCGGGCGCCGGCCGCGAGTCGGCCCTCCGCGCCCTGTCCGCCGCCGGCCTCAAGATCACGCTGATCCGCGACGTCACGCCGATCCCGCACAACGGGTGCCGGCCCCCGAAGCGCCGCCGGGTCTGATCACCTTCCAGGAGAATCGACGTGGCTCGTTACAGCGAATCCGTGTGCCGGCTCTGCCGCCGCGAGAACCTCAAGATGTATCTGAAGGGCGATCGGTGCTACACCGACAAGTGCGCCATCGAGCGCCGCCCGTATCCTCCGGGCCAGCACGGCCAGGGGCGCACCAAGTTCTCGGAGTACGGCGTCCAACTCCGTGAGAAGCAGAAGGTGAAGCGGATGTACGGCGTGCTCGAGGCGGGCTTCCGCCACGCGTACCAGAACGCCGCCGCCGCCAAGGGCAAGACCGGCGAGAACCTGCTCCAGACGCTGGAGCTGCGCCTCGACAACGTCGTCTTCCGGCTCGGCTTCGCCGACACGCGCAACGAGGCGCGGCAGCTCGTCCGGCACGGCCACTTCAAGGTGAACGGCCGGAAGGTCAACATCCCGAGCTACCTCTGCCGCCCGGGCGACAAGGTCGAGCTGAAGGATCGCTCGAAGAAGGTCGTCCGGATCAACGAGGCGCTCGAGGCGGTCGATCGCCGCCAGGTCCCGGCCTGGCTGGAGCTCGACAAGGCCGCGTTCAAGGGGACCGTGAAGGCCGCGCCGGCGCGCGAGGACATCACGATGCCCATCCAGGAGCAGCTCATCGTCGAGCTGTACTCGAAGTAGCCGCGCGGCGTCGTGCCACCGGAGCGGGCCCGGGATCCGGGCTCGCTCCCTTTTCGAAAGGTCGCGCGTCCCACGGAGCCCTGCGCCGCAACGGCTGAGCGGAGGCGGGGAGGGGGCGGCGGCCGAGGAGACAGCCCATGGTCGATTCCATCGTCACGAAGAACTGGCGGGACCTCATCAAGCCCCGCGGCCTGGTCGTGGACCAGGAGAGCCTCTCCAACACCTACGGGAAGTTCGTCGCGGAGCCGCTGGAGCGCGGCTTCGGCATCACGCTCGGCAACTCGCTGCGCCGCGTGCTCCTCTCGAGCCTGCAGGGCGCCGCGATCACCTCGGTCAAGATCGAGGGGGTCGAGCACGAGTTCATGACGATCCCCGAGGTCGCCGAGGACGTCACCGACATCATCCTGAACCTCAAGGAGGTCCTCCTCCAGATCCACACCAACGAGGTCAAGACGATCCGGATCGAGGCGGACGGCCCGAAGGAGATCAAGGCGGGCGACATCATCACGGACCCCCAGGTCGAGGTCCTCAACCCCGGCCACCACATCCTCACCATCAGCGAGGGCGGGCGGGTCCGGGCGGAGATGACGGCGCGTCGCGGCCGCGGCTACGTCCCGGCGGAGAAGAACAAGGTCCCGGGCTCGCCCATCGGCACCATCCCCATCGACGCGCTCTTCTCGCCGATCCGGAAGGTGAACTACCAGGTCACGAACGCCCGCGTCGGGCAGCAGACCGACTACGACAAGCTCACGCTCGAGGTCTGGACCGACGGCTCGGTCGCCCCGGCGGATGCGGTGGCGTTCGCCGCGAAGATCGTGAAGGAGCAGCTCGCGATCTTCATCAACTTCGACGAGGCCGAGGAGCCCGCCGAGGAGATCAAGCCGGTCGAGGAGCAGAAGCTCAACGAGAACCTCTTCCGGTCCGTGGACGAGCTCGAGCTCTCCGTTCGCAGCGCGAACTGCCTGCAGAACGCGAACATCAAGACCATCGGCGACCTCGTTCAGAAGACCGAGGCCGAGATGCTCAAGACCAAGAACTTCGGGCGTAAGTCGCTGAAGGAGATCAAGGAGATCCTGGCCGAGATGGGCCTCTCCCTCGGCATGAAGCTCGAGAACTGGCCGCCGAAGGCGCCGCCCCAGGGCGCGCCCAAGGTCTAGCCCCAGGGCAGGGACAGGAGACCAACCAGATGAAGCACCGCGTCGTCGGCCGCCGGCTCGATCGCACCACCGAGCACCGCACGGCCATGTTCAGGAACATGGTGACCAGCCTCTTCCGTCACGAGCGGATCGAGACCACCACGCCCAAGGCGAAGGAGCTGAAGCGCTTCGCGGACAAGGTGATCACGCTCGCGAAGCAGGGGACCCCGCACTCCCGTCGCCGGGCGAACCGCGACGTGCGCGACGTCGAGGTGCTGAACAAGCTCTTCGGCGATCTCGCTGGCCGCTTCCAGAAGCGGTCGGGCGGCTACACCCGGATCGTCCGCGTCGGCCGCCGCGCCGGCGACAACGCCGAGATGTCGATCATCGAGCTCGTCGAGCGCGCCGCTCCCGCCGCCGAGGTCGAGGGCGAGGGGAAGGCGGCCGGGAAGAAGGGCAAGGCCGCCGAGAAGGCCGCCCCGGAGAAGGCCGAGAAGGCCGGGTAGCCGTTCGAGCCGGGCGTCTCATCGGGGGCCGCGTGCGCGACCGCACGCGGCCTCCGTTCGTTTCGGCGCTCGCTCGCCCGCGCACCTGGGGGCCGCGCACCCTTTCCGCCCCCCGGGGGGCGCTGGTACAAGAGGGCCGCGATGCCGCCTTTCTACCCGGAGCCACCGCTCGACGCGCTCGCCGCGGCGGGCGCGTCGCGCTGGCTCGACGTCGCGCTCGTCGTGGCGACGGTGGCCTGTGAGCCGTGGGCGCTCGCGCTCATCGCGCTCGCGATCTACTCGTGGCTCGAGCGGGAGGTCCCCGCGGTGCTCAAGGCCTCCGCGCCCCTCTTCGCGGCGCTCGCCGCGGGCGGCGGCATGGCGCTGCTGGCGCACGCCTCCTGGACCGCGCCGCACCTCGCCGGCGCGGGGACGGTGGTCGGTCCGTTCCTGCACCGCGTGCTCCCGGGCGCGCAGACCATCGCGCTCGGCGCGTTCGCGGCGTACTCGCTCCTCGCCTACGGACGCCGCGCGGCGCCGCCGGTGTTGTTGCTGGCCGTGGTCGGCGGGGCGGCCCGGATCTGGGCCGGTCCGCACTGGATCTCGGATCTCGCGGGGGGAGGCGCCGCGGGCGTGCTCCTCGGAGCGCTCGCCCACCTGGTCGCCCTCCGGCTCTTCCCGGGGGGGCACCTCGCGCAGCTCCGTGCCTCCCGGCGCGGAACCCGGGCGGACGCGGACGGCGGCGCGGAGCATCCAGTGCCTTGACACGGTTGCTAAGGTAGCGTAAAGGAACCCACTTTTCGTGGTGGGCTTCCGGCGCGTCGCGCCGAGAGAAGTCACCACGTTTCAAGGGTTTGGTTTTCGAGGAGGCAGACTTCATGGCGGTGGTTCTTCGGCTGTCGCGCGCGGGCACGCACAAGGCGCCCTTCTATCACCTGGTGGCGACCGACTCCCGCAACCCGCGGGACGGCAAGTACATCGAGGACGTCGGCCTCTACGATCCGACCCTGCGGCCGGAGCGCATCGAGCTCAAGACCGAGCGCATCGAGCACTGGCTGAAGGCCGGCGCCCGCCCGAGCCAGACGGTGGCGATGCTCCTGAAGCGGGCCGCCAAGGCCCAGCCGGCGGCCGAGAAGAAGGCCTAGGCGTCCCGTGCGCGACCTCGTCCTCTGGCTCGCCCGCGAGCTCGTCGAGAACAAGGACGCCGTGAAGGTGGACGCCCTCGAGCGCGATCGCTCGAGCGTCTACGAGCTCACGGTGGCCCCCGACGATCTCGGGCGCGTCATCGGGCGGGGCGGCAAGACCGCCAAGGCGCTCCGCACCGTCCTCGACTTCGCCGCCCGTCGCGACGGCAAGCGCGCGGTGCTCGACATCCTCGACTAGCCGTGGCGCTCGTCCGGATCGGCAAGGTGGTCCGGGCCGTCGGGCTCAAGGGCCACCTCGGGGTGGCCGGCTCGGAGGGGACGCTCGGGGCGCTCGAGGTCGTCTCGCTGCGGACAGGGACCGGCGAGCCGGTCGCGCGGCGGGTGCTCGAGGCGAGGCCGCAGGGCCGGCTCTGGGCGATCCGGGTCGAAGGGATCGTCGATCGGAGCGCGGCGGAGGCGGCGGTCGGGGCGGAGGTCCTCGCCGAGCGCGAGGCCCTCGGCGACGCGGGCGAGGCGGCTCACTGGTGGTCCGACCTCGAGGGCTTGCCGGTGGTGACGGTGACGGGCGAGGTGGTCGGGACGGTGACCGGCCTGTACGACACCGGCGGGGTGGACGTGCTGGTGGTGACCGGCGAGCGGGGCGAGAAGCTGGTGCCGCTCGCGCCGTACGTCGAGGTGGATCGCGCGGCGGGTCGGATCGTGGTGGATCCGCCGGAAGGGCTCTTGGACTGAACGGGTGCTGGATCAGGGAGACGGAGGAGACCGCGACAGGACGGACGGGCCGAGGGGCCGACGGGCGCGCGTGACCCGGGCAGGCTCGGGCGCGCGGGCGATGGGTGTGCGGACATGAGCGGCAAGCTCGAGGTGGACATCCTGACGCTGTTCCCGCGGATGGTCGCGGGGTACCTCGAGGAGAGCATCCTCGGGAAGGCGCGGGAGAGCGGGCTGCTCGAGGCGCGGGTCACGGACATCCGGGCCTACGCCGCGGGGAAGCACAAGGTGGCGGATGACGCCCCCTACGGCGGCGGCGCCGGGATGGTGATGAAGCCGGAGCCGCTCACCGAGGCCATCGAGGCCGCGAAGGCGCGGATGCCCGGCGGGCTGGTGGTGCTGGCGAGCCCGCGGGGCGAGCGGCTCGACCAGCGGCTCGCCCGGCGGCTGTCGGAGCACGGGAAGCTGATCCTGGTGTGCGGTCGGTACGAGGGAGTGGACGAGCGGGTGATGGCGGTGGTGGACACAGAGGTCTCGCTGGGAGACTTCGTCCTCACGGGCGGTGAGCTGGCGGCGCTCTGCGTCGTCGACGCGGCCGCGCGGCTGGTGCCCGGCGTCCTCGGCAACACGGCCTCGGCTGAGGCCGAGAGCTTCGCGGGCGAGGACGGGCTCCTCGAGCACCCGCAGTACACCAGGCCCCCGGAGTACCGGGGGATGAAGGTTCCGGAGGTCCTCACGTCCGGGGACCACCGGCGGATCAACCGGTGGCGGCGCCGCGAGGCGCTCCGCGCCACGCGGGACCGGAGGCCGGATCTCTTCGCGAAGCTCGCGCTTCCGGAGAGCGACCTCCGGCTCATCGACGCCGGAGACGACGAGCTGTAAAAGAGAGGAAGACCCATGCTGCGCAAGGCGATTGCCGATATCCAGGCGAAGTACGTCCGCAACGACATCCCCGAGATGCGGTCGGGCGACTCGGTGCGCGTCCACACCAAGATCAAGGAAGGCGACAAGGAGCGCATCCAGCTCTTCGAGGGGGTGGTGATCGCCTACCGGAAGGGCCAGCCGGGCTCCTCGATGTTCACGGTCCGGAAGGTGAGCTACGGCGTGGGCGTCGAGCGCATGTTCCCGGTCCACAGCCCCAAGATCGAGAAGATCGAGGTGCTCGGCCACGGCGAGGTCCGGCGCTCCCGCCTGTTCTACCTGCGCGAGCTGCAGGGGAAGGCCGCCCGCCTCCAGCAGGAGGAGCACGTCGCGGCCGAGGTCCCCGCCGCCCCGGCGGCTACGCCGACCCCGGCGTAGCGCCGCGCCGCGCGGCGCGCGATCCGGACGACTGGTGGCGGTGGCGGGCGCTTCGCCCGTCCCGCCATCGGTGCGTCCGGGCTCCGCTTTCGACCGCACTCTTCTTCCAGTCTCCGGTTCCCCCCGCGCGGGGGGTCCGGTAAGATCCCGTCGCCGTGATTCTCCTCGAGCTCGCAGCGCAGGGGGTCCGTGGCGTGGCGCCTGCTGGCGGCCGCGCGACGCTCCGCCCGGGCTACAACGTCGTCGCCGCGGACGGCGCGGCGCTCCGGCGGCTGCTCGAGGCGATGCTCTACCCGGCGCAGGGCGACGCCGAGGCGCTCCCGCGGGGCGCGGGCGCGCCAGCCGGCGGGCCGCTCCGCGCGGGCCTCACGCTCGTGGGGAACGACCGGGTCACGTACCGTCTCGTCCGCGACTTCGCGGCGGGGGCGATCCTCCAGCGGTTCGACGCGGAGAAGCGCTCCTTCGCCCCGGTCGCGCAGGATCTCGCGGCCATCGGGGCGTTCCTCCAGAAGGCCGCCGGCGCGCCGCCGGCAGAGCGCCTCTCCACGCTGCTCTCGATCTCCGCGGCCGAGCTGCCGTCGCGGCACGGGGGGATGAGCGCGGTCGCTGCGCTCGCGCCCGCGCGGCAGGCGCTCGCCCCCGAGCAGGCGCGGCAGCGGCTCGCGCAGCTCCGCGACGAGCTCGAGAAGGCGAAGATCGCCGAGCGGCTCCAGGCCCAGGCGGACGCCCTGGCGGCGCGGGCCTCCCGGCTCGACGAGACGCTCCGCGGCGGCGCGAAGCTCCCGGACGGCCTCGCCACCGCGGAGGCGGCGCGGGCCGAGCTCGCCAAGACCGCCGAGGCGGCCGCCCTCCTCGGCGACGATCCCGCGGCCCGGCTCGCCCGGCTCGCAAGGTACGAGCGGGCGAGCGGCAAGCACGAGCAGGCGGTGGCGAAGGTCGCCGCGGAGCGCGAGGCGCTCGACGGGGCCGAGTCGCGCGGCGCGCCCGTCCCGTTCTGGCAGGACCCCGTGTTCTGGGGCGGGGTGGGCGCCGGCGTGGTCGTCGCCCTCGGCGGTGCGCTCCTCGCGGGGGGGACCCCCGGGGCGCGTTACCTGGCCCTCCTCGACATCCCCGCCTTCGGCGCGTCCGCGTGGGTCGCGCTCCGCTGGGTGGGCGCCCTCGAGGCCTGGGAGCGCGTCGCGCGGCGGCGCCGGGTCGTGGACGATTGGGAGCGTAAGGTCGAGGGTCAGTACGAGCGCGACGCGGCCGACGTGCGCGTCGCGCTCGAGCTCGCCGCCGTCCGCAGCGTCGCGGAGCTCCGGGACGCGCTCGGCCGGCTCGCGGACGCCGACGCGGTGGTCGCGGAGTGGCGGCGTCGGCTCGAGGAGTGGCAGCGCGACGCCCAGGTCCGGGCGGCCGCCCAGGAGCGTGCGAAGGTCGAGGAGGAGCGGCGCGCCATCGACGCGCGCCTCACGGAAGAGGTTGGCGGGTTCGTGCGCGACGTCCGCTCGGTCGAGCAGGACATCCAGCGGCTCGAGGCCGAGCTCGCCGCCACGCCCCCCGCGGCGCCCGCCCCGACCCCCTGCCCGACCCCGGTGCCCGGCGGCACCATCGAGCCGCTGCGCGGGCTCCTGGAGCGCGCGGCGGCGGAGCTCGGGGGGAGCGCGGCGGGCGTGGGGCGGGGGCTGGCGCAGAAGGCGTCGCAGCTCGCGACCGGGCTCACGTTTCAGCGGATCACCGCGGTGCAGGTGGACGACCGGGGAGGGATCCACGCCGTCATCGGGGGCCGCCCGGCGCCGGCGATGACCCTGGCTCCCGCCGATCGGGACCTGATCTTCCTCTCGCTGAAGCTCGCGCTCGTCGAGCAGACGCTCGCCTCGGGCAAGCTCGTCGCCGTCCTCGATCACGAGGCCTTCGCGGCGCTCTCCGACGGCGCGCGGCGGTTCGCGGCGCGGTACCTGAAGCAGATCGCCCGCCCGGGGCAGATCGTGCACGCGACCACCGATCCGGCGTTCCGCGCCGCGGCGGATCACGCCGCCTGAGCCATGGCCGGCCCCGGCGACGACGCGGCGCGCAAGGCCCGCGGGCGGGCGGCGGAGCGGCTCGCGGCGGAGTACCTGGAGGAGCGTGGGCTGCGGGTCGTGGACCGGAACCACGCCATCCCGCGCGGCGAGGTGGATCTCGTCTGCGAGGAGGGCGACGGCGACGTCCTCTGCTTCGTGGAGGTGCGGAGCCGCTCGTCGGAGGCGCAGGGCGGCCCGGAGGAGACCGTGGACCGCCGGAAGCGGCGGCGCGTCGTGGCCGCAGCGGTGGACTGGGCGATGCGGCATGACGCGGCCGAGCGCACGATCCGGTTCGACGTGGTGGCGGTGACGTTCGGGGATGGCGCCCCGCGGATCGAGCACTTCCCGGCGGCGTTCGACGCCGACGCGGAGCCGTGGCACGGGTGAGCGATGACGACGAACGGGGGGACGGCGAGCGGCGGGGCGGGTGGGGTGGGGACCCTCTACGTCCTCTCGACGCCCATCGGGAACCTCTCCGACCTGTCGCCCCGCGCGGCGGAGGTGCTCCGGGGCGTGCAGGCGGTCGCCGCGGAGGACACCCGCCGGACGATCAAGCTGTACGCGCACCTCGGGGCGCCGGCGCCGGCCCTCGTGTCGCTCCCCGCGTTCGACGAGCGCGGCCGGGTCGAGGCGATCGTCGAGCGGCTGCGGGCCGGTGAGGCGATCGCCCTCTGCACGGACGCCGGCACCCCGGGCGTGTCCGACCCCGGCGCCGCCCTCGTCGCGGCGGCGTGGGAGGCCGGCGCGCAGGTGGTGCCCATCCCCGGGCCGAGCGCGGCGCTGGCCGCGCTGGCCGCGTCCGGGTTCTCCGCGGATCGGTTCGTGTTCGCCGGATTCCTCCCGCGCAAGGGCGGTGGGCGCGTCGAGACGCTCGCCTGGCTCGCGGCGACGCCCGCGACCCTCGTCCTCTACGAGGCGGGGAACCGGACCCACGACACGCTCCTGGACCTCGCCGAGGCGCTCGGAGACCGCCCCGCGCTCGTCGCCCGCGAGCTCACCAAGCTCCACGAGGAGCTCGCGCGCGGGCCGCTCACCGCGCTCGCAGCGCGGTTCGCCGGCGAGGTGCGCGGCGAGGTGACGCTGGTCGTCTCGAGCCCGCCCCCCGGCGCGCCGCCCCCGCGGGCCGCCGAGGCGGAGCCGGTCGAGGAGGAGCTCCGCCGCCGGAGCGCCGCCGGCGAGCCCCCGTCCGCGCTCGCCCGTGAGGTCGCGCGCGCGCGCGGCCTCAAGCGCGCCGACGTCTACGCGCTCCTGGAGCGCCTGCGCCGCCGCTGAACCCGACCGAGAGAAGTTTTCCCGGACCGGGCGTCCGCCGCGCGGACGGCGAGCTCGCGCCGAGGTCCCGGATTTCCGTGAACCCGACCGAGAGAAGTTTTCCCGGACCGGGCGTCCGCCGCGCGGACGGCGAGCTCGCGCCGAGGTCCCGGATTTCCGACGATCCTCCTCGGCACGCCGGTTGCCCAGTGCGCTGGCATGACCGCACCGCGGCAGATTCTCGAGGGCGTCACCTACCTCGTCACGCGCCGCTGCTCGGAGCGCCGCTTCTTCCTCCGGCCCTCGAAGGACACGGACGCGATCTTCCGGTACGTCCTGGCCGTGGCGGCGAACCGGTACGGCATCCAGGTGCACGCGTACTGCGTGCTCTCGAACCACTTCCACCTGGTCGTGACCGACCCGCAGGCCCGGCTCCCCGAGTTCCACCGGTACCTCGATGGCCTGGTCGCCCGGGCGATGAACTGCTCCCTCGGCCGGTGGGACGGCTTCTGGGAGCGCAACAGCTACAGCGCGGTGAAGCTCGAGACCGACGACGCGGTGCTCGAGAAGATGGTCTACGTCCTCGCGAACCCGGTGGCCGCTGGCCTCGTTCGTCGTGGGCGGGAGTGGCCGGGGCTCTGGTCCGATCCAGGCTTGATCGGCGGAGAGCCCATCGTTGCCGAGCGGCCGACGGTGTTCTTCCGCAACCTCGGCCGAATGCCGGCGTCGGCCAGCCTCCGGCTTTGCAGCCCTCCCGGCTTCAGCTCCGATGACGTCTTCGCGGCGCGTCTCCGCGAGGCGCTGAACGAGGCCGAGGACCGTGCCGCGTCGGAGCTCGAGCAGGGAGGGCGGTCCTTCCTCGGAGTGGCGCGCGTCCTCGCCCAGAAGCCCCGCGCGCACCCGTCCTCCGGCGAGCCGCGGCGGGGGATCAACCCTCGGGTCGCGTGCAGGAGCAGGTGGAAGCGAATCGAGGCGCTGCAGCAGCTGAAGGAGTTCGGGCGGGCGTACGCGAGCGCCTTGGCGAAATGGAGAGCTGGCCTCCGGAACACCATCTTCCCGCCCGGCACCTGGCTGATGCGCGTCCAGCACCGGGCGCGCTGCGAAGCGGCGGGGTGACATCCGTCAAAGCTCGGTCACGTCGGACCGCCCCGTCGAACGCTCTCCGGGCGACGCACACGCGCGCGCTCGGTCCGGCCTGGCCGGTCCGCCGCACGCCAGTGATGATGGTTCGCCCGGTTGCGGTCCAGCACCGTGCGTCATTTCGAGGGCGCTTGCGTCGCAGCGCCGCACCCGGACGATCCTGACGACGCTCTCGGTACATGCCGCAGGCGCCATGACGAGCCAGCTGCGCGCCGCACGGCGAAACGACTCTCGGTCGGGTTCAGAACGTCAGCACGCCGGCGACGCCGACCGAGAACACGCTCACCTCGGAGATCCGGAACCGGTTGCCGGGCGCGTCGTAGCGCCAGTCGAAGTTCGGGTTCAGGTCGGCGCACGCGCTGGCGCCGGAGAGGTCCGAGCACGCAGGGACGCTGCCCTTGCCCTTGCCGAGGGACTCGCCGGACAGCCAGTGCGAGGTCTTGGTCGCGAGCGAGGCGGTCGCCTGGAGCGACACCCAGCGCGAGGCCTTGAGGTAGACGCCGGCGAAGCCGCCCATCGTCAAGTACGCGTCGGTGTAGTGCAGCTTGCCGGAGGCGTCGGTCAGCTCGTTGTAGAAGCGGCTGCTCGAGGTGTAGTCGGCGAACGCCCGGAAGTCGAAGGAGACCTTCTGCCCCTCGGCCGTGTCCTCGAAGGGCACCAGCTCGGTGCCGAAGGTGAGGCCCGCGACGAACGGGAGCTTCGCCTTGGCGTCGTCCTTCCACTTGGAGGACGAGCAGTTCGTGATGGCGGCGAGCGTCATCTGCGCGGGGGCGCCGTTCGCGGGGATCGCGAGGTCGCCGACGTGATCGCAGTTCGAGTAGGTCGAGGACGAGGGCAGGACGGCGGTGACGTGCGCCTTCACGTAGGGGTCCACCGGGCCGATCCGCTTGGACAGCGCGGTGTAGAAGTCGTACCGCCACACCTTCTCGCCAGAAGGCGCGCGGTTCGAATCCACGGCGTTCGGCGACTGCCACAGCCCGTTCCGCCCCGTCGCGGGGTCGTAGAGGGTCGCGGTGGGGAAGGTCACGTCGAGGCCGACGAGCCAGGTGGGCTTCGTGTCATCGCGCCGGTCGTTGAAGATGGCCCAGGCGAGGCCGGCGCGGAGGTCGCCGAGCTTGCCGCCGTGGAAGACGGTGGTGTCCTTCCCGCTCACCGGGAAGAGCGGGCAGGGGGACACCGCGCAGGCCTGCCCCATGGCGTCGATGCCGTTCGTGGCGATCGAGGACGTCGACGCGCTCACCGGCATCCCGTTGCGCGTCCCGAAACGCCACGCCACGTCGTCCGTGAAGGAGTAGGGCAGCTCGGCGTGCAGCTCGACGTCCGTGTAGAGCGCGAGCGCGACGCGCGTGACGAAGTCGTTCTGGACGCGCGAGTAGCGGAGCTCGTTCAGGTCCTCGGTCGTCGCGGCCGGCGCGTAGGCCTGCTCGCGGGAGATCGTCGCCCGCTCCTGCGTGTGATCCCAGCGCACCGAGATCTGGAGCGCGAAGGGGTCGTCGGGCTCGGCGCTCTGGATGCGCGTCAGCTCGGCCGCCCCGGCCGGGCCGGTCATCGCTGCGAACAGGATCGCGGTGGTCAGGCCCTGGCGAAGCCGCCCCATGCTTTTTCTCCGACGTGGGCGAAGGGTGCGAAAACGCGGCAAAAGAACGAGCCGACGCTAGCAGCGCCCCCCGGATCGGTCAAGCGAGCGGCCCCCTGCCAGGTAGTCAGGCGTACGCCTCCCGAGAAGCGGATCGCTCCGGCGCGAGGGAAGCCCCGGTCGGGGGGACCGGAGGCCGGGAAACTTCTCTCGGTCAGGCCCGGCGCCGGTCGGGCAGGCCGGAGGCCGGAAAAACTTCTCTCGGTCAGGCCCGGTGGGCCCGGTGGGCGCTCGGTCAGGCCCGGAAAAACTTCTCTCGGTCAGGCCTGGTGGTCAGGCCTGGTGCGGCGGCTCACCGCGCCACCGCCTCGTCATCGGGCGGCGGACGGCCTCATGACTCGTCCTCGGCGGATCCCCGGAGGCCGAGCTCCTTCATCTTCACCTGGAGCGACTTCCGGGAGATCTGGAGCCGCTTCGCGGCGCGCGTGACGTTCCCGCCCGTCTCCTCGAGGGCGCGGCCGATGAGCTCCTTCTCGAGCTCGGCCTGCGCGTGGCGGACGATCTCCTTCATGGAGGCGCCGCTCGGGGCGGCGATGGCGCCGAGCGGACCGACCGCCGCGATCGGGAGCGGCGGCTGGGGCCCCTGCTCCCGGAGCGAGTCGGGGAGGGCGCTCGCCTGGATGAGCGGTCCATCCGCGAACAGCACCGAGCGCTCCATGAGGTTCTCGAGCTCCCGGATGTTCCCCGGCCACGAGTAGCTCATGAGCAGCTCGAGGGCCTCGTCCTCGATCCCCTCGACCTTCTTCCCGAGCCGTTGGTCGTACTTCTCGATGAAGTGCCGGACGAGGGCGGGGATGTCGTCGCGCCGCTCGTGGAGGGGCGGCAGGGCGATCGGCACGACGGCGAGCCGGTAGTAGAGATCCTCGCGGAACTTCCCCTCGGCGATGAGCTGCTTGAGGTCGCGGTTGGTCGCCGCGATGAGCCGCACGTCCACGCGCAGCGTCTTGATCCCGCCGACCCGCTCGAACTCGGACTCCTGGATCGCGCGCAGGAGCTTCACCTGCATCTCGACCGGCACCTCGCCGATCTCGTCCAGGAAGAGCGTGCCGCCGTCCGCGAGCTCGAACCGCCCCGGCTTCGACCCGACCGCGCCGGTGAAGGCGCCGCGCTCGTAGCCGAAGAGCTCGCTCTCCACGAGGTCCTTCGGGATCGCCGCGCAGTTCACCTTGATGAGCGGCTTGTCCCGCCGGGAGGAGCCGCGGTGGAGCGCCTTGGCGATGAGCTCCTTGCCGGTCCCGCTCTCGCCCGTGATGAGCACCGTCGAGGGCGAGTCCGCCACCCGCGCGATCATGTCGTAGATCGCGCGCATCGCGGGGGAGTCGCCGACGAGGAACGGGCGGTCGCCCTCGCTCAGGAGCCCGTGCAGGTTCTGGCGCTCGAGATCGTGGGCGCGGGCGGCCTTCGCGATGACCTTCTTGAGCTCGTCCTGCTCGAAGGGCTTGGTGATGTAGTCGAAGGCGCCGGCCTTGAGCGCCGCGACGGCGCTGTCCACCGAGCCGTGGGCGGTGATGACGATCACCGGGATGTCCGGGAGGTCGGCCGAGACGCGGCGGAGCAGCTCCATCCCGCCGAGCTTCGGCATGACGAGGTCCGTGACCACCACGTGCACGGGCGTCTTCGACAGCGCGGCGAGCGCCTGCTCGCCGTCCGCGGCGGTGGTGACCTCGTACCCCTCCCGCTTCAGCATGGCGGCGAGGACCCGCCGGATGTTCACCTCGTCGTCTACGATGAGGACGTGGGCCACGGAGCCTCCTTAGCACGCCGGCACGCTCCATGGGGCCGCCGCGTCGAGGCCGGCGCCCCGCGCGGTGCTCGGCCTCGCTCGCCTCGCCACGGCGCACACGCACATGGTCAGACCTCGTGCTTCTTCTTCCGCCGCCGGCGGCGGAGCCGCGCCGCGGCGCTGGCCCGCCGGCGCGCGCGGGCCCGGGCGCGCTCCTCGTCGTCCACCGGCGGCGGCGTCACCGCCTCGGGCGGCCGCTCCTCGTGCATGCCGGGCAGCGAGATCAGGAACTCCGCGCCCGCCCCCTGGGGCGGTGAGTGGACGACGATCGTCCCCGCGTGCGCCTTCACGATCCGCTGGCAGATGGCGAGCCCGAGGCCCGTGCCCTTCTCCTTGGTCGTGTAGAAGGGCACGAAGATCGAGTCGCGCACCTCCTCGGGGATGCCGGGGCCGGAGTCCGCGAACCGGATCTCGACCACGTCGGCGCGGCGCGCGCCCTCGCGCCAGAAGGCGAGCTCGTCGCGGGCGAGGCGCGTCGAGACGGCGAGCCGTCCGCCGCGCGGCATCGCCTGGAACGCGTTCAGCGCCAGGTTCAGGAACACCTGCTTGAGCTGCTCGGCGTCCGCCTGCACGTGCGGCAGCCACGCGGCCAGGTCCAGCTCGAGCGCGACGCCCTCGGGCACCTCCGGCTGGAGCAGCCGGAACGTCTTCTGGAGCACCTCGTTCACGTCGGTCGGGGCCAGGGACGGCTTGAGCGGGCGCGAGTAGTCGAGGAACTGGGTGACGACGCCGTTCAGGCGGTTCACCTCCTCGATCATGATCTCGAGGAACTCGCGGTCGTCCTCGGGGAGCTTCCCGGGGTCGAGGTACTGGATGGCCCCCTTGATCGCGGCGAGGGGGTTGCGGATCTCGTGGGCGAGGCCGGCGGACATCTCGCCGATCGCCGCGAGCCGGTCGCGCTCCTTCATCCGCTGGTAGAGCTTCGAGTTCTCGATGACGAGCGCGCAGCGATCCGCCACCTCGAGGAGGGCGGCGATCTCGTCGGACGCGAACGCCTCGGTGACGCGCTCGTCCCAGCACGCGAGGAAGCCGACGACGCGGTCGCCCGCCAGCAGGGGCATCGTGATGCCCGCCTTCATGAGCGCCATCACGCCCCGCGCGTCCGAGAGCCGCTTCAGCTCCTCGGCGATCGCCGCCGGCGCGCCGCGCCCGGGGCCGCCGGTGCCCGGGCCGGCCGGCAGCAGCGCGCGCACCTCGGAGACGCGCCGGTCGATGTTCTCGAGCAGGATCGCCTTCTGGCCGGACGAGGCCGCGGCGAGGAGGGCGCGCGCGGTGGCCGGCTCGAGGAAGGGCGCGGGGGGCGGCCCGCGGAAGTCGAGGAGGCGGTAGCCGGGGCGGTCGTCGGCGAGGAGCCAGAGCGCGCAGTGGGTCACCCGCCGCGTCTCGACCAGCCCGTCGAGCACCACCGCCGCCAGCCCGGCGGGCTCGATGACGTTGCCGGTGCGGTCCCGCAGCGCCTCGAGGCGCCGCACCAGCTCGTACCGTTCGTGGAAGAGCGTCGCGACGACCCACTCCTCGACCCGCTCGCGCATCGGCTCGAACAGCGAGAGGATCACGAACGAGGCCACGACGGTGTTGAAGTAGAAGAGCTCGGTCCGGGTGCCGACCCAGGACACGAGCCCGCCGTAGATCGCGACGAGGACGAGCCCGAGCGCGGTGACCACGACGATCTTCCCGAGGAACTCGTGCAGATCGAGCAGCCGGTGCCGCTGCAGGGTCTGCGACAGGAAGAACATGAAGATGGTGAGGCTGATCGAGCCGAGCCCCTCCGGCGGGTAGGGCAGGCCGAGGCGCGGCGTCATGTCGAGGGTCGAGAGGGAGACCGCGACGAGCGCGCCGATGAAGAGGTACTGGAGGCGCGCCCGCTCGACCTTGGTCTGCGAGGCGTGCATCTTTCCCCAGAGGGTGGAGAGCACCACCACCAGGCCGCCGAGCACGTAGGCCGTCACGAGCAGCTTGGCCGGCTTCACGTTCACGAGGGGCGTGACCGCCACCACGAGGCCGGTCAGCGAGCCGGCGAGCATGGTGTTCCGGGCGCGGCGGGCAGGGCGGCGCGCGACGCCGAGGAACTCGAGGAAGAAGGCGAGGGACGAGGCGGGCACGAGCGCGCCGGAGGCCACCGCGAGCCGCTCCCACCAGACGACGCCGAACGCCCTCGACCAGCGCAGGAAGAACAGCGCGAGCGAGAAGAGGAACAGGTCCGCCGCGAACAGGGCGAACAGCGTGAAGACGCGTGGCCGGTTGTCGCGCAGGAGCGCGGCGACCGACAGGGCGAGGGTCACGATCGCGGCGAGCAGGGCCGCCTGGGTCCGGATGTCCACCGGGGCCGATCCTAAACCGTTTCGGGGCCGGGTACCGCACGGGAGCGCCCCCGGGAATCGGGGCGGCGGGCCGACGGTTCTCCGCAGCGCCCCTTCTTCGAGGGCCTCCCGCCGGGCGAGCGGGCGGACCTTGACCTGGCGAGCGCCCCGGCCCCAACCTGCTCCCGTCCCATGCGTTCCGCAGCGCTCGCCGTCATCCTCGCAGCCCCCCTCGCCGCCGTCGCGGCGCCCGCCGGCGTCGGACCGGGGCTCCTGCAGCCCGCTTCCCTCGCGAAGCCGCTCCACCCGAAGCCGCCCACGCTGGCCCCGGACGACCCGGCGCGGCTCGTCCGCGAGGCGGATCTCGCCCCCCTGTTCGCACGCG
This sequence comes from Anaeromyxobacter oryzisoli, assembly GCF_022690765.1. Lineage (GTDB taxonomy): Bacteria > Myxococcota > Myxococcia > Myxococcales > Anaeromyxobacteraceae > Anaeromyxobacter > Anaeromyxobacter oryzisoli. Next base: position 43,202 of record NZ_JALCZA010000015.1, on the reverse strand, counting down.
GCCCGGCCGCCGAGGGGAAGGCCGCGTACGACGCCGGCCGCTTCGACGAGGCCGCCGCGCGGCTGGCGAGGAGCCGGCTGCCGGAGGCGCGGTACCTGCGCGCGCTCGCGCTCCTCGCGCGCTCGCGGGCCGGCGAGGCGCTCACCGCCCTCGCGGGGCTCGAGGCGAAGCTCCCGGACCTCGCCGACCGCGTCGTCTTCGCCCGCGCCGAGGCCCTCGCCGGCGCGCGCCGCCCGCAGGAGGCGCTCGCCGCCTGGGCGTCGGTCCCGGACAGCTCGCTCCTCGCCCCGGACGCGCGGCTCGCCCGCGCGCGCCTGGCGCAGTCGCTGGGCGAGCGCGAGGCCGCCCTCGACGCGATCGCGCCGCTCCTGTCGGCCTCGCCGTCGGCGCTGCCGAGCCACGCGGATCTCTCCCCGACCGCGCTGCTCCTCGCGGGGCGGCTGCGCGCCGAGGGCTCGCCGCCGGACGCGGCCGCGGCGCGCCGGGAGCTGCTCGCCTGCTGGACCGATCACCCGCTCGCGCCGGAGTCCGCCGACTGCCTCGCCGCGCTGCGCGCGCTGCCCGGCGACGCGGGGGCCGCGCCGGAGCCCCCCGCCGTGCTCCGCCGCGCGGAGCGGCTCCTCGACGCGAACCGGAATGGGCAGGCGCTCGTCCTGCTCGAGCCGCTCCTCGAGGCGGTGCCCCCCGCCGCCGCGCGATCGCCGTTCGCGTGCGAGGTGCAGGCGGCGGTCGGGCGGGCGCAGCGGAAGGAGCGCAACTTCGCGCAGGCGATCGCCGCGCTGCGCCCCGTGGTGGACGGGTGCGCCGATCCGGACGTGCGGGTCCGGTCGCTCTACCTGCTCGCGAGCGCGACGTCGATCGGCGGCGACCGGGACGAGGCGGTGAACCTGTACCGGCGGCTGGCGCGGGAGTTCCCGGCGCACTCGTTCGCCGATGACGCGCTGTTCTTCGAGGCGGACCTCCTCGCCCGCGACGGGCGCGTCGCGGAGGCTCGCGAGGCGCTCTCCACGCTCGTGCGGGAGCAGCCGCGCGGGGACTACCGCGACGAGGCGCGCTTCAGGCTCGCCTGGCTCGCGAAGCAGGCGGGGCAGACGGACGACGCGATCGCGCAGCTCCGCGCGATCGAGCAGGAGAAGGACGGCCGCGATCCCTTCGAGCACGCGCGGGCGGCGTACTGGCGCGCGAGGCTCCTCTCGGAGAGCGGCGACGCCGGGCGCGCCATCGCGCTGGCGACGTGGGCCGATCTCGCGGCGCGCTACCCGACCGATTACTACGGCCTGCTCGCCCGCGCGCGGCTCGCGGCCGCGGGGCGGAGCGTGCCGGCGCCCGCCTCCGTCGTCCCGGCGGCCGTCTCCGCGGCGTACGATCCGGGCCCGCTCCGCGCCGACCCGCACTTCCGGGCCGGCGTGCTGCTCCTGCGCATGGGGCTCGCCCGCGCGGCGGCCGACGAGCTCACCGCGTCGTTGCCCGCGCTGCGCGGCGCCGGCGACGCGGCCGATCCGATCCTGCTCGTCGCCGATCTTCTGGACCGCGCGGGGGACCACCGGATGGCGCACGGCCTGCTCCGGACGCGTGCCCGGAACGCGCTCCGCACCCCACCGGCGGCGGACAACGTGCGCGTCTGGCGGATCGCCTTCCCGCCGGCGTACCGCGACGACGTGAAGCGCTGGGCGCCCCCCGCGCACGTCCCCGTCGATCTGGTCCAGGCGCTGATGCGCGAGGAGAGCGCGCTCGACCCGCGGGTGATCTCGCCCGCGGGCGCGATCGGGCTCACCCAGCTCATGCTCCCGACGGCGCAGTCGGTCGCCCGCGAGCTGCGGCTCGGCCGCCCCTCGCGCGGCGACCTCATGGGGGCCTCGCTCAACATCCGCCTCGGCGCCCGCTACCTCGGGTCGCTCGTCCGCCGCTTCGACGGCTCCGTCGCGCTCGCGGTCGCCGCGTACAACGCCGGGGGCAACGCGGTGAGCCGCTGGCTGCAGGCGCGCGGCGATCTCGACGTGGACGAGTTCGTCGAGGAGATCCCGTTCCAGGAGACCCGCGGGTACGTGAAGCGCGTCCTCCGGTCCTACGCGACGTACCGGCTCCTCTACGGGGGACCGTCGGAGTCGCCGTCCTCCGGCCTGCTTCGGCGCGAGAGCGAAAAGACCTGATCGCGGCTCCCGCCCGCGTCGCCCACGTCGAGCCCCCGGCGCCGACGACCGAGCGACGCAGCCCAGCCTCCGACGTGCGACGGAGGGACGCTGGCTCTATGATCAATCACCTCGATGCTCGACACCGGCGTCCTCGTCCTCAACAGGGTCTACCAGCCCGTCCACGTGACGTCCGTCCGCCGGGCCTTCTCCTTGCTGTACCAGGGGATGGTCAAGGCGATCGACGAGCAGTTCCAGCTCTTCGACTTCGCGAGCTGGGCCGAGCTGGCCGCGGCGGAGCACGACTCGATCGGGACCCCGAGCCGGCGGATCCGGGTCCCGCGGGTCATCGTGCTGCTGGCGTACGAGCACCTGCCCAAGACGCGGGTGAGGTTCTCCCGCTTCAACATCTACGCTCGGGACGACAACACCTGCCAGTACTGCGGCCGGCGGTTCCGCCGCTCGGAGCTGAACCTGGACCACGTGGTCCCGCGCTCGCGCGGGGGCTCGACGAGCTGGGCCAACGTCGTCTGCTCGTGCATCCGCTGCAATCTGCGGAAAGGTGGGCGCACGCCGGAGGAGGCGGGGATGCGGCTTCTCCGCGCACCTGCGCGGCCGCGGTGGACGCCCCTGTTCCGCAGCGCCACCCGTCGCGCGTTCTACAGCGAGTGGCGGCCATTCCTGTCGCTCGCGGACGCCGCCTACTGGAACGTCGAGCTTTTGGAGTGAGCGCTCGTTCGGTCTAGGATGCGTCCCGCGATGGGTGACGTTCCGACGCTCAAGCTCGTGAGGCCCCCCCCGGCGGAGCCGCGCTCGCCCGCGCGGCCGGTCCTCGCCCGCAAGGTGGCCCGGGCGCGTCGCGTGGTGTCGATCGGAGGCGGGAAGGGCGGGATCGGCAAGAGCCTCGTCTCGGCCAACCTCGGGATCGAGCTCGCGCGCCGCGGCAAGCGGGTGGTGCTCGTGGACGCCGACCTCGGCGGCGCGAACCTCCACACGACCCTCGGCCTCGACGTCCCCAAGCGGACGCTCTCCGACTTCATCGAGCGCAAGGTCGCCACCATCGACGACGTGGTGACGCCGACGGGGATCCAGAACCTCGGGCTCATCTCCGGCGCCCTCGACCACCTCGACGCCGCCAACCCGCGCCACGCCCAGAAGATGCGCCTGCTCCGCCACGTGCAGCAGATGGACGTGGACTACGCCATCCTCGACCTCGGGGCGGGCACGCACGCGAACGTCCTCGACTTCTTCCTGGTCTCGGATCACGGCGTGCTCGTGCTGGTCCCGGAGCCCACCGCCGTCGAGAACGCCTACCGGTTCGTGAAGGCCGCGTTCTGGCGCCGGATGAGGAACATCGCGCAGGTGTACGGGTACGAGGGGCTGCTCCGGTCGGTCATGGACGGCGGCACCTTCCGGAGCCCCGTCGAGCTGGTGTCCACGGTGTCGGAGCGCGATCCGGAGGCGGGGGCGAACCTCGCCCGCCAGCTCGCGACGTTCCGCCCGCGGCTGGTCGTGAACCAGGCGCGCACGGCCCAGGACGCCGAGATCGGGCGCGCGGTGGTGGCGGCCTGGCGGAAGTACTTCGGGCTCGAGATGGACTATCTCGGGTACATTCATTACGACGACGCGATGTGGCGCACCCTCAGGGCGCGGAAGCCGCTTCTCGTCGAGCGGCCGGACGCCCCGGCCGCGAGGGCCTTCGCCGGCGTGGCCGACGCGCTCCTGGCGCTCGACCTGGTGGCGGAGGCCGGGGAAAACCGGTGAAGCGGCTCGCAGACCAGACCCTGTACGAGATCCTCGAGGTCCCACCCGACGCGAGCTCGGCGGCGATCGCCGCCGCGGTCGATCGCGCCCAGGCGCTCTTCGGGCCGGGCTCGCTCGCGACGTACACGCTGATGTCCTCCGAGGAGGCCGAGCTGCTCGCGCGACGGATCGAGGACGCGCGGACGACGCTCCTCGATCCGGCCGCCCGACGGCGCTACGACGAGCAGCTCGCCGGCGCCCGGGCCGAGGCGCGCGCGTCGCGCGCGGCGACGCCCGTGCCGCGGGCCGAGGTCCCGCCGGTGATCCCCGCGCGGCCGCTGGCGCTCCGCGAGGCGACCGGAGAGCAGGGGGCCGGCGGGCGCTCGCCGACGCCACCGCCCGTGCCTCCGCCCGTGCCTCCGCCCGCGCCGGCCGCCGTCCCCGCGGCGCCGCAGCCCATCCTCCTGGACCACGCGGTCGCCGCGCCGTCCGCACCCGGGGCGGTCCCGCCGTCTCCACCCGACGCGCCGATCCCGCTCACGGTCTCGCCCGCCGTCGCGCCCCCGCCGCCCCCCGCGGCGGCGGCGCCCCCCGCTGCGACGCCCCCCCCGATCCCAGCGGCGGCGTCGACCGCGACCCCGGTGCCGATGAACCCGCCGCCGGCGCCTCCGGCTCCGCCCCCGCTGCCCGACGCGACCGCCTGGACGGGCGAGGTGCTCCGCCAGCTCCGGGAGGCCCGCGGCATCACGCTCCAGCAGCTCTCCGAGCGCACCAAGGTGACGCGGCACCACATCGAGAACATCGAGGCGGACCGGTACGCGCTGCTCCCGGCGCCGGTCTACCTCCGCGGCATCCTGCTCTCGCTCGCCCGCGAGCTCCGGCTGGACGGCCAGAAGGTGGCGCGTTCGTACCTCGAGCGCTTCGCGGCGGGGACGGGGCAGTCGTCCGCGACGCCGACGCCGAAGCCGCGCTGAACGGCCCCCCTCGGCGAGGGTGCGGCGAGCGGGGCCGGTCCGGGCGGCCGGTTCATTGACCGACCGCACGTCCCGCCGTAGGATTTGCCGCGTATGCCGCTCATCGAAGCACCCGAGGCCGCGATGCGCCTCGCCCGGGCGATCTGCTCCGACGTCTCCCTCTACAACGAGGAGAAGATCGTCCGAGGGATCGAGCATGACAACTTCTTCGACTCGCTCCAGGAGGAGCTCGAGGAGGGGCGTGAGCTCTACCGGTCGCGAGTCTCTCCGGAGCTGTACGCGCAGACGAACTTCTACGACCGCGCCATCGTGGACGTGATCCTCCGGTCGAAGGGTCACGTGAAGTCCCGCATCTGGTAGCCGCGTCGCCGCGTCCGGAGGCGGCCCTGCCCGATCGCCTCGCGTTCGTCGCCCCCGTCGAGCTCGCCGGCTGCCGGCTCGACGTCGCGCTGGCGCGCCTCGCACCGGAGCTGTCGCGGGCGCGGGTCCGGCGCCTCGTGGACGACGGGCGCGTCACCGTCGCCGGCCACGCCGCGAAGGCCTCGGCGCGGCTCCACGGCGGCGAGGAGATCGAGGTCGAGCTCCCGCCCCCCGAGCCGTCGGGCCTCGTCCCCCAGGCGCTCCCGCTCTCGGTGCTGCTCGACGATCCCGAGCTGCTCGTCCTCGACAAAGCGGCCGGGATGGCGGTCCACCCGGCGCGCGGCACGCCGCACTCGACGGTGGTGAACGCGCTGCTCCATCGCCTCACCGTCGAGCCGGGGTCGGCGCCGCGCTCGCGGCGGGCGCCCGCGCCGCCCGTCCCGGCGCTCCCCCGCATCGGCCTCGTCCACCGCCTCGACAAGGACACCTCCGGCTGCCTCGTCGTCGCGAAGACGGAGGCCGCCCTCGCGTCGCTCCAGGCGCAGTGGAAGGGGCGGACCGTCGAGAAGGTCTACCTCGCGCTCTGCCACGGGGCGCTGCCGGACGAGGGGCGGCTCGACACGCCGTACGGCCGCCACCCGCGCGACCGCACGCGCTTCACCGGGCGCGTGAGGGCGGGCCGCCGCGCGATCACCGAGTGGCGCGTGGTCGAGCGCTTCGGGACCTCGGCCACGCTCGCGGAGGTGACGCTCCACACCGGCCGGACCCACCAGATCCGGGTCCACCTAGCCGAGGCGGGCCATCCGCTCCTCGGCGACGCCGTGTACGGCGGGACGCGCCGCGAGGCCCGCCTCCCCGCGGACGATCCCGCCCGGCGCGCCGGGGCGGCCGTCGGGCGGCAGGCGCTGCACGCCGTCCGGCTCGCCTTCGATCATCCACGCACGGGACGGCGGATCACGGTGGAGGCGCCCATCCCGGAGGATCTCGGCCGCGCCCTCGCGGTGCTGCGCGCGGCGCGGTCCGGGCGCTGACGCGCTGCCCGGTCGTCGTGTGCCCGCTCGGCGAGGGCCGGGACAGGTAGGTGTGGGCGACCGCGGACGATGAGGGTCAGCCCGTCGTACGCCATGAAGCCGAGCTGCCCCAGGCCAGAGTCCTCCGCCTCGCCACGCTCGACGCAGGCTGGTGGCGCCGTGCCGTCCCCGGGCGTACGGCTTCAGGGTGATAGGCCGGACGCGAGCGGCTCGGCCGATCGAGACGGCGTGGCCCGGGCCGCGGTGGCCGTGGAGACGGCCGGGGAGGGGGCCGGCGCCCTGGTGAGCACGGGGTTCTCGTTGCCCTGGAACTGGACCTCGAGCCTCAGCGTGACCCCGAACGCGCGGTACCGGCCCGTGTCCACCGTCCAGGGCCACGCGACCTCCGGCTCGAGCTCCACGAACAGCCAGCGGCGCCACACCTCCCGGCGCAGGCGCGTGTAGATCCGGTACCTCGACACCGTGACCGGGTCGCTGGTGGCGCCCTGCATCGCGGCCCCCACCGAGATGGCGCGGCGCGGGCCGATCGTGCGCAGGAACGCGAGCTCGGAGCCCCACTCGCCGCCGTGGCTCCGCTCCGACAGCTCCACCCGCCCGCTGACGCGCGCGAGCGACATGGGGCCGAGCGGCCGCTCGACGGCGGCCTCGCCCGACGTCCCGAACCCCGTGTCCGTTCGCCAGAAGCCCGTGGCGGCGTAGCGGGTCAGGAACCAGCCGTCCACCGGGATCGTGAGGCGGTACCTCACCCGGGTGAACGCGCCCGGCGGGATCTTCACGAGCACGCCGGCGCCGAGATCGACGTGGGTGAGGACGCTGTCCCAGAGCCTGTAGCGGAGCTCGGCGTTCACCCGCCGCGAGCCCGGGAGCGGCGACGCGGTGGGATCGTTCGGGAAGAGCGGGGTCTGGGTCTCCTCGCTCTCGCCGGCGATGACGAGCCGGAACCGCTCGAGCCGCTTGCCGAGGCCGGGGAACCGCAGGTCCGCGCGGAGGCTCACGCCGAACTGCGGCGCGCCGTCCTCGCGGAACTTGACCTCGCTCCGGAGGCGCATGAACGACCGCGAGCGCTCCGCCTCGAGCTCGCGCTCGTCCGAGAAGAACCGGTCCAGGCGGTTCACCGGCGCGAACATCTTCTCCTCGAGGAACGCGTGCGTGGCGTCCCACCAGGTCTCCTCGGGCTTGAACGGGGATGGCGGCCCGGCGGGCGTGGCCTGCGACGGGGAGGGGGGACCCCGCGGGAGGCCGGCCGGCGGCGGCTGACCCTGCTCCGGTGGCCGCGCGAGGGTGGCGGGCGGGGTCGGTTGCGACGGCGCCTGCGAGGGCGGCGGCGACGGCTCGCCCGGCCGCTCGGGCTGCGCCTCTCCGGGCGGGACGAAGCAGGGAGGCGCGAAGCAGGGCGGGACGAAGGCGGGGGCCTCGCCCGGCGGGCGCTCGTCCTCCTGCCGTGGCTCCTCTTCTGGATCGCGGCCCTCGGAGGTCGGCTGCGCCAGCGGAGTCGCCGGCGCGGCGGCTGCGAGGAGAGCGGCGAGAAGGGCGATCGACCGGGGCACGGACGCCAGGACGTTAACCCGTGCGGTTGCGGCAGGACAGCGGCGGCGCTCCTGCTCCCGTGCGCCGCCGGGGACCGCGGCGCCCCGCCAGAGAGAGAGGCGGGGGCGCCGCGGCGGATCAGCGCGACCTAGAAGAACTTCCGGAGGAAGACGGTGAGCTCCCGCTCGTCGGCGGTGTTCTCGTCGCCGAGGAGGTTGTCGAAGGTGAACTCGGCGCCGAGGTCGAGCTTCGGGGCCGGCTCGTACTCGACGCCGAACGTGACCGGGATGAGGTAGTCGGGGAGGAAGGCGAAGTTCTCGTCGATCGGCTTCGTGAAGCCGATGCGCGCGAACATGGCGAGCCCCTCGGCGGCCTGGAGCTGACCCTCGGCGGCGAGGGCGAGCTGCTCGTTGAAGGGCCGGACGTCGCGCTTGTTCAGCCCGATGTCGAGATCGGCCTCGAGGACGAAGGCGGCGTTGCCGACCGTGCGCTTGTACGCGGCGCCCACCGACGCGTTGTAGAGATCCTCCGAGAAGCTCTCCGCGAAGAGGGACGCGCGCACGGCGAGCTGGCTCGCCTGGTCGCGGAAGAGGCCGAGGGTCGCCCGGGCGCCGAGATCGTCGTACACCTCGCGGCAGCCGTGGCTCGACCCGGCGAGGCAGATGCCGTGGACCGGGTGGAAGAGGCCGACGGTGAGATCGTCGGTGAGTCCGAGGTCGATGGAGGGCGTGATGAACCACGGCTCGCCGACCTGGTCCTTCGAGAGGTTGATCCCGACGGGCACGTCGAGCTGGAAGAGGCCGGCCGAGAGGGTGAGCGGACGCTTCACCAGCTCTGCGTACGGATACTGCTCCTTCGGGTAGACCGTGCCGGCGGTGCCGCCCGCGACGGCGGCGCCCTCTGCTGCGGCGCCAGCGGCGTTCTCCTCCGCGGCGCGCGCGGAGAGCGCTGCGACCGCGCACGCGGCCGCGACCGCGGACAGCGCGGTCCGGACGAGGCGATTCTGGTTCACGCGAGACCTCCCGTGTCGAGCGCGCGGAAGTGCGCGCGGCGGGAGGATGCCACTTCCGGGGTGGCCCGCAAGGGGAGGATGTGGGCGAGGACGACGCGGTGCGGCAGGGAACCATGCTCGGAAAACAGGGCCCACGGGCCACGGGACCCGACTCACGGGTCACGGAGAAGCCGGTGACGGTGACGGGCACGGTCCACGGGCACAGCGCGGGCCGTCGGCCCGGGCCTGTCACCGCCGGGCGGTGAGCCGCCTGAGGACGCCGCGGGCACGGCGGGAGACGGGATCGACGTGGAAGCCCGCCGCCTCGACCGCCCGCTCCGTCTCGCGGTTCGGGTGGCAGCCGCCGGTGAGCCTCGTCCAGGCGGGCTGGACGAGATCCTGGAGCTCGCCGGCGGCTCCTCCGGCGCGGACGTGCTCGAGGAGCCGGAGCGTCCCCTCCGGCGCGAGCACGCGCCGGATCTCGCCGAGCGCGGCGGCGGGATCCTCGACGCTGCAGAGCACGAGGCCGCCGAGCACCGTCTCGAACGCGCCGTCGCGGAACGGGAGCGCCTCGGCGCGCGCGAGGACGAGGGGGACCGCCGGCCCGCGACGGCGGGCCCGGGCGAGGTTCTCCCGGCGCGGGTCGATGGCGACGGCCCGGCTCCCGGGCGGGAGGTGCAACAGGTTGCGGCCGGTGCCGGTCCCGAGGTCGAGCGCACGGCCGCGCGCGCCGCGGACGAGCCACTCCCGCCAGCGCCGGAGGCCGAGCGCCTCGGCGACGTCGAGCCCGAGGTCGTACAGCCAGGGGATCTGCTCGAGGCCGCGCATGTCCGCGATCAGTCCAGGTAGCCGCGCGCCTGGAGGTTGAACAGGTGCGCGTAGCGACCGTCCAGGGCCATCAGCTCGCGGTGCGAGCCGAGCTCGTCGAGGCGCCCGCCGTGGAGCACCGCGATCCGGTCGGCGAAGCGGACCGTGGAGAACCGGTGCGAGATGACGAGGGCGGTGCGGTCGGCGGCGAGCGCCCGGAAGCGCTCGACCAGCTCGTGCTCGGCCTCCGCGTCGATGGCCGCGGTGGGCTCGTCGAGGATGAGGAGCTCCGCCTGGTCGCGCATGAACGCGCGCGCCACCGCGAGCTTCTGCCACTGTCCGGACGAGAGCTCCTGACCGGACTCGAACCAGCCGCCCAGCACCGTGTCGTAGCCCATCGGCAGCGCGGTGATGACGCCGTCGGCGCCGCCGCGCCGGGCCGCGTCGACCACCCGGTCGCGGTCCGTCACGCGGGCGGGGTTCCCGAGCCCGATGTTCTCGGCGGCGGTGAACTGGTAGCGGACGAAGTCCTGGAACACCGCGCCCACCCGGCTCCGGAGGTCCGCCGGGTCGAGGTCGCGCAGGTCCACGCCGCCGTACCGGATCTCGCCCTCGGTCGGGTCGTAGAGCCGGAGCAGCAGCTTCACGAGCGTGGACTTGCCCGCGCCGTTCTCGCCGACGAGCCCGAGCTTCTCGCCCGGCGCGAGGGTGAGGGAGAGGTCCCGCAGCGCCCAGTCGCGCTGGCCGGGGTAGCGGAAGGAGACGCCGCGGAGCTCGAGCGCCTGGGGGCGGCCGCGCGCGACCGTGCGCGCCGGCTGGAGGCGCGGCGCCTCGCCAGCGGTGGGAATCCCGAGGTACTCGAACAGGTTCGACATGAAGAGCGCGTCCTCGTACAGGCCGCCGACCGCCTGGAGGACCGACTGCACCGCCGCCTGCCCTTGCCGGAACACCGTGATGTAGAGGGTGAGGTCCCCCAGCGTGATGGCGCCGCGCGCGGCCCGGCCCGCCATGAGGGCGAGCATCCCGTAGAACGCGCCGAGCGAGACGAGCCCGAACCCGATGCCGGCGCGGAGGCGCCGCACCGCGATCCGGCGGTCCTCGTCGAAGAACTTCCGGAACAGCCGCCGGTAGCGCCCGAGCACGAGGGGCCCGAGGCCGTAGAGCTTCACCTCCTTCACGTGGCTGTCGCGGGTGAGGATCCACTCGAGGTAGTCGAGGCGGCGCCCCTCGGGCGCGCGCCAGGTCCAGACGCGGAAGGACTCGCCGGAGAGGCGCGCCTCGGCGAGGAAGGCCGGGACGGAGGCGGCGATGATGACGAGCACGCTCGCGGGGGAGATCCGGAGCAGCAGCCCCGACAGCGCGATCAGGGTGACGGTGTGCTGCCCGATGGCGAGGGCCTGCATCGCCAGGGAGAGGGGGCGCGAGGAGGCCTCGCGCCGGGCGTTCTGCATCTTGTCGTAGACGTCGCTGTCCTCGAAGTGCCGCAGCTCCAGCTGGAGCGCCTTCTCGAGGATCCGCTCGTTCACGAGGTTCCCGAGGGCGCCGCGGAGGAGCTCGCGCCGGAGGCCGACCAGGCGTCCGCCGGCAAGCTGGATCGCCATGAGCCCCGCCTCGCCGGCGACGAGCCAGAGCACGCGCGCGCGGGCGGCCGCGTCGCCGCTCCGGGCCGCGAGGACGACGCCGTCCACGACGAGCTTGCCGAGCCAGGCGATCGCGGCCGGGAGCAGCGCGAGGAAGATCGTGAGCGCCACGATCACCACGGCGCCGCCGCGGTCGGCATCCCACACGAGCCGGAGCGTCCCCGGGAGCTGCCGGAAGACGACGCGCGCGCCCGCGAGCCGCTCCTTCAGCGACGCGCCGGGGACGGGCGGACGAGGTCTCGGATGGTGGCGCGTCACGGTGCAGAAGCTCCTAACGGACCCGGCCGCGGATGTCGACGGCGGGCACCCTCGATTTCTCGGCCGCGGTGTCGTAGATCACCACGCGACATGAGCATCCCCGAGCAACGCGTCCCGGAGCAGCGGAGCGACGCGACCACGGCCATGGCCCCCGCGGACTGGTCCATCGAGCGGGCGGCGCACTACTACAACCTGAACGGCTGGGGCGCGGGCTTCTTCTCCGTGAACGACAAGGGGCACGTCGTCGTTCACCCGATGGGGCAGCCCGGGCCGGTCATCGACCTCATGGACGTGGTCGAGGACATCCAGGAGCGGAAGATCGGGTTCCCGTGCGTGGTCCGGTTCCAGGACGTGCTCCGCGCCCGCGTGAAGCAGATCAACGAGGCGTTCGGGAAGGCCGTCGCCGAGATGGGCTACGGCGCGCGCTACTACGGCGTGTTCCCGGTGAAGGTGAACCAGATGCGCGAGGTGGTCGAGGAGATCCTCGACGCCGGCGCGCCGTACCACTACGGCCTCGAGGCGGGCTCGAAGGGCGAGCTGCTGGTCGTGCTCGGCATGAACGCCGACCCCGAGGCGCTCACCATCTGCAACGGCTACAAGGACGAGGAGTTCCTCCGGCTCGCGCTCCTCGGGCGCAAGCTCGGCCGCAAGGTCATCGTCGTCATCGAGAAGCTCTCCGAGCTGCCGCACCTGCTCCGCCTCGCCGACGAGATGGGGGTGGAGCCGATGATCGGGCTCCGCTCGAAGCTCACCACGCGCGGCACCGGGAAGTGGGAGGGGTCGTCCGGCGACTTCGCCAAGTTCGGCCTCACCGTCCCGGAGCTGATCCGGGCGGTCCGGATCCTCCAGGAGGCGGGCAAGGAGCACTGCGCCAAGCTGCTGCACTTCCACGTCGGCTCGCAGCTCACCGAGATCCGGGTGGTGAAGGACGCGGTGAACGAGGGGGCGCGGGTCTACGCGAAGCTCCGGAAGATGGGGCTGCCCATCGAGTACCTCGACGTCGGCGGCGGGCTTGGCGTCGATTACGTCGGCACGCACACGAACGGCTGGACGTCGTCCGTCAACTACTCGATGGACGAGTACGTCGGCGACATCGTCTACAACGTCCAGCGCGTCTGCATGAACGAGGGCGTCCCCGAGCCGCACCTCGTCTCCGAGTCCGGCCGCGCCGTCACCGCGCACCACTCCTGCATCATCATGAACGTCTTCGGCCACATCGAGATCGGGTCGGCCGAGGAGATCGAGCACGCCTCCACCCCCGAGCCGAACGAGCCGAAGGTCGTCCGGGAGATGCGCGAGATCGTCGCCTCGATGACGCCGCGCAACCGCGCCGAGGCGTACCACGACGCGGCGGCGAAGAAGGAGGAGGCGCTCCAGATGTTCAAGCTCGGCATCCTCGGCCTCGAGGAGCGGGCGGTGGTGGAGAGCCTCTTCTGGAAGCTGGTCCGCGGGATCGCCGACCTGAACCGCGGCAAGAAGCGGCTGCCGCGCGAGACGAAGGACCTCGGCGACAAGATCGCGGACCAGTACATGGCGAACTTCTCGCTCTTCCAGAGCGCGCCGGACCACTGGGCCTTCGATCAACTCTTCCCCATCGTGCCCCTGCACCGCCTGGGCGAGGCGCCCACCCGCGACACCACCATCGTGGACATCACCTGCGACTCGGACGGCAAGATCGATCGCTTCATCGAGGGCGAGGGCGTGGACGAGACGCTCTCGCTGCACGCCCTGTCCCCCGGCGAGCCGTACTACCTCGGCATGTTCATGACCGGCGCCTACCAGGACATCATGGGCGACATGCACAACCTGTTCGGCCGGGTGAACGAGATCCACGTCTTCGTGGACGACGAGGATCCGGAGGACTTCTACATCGAGGAGGTCATCCCGGGCGACAACATCGCGCGGGTCCTCTCGCGCGTGCAGTACGAGCCCGCGGACCTCTTCCGCCGCGTGAAGAGCGCCGTCGATCAGAAGGTGAAGGACGGCACGATCCGGCCGAAGGAGGGCGTCTCGCTGGAGGACTTCTACGAGTCCGTGATGCGGGGCTACACCTACCTCGGCGGCGTCTAGCCGGTACCGTCGCGGGCCGGCGTCGCAGGCCGCGACGGAGCGCAGCCCCGAGAGGGTGGGGCCGGGCGAGCCTCGCGAGCGCAAGATGGTGACCGGAAGTCAATCCGGTGGAGCGCACGCGCGAGGAGGAGCCCGATGCCCGGCGTCTACAAGAAGATCGAGGTGGTGGGGACGTCCCCGACGAGCTTCGCGGAGGCGACGCGCATCGCGGTCGAGGAGGCCTCGAAGACCGTCCGCCACATGGGCTGGTTCGAGGTCACCGAGATGCGCGGCGCGATCAAGGACGGGAAGATCGCCGAGTTCCAGGTCACCGTGGAGATCGGGTTCAAGCTCGAGTAGGCGCGCGAGCCCCCGCTGCCGCGCGCGACCTCCCGGCCGGGCGTGATCAGCGGGCGAGGGCCTTCTTCATCCGCACGTGCGGGACGCCCTGGTCCTGGAACGGTTCGCCTTCGCGGACGTAGCCGCGGTTCCGGTAGAACGGCTCGGCGGGGAGCTGGGCGTTCACCGTCAGCTCGCGAAGGCCCTGGAGCTTCGCCATCCGCTCGAGCGCGTCGAGGAGCGCGGCGCCGATCCCCGTCCGCCGGAGCTCCGCCGGGACGGCCTCGCGGCCGAGCACGCCGGTGCGGCGGTCGAGGCGCACCAGACGGCCGGTCCCGACGCAGCGCCCGGCGTCGTCCCAGGCGACCACGTGCGAGGCGCGATCGTCGAAGGCGTCCCGATCGAGCGGGCGCGGCACGCCCTGCTCGACCTCGAACACGGCGCGGCGGAGCGCGAAGGCGGCCTCGAGATCCCGCGGGCTCGAGGCGAACCGGACGAGGGTGGCCATGCCGCGCATCCTACCGTGCAGAGCGCTCCGCGGCGGAGGGGCTCGCGCGGATGACCCCGTCCGGCCAGAGGGCGTACACGAGGAACGGCAGGAACAGGATGACCTCCGTCGCGAGCACCTCGAAGCCGCGGTGGGACAGGAGCCGGGCCCCGATCGGAGAGGCGGGCAGGAGCGTCCACGCGGCGTGGGTGCGCGCCGCGCTGAACGGCCAGAGCAGCATCACCCCGGCGCCACCGCCCGTCAGCGTGTCGAGCAGCCCGTGCGACGTCGCGGCCACGGCTCCGGTGAGCGCCATCCGGAGCCGGGACCGTCCCAGGCCGCCGACGATCAAGGCGACGAGGACGGCGGCGCACGCGGCGAACGTGAGGGAGTGCAACGCGCCGCGGTGCAGCCACGGTGAGCCGTGACCTGCCCCGAGCCTCCGCGCGAGCACGTCGAGGTCCGGGAAGGTGGCAAGGGCGGTGTACAGCGCGGTGGCGACGAGACGGCGACGGCCGTCCTCCGCGTGGAAGCGACCGGCGGCGAGGCCGATCGCGACGTGACCGAGGGAGGGCATGGAGCGGAGACTTGCAAGCGCGGGGCCGCGCGCGGGGGTGAGCTCCCGGCGGGGATCTCGCGCGGGAATCTCGCCGTGGGGCCCTCCGAACGCGTGTACCGGAGGACGCGGGCGTTGCCGGGACGACACACCCGCCTCAAGCCGGCCTGAGGCCCGCCGGCACGCGCCGGTGGTCCGCGCCCGTCCCCCCACCGCGCGTCCGCTCGCCCGAGCTCCGAGCGCCTCACGACGCGGTGGCGCGCCCTGGCGCTGCGCGACCGTGAGGGACGTGCGCCGGGCCCCGGCGAGGGAAAGATGGGCGCCGGAGGTGGCCCATGTCCGAGCCCAGCCATCCCGCCACGCGCGTGTCCGAAGTCCGTCCCGGCCTGCTCCACTGGACGCTCCACGACGATCGGATCGACGCCCGCAGCGACGCGTGGGCGCTCGTCGAGCCGGAGGGGACGGTGCTCGTGGACCCGCTCCCCCTCACCGACGAGGCGCTCGACGCGCTCGGTCGCGTCGAGGCCATCGTGCTCACGATCCAGTCTCACCAGCGCTCCGCGTGGCGTTACCGCAAGCGCTTCGGCGCGAAGGTCCACGCGCCGGAGGGCGCCCAGGGGCTCGAGGAGGAGCCGGACGCGTGGTACGGCGACGGGGCGTCGCTCCCGGGCAGGCTGCGGGCGATCCACGCTCCGGGGCCGTGCGAGGCGAGCTACGCGCTCCTGCGGGCGGGCGAGGACGGCATCCTGTTCCTCGGGGACCTCGTGGTGCGCGGCGCGCGCGGCGCCTTCTCCTTCGTGCCCGACGCGTACCAGGACGACCCGGCGCGGACGCGCGAGAGCGTGCGGCGGCTGCTCGGTCTCCCCGTGGCGGTCCTCTGCCCCGGGCACGGCGCGCCCGCGCTGAAGGGCGGCACCGCCCCGCTCGCGGACGCGCTGGCGGGGGGCGAGGAGAAGTGATCGCCGGGACCGGGCCGGAGAAGTGATCGCCGGGGCCGGGCCGGAGGAGTGACGCGCGCGGACGCGCCGGCGAGCGCCCCCGGCTCGGCTCCACGGCGCTCGACGCGCCGCCAACGCCGCCGGCGGCGGGGCCAGCGGCGCCGCGGCGGGCGGTCCGCCCGCGGTGGCCCAGGGCTTCGTGGCGCTTCGTGGCGTCCCGGTGGCCGAGGGCGACGCACGTGATCATCCATGAAGTCGGGATGGCGCGGAAGAGCAGGGGGCGGGTGGTGGTCGTGACGGGGGCCTCGGCGGGCGTCGGCCGGGCGGTGGCGCGCGCGTTCGGCGAGCAGCGCGCGAAGGTCGGGCTCATCGCGCGGACGCGCGAGGCGCTCGAGGACGCGGCGCGGGAGATCGAGCGCGCCGGCGGAGAGGCGTTGGTGCTGCCGCTCGACGTCGCGGACCCGGCGGCGGTCGAGGCCGCCGCGGACCAGGTGGTCGCCCGGTGGGGGCGGATCGACGTCTGGGTGAACGACGCGATGGTCAGCGTCTTCTCCCCGGTGAAGGAGACGAAGGCGGAGGAGTACCGGCGCGTCACCGAGGTGGACTACCTCGGGTTCGTGCACGGGACCCAGGCGGCGCTGAAGCACATGCTCGCGCGCGACGCCGGCCACGTCATCCAGATCGGCTCGGCGCTCGTCTACCGCTCGATCCCGCTCCAGAGCGCGTACTGCGCGAGCAAGGCGGCGATCCGGGGCTTCACGGACTCGCTCCGCTGCGAGCTGTACCACGACCACAGCCACGTCCACCTCTCGATGGTGCAGCTCCCTGCCGTCAACACGCCGCAGTTCGACGTGGTGCGCTCGCGGCTGCCAGGGCACCCGCAGCCGGTGCCGCCCATCTTCCAGCCGGAGGTGATCGCGCGCTCGGTGCTGTGGGTGGCGGATCACCCCGTGCGCGAGCTGTGGGTGGGCTGGCCGGCCGTGAAGGCCATCCTCGGCCAGAGGCTCATCCCGGGGCTGCTCGACCGTTACCTCGGCAGGACCGGCTACGCGGCCCAGCAGACCGATCAGCCCGTGGCGCCGGGGCGCCCCGACGACGTGGACCGGCCGCTCGCCGGCGACCGCGGCGCGCACGGGGACTTCGACGTGCGCGCGCGGGGCTGGAGCGCCGAGCTCTGGTTCCGCATGCACCGGAGGCGGATCGCCGCCGCGGCCGCGGCGCTCGCGGCGGCCGTGGTCGGGTACCGCGCGCTCACGGCCTGAGCATTGGCAGGCAACCCGCCGCTTCTGGCGGCGTGACTCGAAAACGCGCTGCCGTCCCGGCGAGATGAGGGACGGTCTCCTTCGCGCGGACCTGGCCGTCCGCGCGCCGCCGGCTCTGCCGGCGGTAGCTGGCTGCTCGGCGTTCGAGCGTGCGCACCCGCCGCCGCTCGCGTACCCGAGAATGCCGCTCCCGCGCCGGCGGCGCCGTTAGCTAGCCGATGGGGGAGGGACGGCACATGGCGAAGATGACGGTGAAGAAGTTCTCGTCTCCCGACGAGACGCGGTCGTTCCAGGCGAAGGGGCGGATCGACCTCGTCAAGGTCGGAGACGCCACGGTCGGCCGCGGCGTGTTCGAGCCGGGCTGGAAGTGGTCCACGCACGTGAAGCCGATCGCGAAGACGGAGAGCTGCCAGGCAACGCACTCGGGGTACGTCCTCTCGGGGCGGATGCACATCGTGATGGACGACGGCCTGGAAGCCGAGATCGAGCCGGGCGACTACGTCTTCATCCCGCCCGGACACGACGCCTGGACCGTCGGGAACGACGCCTGCGTGCTCCTGGACTTCTCGGGGGCGGAGCATTACGCCCGCGCCGGACGCGAGGCGCAGGCGGGCGCCGGCGGGAGGCAGCCGCCCGCGCACTGATCGCGACGCCTGCTGGCATCGAGCTGCTGCGACGCACGCTGCCCGTCTGCGCGGAGCAGGCGGGCAGCGTGCGCTGTTCGCGTCATGCGACCCAGAGCTCCGTTGGTCGGATTGCCCACACGACACGGCTGTCCTGTTGGGGCTTCCCATCACCCGCATCCGAACGCGGTGATCACGTAACGGCCGCTCTCGTCCAGGGTAGGATCCTCGAGAGAAGGTCGGACCGGTGGGAGCATGGTTCAGCCTGATATCAAACGAAATGGCTGAAGCGGTCATGCGAGGTGACGTGGGCGCCGGATCACCCCGATGCCGTGACAGCGACGGCGAGAAGAAGCTCACCCCCGCGCGAGCAGGGATCGGGCTCTGTCGTCGATCGTGGCCGCGGTGAGCGGGCAGGATACGAACAGCTCGAAGAGCAGCTCGTGTTCGACCGATGGTGCGCGGAACGGAAAGTGTAGCGATTCCGTGGCGCTCTGCGTTTCTCGTTGACGGACCGTGATCTCCTTGGCAGGCTCGTCGACCAACACGGCACGACAATAGCGACCTCGACCGCGAGGCGAGCGAGCAATAGCCCGGACCCACGCGGCCCTAGGGCGTACCGAAGGCCGGCGAGTGTGTCTCACACCCTCCGGACGTGCTTCTCAGGGGGAGAGCCGTGCGCACTCGCTTGCTGCGCGCGTTTCACGCATCGCTCACGCTGCTCGTCATCGCTGCGTGTGGGTCCTCGTCCTCGGCCAAGAGCTCACCGTTCGCGCTGGAGGCCCGGGTCGGGGTCTACGACGACGGCTCGGGTCGGCTCGGAACCGCGCTCGTCGCGACGCTCCGTGATGCGGGAGGGGCGGGGCCGAGCTCACCGTGGACCATCACCGTACGCGACGGCTCGGGGATCACCGTCGCGACGCTCCAGTCGGTGACCGGCCCGGGCGCGTACATGGCCTCGTGGTATGCGCGACGCCGCGCCCAGCCCGGGTAGCTATCAGGTCGTCGCGGAGAGCGGGCAGGACTCGGTCCGCGCGAGCGTCTCGCTCGATGTCGCGAGCAGCAGCCTGCCGCTCCCGGCGCCCGTGGTCGCGGCCGACGGCTCCCGGATCGACTGGGCGCCGGTTCCGGGCGCGATCGCCTACATCTGTCGCGTCTATGCCGCCGGAGCGTTGCAGCTCGATACCGCGGGGAGCGGCACGAGCTGCGATCTCTCCGCGCTCCCGTCGGGCGCGTACAGCGCGTCGGTGCTGGCGGTCTCGGCCGATCTCGCGGCCATCGCGGCGAGCTCCGCGATGGTGCCGCCCCTGCCGCCGACGTTCGACGTCTCGGAGGCGCGCCTCGGCCTCGCGCGCGTCGCCGGCGCTCCGCCGGTCGTGCTCCGCGCCGTGGGGGGGGGGCGTACGACAACGGCATCGGCGCACGGTCGTTGGCGGTCTGGCTCTCCATCTCCGCCGCCGATGGATCGGCGACCACCTCGACCTGGGAGGTCCAGGTGGTCGGCCCGAACCTGCCGGCGAGCGCGCCGCTCGCGCTCACCTACTACGCCAATTTCCCCCGCACGCTGACCTGGGCGCCCGGGATCCCGGCTGCGCAGGGGACGTACACGGTGACCGCGCAGTCCGGGGCGACCGCGGTGGTCGGCCAGTTCACGGTGGGGTCGCCACCCTGGCTGGATCAGCCGCTCGGGCTCGTCGCGAGCGACGGGAGCCTGGGTTCCGCGAGCGCGTCTTGGAATCCCGTCGTCGGCGCGAAGAGCTACCTGCTCGCCGCCTACGACGGGGCCGGGGCGCTCGGACGAGCCGCTGCCGGTGAGCCGGGGCACGATCTCGAGACCAAGTACTCGTACAAGAACGGCCGCTACGACCGCATCGAGCGGGAGTTCCTCGGTTTCGAGAAGGTCACGCGGACGAACCCGGACGGGACGACGCTCGAGCAGGTCTTCAGCAACGCGAACGCCCTCACGAAGGGGCTGCTCGTCTCCGAGCGCGTGCTCGGCAAGGACGACCGGGTATGGGTGGAGACGGTCAACTCCTGGAGCGATCCGCTGCTCCAGACCACGCCCGCCCAGGGCTGCTCGAGCAATACGCCCATCCTCCTCGATCCGCGGTCCTACTGCGGGTCCTTCTTCACCAAGCTCGCCGCGGTCGAGAAGCGGTCCTACGAGGGGCAGCCGACCGCCGGCCTCGTCACGCGACAGGAGTTCACCTACGACGAGACGGGGAACGTGATCGCGTTCCACGACTTCGGCGACGTCGCCGATCCCGCCGACGATCTCCTCGCCACGATCCGGTACGCGACCGACTCCGCCGCAAGCGCGCTCTACTCGATCGCGCGCCCGGAGTCCGTGGTCGTCACCGACCTGAGCGGCAAGGTGCTGAGGTCGCGCTCGGCCATGTACGACGGCGCCGGGAATCTCCAGAAGTTCGTCGCCGACCTGGGCAACGGCCAGAGCGCCACGACCGATCTCCACTGGAACGCGAACGGCACGCTCGACTGGGTGCAGGGACCGGAGAACGAGAGCCGCCTGCGGTACCAGACGAACTACGGGTACGACGGCGTGACCGGCTCGTACGTCACCTCGATCACCGACTCGCACGGCTACACGTCGACGGCCGACTACGACTTCCGCTTCGGCGAGGCGACGACGACCACCGACGTGAACGGGAAGGTGACGGCGCGCGCGTTCGACGCGTTCGGCCGGCTCGAGCGGCTCGCGGGCCCGAAGGACACCCTCGCCGCGCCGACGGTCTGGATCACCTACGCTCACGACGCGGCGCCGGCCTACGCGTGGACGCACAACCGGTTGCCGCGCAGGGCGGGCGACAGCCGCGGGAGCGTCGATACCGTAATCGTCATGGACGGGCTCGGACGCACGATCCAGACGAAGAAGACGGCGGAGATGGCTACGTCGGAGCAGACCAAGGGGATCGGCTGGTCCGTCAGCGGTCACCAGGTCTATGACGCGATGGGGCGCGTCGCGCTCCAGGGCCAGACCTTCGGCAGCTTCAGCTCCCGTCCGGAGTACGTCCCCGGGACGCCCCGGAACCCGACCCGGTTCCTCTACGACGACCTCGGTCGCATGATCGAGACAGTCGAGCCGGACGGGTCCATCACCCGCGTCGACATCGGCTTCGGGATGCCGGCCGGCTCGGTCACCCGGCGCTACCGGACGGTCGCCACGGACGCGGAGGGGCACGCGAAGGCGACGTACAAGGACGCCGCCGACCGCGTCGTCGCGGTGGAGGAGCGGATCGAGGGGCGCACGCCCACCACGTCTTACGAGTACAACCCGGTTGGCGACCTGAGGAAGATCGTGGACGCCGCCGGGAACACCACCTGGGCCGAGTACGATCTCCTCGGTCGGCGGACGAAGCTGGTGAACCCCGACACGGGGGCGCTCCGGTTCGACCTCGATCCGGCCGGCAACGTGATCCGGAAGTACGACCCGAACCTCGACCAGGCCGGCCGCTTCATCCACTACGTCTACGACTACGACCAGCTGGTCAAGATCGAGTACCCGGACTCGAGCCGGAACGTGACGTACGTCTACGGCAAGCTCGCGGACGCGGACAAGAACGGCGTCGGGCGCATCGTCGAGGTGCAGGACGACGCGGGGGTCGAGAAGCGCAGCTACGACGAGCTGGGCTCGCTGGCGTCCACGACCCGGGTGCTGAAGGCGATGCCTCCGTACTACCGGACGCAGACCTTCACCACGTCCTTCACCTGGGACTCATTCGGTCGGATGATGAGCATCACCTATCCGGACATGGAGACCGTGGGCTACCAGTACGACGCGGGCGGGTTGCTCGAGAGCGCGACGGGGCACCGGCCGGCGGGCTCGAGCGTACCGGGCGACGAAGTCTACCTCGCGTCGCTCATGTACGACGAGTTCGGTCAGCGGGTCCGGATGGTGCTCGGAAACGGGGTCGTCTCGAGCTATGGCTATGAGCCGCTCACGCGACGGCTCCACAGGCTCACGACGGTGACGCCGCTCGGGCGGACGCTCCAGGCGATCACCTACGGTTACGACCGGGTGGGCAACGTCAAGTCGATGGTGAACGCCCTGGGGGAGCCGGTCGGTGACCGGTCGGGCGAGGTCCGGTACGAGTTCCAGTACGACGACCTCTACCGGCTGAAGATGGCGCACGGCGAGGCGAAGTCGCGGCCGCGCACCATCGACCGGTTCACGGCGACGTACGCGTTCTCCGATATCCACAACATGACCGCCAACGTGCAGGTGCACGAGGTCGTGCACGGCGACGCGAGCGTGTCCTACGAGCGGCCGCCGCAGACGAACCACGAGTTCGCCTACGCGTACGATCCGGCCCATCCGCACCGGGCGACCCGGATCGGCGACACGTTCGTGGTTTTCGACGCGAACGGAAACACCGCCGCCGAGTGCCGGGACCAGGGCGATCCCACCTGCACCGCGACCGCGGATCACCTGCGGCGGTTCGGCTGGACGGAGGAGAACCGGCTCGACCACGTGATCGAGGGCGGTGGTCGGAACATCACGCGGTTCGTCTACGACGCGGCGGGCGATCGGGTGGTGAAGCTCGGCCGGGGAGGGGAGAGCATCACCATTGGGCAGTTCTGGTCGCTCAAGGGGCGGCGTGCCGCGACGAAGCACGTCTTCGCCGGCGCGACGCGGCTCGCCTCCAAGCTCCTCCCGCCGCCGGGCTGGACCGGCGCGCCGACCGCCACCGTGACCGCGACCCTCGCGGCCACCTCGAGCACGGCGAACGGCACGCAGAACGACAACGGCTGCGATCCGTCCAACTACCAGCCCCAGAAATGCCCGGTGCTACCGGGAGGCGAGCCGTCGGTGAACCACCGGTTCGACGACACCACCGTACGGCCGGAGACCTACTACTACCACCCCGATCACCTCGGCTCGACGAGCTGGGTCACCGACCAGAACGGGCGGGTGCACGAGCACGTCGAGTACTTCCCGTACGGCGAGGTGTGGCGGGATCCGCAGAGCGACGCGGACGGGGCCCCGGTGAAGGGGCAGAGGTTCCTCTTCACGAGCAAGGAGTTCGACGAGGAGACGGGGCTCTACTATTTCGGCGCCCGGTATTTCGATTCGGTGAGGGTGAGGTGGAAGAGCACCGATCCCATTGTGCAACGCTGGACCGACGCTCCGGATCCGAGGAAGCTTTCGCTCTTCGCCTACGCGCTGTGGTCCCCTCAGCGTCTTATCGATCCCGATGGAGAGGACCCGGTCGAAAGCCGCATCCTGGAGAATCCGATCTCTGCGGATTACCTGGAGCGCTCTGGCCTCTTGGACAAGGTTAGCCCCGAGTATCTCTCGCAACACGGACTGCTGCGCGACGCGATAGCCCCTTACGGCGCCCGGCTGCCGGGCCTCCAGCGATCCGAGCAGGATCTCCTGGATGTCGAGAATGCGTTCGTCTTCCAGGCCCTTCCCGTTCTCGTGGGTGTCGGCCTGACCGCTGGCGAAAAGGTGGCGACGCCAAGGCGCGCACCTGCGGCCGACCCTGTCGCGCTTGACCCGCGCAGTATCCGATATTCGCAGCGGACTGTGAGTGGCGTCGAGGAACTGGTGAAGAGCATGGAGAAGAAAGGGTGGAAGGGTCCGCCTGTCGACGTGGTCCGCATGCCCGATGGCACGTTAGTTACGGTCGACAATACGCGCCTCCTCGCCGCTACTCGTACCAACACTCCTGTTCCTGCCGTGGTGCACGAGGCCGGCGAATCTCTCCCGGCAGGCCAGGTTGAGCGGTTCACGTCACGAGCAGGGGTGAAGCCCCAAACGTGGGGCGATGCCGTGAAGAACCGGATAGATGGGCAGGGTGCGGGCTTCCGCACTGCATATCCGAACGGATCCCCCGAGCCTCCAAAGAGTAACTAAGCCATGACGATTCGCGTACTCGACGACTCTCAGTGCCCGCCGTGGTTCACTTATCCGCGGGCCTACCTCCGGTTGGTGGAGCAGGGCATCGTGGACCTGACTCCCTGGTATCTGTTGGACGCAGAGCGGGTCACACGCTACGCGGCCGAGCTAGTTCGGCGGTATCCAGGCACTGAGCGCCTCCCGTTCGCTCGACGGCAAGACAACGACGACGTGGCGTGTTTCGACCGGTCGCGGCCGGGGCAGGTTGTGCTGCTCCATGATGGAGCAACACCCGGAACAGAACAAAGAAGGGTGTTTCCCGATGTGTGGGCATGGTTCCGCTTCGCCGTGGAACAGATGATCGAATGGGAGCCCTAGAACACCGAACCGGTTGAAGCCGATCTGATGGAAGAGTGCTCATCAGGAAGCAGCAATGGAGTGCCCCGACCGAGAGTAGTTGCGGGGAGGGGATGAGGGATCGAGCGTCGACCGGTAGGAGCGGCCTTTCGAGGCCGGAGTGGTGAGGCAAGGACGCCATGGAGAGCGCAGCGACAAGCGCGGCGAGACGCAGAGAGTGGGTCACTGTGCGCGAAGACCAAGGTGGTGGCGTGAGCGAGCCCTCGGCATCTCACCGGGAGAGCCGGCCGAACGTGTCTGGACTGACGGAGCGATGAAGCAATGATGCTATCCGCACGCTTCGCCGCACAGGGCGGAATG
This sequence comes from Anaeromyxobacter oryzisoli, assembly GCF_022690765.1. Taxonomy (GTDB): domain Bacteria; phylum Myxococcota; class Myxococcia; order Myxococcales; family Anaeromyxobacteraceae; genus Anaeromyxobacter; species Anaeromyxobacter oryzisoli. The sequence continues at coordinate 18,911 of NZ_JALCZA010000015.1, read as the reverse complement.
CTGCACGCGCATGAGCCACGTGCCGGGAGGGAAGAGGACGTCGCGAACGCCAGTCCTCCAGGACTCGAGCGCGGCCTGATAGGCCCGTCCGAACTCCTCGAGCCGCTGGAGCGCCTCGATCCGCTTCCACTTGGCCCTGCAGGCGACCCTGGGATTGAGCCCTCTTCGCGGTTCACCGGGGGCAGGGCGGGCGTGGGGCTTCTGCGCGAGGACCCGGGCTGCGCCGAGGAAGGAGCGGCCTTCGACTTCGAGCTTCGCCGCGGCGCGGTCCTCGGCATCGCGGAGCGCCTTGCCGAGCCGCCGGGCGAAGGCGTCGTCCGACTCGAACCCGGGAGGCCTGTGGAGCTGGAGGTTCGCCGAGGCCGGCATGCAGCCGAGCTTGCGGAAGAATTTCGTCGGCCGCTCGGCGACGATGGGCTCTCCACCGATCAAGTTCGGATCGGACCAGAGCCCCGGCCACTCCCGGCCGCGGCGGACGAGGCCGGCGGCGACTGGGTTGGCGAGGACGTAGACCATCTTCTCGATGATCGCGTCGGCAGTTTCGAGCCTCACCGCGCTGTAGCTGTCGGGGCCCCAGAAGCTCTCCCACCGCCCGAGGGCGCAGTTGATCGCCCTGGCGACGAGGCCGTCGAGGTAGCGGTGGAACTCGGGGAGTCGGGCGTGCGGGTCGGTGACGACCATATGGAAGTGGTTCGAGAGCACGCAGAAGGCGTGGACCTGGATCTGGCACCGTTCCGCTGCGACGGCGAGGACGTAGCGGAAGATGGCGTCGGTCTTGCTCGACGGGCGGAGGAAATAGCGGCGCTCGGAGCAGCGGCGGGTGACGAGGTAAGTAGTGCCCTTGAGGACCTGGCGCGGCGCAGTCATGCCAACGCCCAGGGCAACCGGCGTGCCGAGGAGGGATCGCCGGAAGTGCGGGAGTTGTGCAGCGGCGGCCGTCCGCGCGGCGGACGCATGGTCCGCGAAAACTTCTCTCGGTCGGGGCGCTGAAGAGGATGCCATGTCCGTAACGGAGTCTTGTCTCCTCGCCTTCTTGAGGACTGGTGTTCTTCGTGAGGCCGTACTCGGGATGAGTGCGGGCGAGGTGAGAAGCGCCTTGGGGGAACCGGATGAAGTGACGCGCCGGCGTGGAATTGAGTTGTGGACTTATGAGCGCAGGCTTGTACAGGTGTCGTTTTATCGCCGCAAACTTCGGCTTATTGGCATCTATTTTAGATACGCGCGCGAGCCTTGCTCGTGGCTATTCTCGGGTGTCCTTCCGCTCGGAAGAACGACGACCCGGGCGCAACTCCGGTCATGGTCGGAACAGCATGGAATACGATGGTTCACTAACTCAGAACTTCCTCAAATCGATGTAATAGGTGACGCTAACGTGAATGCGGTTTTTGCTGATGACGGAAACCTGGACAGCTTTCAGGTTGCCGTCCCAGCGTAGCGCCTGCCGCGATGGAGTAGCACGACGAACTATCGCGTCAACGTCAACGCCCCGAACACGCCCAACGCCCCGACTGAGAGTAGTTCGGGGGAGAAGATGAAGTAGCTGCACGATGAGTGGACAGATATGGGCGAGGTTCTGGGAACCGGCGTGCCGGACGCGTGTCAGCGGGCCGTTGAATTCGTGTTCGGTGGGGCCAACCATTCCGGAATTCTTGAGCCGCTGGAGCGCGTCGATCCGCTTCTTGCTGCTCGGGCCACGGTCTCTGCGTGGATATGTGGAACGAAATCTGTAGGGAGAATCGATGAGTAATCAGGCGAAGGTGCTCGTGCTCGCCGCGATCGTGGCGTCGTTTCTTCTCGGTCGCCTCACGGCGCCAGACAGCCTCCTCTCGCGGACCGGCCCGGCCGGGAGCAAGATCGCGAGATACTCCGGCGGTGCCCTCGGCGCCGACGACGTTCGAGACGCCATCGCCGGAACATCTGATGCGCGCCAGCGGCGGGCCGCAGTCGAGCAGCTCGTGAGGGCGCGACTCCTGGCGGAACGCGCGGAGGCCGCCGGGCGCGAGCGGACGCCCGACTTCCTCCGCCGCTACTCGGAAGAGCTCGCGCGCCTCGAGATCGAGAAGTCTTTCGACGAACCGTTCAAGAAGCAGCTCCCGACCGATGCCGAGATCCGGAGCTTCTTCGACGAGCACCAGGCGCAGCTCGGCCGGCCGGAGCGCGTCCGGCTCGCCCATGTTGCGCTCCTCGCGCCGGCGTCGGATCCGGAGGCGCGCGCCCTCAAACGCAAGGAGGCGGAGAAGGCGCTCGGGACCGTGCGTCGCTCGAAGGACGACTACGCCTTCGGCCGGCTCGCGCTCACGCTCTCCGACGACCCCCGCAGCCGCCCGGCGGCGGGCGAGCTGCCGTTCCTGACCCGGGAGGAGATCGCGCAGCGTCTCGGGCCGGAGGTGGCCGAGTTCGTCTTCGGCGCCTCGCCCGCGGGGCTCGTCGATCACGTCGTCGAGAGCGCGGCGGGCTTCCAGCTGGTGAAGGTGCTCGCCCGCGAGGAGGGGCGCGAGGCGCGCTACGACGAGCTTCGGGACGCCATCAAGGCGCGGATCACCGCGGACCGGCGGGAGAAGGCGTTCAAGGAGTTCATGGACCGGCTCTGGGCGAGCGGGGACGTGAAGATCGACGAGGCGGCGCTCGAGCGGATCGGTCGCGAGCAGGGCGCCCAGGCCCCCGAGGATCGCGGACCGCACAAGCCCGTCGCGGTCGCGAAGTAGCTGCACAGCTGTGGTGGGACGGCCCCGGCGGGGCCAGCCGCGAAGAGCGGAGGGAGTCATCTATGCGCGCGCCTCGGACGATCGTCTTCTTCGCGGCCCTTGCCACGGCCTGCTCGGGGTCTCATCCGGCCTCGTCCGGTCCGGATCGGAGCTCGAAGCTCCTCCGCGCGGCCGAGCCGATCAGCGGCCAGTACATCGTCGCGCTCGCCTCCGGGAGCACCGAGGCGGACGCGAGCGCCCTGGCGGCGCGCCACGGCGGGACGGTCCTGCGCTGGTACGGCCCGCCACAGACCGCGGTCGCGGTGAAGCTCCCGCCGCAGAACGCCGCCGCCCTCGCCGACGAGCCCATCGTTCGCTATGCGGAGGAGGACTCCTACGTCCACGCCGCGTCGGTGGAGTGGAACGTCGACCGCGTCGACCAGCGCGCGCTCCCCCTCGACGGTCTCTACGCGCCGCCCGCGAGCGGGCAGGGCGCGCACGTCTACGTGGTCGACACCGGCATCCTGCTCGATCACGCGGAGCTCAGGGGGCGCGCGACCGCGGACTTCTCGGCGATCGCCGATCCGTACGACCAGACCGACTGCAACGGGCACGGGACGCACCTCGCGGGCGTGGCGGCGGGCGCGACCGTGGGCGTCGCTCCCGGGGCGGCGGTCCACTCGGTCAGGGCCCTCGATTGCAGCGGGGTGGGCGGGGTCTCGGCATTGATCGCCGCCCTGGAGTGGATCCAGGAGAACCACCAGGCTCCGGCGGTGGCCCTCGTCGGGGTCACCGCCGGGCTCTCGAAGGCCCTCTCCGATGCGATCGCCAACACGATCGCCGCGGGCGTTCCGGTCATCGCGGCGGCGGGGAACTCGGGGATCGACGCCTGCGGGACGCTCCCTGCGGCGGCTCCCGGCGCGATCGCGGTCGGCGCGACCGACGGGCAGGACGCGGCGGCCACCTTCTCGAACCAGGGCTCCTGCGTCTCGCTGTTCGCGCCCGGCCAGGACGTCTCCTCCGCCTGGAGCGACGGCGGCTACCACACCGCGAGCGGCACCTCGCAGGCCGCCGCCCAGGTGGCGGGCGCGGCGGCGCTCTTCCTCCAGCTCCATCCAGACGCAGCGACCAGCGCGGTGCGCGACGCGCTGGTCGGGAACGCGACCCTTGGGGGCCCGTCCGGCCGGACCGCCGGGTCACCGGATCGGTTCCTCTACGTCGGCTTCGTCGCGCCGCTCGATCCCGGCGCCGCGAAGCCCGCGATCCAGCTCTCGTATCCGGCGGCCGGCGCGACGCTCACTGGTAACGTCGCCATCGCCGCCTCGACCACCGGGCCCGTGGCGTCGGTGGCCTTCTTCGTCGACGGCGCCTACGTCGGCGCCGATGCGGACGGCTCGAACGGCTGGACCGCAGCCTGGAACAGCGCCACCGTCGGCGATGGCGTTCACACGGTCCTCGCCCGGGCTTATGACGTGGCAGGCAACGTCGCCGAGGCGTCGGCCTCCGCGACGGTCACCAACCCCGGGAACGCCACGTACCTGGCGACGCTCGGCGCGCCCGCCTGTCTCACGGCGGGTGTCCGCTGCGCCACCGGAGCGCTCGAGGTGGGGCGCGGTCCCGTGGGCCCGGAGCCGAACTTCCCGAACACCCTGCACGGAGCGTGTGCCGACGGGGCGGGCGGCGTTTTCCACCTGGACGAGTCGATCGACGCGCTCGAGGTCCACGTCGCCGACGGGAGCCCGGTGCTCGCCGAGGGGACCCTGGTCGAGGTGGTCGTGAAGGTGTGGGCCTACCCCGATTACGGCCCCGACGTGGTGGACCTGTGGTCCGCCGCAGACGCCGGCGATCCGCCGCTGTGGCGCTACGTCGGCTCGGCGGACGTCCCGGGGGCCGGCCTCCAGACGGTCCGGTTCACCACGTACCGGCTGCCCGCGTTCCCAGCGACGCCGGCGAGCGCCCTGCAGGCGATCCGCGCCACGGTGCGCTACGGCGGCGACCGCTCCGAGTGCACGACGGGCCCGTACGACGACCACGACGACCTCGCGTTCTTCGTCGCCTCGGGGAACCCCGACACGACGCCTCCGACGGTCGACATCGTCTCGCCGGCGAGCAACGCGGCGCTCTCGGGGACCGTGACGCTCTCGGCGGCCGCGCATGACGATCGGCAGGTGGTCACCCGCGTCGAGTTCCACGCGGACGGCGCGCTCGTCGCGACGGCGACGACCTCGGATGGCTCCGGCGTCTTCTCGGCGAGCTGGAACGTGGATCCGATCGCGCTCGGCGCGCACGCGCTCACCGCCGTCGCCTACGACGCGAGCGGCAACTCCAGGACGAGCACGCCGGTCGCGGTGACGGTGAGCGATCTCGCCGCGCCGTCGGTACGGCTCACGCTCCCCGACCCGGACGCGATGGTGGGCGGCGTCGTTCACGTCGAGGCCGACGCGACCGACAACCGGTCGGTGGCGAAGGTCCAGCTCGTCGCCGGCGGGAAGGTGCTCGGCACGCCGACGACGCCTCCGTATGCGGTGGACTGGGACACGACCGGCCTCTCCGGCTCCGTGGCGCTCTGGGCGGAGGCGTGGGACGGCGTGGGGCTGCACGCCGTCTCGGCGCCCGTCACCGTCTTCGTGGACAACGTGAAGCCCGCGGTCGCGATCTCGTCGCCCACCGCCGGCGCGCCGGTTCAGGGCGTGGTGGCGCTGGCGGGCACCGCCTCCGACGACGACCAGGTGGACCGCGTCGAGCTCTTCGCGAACGGCGCCTACGTGGGCAAGGCAGCCTACGACCCCGCCGGGCGCACGTGGAGCGCCTCCTGGAGTAGCGGAGGCCTGACGAACGGCCCGGCCACGCTCGTCGCCCGCGCGTACGACCGCGCCGGGAACGTGGGGGAGGCCTCGGTCGCGGTGGCGATCGCCGACACCATCCCGCCGACGGTCTCGATCTCGCAGCCCGCGGCGGCCACCCCGGCGCCGATCGTGAAGGGCTTCGTGCAGCTCGTCGCGAACGCCCAGGACAACGGCGCGGTGGCGAAGGTGGACTTCCTCCACGACGACGCCACCGTCGCCGGCAACATCGTCGCGTCCGCGATCGCCGCGCCGTTCGCGGTGGCCTGGGACACGCGCGCCCTCGCCGACGGCTCGCACGCGCTGTACGCGACGGCGTACGACTTCGCCGGCCTCAGCGCGACCAGCGGTGCCCTCGCCGTGCGCGTGGACAACCTGCCGCCCGTCGTGTCGGTGCAGCAGCCGGCAGCCGGCGCGGTGAGCGGCGTCATCGACATCACCGTGAAGGCCACCGACCTCGTCGGCGTCGACCACGTGAGCGTCTTCGCCGACTCGACGTTCGTGGGCACGGCGACGGTCGATCCCCTCGACTCGACCCTCTACCACCTGAGCTGGTCCACGACCTCCATCGACAACCGCACGTTCGCGCTCGTCGCGGTCGCCTACGATCTCGGGCTCAACCTCGCGAGCAGCGCTCCGGTCGAGGTCACCGTCTCGAATCCGACCACGGCGGTCTACGCGCCCGACCTCGAGGTGCCGCGTTGTACCTCCTCGGGCGCGTGGTGCTGGTCGGGCACCTTGCTCGACGGTCCGGGCTCGAGGGAGGTGAACGCGCCCAACACGCTCGCCGGGAGCTGCGCGGACGGCACCGCCGGCGCGTATCACCAGCAGGAGTCGGTGGACGCGATCCAGGTCCGCACCGCCGACGGCAGCACCCTCGCCGCCGGCAAGCAGGTCTACGTGGACGTCTGGTACTGGGCCGTGCAGGCGAACGAGGGCGACCAGATCGACGTCTACTACGCCGAGGACGCCACGAACCCGGCCTGGATCCTCCTCGACACCATCACGCCACCGACGACCTCCGCGGCCAGCCAGAACCAGGATCTGGTCTGGACGCTGCCCCAGCCGCTGACGCTCTCGACCGGGCCGCTGCAGGCGGTCCGCGCCGCCTATCGCTTCGCCGGGACCGGGCCGACCCCGTGCAGCACCGACGGCTTCACCACTGCGCAGCTCGCCGCGTCCTACGACGACCACGACGACCTCGCGTTCGCGGTGGGGAGCCCCGCCGACACCAACCCGCCCTCCGTGTCGATCGTCTACCCCGCGGACGGCGGCGTCGTGAGCGGAGATGTCGAGATCCGCGCCGCCGCCTCCGACGACGTGGGCATCGCGCAGGTCCAGTTCATCGTGGACGGCGTGCTCCTCGATCGGGCGACGGTGCCGCCTTACGCGACGCTCTGGCCCGCCGGCCTCGTCGCGGACGGCACGCACCAGCTCCAGGTGCGCGCGTACGACACGAGCGGAAACCACACGGACGCCGGGCCGATCACGGTCACGGTGCAGAACGTCCCGAACGCCGCGTTCGATCCGGCCTACGGCATCCCGGTGTGTTCGACCGCCGCGAGCTTCTGCGACTCCGGGGCGGCGCTGCTCGACGGGCGGGGCGCGTCGGAGTCGAATGCGCCCGACACGCTCGGGGCGTGCGCGGACGGCGGGGCCGGCACGTACCACGTGGACGAGTCGCTCGACGCGTTGGCGGTGTCGAGCCTGGACGGCTTGACGTTCGTTCCGGGGAGCCGCGTGCGGGTCGAGGCGCGCGTCTTCGCGTACAGCGGCTTCACGGACGATGCGCTCGATCTCTACTACGCGCGAGATCCCTCGGCCCCCGTCTGGCGCTGGTTCGCGACGCTCCACCCCAGCGGCCCCGGAGCGCATGTCCTCTCGGCCGAGTTCGCGCTGCCGCCCAGCGCGTTCCAGGTCGTGCGCGGGGTCTACCGGTATGGCGGGTCCGCCTCGACCTGCCCGACCGCGGAGCTCAAGCCCGACGAGCTCGCGGCCTCCTACGACGAGGCGGACGATCTCGCGTTCGCGGTGAGCGTCCCCGCGAACGCGAAGTTCGACGCGACGGTGGGCGCCCCGCGGTGCGGGACGGGCTGGTACTGCGACTCCGGCACGCTCCTCGACGGGCGCGCACGGCTCGGGCCGGAGGCCAACGCGCCGAACACGGTGGACGGCTGCGCCGACGGCACCGCGGGGACGTACCACGTGGACGAGTCGATCGATCGCGTGAGGGTCCTCGCCGCCGATGGCGTTCCCCTCCAGGCCAACACGACGGGGACCCTCGAGGTGACGGTGTTCGCCGGGCAGAGCTGGAGCAGCGATCGCGTGTACGTGTACGTGTCGGACGGGGTCTCTCCCGCGGCCTGGAAATATCTCACCACGCTCTACCCGACCAAGGCGGGCGCGCAGGTGCTCGCGGCGTCGCTCCCCCTCGGCCCGGCCGGGGTGAAGGCGGTGCGGACTCATCTCGTCAACGTCTCCGGGATCGCCTCGCCGACCCCCTTGGCGTGCGGAACGGCCTCGAACACGAAGGTGGTGGACGATCAGGACGACCTCGTCTTCCAGGTCTCGCCTTGACCGGAGGCCGGACTCATCGTCAGTCGTCGTGCATCAGACGGCGCCGGTCACCGCGCGGCCCATGCGCCTCTCGGTGAAGCGAAGGACATCCACCGGCGCGTCCCGCCGCGGTGGCCGCGGAGCTACGAGGCGGCAGGACCACGCAGATCGGCCCACTGGACCGAGGTGTCGCCCTCGGTGGTGTGGTGATCGCGTCCGACCAGGGGGCGAACCGGAGAACCTGCTGGAAACGTAGGGGGGACGAGAACCGGCACGGCAGAGCAGGGGAATCGAACCCCCCAACAGCGCCTCTCAGCACCATTCACCGGTTTTGAAGACCGGGCCCGGCACCAGCCTAGGACGCTCTGCCGCGAACGGGTTTACGTGCGCCGCGGGGCGGGGTCAAGCGGCGTTCGGCCGCCGGGAGGCGATCGTCGGGGAGGGGGCCTGCCGCGGGCGATCCCCGCGGGCCAGCGGGCCTCGGGGCGGACCTACCGGGACGCCTTCGAGGCCTTCGAGGGACGGTCGCCGGCGACCGGCGCGCCGTGCTCGTCGCCGTACGGCGAGATCCGGATGGGCGCGCTCCGCTCGTGCGGCATCGCCGCGCGCGGCGACCGGAAGTACTGCATCGGCGAGTAGAAGACGAAGTTCGAGGCGCGGCTCGTGTAGAGGCAGGCGTAGACCTCGGTCTGCTCGCCGAAGCGCGAGGTCTCGTTCCCCTCCTTGAAGGTGAGCCCCCAGTACGGGTTGAAGCCCTCCTCCACGGTCCGCTCGAGCGCCTCGACCCGCGCGTTCGCGTCGCGGAGCGCCCGGCGGAGCCCCTCGAGCTCGCGCTTCGTCCGCTGCCGCTCGTCCTCGAGCTCGTCGCGATCCTCGGCGTGGGGCGCCTCGCGCTCGAACCGGCGATCGAGGACGTTCAGCGCCGAGCGGTGCACCGCGACCTCGTCCTCCACGCGGAGCCGCAGCTCCTCGAGGCGCGCCAGCTCCTGGAGCGCGTCCTGGTGCTGCTCGAGCCAGGCGAGCTCGGCCTCGATCTCCTGCACGACCATGCAGGTGCGCCAGAGCGAGCTCTTCTTCGAGCGGAGGATGTCGCCGTAGATGTGATCGCCGACGTACAGGACCCGGTCGCCGCCGATCCCCATGAGCCGCTCGAACGCGGGGAGGTTGCCGCCCTCGTACCACCGGTCGCGCTCGAGCGAGGTCGCCTCGCCGAGCGGCTCGCCGTGGGGCCCGAGGGCGAGCAGCGGCCGGCGCTCGGAGAAGAAGGCCGGCTTCGCCGCGCCGGTGATCACCGCGTCGAAGTAGTTCCGCCAGCTCGGGTACTCGGCGAGCACGCCGTCGAGGACGAAGGACATCACCGCCGCGGTGTAGTCCCAGAGCGAGTTGGTGAGGAGGAAGAGCTTCTTCCCGCCGGAGCGGAGCCGGTGGAGCGCCGGGCCGAGGTCCGGGTCCTTCACCAGGTAGCGATCGAGGTCCTTCTTCACCTCGGCCTTGAGGGAGCCGTCGCGGTGGACCGTGTCGATCGCCTCGCGGATGTCGTCGAAGAGCCGGTGGTAGTCCACCTGCCGGCCCTGGCCCTCGAGCAGCTCGATGATGAGCGCGAAGAGGCAGGCCTCGGGCAGCGCGAAGAGCGTGTCGATCCAGGCGAAGCGCGGGAGCGAGAGGTGGATCTTCTCGTCGCGGTACAGCCTGCGCACCTCCTCGAGCGGCACCGGCCGCCGGCCGTGGTACGCGCGCCCGACGTGGTTGTGCCGGTCCATCTTGAAGATGTTGCCGTGGAGCTTGTCCACGACGAGACCGCGGATGACGAACCCGGGATCGTACTGGAGCCCGCCGATCTCGGGCGGGTAGCCCATGGCCTCGATCATCCGGGCGAGCGTCATCTCGAACGCGAGCGTCTCCATCTGGCGCAGGTGGTAGATCGCGAGCGTGTAGTCCATGTCGAAGCCGACGAGCTCGATCCGGTCCATCCGGAGGTTCCGGTTGACGAAGATCTCGCGTTCGTGCGGCACCTCGCGGTGCGCGACGCGCGGCGTCTCGAGCAGCGACAGGATGCGGGGGTCCTCGAAGGCAGCGCCGTCCCGGAAGGGTGCCCGGGGGGCCGGCTGGGTCTCGATCGGGGGAGCGGGCGCGCGTTGGCCTCTCGGCGTCTCCATCTCGGCCGCAGATAACACGGACGGGAGGGGGCCTCAACGCGCCCGCGCGGGCCGCCGCGGAACTTGACCGGCGGGCGCGCCGTGGCACGCTCGGCGCGCCGTGGTTGCCACCAGACGTCCCACCGTGAAGGAACTGCTCGCGCGGCTCGCGTCGCTCGAGGCGCGCGTCGCGCGGCTCGAGGCGGGGCGGGCGCCCGAAGGGGACGGGCGCGCGGCGGCGCGGCGGCGCGAGCCGTCGGTGAAGCGCTGCCCGGGCTGCGGCCTCCCGCTCCGCAGGCGCGCGGGGCGCTGCGCGGCGTGCGGCCGGCCGATCGACTCGCTGTGAGGCGGTGGCGGAAAACCACCGCGCGCTGCCCGGGGCCCGCTGGCCGTCATAGCGCCTCTCGGTTGGGTCGGGCCCGTCGCGAGGCACACGATGCCGTCGCCGAGCCGGGGCACACGACGACGGAGCAGCGCAGGCGTGCCTGGAAGGCACGTCGAGCAGCGGACGGAGGAGTCTGCCCGGCGCAGGCAGGCAGCGTGCGCCGCAGCAGGGCTCAGCCCAATCGAGCGGCGCTGTTAGTCTTCGGCGACGATACGGGCCGGCGGGACGCCGAGGGCGCGCGCGATGGCCACGACGGTCGTGTAGGGCGGGTTCCGGCCGCCGCGCTCGATGAGGCTCACGTAGGCGACCGAGAGGTCGAGCGCCTCCGCGAGCGCCTCCTGGGTCATCCCGCGGGTACGGCGGTGCTCACGGACGCGCTCGCCGAGCCGGCGGAGCTCCTCGCGGCGCGGATCGCGCTGGGTCTTGGTCTTGTTGGACATGTGGCTGGGGTCTCTCGCTGCTGAAAGCGCTAGAAGAACGAATGGTTCGCCAGTTGGGCGGCGCCGCTTTGTAGGTCCAATCGCGCGGGCCGATCCACCGACCCTGTGTCCTATGTACTGGACGTATAAGAACGGCGCGGCGCCGCGACGGATTCCTCACGCCCGGCGCGGCGATCTCCGCTCGCCCGTGCGCGGCGTCTGGCCGGGCACGCGGCCGAGGGCCTCCGTGGACGCTGCGGCGCCGCGCGGCTATGTTCGCCACGTGTCCGCGCGATCGACGACTTCCGCGGTCCTCGACCTCGGCGAGGTGAGGGCCCATACGCTGCCGAACGGTCTCCGCCTCCGCGTCCTGCCGGAGCGGAGCGTGCCGACGGTGAGCTACTACACGTTCTTCCAGGTGGGCTCGCGCAACGAGCGCCTCGGCACCACCGGCATCAGCCACCTGTTCGAGCACATGATGTTCAACGGGGCCGCGAAGTACGGCCCGAAGGAGTTCGACCGCGTGCTCGAGTCCCGCGGGGGAAACTCGAACGCCTACACGTCGAACGACGTGACCGCCTACTACGAGGACTTCACCGCGGACGCGCTCCCCACGGTGGTGGACCTCGAGGCCGACCGGATGCGCTCGCTGCGGCTCACCGCCGAGGCGCTGGAGCAGGAGCGCGAGGTGGTCAAGGAGGAGCGTCGGCTCCGCACCGAGAACTCGATCTTCGGCCTCATGGAGGAGCAGCTCGAGGCGCTCGTCTTCCTCGCCCACCCCTACCGCTGGCCGGTGATCGGGTGGATGGAGGACATCCAGCGGATCACCCGCGAGGACTGCCAGGCCTTCTTCCGGACCTACTACGCCCCGAGCAACGCGGCGGTGTACGTGGTCGGGGACGTGGACGCCGACGAGACCGTCGCCCTCGTCGAGCGGCTCTACGGCGACATCCCCGCCGGCCCGGCCCCGGCTCCGGTCCCGCAGGGAGAGCCCCTCCAGCGCGGCGAGCGGCGCGCCGTCGTCCGCTACCCGGCGCAGGCCCCCGCGCTGCTCGCCGGCTGGCGCGGCCCGGCGGGCCGGAGCCCCGACTCGGCGGCGCTCGACGTGCTCCAGGTCTGCCTCGCGTCGGGCGAGTCCTCCCGGCTCCGGCGGCGGATGGTGCACGAGCTCGAGCTCGCCGTGTCCGTGTCGGTGAGCTGGGGCTGGCGCATCGATCCGGGGGTGTTCCTCGCGTTCGCGGAGCTCTCGCCCGGCGTCTCCGCGGAGCGGGCGGACGCGGTGCTCCGGGACGAGCTCGCAGGGATCGCCGCGAAGGGCGTCGCCGCGGCCGAGGTGCGGCGCGCGCAGGCGCTCCTCCGCAGCTCGGTCCTGCACGAGCTCGCGACGCACCACGGCGTCGCGCACGCGCTCGGCCAGGCCGAGGCGCTCCTCGGCGACTGGCGCGAGGCGGGGCGCGCCCTCGAGCACTACGCCGCCGTGACCCCCCGCGACGTGCGGCGCGTCGCCGCCGAGTACCTCGCCCCCGCCCGCCGCTGCGTGGTGGTCCTCGAGCCCGAGGAGAGCCGGTGACCGCCCCCATCACGCTGCCCCCGATCCACCGCGAGACGCTCCCGAACGGGCTTCGGGTCATCGTCGCCGAGCGCAAGGGCGTCCCCCTCGTCGCCGCGCGGCTCGTCATCCGGGGCGGCGCCTCGTTCGATCCGGCCGGTCGCTGCGGCCTCGCGCACCTCGTGGCCCTCGCCGCCCGGCGCGGGACCCGCCGCCGGACCGGCCCGGAGATCGACCTCGCCGTCGAGTCGCTCGGCGCCGATCTCGCCGCCGGGGTGGACGAGGACGCCACCTACGTCGGCCTCACCGCCCCGGTCGAGGCGCTGCCGCGCTGCCTGGACATCCTCTCCGACGTGACGGCCGGCCCGACGTTCCCGGCGCGGGAGGTCGAGCGGATCCGCCGGCGCGAGGTGGCGAGCCTCGCCCACGACCTCGACGAGCCCGGCGTGGTCGCCGACCGGGCGATGCTCGCGGCGGCGTTCGGCGATCACCCCTACGGCCACGCGCCGGAGGGGAGCGTGAAGGACCTCGGCGCCGCGCGCCGCGCCGACGTGCTCGCGTTCCACCGCCGCCACTACCGGCCCGCCGACGCGTTCGTGGTCGTGGTCGGGGCGGTCCGCGCGGAGGAGGTCCTCGCCCAGGTGCGGCGCCGGCTCGGCGGGTGGCGAGGCCCGGCCGCGCCCGCCCCGGTGATCGCGCCGCCCGCGCCGCCGCGGGCCGCGGTGGTCGTGGTGGACAAGCCGGACGTGACCCAGACGCAGGTCCGGATCGTCTCGGAGGGGTTCGCGCGCAGCAGCCGCGACTACTTCCCGGGGCTGGTGGCGAGCGCCATCCTCGGCGGCGGGTTCACCTCGCGCCTCATGGAGGCGATCCGCGTGGAGCGGGGGCTCTCCTACGGCGTCCGGAGCCGCTTCGCGACGAGCGGGGCAGGGGGCCTCTTCTTCGTCTCGACGTTCACGAAGGTCGAGACGACGGCCGAGATCGTCCAGGTCGCGCTCGACGAGACCGCCCGCTTCTGCGGGGACGGGCCGACGGCCGAGGAGCTGGAGCGGACGCAGAGCTACCTCTCCGGCCTGTACCCGCTCTCGCTCGAGACGCACGACCAGCTCGCCGAGAAGCTCTCGGACCTCGCGCTGTTCGGCCTCTCCGAGGACGAGGTGACCGGCTTCCGGGAGCGCATCCGGGCGGTGACGACCGAGGCGTGCCGGGTCGTGGCCCGCCGCTACCTGCCCCGGGAGCGGAGCGCCATCGTGGCGGTGGGGCCGGCGAAGGCCATCGCGCGATCCCTCGAGAAGTTCGGGCCCGTGAAGGTGGTGCCCGCCCGGAAGATGGTCTGATGGCGACCCCCACTCGTCTTGAGCTGCTGCGGCGCACGCTGCCTGCCTGCGCGGGGCAGACTTCGCCCTGCGCTGCTCGCCCTTCGACTCCGGCGCGCTCCGCGCGCCTACGCTCAGGGCGAACGGAGCCTCGGATGGCCTGCGCTGCTCGGTCGTCGTGTGCCCACGCTCGGCGACGGTTGGCGCCATGACGATCCCGGTCCTGCTCGAGGACGCCCACCTCCTGGTGGTGGACAAGCCCGCCGGGCGGCTCGTCATCCCGGGGCGGCAGGGCGGCGAGACGAGCCTGCGCGAGGAGCTCGAGGCGGCCCACGGCCGGCTCTGGGTGGTCCACCGGCTGGACCGGGGCACGAGCGGCGTCGTGGTCTTCGCGCGCACCGCCGAGGCCCACCGCACCCTGAACCTCGCCTTCGATCGCGGCGAGCCCCGGAAGCGCTACCTCGCGCTCGTGCGCGGCACCCCCGCCGCCGAGCGCCGGATCGACGTCCCCATCGCGCCGGCGCGGCGCGGGCGGATGCGGCCGGCGCGCCCCGGGGATCCGAAGGGCAAGCCGTCGGCGACCGTGGTCCGGCTCCTGGAGGCCTTTCCGGTCCGGCCGTGGGCGGGCGGACCGCTCGCCCTCGTCGAGGCGCTCCCCGAGACCGGCCGGACGCACCAGATCCGGGTCCACCTCGCCGACGCCGGCCTGCCGCTCGCGGTGGATCCGGACTACGGCGAGGCGGAGCCGCTGCGCGGCCCCGACGCTGCGATCCTGCTCGAGCGCACCCCCCTCCACGCCGCCCGGCTCGAGCTGCGCCACCCCGCGAGCGGCGCGCCCCTCGCGATCGAGGCGCCGCTGCCGGCGGATCTCGCGGCCGCCCTCGCGGCGCTGCGGGGAGGGTAGGGGCGGGGGGGAGGCCTCGGCCTCGGCCCGCGAAACTCTTCCCGTTCGCCCCGAGCGGAGCGCGCCCCACGGGCCGCGCGGAGTCGAGGGGCGGCCCGCGCGCGCGCTTCGACCCTCGGCGAAGTCCTCCGGCTCGCCCGGAGGTCGGCTACGGCCGCGTTCCGCTCTCGGCCGGCGCCGGCGCCGGCACGGGCTCGCCGCCGGCGGGCGCGGCCGCGGCGCCGTCGGCGGGAGCCGGCTCCTCGCCGAGCTCGCGCGCGAGGACGTCCACCAGGGCGACCCCGGCGAAGTTCTCGCGGGCGAGGGCGAGCGCCTGGAGCGCCTCGTCCTTCTTGCCGATCCGCGCGAGCCAGCGGGCCTTCTGCATCAGCTTGGCGACGGCGATCTCCTTGTCGCCGGTCGCGAGCCGCTCCGCGAGCACCCAGGCCGTCTGCGTCCCCGCGACGTTCACCTCGGCAAAGGGCGGCCGCTGCTTCAGGACGAGGACGAGGGTGCCGGGCTCGATCTTCCGGCGGGCGTTCGCGGCGAGCAGCTCGGGACGGTCGAACACGTCCGCCGCGACGAGGACCGTCGCCGGCGAGGCGCCGGCGTCCTCGACGAGCGCGGTCCGCTTGAGCCACCCCTCGTGATCGTCGGAGAGCCGGACCTTCGCCCAGTCCTCCCGCGCCTCGACCACGGTCACCTGCTCGCCGCGGTGGAGCGTCGCGAGGAAGTTGCCCACGCTCTTGCCGGTCGGCCCGGGGACCTTCGCCGCGTCGCTCGGCTCGCGGCGGAGCGCGACGACGGTGCCGACGAACGCGCTCGAGGGCGCACCGGCCGGCGCGGCGGCCGCGGGCCCGGCGTCCGCGGGGCTCGCGGGCGCGGCGGGCTGCGACCGCTTGCAGGAGACGAGGGCGGCGAGGACGGCGACCGCGAGGAGTGCGCGCATGGGATCACCAGCTCCAGCTCCCCTCCGGGGGCGGGGCGTCGAAGTGAGCTACCTACCGACCGTGAACGTACCGGACGGCGGCGCGCCGGGGAAGCGCGGCGCGTGTGCGCCGGCTCCCTACCCGCGGCCGTGGACGAGGATCTTCACGTCGGAGCGGAAGGTGATCTCCACCTTGCCGTCCCGGACCCCGGACACGAAGCCGCGGCCGAACATCGGGTGATCGACGACCTCGTCCATCGCGAACGTCTTCTTCGGCGAGTAGGGCTGCGCCGCGGCGACGTTGCGCCCGCCGAGCAGCTCCTCGAACGAGACCGCGGCGGGGCGCTCGCGCGCCGTCCCGTTCGCCCGCGCGGACGCCGGCCGGCCGTGCGCGGCCTTCGCCGCCGCCTTGGCGGCGCCGATGGGCCCCTTGTACCGGTGCACCGCGTGGCAGGTGTTGCACTCGACCTTCACCGGCCGCTCCGACACCATCGCGTGGACCGTGTGAGCCAGCGTGAGCTGGCACTTCGTGCAGAACGCATCGACCTCGCCGCCGACCTTGACCATGGGGCCGCGCAGTATAGCGGCGGTCCTCCGCGGCCGCACCCCCCCCTGGCTCCTGATGGCGACACCCCCTCGCCTTGAGCTGCTGCGGCGCACGCTGCCTGCCTGCGCGGGGCAGACTCCTCCCTGCGCTGCTCGACGTGCCAACAGGCACGCCTGCGCTGCTCGGTCGTCGTGTGCCCCCGCTCGGCGACGGCATCGTGTGCCTCGCGACGCTCAACGCAAGCGGGTGGCGCCATGACACGTTCGAGAACAGGCGCTCCGGGGGAGGGCGTGCCAGAATGCGGCGCGATGAGGACCCTGCGTGCCGGCATCGAGGACTTCGGGCGGATGCTGTTCTTCGCCACCGAGACCGTCGCCTGGGCGTTGCGGCCGCCGGCGCGGCTGGAGCTCATCCTCGCCCAGATGGCGTTCATCGGGGCGGGGTCGGCGTTCATCGTGGGGGTGACCGGCACCTTCGCCGGGATGGTCTTCGGCCTGCAGATGAACTTCGCGATGAAGCAGTTCGCCGCGGAGGGCTACGTGGGGGGCTCGACCGCCTTCGCCCTCTCCCGCGAGCTGTCCCCGGTGTTCACCGCCCTCATGGTGACCGGCCGGGCGGGCAGCGCCATCGCCACCGAGCTCGGGACCATGCGGGTGACCGAGCAGATCGACGCCATGGAGACCATGGCGGTCTCGCCCATCCAGTACCTGGTCGTCCCGCGGGTGATCGCCTCCATCCTCATGTTCCCCGCGCTCACCATGCTCTTCAACGCGCTCGGCTTCGCGGGCGCGTACGTGATGGGCGTCTACGTGGCGGGGATCCCGGAGGGCCCCTTCATCGCCCACACCCGCGAGATCGTCGGGCCGGACGACATCTTCCACGGGCTCTGGAAGGCGGTCATCTTCGGCGCCATCGTCTCGCTCATCACCACCTGGCGCGGCTACTCGGCCAGCGGCGGCGCGCGCGGGGTCGGCGAGGGGACCACCCGCGCGGTGGTCTCGAGCTCCATCGCGATCCTCGTCGCGGACTACGCCGCGACCGTCCTGTTCGTGGGGACCTGACCCGATGGCCGCGATCGAGGTGACCGACCTCTGGAAGTCGTTCGGGGACAACCACGTCCTGCAGGGCGTGAGCCTCACCGTGCCGGACGGGCAGACCTACG
The DNA here is from genome assembly GCF_022690765.1 of Anaeromyxobacter oryzisoli. Lineage (GTDB taxonomy): Bacteria > Myxococcota > Myxococcia > Myxococcales > Anaeromyxobacteraceae > Anaeromyxobacter > Anaeromyxobacter oryzisoli. The sequence continues at coordinate 1,504 of NZ_JALCZA010000015.1, read as the reverse complement.
TGGTGCTCGGCGGGTCCGGCTCCGGGAAGACCGTGCTCATGAAGCACGTCATCGGCCTCCTCAAGCCAGACCGCGGCCGGGTGGTCGTGGGCGGGAAGGAGATCTCCGCGCTCGAGGGCAAGGCGCTCACCGAGGCCCGGCAGCAGTTCGGGATGGTCTTCCAGGGGGCCGCGCTCTTCGACTCGATGAACGTCTTCGACAACGTGGCGTTCCCGCTCCGCGAGCGGCGGCGGGGGCAGAAGCTCTCGCGCGAGGAGGTCCGGGCGCGGGTCGTCGAGAAGCTCGCGGTCGTGGACCTCGGGGAGGAGGTCCTCCCGCGCTGGCCCGCCGAGCTCTCCGGCGGCATGCGCAAGCGGGTGGCGCTGGCGCGGGCGCTCGTCTCGGACCCCCAGGTCGTGCTCTACGACGAGCCCACCACCGGCCTCGACCCCATCACCACCAACTACGTGGACGAGATGATCCAGCACGCGAAGGAGCGGCTCGGTATCACCAGCATGGTGATCTCGCACGACATCGCCAGCGCTTTCCGTGTGGCCGATCGGATGGCGGTGCTCTACGATGGCCGCCTCGCGGCGGAAGGCACGCCGGCGGAGGTGCGCGACAGCAAGGACCCGTTCGTGCAGCGCTTCCTCTCCACCTGGTTCCAGAAGCAGTGACCCCAGCCCCCGTGCTCTGCTCACCGTGAAGCCCGCGTTCAACAAGGCCCTCGCCGTGGGCGCCCTGGTCGCCGTGACCGGGCTGTCGCTGCTGTTCGCCTTCACGTTCCTCAAGAAGGGCGGCTTCTCCGACAAGGAGAGCTACCTCGTCGTGGCGCGCTTCTCCGACGCCACCGGCCTCACCTGGAAGAGCAAGGTGCAGATCGCCGGCATCCAGGTCGGCGAGGTGTCGAAGATCTCGCTCGTGGGGGCGAAGGCGCTCCTCGAGATCCGCATCAAGAAGGACGTCCAGCTCCACACCGACGCCTGCCTCACCAAGGTGTTCCCGTCGGCGCTCCTCCCGGACGCCCTCCTCGACGTGGCCCCCGGGTCGGAGTCCAGGCCGCTCCTCGCCTCCCTGCCGGAGTCCGAGCGCGAGATCACCTGCATCAAGGAGGCGACGAGCATCCAGCAGCTCGTGGAGTCGCTCTCCAAGATCTCGAACGACGTCCAGACCGTCACGGGCGATCTCGCCCAGACGGTGACGAGCGGCCGGGGCAGCCTGCGGAACGTCATCGAGAACCTCGCGCGCATCACCCAGCAGGTCGAGGGGATCGTCGACGAGAACAGCCGGAACCTCGCCGACATCCTCGAGAACACCCGCGAGTTCACCAACGACCTGCGCGACATCTCCGGGCGCGACAAGGAGCGGATCCACGCCATCGTCGTGAACGTGGAGGGGCTGACCGCGCAGCTCCGCGCGCTCACCGCGAGCGCGCAGGGCATCCTCGGCGGCGAGCCGGTGCCCGGCGTTCCGGGCGCCACCGGCGGCGCGGGCGCCACCGGCGGCGCGGGCGCGCCTGGCGCCC
>NZ_JALCZA010000149.1 GCF_022690765.1 Anaeromyxobacter oryzisoli | reverse complement strand
GGGCGCCGCGCCCGCGGCGCCGCCCTCGCGCTCCGGCGGTGGCCCCGACTTGCCGCTCGCGCCGCCGCCCGGCGCCGAGGCCGCGGCCGGATCGGCCGCGCGCACCGCGATCCAGTAGGCGAGGAAGTCCGCGTTGCGTCCTGCCCTCACGGTGGCGCCCGGCTGGACGTCGAGGGGCGTGACGAGGCCGCGGGGCCCGTAGACGAGGGTGTTCCGGTCGAGCGTGAGCGCCACGCGGCCCGACGCCGTGTCGATCTCGATCCGGTGCGCCCGGCGATCGACGCCGTGGACCGTCCCGGTCACGTCCTCGAGCACCGTGCCGCGCGGCGGCGGCGGCTTCTGCGGGTCGTCGCCCTTCTTCGCGGGATCGGCGGGCTTCGGGGGGGCCGGCGTGGCTCGGGGCGGGGGCGTGACGGAGAGCGGCGCCGCGCCGCGTGCGGAGGGGGCGGACGGCGCCGGCGCCGCGTCCCCCGCGCGAGAGGGAGCGGGGGCGAGCAGGGCGGCGGCCAGCACGGCGAGGGCGGGGCGATCCATGGGCCGATGTTAGCCCGCCCCGCCCCGGACCGCCGCCTCCTTGGGGTAGGATGCCCGCTTCAACGTCGAGGAGCGCCATGGACGAACGCGTGAGCTGGGACGAGTACTTCATGAACATCGCGCGCGTGGTCGCGACGCGCGCGACCTGCGATCGCAAGCACGTCGGCGCCGTGCTCGTGCGAGACAAGACCATCCTCTCGACGGGCTACAACGGCTCGATCCGCGGGCTGCCCCACTGCACGGAGGCCGGCCACATGATGGAGGACGGTCACTGCGTGGCGACCGTTCACGCCGAGGCGAACGCGATCATCCAGGCCGCGAAGAACGGCGTCGCGATCGAGGGGGCGTCCATCTACACGACCGCCTCCCCGTGCTGGCCGTGCTTCAAGCTCATCGCGAACTCGGGGTGCCACCGGATCGTCTTCGGGGAGTTCTACCGCGACAACCGCGTCTTCGAGTTCGCGCAGCGGCTCGGGATCGAGCTCGTCGAGCTGAAGGTGCCCGCGAGGCCCGACGTCCAGCCGCGCGACACCGGCGCACCGCACCCCGTCACCCTCCATCGGCCGGAGTGACCGCAGCTCCCGCGGCCGGCGACGCCGCCCGCGCGCCGCCGCGGATCGCCTCGGAGAGGGCCCAGGCCGGGCGAGCGGCTCGCTCGAGCTCGCGCTAAGGGCACCTGGATCCCGGAGCCGCGGGGGCGCTCGCCGGCTCGCTCCCCGGGAGCCCGCCGACGCCCGCGCGCCGCCGGGCTATCCTCCGCCCGGACCGAGCGAGGCAGGATCCGGACGCATCTCGGGGCGCGAGCCCTCCAGGGCACCGAACACATGCACACCTTCTCGAGTGGCGCGGCTTTCATCGACGGCGCGGGCGCGGTCGTCGGGGCAGACGCAGGGTTCGTCGCGGCGCTCGGGCTCGCGGCCGAGGACCCGGCCGGAGCGCTCCGCGCCCGCGCCGCCTCCAGCCCCGAGCTCGCCGCGCTCCTCGCCGGCCCGGGTCGGGCCGTCGCGCGGGTGACCGGCGCGCGGGGCGAGCCGATCGAGCTCGAGCGGGTCCCAGCGGGCCCCGGCGCGCTCCTCGTGGCGCGCTCCCCCCGGAGCGCCGAGTGGCTCGAGCACGCGCTCCGCTCGGAGGGGCTGACGCGCCTCGCCGCCGGGCTCGCGCACGACATCAAGAACCCGCTGAACGCCATGGCGCTCCAGCTCGCGCTCCTCACGGACAAGCTCGGCTCGCCGGGCGACGCGACGGCGGCCTCCGCGGGGCACCTCGCGGCGCTGCGAGAGCAGATCGGGCGCGTGAACGAGGTGGTGCGGCGGTTCCTCGACGTCACCGACCCCACCGCGCCGCTCGGGTACACCGACCTCGGCGCGCTCGTCGCCGACGCCGCCAGCCTCTTCGGCCACGACGCGCGCCGGCGCCGCGTGGACCTCGTCGTGGAGGCGCCCCGCGGCGCCGCCCGGACGCGCTGCGATCCGGGGCGGGTGGGCCGGCTCGTGCTCGGCGTCCTGGCGCGCGCCCTCGAGGAGACGCCCGAGGGGGGGCGGCTCTCGGTCCGGGCCGAGGCGGAGGGCGCCCACGCGGTCGTCCGCATCGCGCACGGGGCCGGTGACCTCGACGCGGAGAGCGGGTATTACAGCGAGGTGCTGTCCGCGGCGGTCGAGGCTCTCGGGGGCGTCCTGACCGGAGCCCGGGCGGACGGCGTGGTCGAGACGACGCTGCGCCTCCCGGGGAACGATCGGCCATGAGATACCGCGTCCTGATCGTCGACGACGAGGCCGACAGCCGCGACGCGCTCGCGGAGCTGACGCAGCGGTGGGGCTACGACGTCCAGACCGCGAGCGACGGGACCGAGGCGCTGCGCCGGGCCATCGAGTGGCACCCCGACGTCCTCCTCACCGATCTGGTGATGCCCAACATGGACGGGCTGTGGCTGCTCCGCGCGCTGCGCGCCGAGCTGCCCGACTGCCCCGTCGTGCTCCTCACGGGGCGCGGCACCATCCAGACCGCCGTCCAGGCCATCCGCGAGGGCGCCTTCGACTTCATCGAGAAGCCGCTCGAGGTGCCGCGGCTCCGCATCGTCCTCGAGCGGGCGCTCGAGAAGAAGGAGACGATGCGCGAGGTGCAGCTCCTGCGGCGTCGCCTCGCCGCGCTCGCCCCCGGCACCGACATGATCGGCTCCGGCCCGGCGATGCAGAAGGTGTTCGAGCTCGTGAAGAAGGTCGCCCCGTCCAACGCGAGCGTCGTCATCGGCGGGGAGAGCGGCACCGGGAAGGAGGTCGTGGCGCGGGCGATCCACAACCTCTCGCCGCGGCGGGAGAAGCCCTTCGTCGCCCTGAACTGCGGCGCGATCCCGGCCACGCTCATCGAGTCCGAGCTGTTCGGGTACGAGCGCGGTGCGTTCACCGGCGCGGACCAGCGCCGGCTCGGCAACTTCGAGCTCGCCCACGAGGGCACGCTGTTCCTCGACGAGATCGGCGAGCTGCCCCTCGAGCTCCAGGCCAAGTTCCTCCGCGTCCTCGAGGATCGGAAGATCCGCCGGCTCGGCGGGCGCGCGGAGGTCGAGATCGACGTGCGCGTGATCTGCGCGACCCACCGCGACCTGAAGGAGGAGATCCGCCGCGGACGGTTCCGCGAGGATCTCTACTTCCGGCTCCACGTCTTCACGATCGGGCTGCCGCCGCTCAAGGAGCGGCGCGAGGACATCCCGCTCCTCGTCCACCACTTCATCGAGAAGTTCAACGCAGAGACCGGCAAGCACGTCCAGGGCGTCTCCCCCCAGGCGATGTCCGTGCTGCAGGGCTACCCCTGGCCCGGCAACATCCGCGAGCTCCGCAACAGCGTCGAGCGCGCCATGATCCTCGTGGACGGCGACGTGATCGGCGAGGAGCACCTCCCGCCGGACGTGCAGACGGCGCGGCCGGAGGCGGCGACGCTGCGCGTGCCGCTCGGGATCCCGATGGACCAGGTCGAGAAGGAGTACATCCTCGCCTCGCTCCAGCGGAACGGCGGCAACAAGGCCCGGACCGCCGAGATCCTCGGCATCAGCGAGAAGACCCTCTACAACAAGCTGAACCGGTACACCGCCGAGGCGCGCAGCCGCGCGGGGGAGGGCGGCGACGCGCAGGGCTCCGCCGCGGGCGCGAAGGCCTGATCACGTCGCGGCGTGCGCGGCGCTCTCCGCCGCGGGCGGGCCCGCCGGCGCCTCCGCCGCCGGGGGCGCCAGCGCCACGCGCCCCCGGCCCGCGCGCTTCGCCGCGT
>NZ_JALCZA010000148.1 GCF_022690765.1 Anaeromyxobacter oryzisoli | reverse complement strand
CGGCACCCGCCTCGAGCCGGCCATCGGCGACGAGCGTCCGCAGGATCAGCGGCACCGACGCCGAGCGGTGCTCGCGGCGAATCTCGAGGAGAAGGTCGCGCTGCTCGGCCGTGAGCTCCTGGGCGTGGCCACGGTCGCTCCGCGGGGCGGGCCGGAGCGCGGCGAGGCCGCCGGCGCGGTAGGCGTAGTACCAGCGCTCGAGCGTCGGAACCGAGTACCGCCGCGTCGTGTCGATGCCTGGCGGGCGGAACCGCTCCTGCGAGAGCACGCGGAGCGCCGCGCGCAGCTCGCCGTGGTCGAGCTCCTTGCGGGTGAGCGCGCCGACGATCTCACTGTGGAAGATCGCGATCGCTTCTGCATGGTCCTTCGGCGCGAGCGGGATCGTCTTGGGGATCGGCGGCGCCGCCGCCGGGGTGGACTCGTCCATTTCTGCTCCTCAGTGATCGCCTCGCCGGGAGTGGCGAGGACGAGCGAGGAGCAGTGCCCGGCGGCCGTGGCGCCGCGGAGGGATCCTCGATGGTGGGATCGCCTCCGCCCGCGCCACCGCCGCGATGGACCTCGGCCTACATGCTCGCCCCGAGGAACGCGGCCGACTCGACGGCGAGCCCTCCGGAGCTGGGCGCGTACGCCGCGAGCGTCGTCGCCGCGCGGGCCGCCACCTGGCGCAGGGTCGCATCGGCCGGGAGCTGCCGGACCACTGGAAAGAGCCGGCCCGCGCAAACCGCCCTCGACCACCGGCGCAGGCTCGCCCACCCCGCCGCCGCGGTCACGCCGACGATCCGGAGCGGGCTCACCCGGCGGCGGACCTCGGCCGGTGGGAGCGCCGCGAGCCCGTAAAGTGCGAGCGCCAGTGCGACGGCGCCCGCAGAGTAGAGCCGCCGGCGCAGGAGACCCCGGGGCCCGACCACGACCACCGAACCGCAGCGCTGGCACCGGTACCGGCGGAGCAAGAGCCCGAACACCGCGGCGGCATCGTCCCGCTCGGCCGGTCCCCACTGGTGCCGCTCGCGCCAGCCATGGCCATGTAACCCCAGCCGCGCCCCGGCCGGCCGGCCCGCGGCACCGCACGCCGGACACCGACCCGGACGCACCTCGCCCACCGCCGGCCGCCGGGCCAGCCAGTCCTTGACGTGAAGCTCCGACTGTACGAATCGAATCCCGCTCCGGTCACCTGCCGACACAGGCCCAGGGCACGGCGGGGGGCGTGCTCCAACACGCTCCCCGCCACCCGTTTACGGGGCCGACGCCGCGCCGGTGCCCCCTCCTCGGTGGCGTCGATACCATCACCCAACGTGACTGCCAGTTTTCGGCCTGCGCGATGGCCGTCGCCGTCGTGACGCGCCACTCCCCCTCACGCTGCCTGCGCGAGATCGGGTCCTACGCCGTCATCCTGGGTGAGCGGCAACAGCACGTCGCGTCCGCCGGGTCCCGGCACTCCCGCACCGTGTTCCCGTTCCCGTCGTACACCAGCGACGTGTCCCCGATCCGCGTCGCCTGGTGCGGGCCCGCTCCCTGGTACTGGTAGTCGAACGCGTGGTTCGTCTGCGGCGGGAACTCACCGCCCCCCGGTCGGCCCGTGCAGCACCTGGTGCACCTGCACGTTCGACGTCATCGCGTGGATGTCCGAGTACTTGAACACCGACGTGAAGGTGTCCAGCGTCCCGGGCCGAGACTTCGCCTCTCCGTGCGCCCACACCAGTCGGTGCAGATCGTCGTACTGGTACGACGTCGTCACCTCTCCGGCGTGCGACGGATCCGCCTCCCCCAGCGCGTTCCGCAGCGTGAGCACGTTCCCCACCAGATCGTACGCATAGTGGAGATCCTGCAGCAGCCGCTCTCCGGGCTTCTGCGTGTACACCGCCGAGAGCCGCCGCGTCAGCGGCTCGTACCCGTACCGCGTCACCACCCCGTTCCCCACCCGCTGGTGCACCCGCTGCCCGAACTCGTCGTACAGCAGCTTCGCCAGGTACGTCTCCGCCTGCGCCGCGTCGTGCCGCGTCGCGGCTCTCGCACCAGGCTCAGTGCGTGAATTCGCCCCGGAGCGTGGTTCCGCCGCGCTGCCGCTCCGGCCGAGCGCCGGAACTCTCGGTCAGGGTCCTGGGTCCTGGTCCTGCGGCCTCCCGATCAGTGCTCTCGGTCGGGGCCCTCAAGCAGGTTCGTGAGCCGAATTTCCACCGCGCCGAACCCCATGAGCCCGTCCGCCGGCAAGTCAGCCGCATCGCGTGCGTCGATGGGGATCGTGGCGGTCTCCGTCGAGAGATCGCCCTCCACGTAGATGACCTTCCTGCGACTGCCGCTGATGACGTCCGTCCGGACGAACTCTGGGATCGGCCAGCGCTCCCGGGCCCAGCGCCCCGGCGTCTGCCCGAGTAGAGGCCAGCTCCCGCGGATCAACCCGAGGTCACCGAACTTGCCAACGAGGACCGCACCCGTGGGCGCATCCCGCTCGACGTCGACCAGGGACGCCCGCCCCGCGTGCTTTGGACCGAAGAAGTAGCCCAGTGTGACGCCCCGACGTCCGACACGGGCGACGACGCCCGCGCCGAATCCCGAACCGTCCCGGAGCGGGATCAGGAACCAATCCCCCTCGCGGTACGCGATCCTCCGCACGTTGCTGCTGCTCGCCTTCGGCGACTTTGGCTTGCGCGCCATGGCGGTTATCTATTCTCTAGTCGCGTCGCCGCGTCGAGATATTCTTTCCGCCTCGGGTTTCGCGGGCTGATCGGCTCGATCCTGTCTAGCCGCGGGTCGTACTGATCGTGGATGACCTGCTCCCGTCCGCGCTGCTCCGCGTACACGTCGGTGCGCCTGTCGACCTCGAACGTAAAATCGCCGAGTAGGGGGTTCCGGGCATGCTCGCCTTCGCGCCTCGCAAGGTCCTTCGTTCTCCCGGTCCGCACGACCTCGCCGGTCACCGGATCCCGAAGCAGATACGTTCCGCCCTTGGCTTCGCCCCGCTCGGCTGCGCGCAGCTGGACGGCGTACGCGCGTGCGGCGGCTTTCCCCACGCGCTTCTCGCCTGCGTACAACAGCTTGACGCCGACTTCGTAGGCTTCGGCCGTTGGTTTGCCGCCGGGCAACGCGGTGAGAATCTCGATCCCGGCCATTGTCACGTCGTTCGAGGTCAGCTTCCGCTGCCCAAGCGCGGCGTCCGTGACGCGGCTGACACCCTCGGCTCCGAAGTAGTCCCAATACGCCTGCGCGAACGCCCACCCGAATGCCGCGACGTAAGATCCATTCTTCGCCGCCGCGAGGCCCTCCGCTCGATGAGCTGGCCGACCGTCTCGAGGCCTGTGAGATCCGCGCGGCTGAGGGGGTTCCCGCCGACGTACCCGTACAAGTTGAACTCGAATTCTCGACCGATCCCACGCTCGGGGAACCCGATGTACAACGGATCGGGAGACGCCCACCGGACGAAACGGGGGTCGTAGTACCTCGCCCCGAAGTAGTAGAGCCCGGTCTCCTCGTCGATCTCCTTCCCGGTGAACAGGAACCTCTGCCCCTTCACCGGCGACGCGCCCACGTCGCTCCGCGTGTCCCTCCACACCTCGCCGTACGGGAAGTACTCCACCCGCTCGTGCACCCGCGCGTTCTGGTCCGTCACCCAGCTCGTCGAGCCCAGGTGATCCGGGTGGTAGTAGTACGTCTCCGGCCGCACCTTCGCGTCGGCGTAGTAGTCGTTCAGCACCGGATCGCCGCCCGGCAGGTACGCGCACTTCTGCGGCTGGTAGTTCGACGGGTCGCAGCCGCTGTCGTTGTTGACCGTGGTCGGGGTCGTCCCCGGCTCGGTCGCGTCCACCGTCCCCCGCGGCACGTCGTCCCAGCCCGGTGGCGGCATCAGCTTCGACGCCACCCGCGCCGTCCCGACGAACACGTGCTTCATCGCCGCGCGACGCCCCTTCACCGACCAGAACTGCCCG
>NZ_JALCZA010000147.1 GCF_022690765.1 Anaeromyxobacter oryzisoli | reverse complement strand
TGACTTCGAAGCCGGTCGCGCTGATGCTCGCCGACATGGGCGTCACGAAGAGCCACTCGAGGCCGCACGTCTCGAACGACAACCCGTTCTCCGAGTCGCACTTCAAGACGATGAAGTACCGGCCCGATTTTCCGGAACGCTTCGGCTCCATCGAGGACGGGCGCGCGCACTGCGCCGACTTCTTCCGCTGGTACAACACCGAGCACCGCCACGGCGGACTCGGCCTGGTGACGCCGCACGACGTTCACCACGGCCTCGCGGCCGCCCGACTCGAGGCACGCGACCTGGTCCTCGCGGCCGCGTTCGCCGCCCGGCCCGAGCGGTTCCCCGCCGGCGCCCCGTCGGCGGGCGCGGTTCCGAGCGAGGTCTGGATTAACAAACCGCAGCAGCCTTCACGCACAGAGGAGGCGCGTCAGTAAACTCAGCAGCGCGCTGTCTCATTCACGTTGACAGGTTCCGGTTCCTCCTGTCGCCGCGCCGAACCTTCAAGCCGCGGCCCCGGATCGCTCTGATGTCGTGTAATCCCGGCGGCTCCGAGGAGCCGTCCGACCAGCCGCACGAGAGCTGCGAAGCGGGCTCGGCGTACCTGACGGAGAGCTGGCACGGTGCGCCGCCGGGTGACTCGCCGCTTCAAGGCCAGATCCGATCCTTGTTCGCGCTCCTGCAGACATCGCCGGACGAGACACTCTCCGCGTACTTCGTCCCATTTCGCGCGCCGATCTGGCAGGAGATGCAGGCACCAGCCGATACGCTCGCTTTCGCCCGTGAGCTGTGGCGCATCCTGCTTGCGGAGCTCGAGCCCGAGGTGCTGGTGGTGAACGGCGCCGACGCGTTCGACCAGCTTGCGACGGTGCTTCCGCGTCCCGCGCATGTCTTCGAGCGGCCAGCCGGGTGGGGCAACCAGCGCGTCGCGTTCGCCGAATGCGGCGGGACTCTCGCGATCCGCATCCCGACGCTGAGCCGCTTCAAGCTGTTCAGCCGCGCGGAAGGGCGTGTGGCGATGGAAGACGTTGCCCGTCGCGTGGACTTGTTCCGGCGGCGGTCGGACGAGTGGCGGCGGCCGTGACTTCAGCCGTGCACCGTTCGGCGGCAACGCCTCCGGAGTCGAGCGTCAAGGCGACCACCACGGCAGCGTGTGGGCTTGATCCGGTTCACTTGCGTGCGGGTCGGACCGGCCCATCCACCCATCCCGGATCTCGCTGCTACAAATGCGCTACAGCGTTGGCTTCCGTCCCCTCCGAAACGCGGGATTCCGCGGACTTGGCCACGTCCGCACCAGGACAGAAATCCCCGTGTCCGTTCGTAACGCGCGATCACGATCCCGAAGAACTCGCTCACCTTGGGCATGGACGAAGCGCGTACGACCGCTTGGCACTGCGAGCGATCGTGGTCGTCGCGTGGCGCGCGGAGGGGGATGCGTCGCGGACGACGGGCACGTGCGCGATCGCCGGTGTCTGACCCTCCCGCCCGAACGGCCGCTCCGGATGACGGGCTCGGAAGGCGCCGGGCCACGGGCCACGGGAGCCGGGTGGCGGGCACGGTGGGGCCGGTGACGGTGACGGACGCACGGTGACGGGCACGGATCAGGTGATCCGGGACGGGGGTCGGGTTCGGGTTCGCGTGCGGGTCCGGGTTCGAAACCGCCGGGCCGGAGGTCGCCGCGACCGTCAGTGATTCACGAAGTGGAACAGCCGATCCCACCGCGGGCCGTGCGGCCCCCATGACACGAGGGTCATGACGGCGCGCCCCTTGATCCGCCCGACGGGGACCGGGCCGAACACCCGGCTGTCCGCCGAGTGATCGCGGTGATCGCCCGCCAGCCAGACCGTGCCGGCCGGAACGCTCTGCCGCTCGACGTCGCCGCACGGGAGGTACGGCGTGCAGAACGTGTGGTAGCGGTGGGGCCCGAGCTGCTCGACGAAGTCGATGCAGGGCTCCTCGCGCCACTCCCCGCCCTCGGGCTTGTTCCAGTAGTCGCACCGGCCGGCGACCCGCTCGCTCGGCGCCGGCGTCCCGTTCACCACCAGGTGACCGTCCTGGATCTCGACCGTGTCCCCGGCCACCGCGACGACGCGCTTGATGAGGTCGTCGTTCCGCGGGTTGCCGGGCGGGGCGAGCAACACCACGATGTCGCCGCGCTTCGGGGAGGCCCACGTCGCCTGCGCGGTCTCCGTGAACGGCAGGCGCGCGCCGTAGGCCCACTTCTCGACCACGACGTAGTCGCCGATCTGCAGCGTCGGGATCATCGAGCCCGACGGGATGTACACCGGCTCGAAGAGAAACGTCCGGAAGGCCAGGACCGCGAGGATGGTCAGCGTCCAGCCCCGGATCTCCTTCACCAGCTTCGCGCGATCCACGTGTCCGGCGTCTCCCTGTTCGGTCCGCGTCGCGTCGATGGGGTCGAACCTCGGGGGTCGAGCCTCGACGCCTCGGCGACGGGGAGCTGCCGAACAGGACGGCCACCCCGCCGACGGAGGCGAGGGAGACTATCACCGCCGATCCCGGGACGCTCGCCGGAACTTCCGAGGAGGCGACGCCCACGCGCCGGGCGCGGGCCGGGCCCGTCAGCGGGGGGAGTACGTCAGTGCATCACCGCGAGGGCGCGATCCGCGAACCCCGGCTGCGCCCGCGTCAGCCAGCCGGGGACCCCGCGAGCCCGCGCGCGGCCGCGGGTGGCGGCCCGGTGCAGCGAGAGGACGCCGGGGTGCGTGAGCAGGAGGCCGAGCGACATCGCCGCGATCGAGAGGTTGTACTCCATCCCGCCCTGCATGTTCGAGTAGCCCTTCGGCCCGTGGACCTTCCAGATCGCCACCGCCTGCGTGGCGAGCACGGCGAGGGCCGCGGCGCGGGTCCCGATCCCGAGGATCGCCGCCGCCCCGGCCAGCGCCTCGGTGACGCCGGTGGCGATCGCGAGCGGGCGACCGGGGGTGAGCCCCAGGCTCTCGAACATCTGGCTCGTCTGCGCCGGCCCCTCGCCGCGCAGCTTCGAGAGCCCGTGGTACAGCATCGTCCCACCAAGGGCGAGGCGGACGGGGAGATCAGCGATCTCCTCCGCCCGCCTCGCCGCGACGCCGCCCCCCAACCTCATCGCAGCCCCCCCACTTCCCCTCGGCCGAGAAGATCGGCACCGGCGAGGCGTGGGGCAACCGCCTACAGCCGCGGCGGGGGCGCCGGGGTGGGCGAAGGCACCTCCGGCCTGGCGGCCGGGCGGGCGGGCGATCCGCGCCCGCCCTGCTCCGCGAGCGCCTGGAGCCGCGCGCGCCCGTCCTCGATCGCGAGCAGGGCGACGCCCTCGACCGGCCAGCGCGGGTGCGCCTTCGCCTCGCGGGCGAGGAAGCGGGCCAGGGGCTCCTCGATCACGCGGGAGACCCCGCGCGTCGAGGTGGCGTGGCGGACCCGGCGGCCACCGTCCCGGCCCACCACCACCAGCCCGGCGTGCGTGACGCGCGTGGCACGCTCCTCCGCGTGCGCCCGGACGACGAACGCGATCGTCCCCTCCGGGATGCCGCCGGCGTTCGCCACCGCGTCCTCCGGCGAGACGACCCACGCCTCGAACGCGCCGGCGGGCAGGCGCGCGCGCGGGAGCCCTGGGATGGCCCGGCCGGCGCGGCGCACGGCGTCCCAGCGGGCCGGCGTGTAGACCTCCTCCACGCGCCGCGCGCGCGATCCGGCGACCTCCCGGGCGACGTCCCGCGCCCATCCCCTGGCGAGCACCCGGGGGATCCACTGGGAGAGCACCTCGTGATTGCGTCCCCCGAGCGACGGCGGCCCGGCGTAGCGGACGTCGTCGAGCGCGCGCCGGGCCTCGGCGAGGGTGCGCGCCGAGCCGAGCGCGACGGCCGTCTCCACGAAGGTCATGCAGTCGAAGGCGTCGAGCCGGAAGCGCGGGTCCGGATCCGGCCCGCGGCCTTCACCCAGGGGCGAGACGACGTACGGCGCGCCGAGCAGCGGCCGGGTGGCGGCCGCGGCCCGGGCGCCGCCGGCGGGGGCCGCGG
>NZ_JALCZA010000146.1 GCF_022690765.1 Anaeromyxobacter oryzisoli | reverse complement strand
GGCGCCCCCGTCGCGGCGGGGGCCGTCTCGCCCCCGGCGGCCGGCGCCGCCTCGGCGCCCTGGGCGAGCGCCGCGAGCCGCGGATCGAGCGGCCCGCCGTAGAGGCGGTGGACGAGGCCGCGGACCCGCCACTCCGGCGCGACGTACGGGACGAGGTGGAGCGACAGCATGAAGCTGATCTCGTCGAGGAGCGCGAGGTCCACCGGGTAGGTGGCGACCAGGGAGAGCTCCCGGTCCTCCAGGGCGAACGGCGCGAGCCCGTGCCGCTCGGCGACGCGGGACGGGAACACGCGGCGCGCCCTGGGATCGGCGGCGTCCCACGCCGACGGCGGCGCCGCGGGGAGCTCCGCCGCTCGCGAGAGCGCGTCGAGGAGGCGCGGCTCGTCCACGAGCCCGAGCTCGAGCAGAGCGGTGTCGAGCGCGCCGCCGGCCTCGGCGCGGCGCGCCTGCGCCCGCTCCATCGCGTCGGCCGCGACCGCACCTTCGTCCACGAGGAGGGCGGCGAGGTCCGTCGGCACGAAATCGGTTGTAGGACCCCCTCGGGCGAGGGTCAAGGCGCCTCGACCACCCAGGTCCTGGCGACGAGATCGTGCAGCGCCCTCCCGCTCACGGTGAAGAGCGCGAGGAGGAGGCCGAGGCCGAGGAACGCCACCGACGCCACCGAGAGCGCCGCGCGGAGCGCGCTTCGCCCGAATGAGGGGCGATGGCCGTCCGGGCCGGCCACGCGCACACCGGCGATCCACTTCCCGAGGGTCGCTCCGGCGAGGGCGTGGCAGAGGGTTTGGTACACGAGGAACAGGATCAGCACCCCGGCCGCGAGCGGGGTGACGAGGCCGGTGTCCTCGGCGAGGCGTCCCGCCAGGCCCCACGGGGACGCAGCGGCGTCCCCGGGGAGGAGCGCAGACAGGCCCCATCCGAGCAGCGCCCCGAACGGCAGGCAGTCGATCGCCCACGCGATCGCGCGCCGGGACGGCGGAGCCCGGCGGAGGTGCACCTCGACCGCCTCGACCTCGGCGTCGGGCACGGCCAGGTCGAGCGCGGGCTCGCCCTCGTCCTCGAGCGCGGCATGGGCCGGGCCGCCGGGCTCGTCCTCGTCCTCGAGCGGGGCGCAGGGGAAGCCGGACGGCTCCGGGGCGGCGGCGACGGGGCCCGGCGGCGCGAGGGGCGGGACGTGGCGCGGCGCGGGAGGCGCGAGCGGAAAGGCCTGCCCGTCGTCGAGGACGGGCGGCGCGCCTCGCGAGAACGTCCGCTCCTCGGCCACGCGCGCGGTCCCCGAGAACGTCCGGTCGGCCTCGTCGGCGGTGAGTGGCGTCCCCGGAGAGAACGTCCGCTCCGCCGCGCGGGGCGGCGGCGCGATGCCGGAGAACGTCCGGTCTGCGCCGCGGGCGGTGAGCGGCGCCCCCGGAGAGAAGGTCCGCTCCGCCGCGGCGGGCAGCGGCGCGGTGCCGGAGAACGTCTGGCTCGCGGCGGTGCCCAGCGCGCGTCCGAGGTTCCAGTGCGACCGCGACGCGTCCGGCGCGGCGGCGACCGCGTCCCGGCGCGGCGAGCGGCGCGGGAGCGGCGCAGCCGGCTGGTCGCCGCCGTGGAGCACGGCTGGAGCGTCCCGCCCCGAGGTCGAGGTCCCTACCGCGAGCGGGCCGCCCTGCGCCTGCGCCAGGTCGAGGGTCCGGGCGATCATGGGCACCCCGTCCGGCGGCCGCGTGGCAGCGCGCCGATCGAGGGAGACCGCCGCGTCGAGCGGGCCGGGGTCGAGCTCGGGTCCGAGCGCGAGCGGGGCGCCGCACCCGGGGCAGAACATCGCCTCGTCGCTCGTCTCCCGGTGGCAGCGCGGGCAGCTCACGCCCCGAGGCTACGAGCGGATCGGAGGGGGGTCAAGGAAGGGGCCGGGCGCGCCCTTCAAGCGAGATCCCCGAACCGTGCCTGGAGCAGCGTCACCGCGACGATGGCCGCGGTCTCCGCGCGGAGGACGCGGGGTCCGAGCGCGGCGCGCCGCGCGCCCGCCCGCTCGCACGCCTGGACCTCGGCCTCGGTGAGGCCGCCCTCCGGCCCGACGACCGCGACGTACGCCGCGGCCTCCGGCTCCGGCGAATCGACCGCGAGCGGCGCGCCGCCCGGGTGGAACACGTACTTGACGGCGCCAGGCGGGAGCGCGGCGAGGGCGGCGGCGAGCGGCGCGGGCGGGCGGACCTCGGGGACGTCGTGGCGCCCGCACTGCCGGGCGGCCTCCGCCGCGATCCGGCGCCACCGGTCCGCGCGCTCCGCCCCCTTCTCGGCGTCGAGCCGCACCACCGATCGCTCCGCCGCGAACGGCGCCACGGCCGAGGCCCCGAGCTCGGTCGCCTTCTGGACGACGAGATCCATCTTCTCGCCCTTCGAGAGCGCGAACAGGAGCGAGACCCGCGCGGCGACGGCCGCGGCTTCGCGGCGCGCGCCGAGCACGAGCGCCTCGAACCGGTCGCCGACGGTCGCGTCGTACGCGGCCCCGGCCCCGTCGAAGACCTCCACGGCGTCGCCGGGGAGGAGCCGCAGCACGTCCCGCAGATAGTGGCGCGCCTCGTCGGTGAGCGCGGCGCGCCCCGCCGCGATGCGTTCCGCCGGCAGGTGGACCCGCCGGACCGTCACCCGCGCGGCCTCTCCAGCGCGAGGAGGCTCCACTCGCCCGCGCGGCGGTCGCTCCCCGGGAGCGGCTCGAGCCCCTGCGCGACGTACGCCGCCCGGACCTCGTCCTCCTGCGGCCCGAGGATCCCGGAGAGGAGCACCACCCCGCCCGGCGCGAGCTGGGCGGCGATGCCGGGGGCGAGCTCGACGAGCGTGTTCGCGAGGATGTTCGCGACCACGACGTCGAACGGTCCGCGGATCGCGGAGAGCGGCTCGACGGTCAGCTCGACCGCGGCGCCGTTCCGGGCGGCGTTCTCGCGGGCGACGCCGACCGCGACGGGGTCGTTGTCGTTGCCGGCGACCCGGCCCGCGCCGAGCTTCCGGGCGGCGATCGCGAGGAGGCCGGAGCCGGTGCCGACGTCGAGCACCGCGGCGCCGGGCCGGGCGGCGAGCCGCTCCGACAGCGCGGCGAGGCAGAGGGACGTGGTGGGGTGCGTGCCGGTGCCGAAGGCCATCCCGGGATCGAGCACGACCTCGGCGAGCCCGGCGGGCACCGGCGCGTCCACCCACGAGGGTCGGACGAAGACGCGGCCGATGATCATCGGGCCGAGCCCCTCCTTCCAGGTCTCGCTCCAGTCCTCCTCCGGCACCTCGGCGATCTCACCGCCGAGCGCGGCGGCCGCGCCGGCGGCGTCCTCGCGATCGTCGAACCAGGCGACGAGGATGGCCCGGCCCGGGGGCGGGCGCGGGAGGCCCGGCATGGGGATCCCCTCCCCATCCCGCACCTCGACGCCGCTCGCCCCGCGATCCCACAGCTCGACGGAGAGGTCCTCGGCGCGGGGCTGATCGGTCTCGACGGTGACGGAGTAGGTCGGCACGAGCGTTAGGTACCCGGTCTGCGCCCGCGGGGCCAGCGGAACGATATCGTTCCGCTCGCGCTTTTTCGTGTTCGACGGTTCGGCGGTAGCATGCCCGTCGCCATGAGCCTCCACGTCCTCCTGGTCGAGCCGGACGCCGGCCTCGCCGAGGAGATCCGCCATGCCCTCGGCTCCGCGGGATTCTCCGTCACCGCGGTCGCCGCCGGCGAGCCCGCCGTCGAGAGCTGCAAGCAGACGCCGCCCGAGCTGATCCTCCTCGCGGCGGAGCTGCCGGACATGAGCGGCTTCTCGGTGTGCAACCGGCTGAAGCGCGCGCTCTCCACCGTGCCGCTCCTCCTCTACACGGGGGAGGCGACCGACGCGGCCATCGAGGCTCACCGCCGTACCCGCACGCACGCGGACGACTACCTCAAGAAGCCGTTCGAGCTCGCCGAGCTGCTCGGCCGCGCCGCGGCGCTCCTGAACGGCGACGCGCCCGCGCCGCCGCCTCCCCCCGCGCCGCCCGCGCCGCCCCGGCTCGACGGCAGGCCGGCCGCGGCGACGGAGGGGCCCCCC
>NZ_JALCZA010000145.1 GCF_022690765.1 Anaeromyxobacter oryzisoli | reverse complement strand
GGGGGCCGCGGAGGTCCCGCCGCGCGGGGCGGCGCCGTCGGGCCGCGGCGCCGCGGGGCGGGCCAGCTCGGCTACGGGCTTCGGCGCGCGCTCCCGGTACACCGCCACGCCGATCATGCCGACGTCGCGGGCGTCGCCCTCCAGCGCCGCGTAGGATCGCGGCACCGTCGCGAACCGGAACGTCGCCACAGAGTCGAGGCCGAGCCGGTAGCCGTCGACGGTCACCTCCCCGTACGGCTCGACCACGTATCCGCGCTTGCCGGCGGAGGCCGGCCGTCCGTCGAGCACGTCGCGGCCGTCCACCGACACCACCACCTCGGCGCGCCACGAGGCGCCGTTCCGGACGCGCACGGAGTAGCGCTGGCCGAGCGCGCCGAGCGCATAGGTGCGGCCGCGCCGCTCGAACGTCGGCAGCGGTGCGCCGCGCTCGTCCAGGAGCTCCACCGCGTACGGGCCGGCGCGAGCAGGGGACACGGGCTGGGCGCGGGCCGGCGTGGTGCACGCCAGGAGCGCGAGTGCGGCGGCGACGAAGGTCCAGGGACGCATGAGGTCTCCTCCTGGCCAGGTGAACGCGCGACGCGCGGAAAGGATCTGCCGGGCCCTCGCCCGCCCGCCAGCACCGCACGCGTTCGCCCCGACGAGCGCATTGCGGAGGCGCACCCGCCTCCTCGCGCGCTCCTAACGCTCCACGACGTTGCCGTCGCCGGCGCGGGCTCCAGATTTTCAGGCGAGGCTTTACCGAGGGGGAACCATGACGATGCCGTGGCGATGGATGCTGCCGTGCGCCGCGCTGGTCGGAACCAGCGCGTGCGCGAGCATGCGCGGGGAGACGAAGGCGCCGAGCCCGACGGCGCAGCGGGTCCAGGTGCAACAGGAGGAGTCGCAGCGCGCGCTCGCGGCGGCCCACGAGGCGCAGCAGAAGGCCTCGGAGCAGGAGAAGCGGGCCGCGGACGCCCAGGCCGAGGTGCAGAAGAAGCAGCAGGAGCTGATGCAGGCGCAGCAGAGGGCGGAGCAGGAGTCCGCCAAGGCGCAGCAGCTCCAGCGTGAGGCGACGGCGCTGACGCGGCAGTCCGCGCAGCAGGCGGAGCGGGCCCAGCAGCGGGCGGGCGGAGCGCTGGCCGAGCAGGGTCAGCAGGTCCGACGCGGCGAGCAGACGGCGTCCGGGCTGGTGACCGAGGCGACCCCGAGCTCGCTCGCGGTGCGGCAGCCGAGCGGCGAGACGATGACCTTCCGGATCACCGACCGGACGCAGATCGTGCTCGACGGCCGCCCGGCCTCGGCGAACGAGATCCAGCAGGGAGCGGACGCGCGCGTGGCGTACGAGCTCGGCGGCCCCCGACCCACCGCGATCCACGTCCAGGTGATGAGCGGCAACCCCCTCGGGGCTCGGCCTCCCGCGGAGACCGGGACGGGCGCGGGCCCGTCTCCGGCGCAGCCGGAGAGCGGCACGCCGCAGGGCGTCCAGCCCTCGCCGCAGCCTTCGCCGCAGCCTTCGCCCGAGGTCAGCCCGCCGCCCTCGCGGCCCTCGCCTTAGCGACGGACGTGCTCGCCCCGGAGGGCCGATCAGCGGCTGGGCGGCTTCTCTTCCGGCTCTCCGGGCGCGGGCTCCGCCTCGGGCGGCCACACCGGCGGAGGGATCGTCCCGTCCTCGAACTTCACCTTCCCGACGAGGACGCAGCCCTTCATCCCGGGGCGGCAGTACGCGCCGACCACCTTCTTGCAGATGCCCTTCACCTCGTGGCGGCAGCTCCAGGAGCTCATCCGAACCTCGTCGCAAGCGCCCTCTGGCATCGAACTACTGCGCTCGTGACGCTCGACGCAAGCGGGTCGCGCCGTGAAAGATCTTCCCGCCTCGAGCGTTCCAACCGACGTGGGCGAAGACACCGGTGATCGCGAGGGGCGCATGGCCGAGGGGGGCCGCCGGCGGAACCGTCCGCTGAGCCGGGGCGAGTGGGCCGCCGTCGCCCTCTCCCTGACGCTCGCCGCCGGCGTGGCCGCGTACTGGTGGCGGCAGCACCGCGAGCGCGGCCCGGTCGGCGAGGCCATCGCGCCCACGTCCGAGCGGGGGGAGGTCCCCTCCTCGCCGCCGTTCGGCGGGGCGGCGCCCGCGCCCTTCGTCAAGGCGCCCCCGGCGACGGTCCAGGCGCAGCTCGGGCCGGCGAGCGCCCATCCGCTCTACCGCCGCGCCCTCCTGGGCGACGACGTCCTCTCCCGCTGGGTCGTGGTCCTCGACGATCTGGCGGAGGGCGCATCGCCGCGGCGAGCCCTCGAGCTCCTCGCGCCGGATCAGCCGTTCACCGTGAGCGGATCCGGCGGGAGCGAGGCCATCGCGGCCGCCGCCTACGCGCGCTACGACGCGTTCGGCGACGCGGTCGCCTCCGTGGACGTGACGATCCTCGCGCGGGCGTATCACGCGCTCCACCCCGCGATCGAGACGGCGTACCGGGCCCTCGGCTACCCGCCGGGCGCGCTCGACCGCGCCACCGCCCGGGCGCTCCGCCGGATCGTCGACGCGCCGGTGATGGACGGCGAGGTGATCGTGGTGAACCGCGGCGGCCTGTTCGTCTTCGCCAACCCGGCGCTGGAGCAGCTCCCGCCGGTCGAGAAGCACCTGCTGCGGATCGGGCCCCGAAACACCCGCCTCCTCCAGGACAAGGCGCGCGCGCTCCAGCAGGCGCTCGGCCTCGACGGTGCGGCCACCCGCATCACCGACTGAAGGTTGAAATCAGGCCCGCCCGCCTGATCTTGGTCAATTCGCGAGCAGCAAGGCGGGGCCGCCCCTCTCCGGGGCAGATGCGTCCGGCCGAAGCGCCTCTACCTCTGCACCGACCGTCAACCCGGAGCGCCACGCCCGTCCGGAGGCCTCTGCATGCGAGCCCCGATCGTCCTGTGCGCAGCGGCGCTCTGCGCCTGGACCGCCGCGCGCGCCGCCGGCCCGCCGAGCCCGCTCGCCCGCGCGGGCGAGCGGCTGTTCATCGGCGAGGACCGGCTGCAGAACGGCGGCGCGCCCTGCCTCGCCTGCCACGCCTTCGCTGGCCACGGCCTCGCCTGGTCCGCGAGCTTCGGGCCGGACCTCTCCGACGCCCGCGCCCGCTACGACGCCGACGCCCTCGGCGCGCTCCTCGCCGACGTCCAGCTCCCGAGCATGGAGCCCGTCTACCGCGGCCACGCGCTCACGCCGGGGGAGCGCGACGACGTCGTCGCCTTCCTGCTCCAGGCCGAGGCCGTACCCGAGGTCGGCTCGCGCCGGCGGCTCGCGATCCGGGCCGGCGCGGTCGCGCTCGCGCTCCTCGGCGCGGCGTGGCTGGTCTCGCGCCGCCGCATGCCACCGGCCCGCGCCGCGCTCGCCGCCCGGCGCGCCGCCCGCGGGAGGTCGCGATGAGCTTCCTCAGGGACGTCCTCGACCCCGCCTCCCGCCGGTGGGAGCGCGCCTGGCGCGAGCGCCACCAGCACGACCGGCGGGTCCGCTCCACGCACGGCGTGAACTGCACCGGGAGCTGCTCCTGGAACGTGCACGTGAAGGAGGGGATCGTCGCCTGGGAGTCGCAGGCGACCGACTACCCGCTCCTCGAGGGGGTCCCGCCGTACGAGCCCCGGGGCTGCCAGCGCGGCGCGTGCTACTCGAGCTACCTCTACGCGCCGCACCGGCTGAAGTTCCCGTACCTCCGCGGCGCCCTCGCGGACCTGTGGCGCGCGGCCCGCGCCCGGCACGGCGACCCGGTGGCGGCCTGGGCGTCCATCGTGGACGCCCAGGACCGCCGCCGCGCCTACCAGGCGACGCGCGGCCGGGGCGGCTTCCGCCGGGCGAGCTGGGACGAGGTGCTCGAGCTCGTCGCCGCCGCGATCGTCCACACCGTGAAGCGCTGGGGGCCGGACCGCGTCGCCGGGTTCTCGCCCATCCCGGCCATGTCGATGGTCTCCTTCGCCGCCGGGTCCCGCTTCCTCCAGCTCCTCGGCGGCGTGAACCTGTCCTTCTACGACTGGTACTGCGATCTCCCCAACGCCTCGCCCGAGGTGTTCGGGGAGCAGACCGACGTCGCCGAGAGCGCCGACTGGTTCAACAGCAGGTACGTCGTCGTGATCGGCGCGAACCTCGCCGTGACCCGCACGCCCGACGCGCACTTCCTGTCGGAGGCGCGCCACGACGGGGCCAAGGTCGTCGTGCTCTCGCCGGACTTCAACGCGACCTGCCGGCACGCCGACTGGTGGATCCCCGCCCACGCCGGGCAGGACGGGGCGCTCCTCCTCGCGGTGACGCACGTCCTGCTCCAGGAGTTCCACGCGGCGCGCGAGGTGCCGCTCTTCCGCGACTTCCTCGCCCGCTACACCGACGCGCCGTTCCTCGTCGCGCTCGAGCCCGGCGCGGGCGGCGCAGCGGCGATCGGGACCGGCGCGGGCTACGCCGCGGCGATCGGAGCCGACGTGGCCGGCGCCGCGGCGATCGGAGCCGACGCGGCGTACGCCGCGGCGATCGG
>NZ_JALCZA010000144.1 GCF_022690765.1 Anaeromyxobacter oryzisoli | reverse complement strand
CGGCCGCCGCGCGCTTCGAGGCGGCGCCCTTCCCGGGCGCGCGCCGGGCGGCCGGCTTGCGCGCGGCCCCCTTCCGCCCGCCGGCGCGCGGCGCGGCGGGCTTCCGCCAGCCCGTGTCGCCGGCGAGCATCTTCCGGACCTGCTCGACGTCCTTGTCGCCCCGGCCGGAGACGTTCACCAGGACGAGGCCGCCCGGCCCCACCTCGCGCGCGACCTTGCGGGCCGCGGCGACCGCGTGGGCGCTCTCCAGCGCCGGGATGATCCCCTCGAGCCGGGCGAGGTACTGGAACGCGTCGAGCGCCTCGGCGTCGGTCTGCGGCAGGAGCGTGAGCCGGCCCCGGTCGCGGAGGTACGCGAGCTCCGGGCCGACCCCCGGGTAGTCGAGGCCCGCCGAGATCGAGTGCGCCTCCCGGATCTGGCCGTCGGCGTCCTGGAGGACGTAGCTGCGCGAGCCGTGGAGCACCCCGGGGCTTCCCTTCGCGAGGGAGGCGCCGTGGCGCCCGGAGGAGAGGCCGAGCCCGGCCGCCTCCGCCGCCACGAGATCGACGCTCTCGTCCTCGATGAAGGCGCTGAAGATCCCCATCGCGTTCGACCCGCCGCCGACGCAGGCGACCACGGCGTCCGGGAGGCGGCCGGCGAGCTCCAGCACCTGCCGCCGCGCCTCGCGCCCGATCACCGACTGGAACTCCCGGACCATCGCGGGGTAGGGGTGTGGGCCCGCCACGGAGCCGATGATGTAGTGGGTGTCACGGACGTTCGTCACCCAGTCCCGGAGCGCCTCGTTCATCGCGTCCTTGAGCGTGGCGGAGCCGGCCTCGACCGGGATCACCCGCGCCCCGAGGAGCTGCATCCGGAAGACGTTCAGCGCCTGCCGCTCCACGTCGAGGGCGCCCTGGTAGACCTCGCAGGGCAGGCCGAAGAGCGCCGCCGCGGTGGCGGTCGCGACGCCGTGCTGGCCGGCGCCCGTCTCGGCGATGATCCGCTTCTTCCCCATCCGGCGGGCGAGCAGGATCTGCCCGAGGGTGTTGTTGAGCTTGTGCGACCCGGTGTGGCAGAGGTCCTCGCGCTTGAGGAGGACCCGGCAGCCGCCGACGTCCTCGCTCATGCGCCGCGCCTCGGAGACCGGCGTCTCGCGCCCGGCGTACCGCTCGAGCAGCTCGTCGAGCTCGGCCTGGAACGCCGGGTCGGCGCGCGCCGCCCGCCAGGCGGCCTCGAGCTCCTCGAGAGCCGGGACCAGGGTCTCCGGGACGAACCGTCCGCCGTACTCGCCGTAGCGCCCGCGCTCGTCGGGCAACGCCGTCGCGCTGCTGATGCTGGTCATGACATGGCTCCGGGTTGTGATCGGGGCGTGCCGCCCCGCCCCGCCGCCCTGAGCATGTCGAAGGGCGTCAGGGCCCCACCCCTGCTGCGCGGGGCCCGTGACCGCTCGCGCCCCGCTTCGCGGGGTTCGCTCGCGGTCCCCGCGCGGAGGGGCTGTGCCCCTCCCCCCGCCATGCGGCGGGGTCCCCCCACCTCGTGTGCCGCTGTCATCGAACCGCTCCTCGCGCCGCCTCGATGAACCGCTTCATCTTTTGGTGATCCTTCACGCCGGGGGCGGACTCGACCCCGCTCGCCACGTCCACGCCGAAGGGCCGGACCGCCCGGATCGCCTCGGCGACGTTCTCGGGGGTGAGCCCGCCCGCGAGCCAGACCCGCCGGTTGGCGGCGGCCTCCGCGGCGAGCGCCCAGTCGAACGCGGCGCCGCTCCCGCCGTAGCCCGGCGACGGGGAGTCGAGGAGGAACCCCGACACCTCGTACGACGCGAGCGCCGCGAGCGAGCGCGGGCCCTCCACCCGGATCGCCTTCACCACCGGGACGGGGAGGCCGGCGCAGAGGGCGGGCGGCTCGTCGCCGTGGAGCTGGACCGCGCCGACGCCGGAGGCGGCGATCGCCGCGAGGAGCTCCTCGCGCGTCGGGTCCACGAAGACGCCCACCGCCGTGACGCCGGGCGGGAGGCGCGCCACGATCGCCCTCGCCGCGGCGGGCTCGACGAAGCGCTTCGACCGCGGCCAGAAGTTGAAGCCGAGGGCGTCGGCGCCGAGCGCCGCCGCGGCGAGCGCGTCGTCGAGGCGCCTGAAGCCGCAGAGTTTTACACGGGGCGTGCCGCCCCGCCCCGCGCCGGGTCGACCCGCGTCGCTCACCCGCACAGCTCCCGGATCAGCGCGCCGGGGTCGGCGGCCCGCACCAGCGCCTCGCCCACGAGCAGGTTCGCGGCGCCGGCCCGCCTGAGCCGGCGGGCGTCCTCGGGGGTCCTCACCCCGCTCTCGGCGACGCCCTTCACGCCCTCGGGCAGCAGCGGGAGGATCCGCTCCGACGTCGAGAGGTCCACCGTCATCGTCTTGAGGTTCCGGTTGTTCACGCCGATGATCCGCGCGCCGGCGCGGAGCGCCGCGTCGGCCTCGCGCTCGTCGTGCACCTCGACCAGCGCGGCGAGCCCGAGCTCGCCGCAGCGATCGACGAGCCGGGACAGCCCGTCCTCCGAGAGCGCCGCCACGATGAGGAGGGCGGCGTCGGCCCCGGCCGCCCGCGCCTCGAGGAGCTGGTAGGGGTCGCCCACGAAGTCCTTGCGGAGGAGCGGCGTCTCGACGGCGGCGCGCACCGCGCGGAGGTCGTCGAGCGAGCCGCCGAACCCCGGCCCGTCGGTGAGCACCGAGATGGCCGCCGCGCCGGCGGCGGCGTAGCGGCGGGCCTGGGCCGGCGCGTCGAGCGACGCCTCGATGGCGCCGGCGGAGGGGCTCGCCCGCTTCACCTCGGCGATGATCCGCAGCGGGCCGCCGGGGGCGGAGAGGGCGGCCTCGAACGGCCGGGGCGGGGGCGCGTCCCTCAGGCGGGCCGCGAGCTCCGCGTCGGGCAACGCCCGACGGCGCTCCGCGATCTCCCCGACCTTGCGCGCCATGATCTGTCCGAGGACGGTCACGCGGCCACCGCCGTCGCCTCGACGAGGCGCGAGAGCTTCTCGCGGGCGGCGCCGCCGTCGATGACCCCGGCGGCGACCCGGACCCCCTCGACGAGATCCTTGGCCGCGCCGGTGCAGACGAGGGCGGCCGCCGCGTTCGCGAGCACCGCGTCTCGCGGCGCGCCCTTCTGCCCGTCGAGCACGTCCGTGAGGATCCGGGCGTTCCGCTCGGCGTCGCCGCCGACGATCTCCCGCTCCTCGTGGCGCGCGAGCCCCAGGTCCTCTGGGCGGAGGGCGTACCGCTCGAGGCGGCCGTCCTTCACCTCGCAGACGTGCGTCATGCCGGTGACCGTGATCTCGTCGAGCCCCTCGCCGTGGACGACGAAGGCGTGGACCGCGCCCAGGGCGACGAGGACGCCGCCGAGCACCGGGACCCACCGCGGCTCGTAGACGCCGAGCACCTGGTACCGCGCGCCGGCGGGGTTGGCGAGGGGGCCGAGGAGGTTGAAGATCGTCCGGACCCCGAGCTCGCGCCGGATGCCGGCCACCGCCTTGAACGCGGGGTGGAGCCGCGGCGCGAACAGGAAGCCGATCCCGACCTCGGAGATCGATCGTTCGACGACGTCCTTGGGCGCGTCCACGTTCACGCCCAGGGCGGCGAGCACGTCGGCGGAGCCGGAGCGGGAGGAGACCGCCCGGTTGCCGTGCTTCGCGACGCACACGCCGGCGCCCGCCACGACGAACGCGGCGGTCGTGGAGATGTTGAACGTGTTCCGGCAGTCGCCGCCGGTGCCGCAGGTGTCCACGAACACCTCGCGGTCCACCCGCACCGGATCGACCCGGGCCCGCATCACGTCGGCCGCGCCGGCGATCTCCTCGACGGTCTCGCCCTTCACGCGGAGCGCCGCGAGGAACGCGCCGACCTGGGCCGGCGTGGCGGCGGCGTCGGCCACCTCGCTCATCACCGCGGACATCTCTTCGCGCGTGAGGTCCTCGTGTTCGAGGAGCTTCGCGATCGCCTTCTGGATCACCCTTGTGCCTCCGCCGCGCCGCCGAGCCGCGCGAGCCAGTTGCCGAGGAGCGCCTTCCCCTCGGTCGTCAGGATGGACTCCGGGTGGAACTGGACGCCCTCCACCTCCAGCGTCCGGTGGCGGAGCCCCATGATCTCCCCCTCCGCCGTCCAGCTCGTCACCTCGAGGGCCGCGGGCAGCGACTCGCGCTCGACCACGAGCGAGTGGTAGCGGCCGGCCTGGAAGGGCTCGGAGACGCCGGCGTAGAGCCCGGCGCCGCGGTGGTGCACCGGGCTCGACTTGCCGTGCACGATCCGGGCGTTCCGGACGACCCTGCCCCCGAACGCCTGGCCGATGGCCTGGTGGCCGAGGCAGACGCCCAGGATCGGCAGCTCGCCGGCCAGGGCGCGGATCGCCTCGAGCGTCACGCCGGCCTCGTCGGGCGTGCACGGCCCCGGCGAGAGGACCAGGCCGTCCGGACGCCGGGCGCGGATCCCCGCGACGTCGATCTCGTCGTTGCGGAAGACCGACACGTCCGCGCCGAGCTCGCCGAGGTACTGGACCAGGTTGAAGGTGAACGAGTCGTAGTTGTCGACGAGCAGCACCCGCGGCGTCATGACCGCCCCCCGCGCGCCCGGGGCCTCGGCCGTCGCGCGGCGACCTTCCCGCGCCCGCCGCGGGCGGCCCGGGGGGCCGGGGCGGGCTTC
>NZ_JALCZA010000143.1 GCF_022690765.1 Anaeromyxobacter oryzisoli | reverse complement strand
CGCTCCTCGCGGCGCGCGGCGTCGCGGTGGTCCTGGCGGCGATCGGCGGCGGACTCGCGGTGGTCGTCGGGGCGCTCGCGCTGGCGGGCGCCCGGCCCCCGGCGCCGGAGCTGGCCCGCCACCCGGTGGCCCTCCTGGGCGCCGCCCTCGTGCTCGCCGTGTCGGGGGCGGCCTACCAGCTCTCGCGGTCGGCGTCCGGCGGCGGGGCGCCGCGGGCGAGGCGGCTCGCGGCTCCGGATCGCTGACGCGCGATCGCGATTCCCGCGCGCGGGGTGCGGGGACCCCGCCGCAGCCGGGGGGAGGGCGCAGCCCCTCCGCGCGGGAACCTCGCGCTCCATCGCGAAGCGAAGCGCGCGAGGTCACGGGCCCCGCGCAGCAGGGGTGACCATTCATCACTTCGTCCCGGCCCCGCTTTCGCTCTGCGAGAGAGCTTCGTACTAGGTGCGCCGCGGGGTACGAGCGCGCCTGCACGGCAAGCGTGAAGCTGGCTCGGGAAGGAGGTGGAGGCCGGGGCGCCGCCCGCGGGCGGGTACCGGAGTGACAAGATCGGCCTCGAAGAAGCCCGTGCTTCACCGGCATGCTGAGGCGCTCGCCGCGGCTCTCGGCCGCCCGGCGCCGGGAGAGCTGGAGCAGGTCCGGTGGCTGCTCGTCGGCCCCGTCACCGTCGCTCGAGAGCCGGGCCGGCCATCCGCTCACCCCGAGCGCTTCTTCTTCGCTGCGCACCGCGGCGCCGTTCCCGCTCGCGCGACGGGTGCGCAGTCGAAGCGCTCACCGTTCGACCGTCGCCTGAACCGGTCCATCAAGGCGTCCCCGAAGACGTGCCGAGCTGCGAGCTGGTTGTGAAAGAAACAGAGAAGGTGAATGTTCTCGACCGTGGGCGGACCGCCCAGGGCCTCGGCTTCGCGGTGATCGAACTCGAGCAGGTAGGTCGAGCCGCAGATGCCGCCGGAGTCGAGAGGATACTGGCAGCGGCCGCCGTCGCGGAGCCAGACCTGGCGCTTCACCTCGGCGGAGAGGTGCTCCGGCTTCGAGGGGCGGCGCTCCGCGAGCGGCTTCTGCACGAGTCCCTTCCGCTTGGCGCTTCGGGCGAGGAGGAGGTCGAGGCCGACCTCGAGGATCTCCTCGGTGCTGGCGCCGAAATGCGAATGGGAGAGCGCATCCCGCGCGGCGTCGAGCTTCTCGAGGAAGCGGCGGGAGACGTTGAAGTGAAGCCGCCGGAGCTCGGCGCTGAGCGGCACGACCAATTCGCCACGGGGCTCGCCGGACGATGGGGCATGCGCCGCAGCGCGCGGGGAGTTGGCATCGACAGGGTTTTCCGGCGAACCTCGCGCCTCGAGCGGCTCGAAAGGTGCCGCCGTGACGACGTTCGGAGCCGCGACCGGGAGCGCCGCCGCCGCGATCTCGAGGAGCGGAGCAGCCTCCACCGTGGCTGGGACGCGCACCGCCGTCACGATCTCGCGGCGCGGCGCCTTCTCGACAGGCTTGATCTCGGCCGCAACCTCTGCCGCCTCATGCTTCGAGCGGTGGAAGAACCGCGGCAGCACCTCCGCCCGGTTCTCGGGCGAGATCACTTTCGCCAGCTCCGCGATGCTCGAGATGCAAAGTCGCCCATCGCGCAACGGCTCGATCACCTCGGGGAACCGCTGCACCAGCTCGGCCGCGGTCTTCCGGTAGAACGCCGCCCCCTTCGAAAGCCCGAGCTCGCGATGGAGGAACCAGAACAGGCTCGAGTAGCCGAGCTCGACCCAGAGCCGCCGGCGATCGAAATCGGCGAGCGCGACGAGAAAATCGGCCATGCAGTCGTGCTCGCGGCGGAGGAGCTCGGAGAGCCGGGCTGAGAGATCGCGTGCGTGCATGAACCGATGGTCTCACGCGATCTCGCGGCCTTCCCAAGCGCATGCATTCCGCTCCAGGAGCGAGAACGCGAGCGTGCCCTCGCGCCTCGGCTCCGCGCGGACTCGCGGCGCACGGCGCCCCCGCGACGCTGCGAGAGAGGCCTATTCGGACGACCTGGGCTCGCGGAGCGTCACCCACGGGAAAACGCGTCAACAGCCGATTGGTGAAATCTGGGTTCCCGCGAAAGGGCTGCGGCCCAACGCTCACCGTGAAGCCGTCGGCCGCCTCGCGAACGGGCGGCAGCGCGACGGGCGACCCAGGCCACGCCGGCGGAAGCTCGTAGCGCTATCGGTGAAACGCGGGCCTCTTCGGGGCCGATCTTGCGCGGACGATTCCCACGCACTGCGGCGCTCCGGTCTCTTCATCTTCCTGAGCCCAGACCGCTCGTCGTTCAGGGCCGTTCGCCGCCACGGACCCTCCTCGACCGGGCGGCTCTCCGCCCGAGATGTGTTGAATCCAGAGGCAGCCGGGGCGGGGCGGCACGCCCCGTTACCTACGATGGCCCCAGCAGCTCGAAGTCGGGGATCTCCTCGCGCAGGTACGCGCGGAGCCGACCGGTGAGCTTCGCCTCGATCTGGCGGGCGCGCTCCCGGGTGAGCTTGAAGTGCGCGCCGATCTCCTGGAGCGTCAGCGGCGGCGTCCCCTCCGGCGGGAGGAGGCGGTGCTCGAAGACGTAGCGCTCCTTCTCGTCCTCGATGGTGCGCGCGAAGGTCTCGAGCTTCTCCCGGAAGACCCGGCGGAGCTCCTCGTCGGCGATCAGGCTGTCCGCCGGCGCCGCGCCGTCCGCGGCGACGTGATCGAGCCGCGTCTCGCGGGACTCGTCGCCGTCGTGGCCGAGCGGGGCGTCGAGGGAGAGATCGTCGCTCGCCATCCGCGCGGTCATCTCCTCGACGTCCTTCTCCTCGACCCGCAGGTTCTTGGCGAGGAGGCGCGGCGTCGCCTCGATCCCGCGGGCGAGCAGCTTCTCGCGCTCCTTGGAGAGGTTGAAGAAGAGCTTCCGCTGCGCCTGGGTGGTGCCGAGCTTCACCAGGCGCCAGTTCTCCATCACGAAGCGGATGATGTAGGCGCGGATCCACCAGGCGGCGTACGAGGAGAGCTTCACGCCCTTCCACGGATCGTACTTCTTCACCGCCTGCATGAGCCCGATGTTCCCCTCCTGGATCAGGTCCAGGAGCTGGAAGGCGGTGCGGCGGTACTCGTGGGCGATCTTCACCACGAGGCGCAGGTTCGAGGCGACCAGCTTGTAGGCCGCGTCGACGTCGCCCGTCTCGCGGTGGCGGACGGCGAGCGCGTGCTCCTCCTCGCGCGAGAGCACCGGGTGGCGCGCGACCTCCGCCATGTACGCGCGGAGCGGGTCGTACCGGACGAGCCCGCCCTCGCCGGGCACGGGGGTGTCCGGGCGGCGGGTCGGCAAGGCGGGGAGCGGGCGGCGGGATCTCTCGTTGCGGTGGTTCGTCATGGCTCCCTGGCGCGGCTCGCCGGGCCGGGGGGACGGCCGACGCTGGGGCGCAGGAACGGGTGGGCGCCGCGAACGGTTGTTGATATAAAGGTCGTGCCTCTCGCGCAAGGCGCGAGATCGGCATGACGCCGGCGCATGGCGCGTTTCGGGGAACGGCGCGAGCCCCCGACTCCCCCCGACTGGGGTGGTCGGGGGTCCACGCGGTCCCAGGTCGAAGCCGCCATGCGCCGCTTTAACGAGAGTGGAGCGCATGGAGAACGAACTGGCTGGGGTGCCCGTCGGGGCGCCTTCTGATTACGTGGCAGAGACCTCCTTCGACGACCTCGGCCTGTCCGAGGGGGTCCGCCGCGCGATCGCGGAGCGGGGGTACGAGAAGCCGACGCCGGTGCAGGCCGCGACCTACCGGCCCATCCGCGACGGCAAGGACGTCATCGTCCGGTCGAAGACCGGCACCGGCAAGACCGCCGCCTTCGCGATCCCGCTCCTCGAGCGGGTCCCCGAGGGCCGGCGCAAGCCGTCGGTCCTGGTGATGTGCCCGACGCGCGAGCTGGCGCTGCAGGTCGCCGAGGAGCTCGCCGCGCTGGCGAAGCACCGCGACGTGTCCGTGGCGGCGATCTACGGCGGCGCCTCGATGGGCGAGCAGCTCGCCAAGCTCGAGGCGGGCGCCGAGATCATCGTCGGCACGCCGGGCCGCATCTACGACCACATCCGCCGGCGCACGCTGAACCTCGACGCGGCGATGGCCTGCGTCCTCGACGAGGCCGACGAGATGCTGAACATGGGCTTCTTCGAGGAGGTGACGCGGATCCTCGACCACCTGCCCGACGACGTCCAGCAGCTCCTGTTCTCCGCCACCGTCCCGGCGGACATCGAGCAGATCATCCAGAAGTACCTCACGGCGCCCGAGACGATCCTGCTCTCGGGCGACGAGTACAGCGTCGACAACATCCACAACGTCATGTACCCGGCGGTGGACGCGTACCCGAAGCCGCGGAACCTCCTCTACATGCTGGAGATCGAGGAGCCCGAGACGGCGATCGTCTTCTGCAACACCCGGAGCGACACCTCCCTCGTCACCGCGGTCCTGAACCGCAACGGCTATGACGCGGAGCTGCTGAACGGCGACCTGCCGCAGAAGGAGCGCGAGCGGGTGATGGCGAAGGTGAAGCACGGCGAGGTCCGCTTCATGGTGGCGACCGACATCGCCGCGCGCGGGATCGACATCTCCGACCTCACCCACGTCATCAACTACTCGCTCCCCGAGGACCCGGCGGTCTTCCTCCACCGCGTCGGGCGCACGGGCCGGATCGGCAAGAAGGGGACGAGCCTCTCGATCGTGAACGGCGCGGAGATCCACACGCTCACCACCCTCGAGAAGAAGTTCGGGATCGTGTTCGAGCGCAAGGCGCTGCCGACCCCCGAGGAGGCGCGCAAGGTCTGGACCGAGCGGCACGTGGGCCAGCTCAAGGACGCGATGAGCGCGTCGGTCTTCGAGGCGTTCATCCCGCTCTCGCAGGAGCTGCGCAAGCGCCCGGACGGCGATTACCTCGTCGCGTTCGCGCTGAAGTACTTCTTCGCGCACCAGCGCGTCGAGAAGGCGACCGACCTCCAGAAGGCCGAGCACAAGCGCGAGGAGCGCGAGCGCCGCGATCGTCCGTCCGAGCCGCGAGAGGGAGGACGCCGCGCGCGCGGCCGCGGGGACGGCCACGAGGGCGGCGGGCGCGGCGAGGGGCGGGCCGCGCGCGACGGCGAGCGCCGTCGCGAGCGCGGCGAGCGGCG
>NZ_JALCZA010000142.1 GCF_022690765.1 Anaeromyxobacter oryzisoli | reverse complement strand
CGCCTCGTCGATCTGCTTAGACTCGGCCTGGGCCTGGGCGATGAAGAGCGCGAGCTGATCGGGGTCCACCTTCTCGGACCGCTGGCCGAACTGGTGCTTGCGGAGCTTCATGACTTGAAGCTCCAGCTCGGCGTTCCGGGCCCGCAGCTGCGCGAGGATCGTCTCGACCATCCCGAGCGCCTCGTCCACCCGGCCATCGCCGATCACCTTCCGCAGGTGCTCGCTGATGCCCTTGATGTCCGGCGCGCTCGTCACCGCCCCCTTTGATCACACTTGGGGCCCCGGAGGCAATGGGGCCGGCGCCCTTCTCAGGGAGCGTTTGCCAGCGGCTCCCAGCGTGGCCTTCGCCTCGCGCCGCGGAGGTCGATCCCCTCCAGCATGAGGGCGAGCTCCGGCCCCTCGAGCAGCACGTGGCCGGCGCCTGGGCCGGCCTCTCGCGGCCGGCGGAACACGCCGCGCTCGAGTCGCTTGTAGACGAGCAGCCAGCCGTTCCGGTCCCAGAGCAGCAGCTTCACTCGATCACCGCGGCGGTTCAGAAAGACGAAGACGTGCCCGCAGAGCGGGTCCTCGCCGATCACCTGCCGCGTCGCAACAGCCAGGCCGTCGAAGCTCTTCCGGAGATCGACCGGCTGCGCGCACAGGTACACGCGCACCGTAGACGGGAAGCTCAGCACGCTCGCTCCGCGAGGACCGCGAGGAGTCGCTGCAGCGCGGCCGGGTCGAAGCCCGGGCCGACCCGGACGCGGATCTCGCCGAGCACGATCTCCATCGCCGTCTCGTCACCGGCGGCCCTCGTGGTGCGCGGCGTCACCTCTACCGGCACGAACTCGATCCGGCCGGCGGACTCGGTCGTCGCTCCGAGGCGGCGCCGCCACCACCGCAGCCGTTGTGACCCGATCCCCGTCTGCCTCCGAAACGCCACCTGCGTGAGGCCGCTCGCCTCGAACGCCGCCAGCGCCTCGCGCCCGTCCGACTCGCTCCAGTACCGGCCCTTCGCGAGCTTGCGCAGCCGCACCCGGTCCACCCCGCCGATCCGCTCCGTCTTCGCCACGGTCACCTCCGTGGCGAAGCCTGCCCCCTTCCCGTCAGGCTCGGCAGGTGCGGTCTACCGGGCGGTTACGGCGCCGGTCCCGGCGCGCCGCGACGGCGCACGGGCGGGGAGCGGAGCTCCGCCCTGCTCCGCGCGGGACTCCCGCGCCGCGGCGATCCGGTCGAGGACCGCGGCGAGCCGGACGCCGGCCATCGCGAGCTGCCGCTCGACGCGGGCGCGCTGCGTCCGCGGATACGAGCGCGGAAGCACGATCGCGGCGCCGGCCCGCGGCTCGGCGCCGATCTCCGCGTAGATCGTCCGCGCGAGCGAGGCGGAGCCGTCCGCCCAGGCCACCGGATCGAGCTCGCCCGCCCACCTCGCGGCGTCCTCCGCGCGGATTCGCCCCTCGATCTGGAGCGCCGCCTCCCGGGGCGTGCGGCTGCCGAGTAGCGGGTGCAGCACCTCGGCGTCCCAGACGTGATGGAGCTTCACCGGGGTCCGGCGGTGCTCGAACCGGACTTCGAGCTCGGTCCCGCCGCGGTCCCGGCCGTCCCCGGCGTGCAGCGGCTGGTGGACGTCGCCCACGAGGTGCACGAGCCAGCGGAGGGCGTCCGCGCGGTCGAGCGCGCTGGTGCCGTCCCGGAGCGTCGCGGCGTTCCGCGCGATCGCGGCGACGACGCAGGCGCCGTCCGGGCAGTCGCGCGAGGCGTCGTAGCCGCGCGCGGAGAACGGGACGTTGACGTAGTGCCAGGGGCGCGTCGCGCGGTCGTCCTGGTGGTCGGCCCACGCGGCGACGTCGGCCAGCGGCCGATTCCCGAGGACGTCGTGGAGGAGCCGGTGCGCCGCCGGCGAGAGCCGCGCCTCCGCGACGTACGCGACGACGCGATGGCCGGGCTCCGACCACGCGCGCGCCGGACGGGGCGCGGCGGACAGCGCGGCGAGGACGACGACGGCGGGGGCGGCGAGACGACGATCGAAAGAGGACATCGCCGCCGCAGGGTACCCCCGACGCCAGGCTCGAGCCCACGTACCGAGGGCCTCCCTCACGCGCGGCTTACCTGCGTGAGCGTGAGCGCGCCCGGCGCCCGCGTCGCGCCCGGTGAGCGCGGGCTCCCCCGAGGTTGCCCGATCACGAGGTCACGACCGAACGCCTCGTCGTGCACACCGATAGTCAATCCAGCCTGCGGCACGTGGTCGCACAGACGGACGCC
This sequence comes from Anaeromyxobacter oryzisoli, assembly GCF_022690765.1. GTDB lineage: Bacteria > Myxococcota > Myxococcia > Myxococcales > Anaeromyxobacteraceae > Anaeromyxobacter > Anaeromyxobacter oryzisoli. Next base: position 3,227 of record NZ_JALCZA010000142.1, on the reverse strand, counting down.
CGCAATCGAGACGCGGTCTCCCCCTGATTGATCGTTGCGACGAGCCGCGTCACCGCCGCGTCCCGTGATTGCGTGACAGCTACGCCGCGTGCCGCCGCACCTCGTCCACGAGGCGCCTGAGCATCGCCCCGCGGGCGGCGCGGTGCAGCGCGCGCAGCGACTCCGCCCCCTGCTCCCGGATCCGGAGCGCGAGGAACGCGCTCGCGAACCGGCCGAGCGCGGACGCGAGGAAGACGAGCTCGAGCCCGTGTTTGCTGCTGCAACAATATGTCGCAGGGGCGCGGGCGAGCGCCGGCGCGAGCAGCCCGCCCCCGGCCGCGGCGAGGGCGTACGCGACGCCCCCTGCCATGGCGATCTCCGCGACGTAGAACGGGCGCTCGCGGCGCGGCGCGAGGGCGAGAGGCAGCGCGAAGGAGGCGATGCCGTGGCCGCCCCACGCGATCCCGGCCAGCACCGCGTCGATGGCTATGGGCCAGAGCCGGTCCGGGCCGGCCGCGATCCACAGGAGCGGGAGCCCCGCCACGGCGAACGAGCAGGTGGCGAGCACGGGGCGCGCGCCGAAGCGGTCCACCGCGCGCCCCCACGCGGGCGACGCCGCCATCCGGAGCGTCGCCGCGGTCGCGGCGTGCAGGGCGGCCACCGTGAACCCGGCGCGGAGGTCGTGGACGAGGAAGAAGGTGAAGAGCCCGCCGGCGAGGCCGACCGAGGCGTTCCAGACGAGCTGATACGCGAGCAGGGCACGCGCCGCGGGATCGCGCACCGGGCGGAGCGCGGCGGCGAGCGGCGGCGGCGCGGCCGGGGCGCCCCCGCCGGGATCGTGCTGCCGCGCCATGAGCGCGGTCGTGACCGCGCCGACGGCGCACGCGACGACGGCGAGGGCGGCGAGGGCGGCGCCGCTGGCGTGCTGGCGCGCGGCGCCGTCGAGGAGGCGTCCCACGCCGACACCGGCGAGCGTCCCGCAGAGCGTGCAGAGGCCGGTGCGCCTCCCGAAGTAGCGTCCGCGGAGCCGCGCCGGGACGAGCTCCCCCATCCACGCCGTCCAGGCGTTGTTCCCGATCACCCCGAGCACCGCCGAGGCCCCCGCCACCGCGAGGAGGAGGGCCCGGGCGGCTCCGGGGCCGATGGGCAGGAAGGGGAAGAAGGCGAGGGGCAGGAGCGCCTGGCGCGAGATCGCCACCGTCGCGATCGCGACGCGGCGGCGACCCAGGGTCGCGGTGACCCAGGCGGCGGGGAGCTGGACGAGCTGCGCGAGCTGGGGGAGCGCCCCCACCAGCGCGATCTCCGCCGGGCTGGCGTCGAGGTGGAGGGCCCAGCCGGTGAGCGCGGTGGCGCCGGCGCAGGCGCCGACGATCTCGGCGCCGACGCCTTCCGCGGTCGAGAAGCGCAGCGAGCGGCGTCGCCGACTGGTGGGCCTCGCGGCGCGGCCGAGGGGAGCGGGGGCGAGGCGAAAGGGGACGGAAGGGCGCGAGGATCGCGGGCGTGCGGCGAGAGACACGGAGGGGACGCCCCTCCCCGGGCGCCCGGCCACTCTCGCGCGGAGCGGGCCGCGAGTCAGGTGGCGGCCGGCCTGGCGGTCCGCGCACCCCTGCGGGGCGAGGCGCACATCGACCGCACCGCGCGCACCCGAAGTCCGCTCGCCCTTTCACGGGCGGTTCCTTCACCCTGCGGCGCGATTGCTTGTCGCGCCTGCGTCTCATGGTCGATTGCGCCGTCGGAAGACGCCGCACGGCGCATGTGGCCGGACACACCGTTTCGAGGTCCAATAGCTCGACATGGCGCGAGACCCCTCTGCCTCCATCCCTCCTCCGTCCCAAGAGCCCGAGCGCAACCTCGGCCCCGTCCTCGAGTTCATGCGGACGCTGTGGGCCGTCGATCACGCGCTCCAGTCCGCGTCGAAGCGGATGGAGGCGCGCAACGGGATCACCGGGCCGCAGCGGCTCGTGCTGCGGATCGTCGGCCGGAACCCCGGGATCTCCGCCGGCGCCGTCTCGGAGACGCTCCACCTCCACCCGAGCACCCTCACCGGCGTGCTGAAGCGGCTCGAGACCCGCGGCCTCGTCGAGCGCCGCGCCGATCCCGCCGACGCGCGCCGCGCCCTCCTGCACCTCACCTCGCGCGGCCGCGAGCTGGACGACGTCCGGAGCGGGAGCGTGGAGGCCGCCGTCCGCCGTTCGCTGGGCCGCCTGCCGCCGAGGACCGTGCAGGCGGCGCGCCGGCTCGCGGAGACCCTGGTCGAGGATCTCGAGCGCATCGAGTGACCGGCGCCGCCGCTCGATGGGGCGGCCGCCGCGCGAGCGCCTGGCGGCGCGGGGCGGCCGTTGGTAGATTCAAGCGCGTGCGGGTGCTGCTCTCGAACGACGACGGGGTCCACGCCGCTGGGCTGCGCACGCTGGCGGCGGCGTTCGAGGGGGACGAGGTGTGGGTGGTCGCGCCGGACCGCGAGCAGTCCGCCTCCTCGCACTCCATCTCCCTCCACCGCCCGCTCCGGATGACGGAGGTCGCGCCGCGCTGGTACGCGGTGGACGGCACCCCCACCGACGCCGCGTACATGGGGCTGAACCTGGTGCTCCGGGACGCCCGCCCGGACGTCGTGGTCTCGGGCGTGAACCACGGCCCGAACCTCGCGAACGACGTGCTCTACTCCGGCACCGTGGCGGCGGCGATGGAGGCGGCGCTCCTCGGCGTGCACGCCATCGCCGTCTCGCTCGCGGCGCCGCCGCCCCACGACTTCACCGAGGCCGCCCGCTTCGCGGTCGCGCTCGCGCGGCGGGTCCACGCGGCCGCCCCGCCCGCGCCGATCCTCTTGAACGTGAACGTCCCCCCCGGGCCGATCCGCGGCTACCGGTTCACGCGGCTCGGGCGCCGCGACTACGGGAACGAGGTGATCGAGAACGTCGATCCGCGCGGGCGCAAGTACTACTGGATCGGCGGCGAGGGCGACGCGCGCAACGAGGACATCCCCGGCTCGGACTGCAACGCCGTCCAGCTCGACGGGCTCGTCGCGGTGACGCCCCTCCACCTCGACTCGACGCACGACGCCATGCTGCAGGAGGCGCGGAGCTGGACCGTGCCCGGGTACATCAAGGAGCCGGCGCCGTGAGCCGGCACGCTGCGGCGGCCGCCGCGGCGCTCCTCGCCCTCGCCTGCGCCTCGAACCGCCGCACCGTCCACGCGCCCTCGCGGCCGCCCCCGCCCCACGCGGCGCGGCCCCCGGCGGCCGCGCCGAC
>NZ_JALCZA010000141.1 GCF_022690765.1 Anaeromyxobacter oryzisoli | reverse complement strand
CAGGAGGGATCGCAGCGCCGTCGCGGGGCGCGCCGGCGCACGGCGCGACGCGGCGTGGAACGCCGCGGCCGAGGCGAGGGCGGCGAGCGCGGCGATCCCGGCCCACGCGAGCACCCGGCGGACGCGCCTTCGGCGCGCGATCCGCGCGAGCTTCGCCGGGACCTCGGCGTTGCCCGGGTCGATCGAGAGGACGTGGTTGTAGAAGCCGAGGGCGCGCGCGGTCGCGCCGGCGGCGAGGGCGGCGTCCCCGCGCGCCCCGAGCGATGCGACGGCGCGCGCGGGGAAGGCGGCCTCGAACGCGGCCGGGTCCCGCAGGAGCTCGACGAGGGCCTCGCCGGGCCGCTCGATCCCGACCTCGGCGAGCACCCCGTCCAGCGCGTCTCGCACCTCGGCGGCGGTCGCGGGGCGCCGCGCGGGGTCGAGCTGCAGGCACCGGACGATCAGGGCCGCGAGGGTGTCGGGCACGCGCGGGTCGGCCGCGCGCGGCTCCTCGTAGTCGCCCTCCATCACCCGGCGCAGGATCGCCGTCGGGTTCGGCGCCGCGAACGGGAGCTTCCCGGTGGCCAGCCAGTACAGGATCGTGCCGAGCGAGAACAGATCGCTGCGCGCGTCGGCGTCGTGCCCCTCGACGATCTCCGGGGCCATGTGGTGCGGCGACCCGACCAGCGCGCCCGTCATCGTCATCCGCTCGTCGGAGGCGAGGATCCGGGCGATCCCGAAGTCGGCGAGCTTCACCGCGGGGCGGTCGCCCTCGTGCACGAGGACGTTCTCCGGCTTCAGGTCGCGGTGGATGACGCCCGCCGCGTGCGCGTGGGCGAGGGCGTCGGCGAGCGCGCGGCCGACCAGCATGCCGAGCTCGGGGTGGCCGAAGCCGACCTCCGCCGCCCAGGCCCGCAGCGTGCGCCCCCGGACGAACTCCGTCACGAGGTAGCTCTCGACCGCGTCGTCGCCGGCGTAGTCGTAGATCTCGACGATCCCCGGGTGCGAGAGGCGCGCGACCGCCCGCGCCTCCCGGGAGAAGCGGGCGCGCGACTCGGGCGCGGAAGCGAGGTGCGGGTGGAGGAGCTTCACCGCGACCTCGCGGTCGAGGGCGGTGTCGCGGCCCCGGTAGACGACGGCCATGCCGCCGCTCCCGACCTGCTCGAGGAGCTCGTAGCGGCCGATCATCCGGATCACCGCGCCGCTCCCCCACCACGCGCTCCGCGAGGGGCGCTCCGGGAGCGCAGTCGCTTCACGCACACGTCTCCGTACACGGGATCCTCGGGGCCTCGGGCGGCCTCGCTCCGCGCCGATCGCGACACGGGTGGCGGGGCTCGCAGGGGCACTATGACACGGCTGCCACCCTGCGGCCACTTCGCCGTCGCCGGGTCGGCGGGGCAGCGGTCATGAGCCCGCGTATCACCACGCGGGCAAGGCGCGGCCCCCCGTTCCCGGCAGGACCTGGCTCGCGATCAGCGCGCGGATCGTCTCGGGCATGGACGCGGTGGACACCGGGTGCAGCGGCCTCCAGCCCAGCGCCGCCAGGCGCGAGGTGTCGTAGTAGTGGTCGGCGCTCATCCAGTGGAGCGCCTCGCGATCGACGCGCGGTACGAGCATCCCGCGCGGCCCGGGCCGGACGGTGACGCGGCTCCACGCGCGGCCGAGGCGGCGGTTCAGGGGCGCGAGGAGGGTGCGATCGGGGACGTGGCGGACGAGCCAGAGGAGGGCGCCCGTGAGCCGGGGCGCGGTGGGCAGCACGCGCCCCGGCTCGTACCCGAGGGCGGTGAGCGCGGCGGCGAGGTGCTCGGCGAGCGGCAGCGGCGCGTCGTCGCCCACGTTGAAGGCGCGGCCCACCACGGCGCGGTCGTCCGGGTGCCCCGCGACGTGCGCGACCGCGCGGGCGAGGTCCGCGAGGTGACAGAGGTGTGCGACCGGGCCGCGGCGGATGATGGGGACGCGGCGGCGGCGCTGGTTGAACAGGCTCACGAGCGCCAGGGCGCGCACGGGGCCGCCGCGGAGCGTGGGGCCGTAGAGCAGCGTCGGTCGCAGGACCGTGAGCGGGGCCCCCCGGCGAAACGCGGCCCAGCTCGCCTGCTCCGCGCGCCAGCGGATCCGCTCGTACGCGGTGCGCGGGGCCTTGAGCTCTCCCTCCCGGCACGGGAGGTTCCGTGGCCTGCCGTACACGGACGCGGTGGAGACGTGGACGAGCCGGCGCGCGCCGACCTCCCGGGCGATGCGCGCCGCGCCGAGGGCGGCGGCCGACTCCACCTCGGCGCGGAGCGCCTCGTCCAGGTCCCGGGGGGTGCGCACGCCGAGGTGGACCACGAGCTCGGCGCCGCGCGCCTCCGGCCCGGGCTCGAGCGCGCCGCCCGGGCCGACCGGGAGGTGACGGACCGCGTACCCCGAATCGCCGAGCGCCGCGGCGATGGCCTCGGCGACGGCGCCGGTCGAGCCGGTGAGCAGGGCGAGGCGCGCCACCCGGCGACTGTACCAGCGCGCCGGAGCGGGGCGAGGGCCCGGACGGAGCGCAGGCCACGCCGCCGAGGCCGAGTCGCACGATGCTGCGCGCGAAACAGAAGAGGCCCGGCGAGAGCCGGGCCTCCGGGGCGTCGCGCCGGGCGGAGAGAAACCGCTTAGACGCGGATCTCCTCCTGCTTCTTGGGCGGCGTCTTCTTCTCGCCGCCGTCCGGCTCCGGCGGCGGCTTGCGCCCGAGCGGGTTCTCCTCGAGCGCGGCGGCGAGCACGTCGTCCATGTGGGTGGCGAACACGAAGTCGAGCTCCTTGCGCGCCTGCTCGGGGACGTCGAGCAGGTCCTTCTCGTTCCGCGCCGGCATGATGATCCGCTTGATCCCCGCGCGGTGCGCGGCGAGCACCTTCTCCTTGATGCCGCCCACCGGGAGCACGAGGCCGCGGAGGGTGACCTCGCCCGTCATCGCGACGTCCGAGCGGACGCGGATGCCGGTGAGCAGCGAGACGAGGGCCGTCAGGATGGTGACGCCCGCGCTCGGCCCGTCCTTCGGGATGGCGCCCGCCGGGAAGTGGATGTGGAGGTCCGTTCGCTCGAGGAAGTTCGGGGCGATCCCGATGCTCTCCGCCTTCGAGCGCAGGTACGAGAGCGCGGCCTGGGCGGACTCCTTCATCACCTCGCCGAGCTGCCCGGTGAGGGTGAGCGACCCCTTGCCGCTCATCCGGGTGGCCTCGATGAAGAGGATGTCACCGCCCGCGGCGGTCCAGGCGAGGCCCGTCGCGACGCCCGGGATCTCGGTCCGCTCCGCCGTCTCGTTGTAGAACTTCTCGGGCCCGAGCATCTCCTCGACGTCGCCCTCCTCGATGCTCCGCTTCGCGCCCGGCCCGACCTTGCCGCTCGCGACCTCGACCGCGATGGCGCGGCAGATGTCGGCGATGCGCCGCTCGAGGTTCCGGACCCCGGCCTCCCGCGTGTACGCCATGATCACCTTGATGAGGGCCTTCTCGGCGATGACGATGGCGTCCGGCGAGAGCCCGTGCTCGCGGAGCTGCTTCGGGATGAGGTGGTTCTGCGCGATGTGGACCTTCTCCTCGAACGTGTAGCCGGGCAGCTCGAGGATCTCCATGCGGTCCTTGAGCGGACCGGGGACCGGGTCGAGCAGGTTCGCCGTCCCGATGAACATCACCTTCGACAGATCGTAGGAGAGGTCGAGGTAGTGGTCCGAGAAGGCGTGGTTCTGCTCGGGGTCGAGCACCTCGAGGAGGGCCGCCGAGGGATCGCCGCGGAAGTCCGCCCCGAGCTTGTCGATCTCGTCGAGCATCATCACCGGGTTCACGGTCCCGGCCTTCTTCATCGACTGGATGATGCGGCCGGGGAGGGCGCCCACGTAGGTCCGTCGGTGACCGCGGATCTCGGCCTCGTCGCGGACGCCGCCGAGGCTCAGCCGGACGAACTTCCGGCCGGTGGCGCGGGCGATCGACTGGCCGAGGGAGGTCTTGCCGACGCCGGGCGGCCCGACGAAGCAGAGGATGGGCCCCCGCATGTCGTTCTTGAGCTTCCGGACCGCGAGGTACTCGAGGATGCGCTTCTTGATCTTGTCGAGCGCGTAGTGATCGTGATCGAGGATCTGCCGCGCGTTCTCGATGTCGAGGTTGTCGTCGGTCTTCTTCGACCAGGGGAGGTCCGCGATCCAGTCGAGGTAGGTGCGCGCGACCGTGTACTCGGAGCTCGCCGTCGGGATCGACTTCAGGCGGTTCAGCTCCTTCTGGGCGACCTTCTCGACCTCCGCCGGCAGGCCGGCCTTCTTGAGCCGCTCCGCCAGCTCGTCGAGCTCCTCCTCCTCCTCGCCCAGCTCGCCGAGCTCCTCCTTGATCGCCTTGAGCTGCTGGCGCAGGTAGTACTCGCGCTGCGTCTTCGACATCTCGCCCTTCACGGCGGAGTCGATCTTGTTCGAGAGCTTCAGGATCTCGCGCTTGCGGTTGAGGAGCTCGAGGACGAGCTTCATCCGCGCCTTGAGCTCCATCGTCTCGAGGACCTGCTGCTTCTCCTCGATCGGCACGTCGACGTTCGCCGCGATGAGGTCGGCGAGGTGGCCGGGGTGGGTGATGGACTCGACGAGCTCGGTCGCCGCGGCGGGGAGCTCGGGCATGAGCTCGATCACCTCGCGGGCGAGCTTCTTCAGGTTGATCGCGAGCGCCTCGATCTCGACGTCGTCGGGGACGGGCTTGTCCTCGACCGGGTCCACGCGGGCCTTGAGGTACGGGGTCTCCTGGACGAGCTCGAGCACCTTGAAGCGGGCGAGCCCCTGCACGACGAGCGAGTAGTTGTCCTCGCCCATCTTGAGCAGCTTCACCACGCGCGCGACGGTGCCGACGGTGTACAGGTCCGCGGCGCCGGGGTCCTCCTCCTCGGCGCGCCGCTGGGTGACGACGCCGATCACCTGCTCGTCGCGCACCGCGTCCTTGATGAGCGCGATCGTCTTCTGCCGGCCGACGGCGAGCGGGAGCACGCCGCCGGGGAAGAAGACCGAGTTCCGCAGCGGCAGGATCGGGAGCACCGCCGGGATGTCCTCCTTCGAGATGAGGACGGGAGGACCCATCGCGGGGGCCACCTGCGCACCGGCACCGGGGCCCTTCTTTTCCTTCTCAGACATCGCCGTGTCCTCCGCATCGATCGCGGATCCGATCGATTCGATCAGGGATACCCGCGAGAGGTGACGTTATCAACTAAAAGCTGGTGGTCTTGCGGGCGGTTGGGGGTTCGCGCGCCTTCCAGCGAGGCGGAAACCCGCCGTCAGTTCTCGTTCAGCGCCGTACGGCCCGGGATCGAGATCGTCCGGCCGTCCGGCTCTCCGCCCGGGCCGCCGGGATCGCTCCGCACCGGCCCCTCCGACGGCGCCCAGAGCCTGGAGCGCCGGTCGTCGTCTCCTGCGCCGGAGACGCGACCGCTCCGGAGCGGGATCTGCTGCGGCGCGGCCCCGGGGCCCTCCGCCGGGGACCACGCGTGCTTGCGAGTCATGCCAGTTGGATAAGACCGGCTTCCGGTTCGGCAAGTCCGTGGGCACCCTTCCCACCGTGTCGCCGACCGAGGCCCTGCTCCTGCTCGCGGTGGGGGTGCTCCTCGCGGCGGTCCTCCTCGCGGGAGCGCGCAGGCGGCTCCCGCGGGCGCTCCGGCCGCTCCTCGGCGCCGTGCCGGAGGCCCTCGGGGACGCCGCGCTCCTCCTCCGTCCGGAGGGCACGATCGCGGCCGCGAACGCGGCGGCGGGACGGCTGGCCGGCGTCCCGGCGGCGCGGCTCTCCGGCACGTCCGCGGCGGCGGTGTTCGGGGAGGGGCTCGCGATCCTGCAGCGCGGGGCCGCGCGCGGGCCCGGGTCGGGCGCCCTGGCCGTGGCGGGGGCCGCCGGACCGGTGCGGGTCCACGCGGTGGTCGCGCGGGTCTCGACGCGCCCGCCGCTCGACCTCGCCGTGCTCCGGCGGGAGCCGCTCGCGCTCCGCCCACCCCCGCTCCCCGC
>NZ_JALCZA010000140.1 GCF_022690765.1 Anaeromyxobacter oryzisoli | reverse complement strand
CTGATCGGGCCGACCGGCGCGCCCCCGCGCCGGGGTGTCGGGATTCGCTGCGGCTCAAGCATTCGGGTGGGGCGTGTCCCCCGGCCAGGCGCTGGCGCGGGCCATACGGGACCGTACTTTGACGCGGCCGGTCGCTTCGGGCACACTGCGTCGCGTCCCACGTTCCACGCACATGAAGCTCTCCAAGATCTCCGCAGTCCTGGCCCCTGCGAGCGCGCTGTTCCTCGCGGGACTGGCCGCATCGCACGCCGCCGCGGGCGCCCCCTCGCCGACGGCGACCGCCCACGTCACCATCGACGCCGCCGCGGGCGCGTCCGCGAAGCCCTCCGCGGCGGCGCATCGCCCCGCCGCCGCCGCGCCGCCGCTGGGCGAGTTCCGGCTCGACCCCGCCCGCGGCCGGTACGTCGCCCCGTTCGGCTCGGGGCGGGCGGTGCTCACCCTCGACCCGCGCCTCCAGGCGCGCCTCGAGCGGACCCTCCAGAACTACGCGGTCCCGTGGGGGGCGACGGTCCTCCTCGAGCCCGCCACCGGCAAGGTCCTGGCGATGGCCGAGCACTCCCAGGCCGAGCCGGGCCGGCGCGGCCTCGCGCTCAGCGCGTTCGCGCCGGCCGCGAGCATCTTCAAGATCGTGACGACCGCCGCCCTCCTCGAGCAGGGCATCCGGCCGGACGACGAGGTCTGCTACCACGGCGGCCGGAGCCGGCTGCAGCCGGCGCTGCTCTCCGACGACCCCCGCCGCGACCGGAGCTGCACCACCCTCGAGCGCGCCTTCGGCCACTCGACGAACGTGGTGTTCGCGAAGCTCGCCGATCGCGGCCTCGACGCCGCGCTGCTGCGCGCGGAGGCGAAGCGCTTCCTCTTCAACGAGTCGATCCCGTTCGCGCGCGCGGTCGACGTGTCGAAGGCCGACATCGCCGAGGCGGGCTTCCCGCTCGCCAACACCGCGGCGGGGTTCGGGCCGGTCCGGCTCTCCCCGCTGCACGGCGCGCTCCTCGCCGCGATCGTGGCGAACGGCGGCGTGTTCGTGCCGCCGGTGATCGTGGACGAGGCCGAGGGCGTGGCCACGCCCGCGCCCGCCGCGCCCTGGCGCGTGGTGGACGAGGCGGTGGCCGGGGCGCTCGGTGAGATGATGCGCGGCACCTGCAGCGACGGGACCGGCCGGCGCGCCTTCCGCGGCGCTCGCGGCCCGCTCCGCGGCGTGGTGGTGGCCGGGAAGACCGGCTCGCTCGCCGATCGCCCGCCGTTGCCACACCGCGATTACTCGTGGTTCGTCGGGTACGCCCCGGCGAACCACCCCGAGGTCGCGGTCGCGACCGTCATCGCGAACGGCCCCGTGTGGCGTGTCCACGCGCCGCAGGTGGCGAGGGACGCCCTCGAGGCGTACTTCGCGACGCGAGTCGCGGAGGCGGCGCCCGTCGCCGCCGGACTCCGGACGGCGAAGGCGCCGGCGCCCTGATCACATCGGGGCTGCGCCCCCGCCAGGTTCCCCCGTGAGCCGTGCTCGTCACCGTCACCGGCTTCTCCGTGATCCGTGAGCCGGGTCCCGTGGCCCGTGGCCCGTGGCCCGGTTCCCGTGATCCGACGCGGTCGGATGACGGGCCAGGGGCCACGGGAGGCGGGAGGCGGGAGGCGGGCACGGGGAACGGTCACGGTGACGGGCACGGGCACGGGGACGGGTGCGGGTTCGCGTTCGGGCACTGGACGCGCCGTGGTCCGTGCCCGTCACCGTCACCGGTCTCTCCGTGACCCGTGAACCGGATCGCGTGGCCCGTGGCCCGAACCCGTGATCCGACGGAGACACGGGCCAGGGGACACGGGAGGCGGGAGGCGGGCACGGGGAACGGTGACGGTGACGGGCACGGGCACGGGCACGGGTTCGGGTTCGGGTTCGTTCCTTGAGCCGTGCTCGTCACCGTCACCGGCCGGAGTCACCCGAGCGCGATCCACCCGGCGCTCACGAACCGCCGGATCGCCTTGAGGAGCTCCAGCTCGCGCAGCGGCACGAAGCGGGTGAGCTCCTCCACGGTGCGCCGTCCATCGCAGCGCGCGAGCAGGTACCGGTCCGTCGCGGGGAGTCGCAGCCGCTCGAGCTCGTCGGCGGCGAGCCGGAGCCGCGGCGTCCGCGGGGGCGCGAGCAGCTCCGCGCGGAGGTGCTCGCCGAGGGCCCGCTCCGTCGCGGCGAGGAGCGCCCGCGCCGACTCGGCGCCCGGCGCGAGCTCGACCGCCCGGGCCGCCACCCGCTCCGCGTCCTCGGGCCGCCCCGCCGCGAGCAGCTCCCGCGCGCGATCCAGGAGCTCCGGGGCGACCGCGTCGGCGGGTACGACGGCGCCCACCGGCGGCGGCGCGGCGCGCACGACACCCTGGCGCGCGAGGGCGTACAGCCGCTGGTAGAGCTGGAAGTCGGTGGCGCGGAGGGCGAGGCCGACCTCGTCGATGGTCTTGCCGTCCCGGGCGAGCGCGAGCAGGCGCCCGTCGATCGTGGACGGCGCGAGCCCGGCGGGGACCTTCGCCTCGTCCACCTCGAGGGGCGCGCCGCCGGTCGGGAACTGGGCGCGGAAGGCGCTCCACGCGGTCGCCCGGAACTCCGCCTCCCGGGCGATGTCCGCGAGCGGCACCCGCGGGTCGGTGTCGTCGGGCGCAGGCGGCGGGCCGTCGTCGAAGGAGAACACGCCGGCGTCCCAGAGGAACGCGTCGAGCAGGGTCTCCCGGATCTTGATCGCGAGGACGTCGCGGACCGTCGTGGCCGGCACGAGGCCCGTCATCGTGAGGACCTTGCCGAGCCGGACCCGCGTCTCCTCCTGGGTCCGGAACGCCTTCGCGAGCTGCTCCTCGGTGAGGTGGCCGAAGTCGACGAGGAGCTGCCCGAGGAACTCGCGCGGATCGTTGGAGGCGGCCGCGACCGCGTCGCCCTGGTCGAGGTGGAGCGTCTTGCGGATCGAGCCGCGCTCGCAGGTGAGGGTGCCCGACAGCCTGCGACGTACGAGCAGCTCCACGACGTCGGCGAGCGGGAGGACCGCGAAGCTGCCCATGAGGCCGCGCATGCGTCGGCGGAGTCTCCAACGGACCTCCGCTGGCGGCAAGCCGGGGCGTCGTGTAAGAACATCGCCGTCATGACCGCCTCGCTCCGCCGCGCCGCGCTCGCGGCCGCCCTCGTCCTCGCCGCCGCGTGCAAGCGCGACGACAAGCCGGTCCAGGCGGCGCCGCTCCCCGCGCCCGCGCCGTCCGCCGACGTCCGCTCCATCGACATCTTCCGGACCGCGAGCGCGGCCGCCCCGGCCATCGACCTGCCGACGATCGACGGGAAGCGGTTCAGCCTCGCGGCCGTGAAGGGGCAGGTCGTGTTCGTGAACTTCTGGGCGACGTGGTGCCCGCCCTGCCGTGACGAGATGCCGTCGATGCTCGCCCTGGGGCGCGAGCTCGAGGGGCGCTACCCCGGGAAGTTCAAGATGGTGGCGATCTCCGCGGACGACGGGTGGACGCCGGTGAAGGAGTTCTTCGGCGCGCCGCCGTACCTTGGCTCGACCCAGGGGATCACCGTGGCGCTCGACGCGTCGAGCGAGAAGACGACGGTCGCCGCCTACTTCTGCACCGCGCGGGGGGCGTGCCCGAAGATCATGTTCCCCGAGAGCTACCTGGTGAAGGACGGGCGGATCGTGGGGTTCTTCGAGGGCCCGCTCGAGTGGTCGAACCCCGCCGCGCGCGCCTACCTCGAGCAGCTCATCCGCTCCTAGGCCAGTCCCCTCTCACAGACCTCGGTCCGAGGCGAACGCCACTGATTTCCCGTGCTTGACGCACCGCGGCATAAGCCGGTGCGCTTCCGCCCTACGCCCGTCCGAAGGGTCGGCGCCCCTGGTTTTCTTGATAGGGGCAGACGGCGTGAACTATAAAAACCCCGGAATCTTCGTACATTCGGCGATCGGTCTTCCCACCGTATCGCCCCGGAGGGGCGCGTGGCAGAGAGCGGCATCCCGGTGGTGCTCGTCGGGCTCGGCGAGATCGGCCAGGCGATCGCCCGCCTCGCGCTCGCGCGCCCCGATCTCGAGGTCGTCGCGGCGGTGGACGCGGCCCGGGCCAAGGCTGGACGGCCGCTCGGCGAGGTGATCGGGGCGGCCGCGCCGGCGCTGGCGATCGCGTCCGACCCGCGCGAGGCCTACGCCGCGGCAAAGGGAGGCGTCGTCCTGCTCGCCACCGGGAGCCGGTTCGACGAGGTCCGTCCGGAGCTCGAGCGCGCCGTCGAGGCGGGCCTCTCGGTCGTCTCGACCTGCGAGGAGCTCGCCTACCCCTTCCTCGACCATGAGGAGGAGGCGTCGGCGCTGGATCGGCTCGCCGAGGAGCACGACGTGGCGATCCTGGGGACCGGGGTGAACCCCGGCTTCGTCCTGGATCGGCTCCCCGCCGTGCTGGGGCAGATCACCGGGCCGGTGCGCCACCTGCGCGGCGTGCGGGTGGTGGACGCGGCGCGGCGCCGGACGGCGCTCCTGCGGAAGATCGGCGTGGGCCTCGACGAGGAGGCCTTCGACCAGGCGGCCGAGCGGGGCGTCGTCGGGCACGTCGGCCTGGTCGAGTCGGCGGCGCTGGCCGCGGTGGGGCTCGGCCTGCCGCTGGACGAGGTGGAGGACGAGATGATCCCGCTCCTCGCGGAGGAGGACTGGGACGGTCCGGTGCCGGTGCGGCGCGGCCAGGTCGCGGGCATCTCGCAGGTCGCCCGGATCTTCGCCGACGAGCGCGAGGTGGTCCGGCTCGAGCTCACGATCTCGGTGGGCGCCCAGGACCCTCACGACGAGCTGGAGCTGGACGCGGATCCGCCGGTGCGGGTCCTCTTCCCGGGCGGGCTCGACGGCGATCTCGCCAGCGCGGCGGCCGTCGTCAACGCCGTCCCCGCGGTGACCGAGCTGCGCGGCCTCGTCACCGTGCTCGATCTGCCCGCGGGGCGGTGAGGCGCGGACATGCTCGACAGATCCCTCGTGGGCCGGGAGAGCGAGCCCGTCGTGCACGAGGTGGAGAAGGGCGCCATCCGCCGCTTCGCCGAGGCGCTCGGGGACCCGAACCCGATCTACCAGGACGAGGCGGCGGCCCGGGCGGCCGGGTTCGGGGGGCTGGTGGCGCCGCCGACGTTCCCCGTCGCGCTCGCCTCGAACGAGCGCTTCCGTCACTCGCTCGACCTCGGGACGCGGTCGATCCTGCACGGCGAGCAGCTCTTCGAGTACGGCCGGCCGCTCGTCGCGGGCGATCGGGTGACGGTCACGAGCCGGGTCGCGGACGTGCTCGAGCGCCCGGCGGCGAGCGGCCCGACCGACGTGATCGTGATCGAGGACGAGGGGCGAGACGACCGGGGCGAGCTGCTGTTCCGCTCGCGCGAGACGCTCATCCTCCGTCGCTGACGAGGGGACGATGACGCTGATGGCACGCCAGCTCTACTTCGAGGCGGTGAAGGTCGGGGACGAGCTGCCCCCGCTCGTCAAGCCGCCGGTGGATCGCCTGCAGATCGCGCGCTACGCCGGCGCGGCCCAGGACTGGAACCCGCTCTCCATCGACGAGCCGTTCGCGAAGAACTCCGGCTTCCCGAGCGCGTTCGCGCCGGGGATGATCGCGATGGGGTTCCTCGGCGAGCTGGTCGTGGACTGGGTCCGCGGCGCGCGGCTCCGCAGGTTCCAGGCGCGCTTCGTGAAGATCATCTGGCCGGGCGACGTGCTCACGGCCCGCGGTCGCGTGACCGACCGCCGCTTCGAGGAGGGCGGTCGCTACGCCATCGACATCGAGGTCTGGGCCGAGAACCAGCGCGGCGAGCTGGTCGTCCGGGGCCTCGCCACGTTCCAGCTCTTCTACAGCGCGGACGACGAGGCCCGCCAGCGCGTCGGCCAGCCGCCGCTCGTGGTGACGCAGGAGGAGGAGGCGGCGCGCCTCGCGAAGCTCTCGCGCGCGCAGCCGCCGCGCCCGGCCGTCGTCGCGGGCCGCCCGCTCGCGCCGCCGCGGCCTCTCGCACCCGCGCCGGCCCCCG
>NZ_JALCZA010000014.1 GCF_022690765.1 Anaeromyxobacter oryzisoli | reverse complement strand
AGGCCGGCCCCGGGCGCGACGCGCGGCCCGAGGTCGCCGGCGGCGCGCGCGAGGGCGGCGCGGCGGCGGTGCAGGGCGACGGCGCCGAGGACGGCGGCGACGGCGACCGCGAAGAGGAGGCGGAGGGCGCCGGGGTCGGCGAGGCGGAGCCCCTCCCCGAGGACGTCGAGCGTGAGCGGCGGGGCCGGCACGTCGGTCACGGGAACGCCCTCCAGCGCGTGGCCCCGAGGACGAGCCCGGCGAGGGCGAGCCAGAACGCCGGCGCGAGGAGCCGCGGGAACAGCTCGACGGGTCGGGACGTGCCCGTCGCCTCGAAGATGCGGGTCTTCTCCATCCGGTCGAGCACCTGCTGGAGCCCGTGCTCGAGCGTCTCGCGGTCGGTCGCGTTCGCGTACACACCGCCGGTGACCTGCGCGATCCGCTGGAGCAGCCCGGGGTTCACCGGGAACTCCCGGTACTGGTAGACCGGCTGGCCGAACAGGTCGGCGCCGATCGGGTACGGCACCACCCCGCCCTTGCCGACGAGGATGGGGAAGACGCGGATGCCGAGGGTCCGGGCCATCTCGGCGGCCTCCAGCGGCGCGAGCTGGCCGGAGTTGTTCTCGCCGTCGGTGATGAGGACGATCGCCTTCGACTTCGCGTCGGACTCCCGCAGCCGGTTCACCGCGGTGCCGAGCGCGTTGCCGATGGCGGTGCCGTCCTCGATCACGCCGAAGTCGAGCCGGTCCACCAGGGCGCGGAGGATGCCGTAGTCGAGCGTGAGCGGCGCCTGCGTGTAGGCGTCGCCGGCGAAGACCACGAGGCCGATCCGATCGCTGGTGCGCCGGCCGATGAAGCCCTTCAGGACCTCCTTCGCGACGTGCAGCCGGTTGTCCGGCTTGAAGTCGGCCGCCTTCATGGAGGTGGAGAGGTCGAAGGCGATGACGATGTCGATCCCCTCGACCTGGCTGGCCTCGGGGCGCCGCTCGCGCGCCTGGGGCCGGGCGAGGGCGACCGCGGCGAGGCCGAGCGCGGCCACGACGAGCGCGTGCGGGAGCCACCAGACCCGGGCCACGACCCCCCGCCCGGCGCGGGCGAGGGTGGCGGCGCGGGGGTGGCGGAGCCGCGGTGCGCGGCGGCGCTCGAGGAGGATCGCGGCGATCGCGAGGGGGATCGCCGCGAGGAGGACGAGGGCCCACGGGTGGGCGAGGTGCAGGGGAGCGGGGATCACGCCGAGCTCCCATTCCGATTCGCGGACGGACTCTCCGTGCCCGTGCCCGTGAGCGTACCCGCCCCCGTGCCCGCGTCCCGCGTCCCGTGGCCCGCGCCCCCTGGCCCGGCCTCCCTGCCGTCGCGGGCCACGGCCGGAGATTCCCCCACCGGTTCCGAGCCCGGAGGCCTGCGCGTCCGCGCGAGGAGCTCCCGCGCGAAGGCGCTCGCGGCGTGGCTCGCCTCGGGGGCAGGCTCGGCCTTCGCGAACTTCACCAGGTCCGCGGTGGCGAGGAAGCCGCCGAGCGCCTCGGGGGCGATCCGCGGATCGCCGCTCCGCTCCACGACGGCGATCAGCTCGCCGGTGGTCAGGTCGAGGGCGTTCGCCCCCGTGATCGCGCCGAGGTACTCGCGCACGATCGCCGAGAGGCGCGCCACGTGCTCCCGGCCCATCCCGCGCGCGGGGAGCCGCTCCGCCTCGAGCGCGTCGAGCCGCCGCTCGAACCGGACGTCGGCGGGGAGCGGCACCGGCGGCTCCGCGGCGCCCCGGGCCCGGGCGCGCCACCACCGCCAGCCGAAGAAGGCGGCGAGCGCCGCGGCGACGACGCCGATGGTCCACCAGACGAGCGCGAGGGACCGGACCAGGAGCGGCGCCGGCGGGGCGATGTCGCGGAGCTCGAGCTTCCCGGGCGGCGCGGCGGGGTCGATGATCCCGACCCCGGTCACCCGCGGCCCGGGTACGCGCAGGACCGCCGGACCGCCGGGGGTCGTCACCGGGAGGACGAGCTCCGGGACGTCCTGCGGCCCGAGCGCGAAGAGCGCGAGGGTCAGCGTGCAGGTGGTGGTGACCTCGCCCTTCGCCTCCGCGCGCTGGCAGCGGCCGTCCTGGGCGCGGAACGGCGCGAGGACGGGCGCGGCGGGGAGCGCGTACGACTCGTCGCCGCGGTGCCGGATCTCGATCGCGTAGCCGAACGGCTCGCCGAGCTTCACCTCGGCCTTCTCCGCCCTGGCCTGGAACGAGAGCGGCCGCGCGGCCGGCGCCGCGGCGGGCGCCTCCGGCCCGGGCGCGGTCGCCGCGACGGAGGCGGCGAGGGAGGCGACGGCGGCGAGGAGGACGCCCGCGCTCACCCGAACCTCCGCGCCCGCGCCCGGAAGAAGGCGAGCAGGGGCGAGACGTAGTCGGCGTCGTCCGCCCGGACATGGACCGGGTCGAGCTCGAGCCGGGCGAAGAGCTTCCGGAGCGCCTCGTCGTCGGCGCGGAGCGCGTCGGCGAGCCCCCGGCGCACGCGGCGATCGGCGAGATCCACGCGCGACACCGTCCCCGTCTCCGGATCCTCGATCCAGGCGAGCCCCGACGTCGGCAGCTCCGCCTCGAGCCGGTCGGAGATCCGGATCGGGACGACGTCGTGCTTGCGCGCGGCGATGCGCAGCGCGCGCTCGTAGGGCGGCGCGCCGCCGGCGCCCTCGACGAAGTCCGAGAGGAGGAAGGCCACCGTCCGGCGGCGGAGCGCGCGCCGGAGGTACTCGAGGGCGGTGCCGACGGAGGTGCCGCGGGAGCGCGGCCGGAACTGGAGGATCTCGGAGACCAGCCGGAGCGCGTGCCGGCGCCCCTTCCGCGGCGGCACCGCCCGCTCGACGCGGTCCGTGAACAGGACGAGCCCCACCCGGTCGCCGTTCGCGACGGCGGAGAGGGCGAGGAGCGCGGCGATCTCGGCGGCGACGTCGGCCTTGGTCCGCTCGCGCGACCCGAAGTCGGTGGAGGCGGAGAGGTCGCAGAGGATCATCACCGTGAGCTCGCGCTCCTCCACGAAGCGCTTCACGTGGAGCTGACCGGTCCGCGCGGAGACGTTCCAGTCGATCGAACGCACCTCGTCGCCGGGCGCGTAGGGCCGGACCTCGCTGAACGCCATGCCCCGGCCCTTGAACACGGAGTGGTACTGGCCGGAGAGGGTGTCCTCCACCGCCCGCCGCGTCGCGAGCTCGATGCGCCGCACGCGCTGCAGCAGATCCCGCGCGTCCGAGCGCGGGCCGGCCGCCCCTGGCCGCGCGCCGATCACGGCACCTCGATCCGATCGAGCACCTTCGAGACGACCTTCTCCGGCGTGAGCTCCTCCGCCTCCGCCTCGTAGGTGAGCGTGATCCGGTGCCGGAGCACGTCGTAGGCGACCGCCTTCACGTCCTCGGGGGTGACGAAGGCGCGGCGGCGGAGGAAGGCGTGCGCGCGCGCCGCGAGGGCGAGGAACAGCGTCGCGCGCGGCGAGGCGCCGTACTCGACGAGCCCGGCCAGCTCGGGCAGGCCGTGGCCGCGCGGGTCGCGGGTCGCGAAGACCAGGTTCACGATGTAGTCCTTCACGCGATCGTCCATGTAGATCCGCAGGACGGTCGCGCGCGCCGCGGCGAGCTCCTCCGGGCCGACCACCTTCCCGGCGCGGGGCGGCGTGGACACCACCATCCGGTCCATGATGACGCGCTCCTCCTCGCGCGTCGGGTAGCCGACCTTCACCTTCAGCATGAAGCGATCGACCTGCGCCTCGGGGAGCGGGTAGGTGCCCTCCTGCTCGACGGGGTTCTGCGTGGCGAGGACGATGAACGGATCCGGCAGCGCGAAGGTCTGGTCGCCGAGGGTGACCTGGCGCTCCTGCATCGCCTCGAGGAGCGCCGACTGGACCTTCGCGGGCGCGCGGTTCACCTCGTCGGCGAGCACCACGTTCGCGAAGACCGGCCCCTTCTTCGGGGAGAAGGTCTGCGACCTGGGGTCGTAGACCTGGGTGCCGATCACGTCGGCGGGGAGCAGGTCCGGCGTGAACTGGATCCGGCTGAAGGCGCAGTCCACCGCGTCGGCGATGGTCTTGACCGCGAGCGTCTTCGCCAGCCCCGGCACCCCCTCGAGGAGGACGTGGCCGCCCGTGAGGAGGCCGATGAGGGCCCGCTCGACCATGTAGCGCTGGCCCACCACGACCTTGCCGGTCTCGGCGAGCAGCGCCTCGACGAAGGCGGCGCGCGAGACGAGCTCGTCCTGCACCGCCTGGATGTCCGCCCGGATGTCCGCCCGGATGTCCGTGCCCAAGGAGTCCCCTTCTTCCCGAGAGTCGCCGGGAGAGCTTAGCCCGCGCCCGGCCGAGGTGGGAGAACAGCCGACGGGCGGGCGTGTTCCCCGGGCGGCGATTCGCGGCGTCGGCGCGCCGTCCCACGTTCAGGGCGGGTTGGCGGCGCTCGCGGGTCCGGGCCGACCCCGGGTGCGCGCGGCGCGGCGGGAGGGGCTTCACCTCGGGCGCCACGAACAACGCAGCGTGAGATCAGTGAAATTCACGATCCGTCCTGAGGTGGTGCGGGGGCCCGAATCACGGTGGGTCATGGTGACCCGACGTGAATCGATCGATCGCGGTCGGCGCCTGTCGGGAAATGCGCACCTCGACGACGCAAGTTGGATTGCGTAGGGTGAGTCACGATTCGTCAATCGGTCGGTGTGGCCTCGTCGTTACACGAACGTTCTGAAACGTTGTGACAGCAACGGAGGAACACGAGATGAGCAACTCGGGCAACTCGAATATGGGCCGGCGTTCGCTCCTGAAGGCGACGGCGATCGCGGGCGCAGGGATGCTGCTCGGTGGCAAGGCGGAGGCCGACGAGCGGCAGGGCGGCGCGCGTCGCCACCACACCCCGCCCCGCCGGATCACGGGCGTCCTCGCCCCGGCCATCACGCCGTTCCAGGCCGGGACCTACAAGCCGGACGTCAAGCGGTACATCCGGCACTGCCGGTGGCTCCTGTCGCACGGGTGCTCGGCGCTCGCGATCTTCGGGACCAACAGCGAGGCGAACTCGATGTCCCTCGAGGAGCGCGAGCAGCTGCTGTACGAGCTCGCCGACGGCGGCGTGAACCCGAGCGACCTGATGCCCGGCACGGGCGCCTGCGACGTCCCGAGCGCCGTGCGGCTCACCCGCGCCGCGGTCTCGGTCGGCGCGTCGGGCCAGCTCATGCTGCCGCCCTTCTATTACAAGGGCGTCCCCGACGACGGGCTGTTCCGCTACTACTCCGAGGTGATCCAGCGCGTGGGCGACTCGGGGATGCGGATCTACCTGTACCACATCCCTGGTACCTCGGGCGTGGCCATCCCCCTGCCCGTCATCGAGCGGCTCGTCAAGGCGTACCCGGTCGTCGTCGCGGGCATGAAGGACAGCGGCAACAACTTCACGTTCACGCAGTCCGTCATCTCCGCCGTCGGCAGCGTCTTCGACGTGTTCGTGGGCAGCGAGCAGTGGCTGCTCCAGAACATGCGGGCGGGCGGCGTGGGCTGCATCAGCGCCACCGCCAACGTGAACCCCGGCGCCATCGACCGCCTCTTCCGGACCTGGCAGGCCGCGGACGCCGATGCGCAGCAGGCCGCGCTGAACGTCGTGCGCGGGATCTTCTCGTCGTTCCCGATGATCCCGGCGCTCAAGTACGCCGTCTCGTACTACGGCGCCGATCCCGCGTGGCCGACCGTGCGGGCGCCGTGGGTGGAGCTGACCGCCGCGCAGGGCGCGCAGCTCGTCTCGAAGCTCGCCGCCGTCGGGTTCACCATGCCCGGCCTCCAGACGACGCGCTGACCTCCGGCCGTGGGGGGGGGGGGGGGGGGGGGCGGCGGGGGGGGGGGGGGGGCGGGCCCGGCGCCGCCGCCGCCCCGCCCCCGCCCGGTCGAGCGCGGCGCGCCCCGCGCGCCGCGGGCGCGCCGCGCCCTTCTCACCGCATCCCTTTCCTCGAACGGAGTGATCGCGACATGTCCAATCCCATCCGCGGCCTGCTGCTCGCGCTCGTCCTCGCCCTGCCGGCGGGGGCGACCCGGGCCGAAGACGTCGTGCGCGTCGGCAACCTCAAGTTCGTCCAGTACGGCGCCGTCTCGTACATGAAGGTCATCGGGCACAAGTACGGCTTGAAGGTGGAGGAGAAGTTCTTCGAGAAGGGCATCGACGTGATGGCCCAGATCAAGGCCGGCACGATCGACATCGGCGCGGGCGCGACCGACGCCGCGATCGAGGGCTACGCGAACGGGACGCCGCTCTACATCGTCGCCGGCCTCGGCCGCGGCGGGTCGATGCTCCTCTCCCGCAAGAGCCTGCCGATCAAGAAGATCGAGGAGCTGAAGGGCAAGAAGGTCGCCGTGCTCCACGGCTCGGCCCAGGAGCTGATGCTCTACGCCGAGCTCGTCCAGCACAAGCTCACCTGGTCCGTGAACGCCGGCCAGGACGTGCGCATCGTCCAGACCAGGGCCTCCGCCGAGGCGAACAAGCTGCTCCAGGCGGGCACGGTGGACGCCGTCTGCGAGTCCGATCCCTACGCGAGCCAGGCGATCAGCGGCGGGTTCGGCCGCGAGATCATGAAGCCGTACGACACGCCGCTCGGCGAGCCGGTCCGCGCCCTCGTCATGACGAAGAAGATGTACGAGAACCGCGACCTGGCCCAGCGCGTCCTCCGGTGCTTCGTGGAGGCGACCCGGACCTTCCAGGCGCAGCCGGCCCTGGCCGAGAAGTACACCCGCGAGACCGTCTTCGGCGGCACCCTCAACCACCAGGACTACGCGGACAGCGCCGCGAACGGGCCGCTCACGACCGACATCACGCTCAACTACGTGCAGAACACCGCGTACTTCATGGTCAAGTACGGCGCGGGCAAGCTGCCGATCCACCCCGTCGCGGCGGACTTCGTGCGACTCGACCTGCTCGAGGCCGCGAAGCGCGCCCACGGCAAGTAGCGCCGTCTCACCCTGGCTCGACGGAGGTTCCGTGCGCGTCACCCTCGGCTTGAAGGTGCTCAGCCTCATCAGCGGATCGATGGCCCTGCTCGCCGCGATCCTCCTGGGCGCCGACAACTACCAGACGAGCGGGATGTTCCAGGATCAGCTCAGGGAGCGAGCCCGGGCGGTGGCGCTCGGGCTCGCGAACAACCTGGGATACGCCACGTTCGCGGGCGACCGCGCTGGGCTCCAGGCCGCCGCCGACGCGACGGTGCGGGACCTCCCCGACATCGGCTACGTCCTGCTGCGCGGCGCCGACTCGCAGGTCCTCGCCCACGCCACCGATCCGGATCTCGGCAAGGTCGCCCCGGAGCAGCTCGGGACGCCGCGGCAGCCCGAGGGGCGCACGCCGGTGGAGCGGGCCCAGACGGTGCAGGGCGTCCCGGTGATCGAGGTGTCCGTCCCGATCATCCTCGAGGAGGTCGGCGCGGCGCACACCGCAGACGGGAGCGCTGGGCGGCGGGTGGGCCTCGCCCAGGTGGCGTTCCGCGCGGACGAGATCCGGCGCGAGCTCCGCGCCGCCTACGCGCGCTCCATCGTGCTCGGCCTCGCGATCTTCGGCGCCTGCCTGCTCGGGGCCCTGTTCCTCGCCCGGATGATCACGCGCCGGCTCGAGCGGCTGACGCGCGCGGCGGCGACCATGGCCGGCGGCGACCTCCAGCAGAGCGTCGAGGTCGGCGGGAACGACGAGATCACCGAGCTCGCCTCGAGCTTCGGGCGCATGGCCGAGTCGCTCCGAGGGATGGTGATCGACGTGAAGTCCGCCGCGAACGCCGTCTCCACCGCGAGCGACGCCATGGCGGCGAGCACGGTGCAGATGTCCGAGGGGGCGGCGGCGCAGGCGTCCTCGGCGGAGGAGGCCTCCTCGTCCATCGAGGAGATGGCCTCCGGGATCCGTCAGAACGCCGCGAACGCCGGCCAGACGGAGCGGATCGCGAGCGAGACCGCCCAGACGGCCATCGAGGGCGGCAAGGCGGTGACGGAGACGGTGGCCGCCATCCGGACCATCGCCGATCGGATCTCGATCGTGGACGAGATCGCGTACCAGACGAACCTGCTCGCGCTGAACGCGAGCATCGAGGCCGCGCGGGCCGGCCAGCACGGGCGCGGGTTCGCGGTCGTGGCGGTCGAGGTGCGCAAGCTCGCCGAGCGCAGCCGGGTGGCGGCCAAGGAGATCGGCGACCTCTCGAGCTCGAGCGTCCAGCTCGCCGAGCGTGCCGGCAAGCTCCTCGGCGAGATCGTCCCGGACGTGCAGCGGACCGCCGCGCTCGTCGCGGAGATCACCAGCGCGAGCCGCCAGCAGAGCACCGGGACCGAGCAGCTCCGCCGCGCGATCCAGCAGCTCGACGTGGTGACCCAGCAGAACGCGGCGTCGGCGGAGGAGATCTCCGCGACCGCCGAGGAGCTCTCGCAGCAGTCCCGGGCGCTCCAGGCGAGCGTCGCCTCGTTCCGGACGGCCGCGGACGCCGGCCCGGAGCGGGGAGCCGCTGGCCCGCGGGCCGCCCCGGGCGCGCCCAGCGGCAACGCCGCGTCTCACTATCAGGGGGCGCGTCGAGACGAGGTCGTCCCGCTCCAGCGGTGACGTCGGAGGAACGGGTCGCAGGCAGCCGGGCCTCGGTGCGGTACAGTCCCCCCGTGTCCCCCGACTCCTCCGCGCCGTCGCCCGCCCCGCCGGGCGACGCGCGCTGGTCACGTCGCGTCGCGCTCGCCGCCGCCCTCGCGCTCGGCGCCGTCGCCCTCGGCGTCCTGCTCGTGGCCCGTCCCGGCCGTCCGATGTGGTTCGACGAGTGCGTCACGGTCGCGCTCGCGCGCTATCCGCTCGCGCAGCTCCTCGGCCAGCTCGGCGGCACCGAGGCGAACGGCGCCCTCTACACCGTCTTCCTCGCCGCCCTCCTCCGTGTCACCGATCCGCTCGGCCTGGACGCCCTCGCCGTCGCGCGCACCCTCTCGGCGACCTTCGGCGTCATCGCCGTCCCGGCCCTCTTCCTCGCCGGACGTCGACTCGTCGGCGACCGGGCCGCGCTCGTCGGAGGCGGCCTCCTCTCCGTGAGCCACTTCCACGTCTTCTATTCGCTCGAGGCGCGCTCCTACATGCTCGCGCTCCTCCTGGTCGTCCTCTCGACGCTCGCGCTCCTCGCGCTCCTCGAAAAGCCGCGGCCGGCGGCGGCCGTCGCCTTCGGCCTCCTCGCCGCCCTCGCCACCTGGGCCCACCTCTTCGCCGCCTTCGTGCTCGCCGCCCAGGTCCTGGCCGCGCTCCGCCACCCTGGAATCCGCCGCGCGCGCGCCTGGCTCGCCTTGGGCGCGGCGATCGGGGGCGTGGGCGCGGCCGCGGCCATCGTCCTCGCAATGCACGGCGACGGCGGCCAGACGGCGTGGATCGGCCCGCTGTCGTGGGGCCAGGTGGCCATGGTCTTCGTCCACCTCGCCGGCGGCGCGCGGCTCCTCCTCCTGCCGGCGGCGGCTGGCGCGGTCGTCGCGGCGGTCGTGGCGAGTCGCGGCGGCGAGCGCGGGTTCGGCGCGGCGCTGGCGCTCGCCTGGGTGGTCGTCCCGGTCGGCCTCGCCGTCGCCGTCTCGGCGGTGAAGCCGCTCCTCGTGGCCCGCTACCTCCTCGTGGCCCTGCCCGGCTTCACCCTCCTCGTCGCGCTCGGGATCTGCGCGCTCCGCCGACCCCGGCTCGTCGCCGGGGCGGCCCTCCTCTTCGCCGTCGTCGCCGCCTACGAGGTGGGGCGCGACCGGCGCGCCGTGCCGCCGTGGCAGCCGATCGACCGGGTCTCGGCGCGCCTCCTCGGGATCGCCCGCCCCGGCGACGCGCTGGTGGTCAGCCACCCGGCGCTCGCCGTCTCCATCGACCGGGAGCTGGCTCGACTCGGCCTTGGTCCGGGGCCGGAGCGCGTCGAGCCGGTCCCGGGCGACCCGCTCTCGCTCGACGGCGCGTCGCGCCCGCCGCTCGATGCGCGGCTCGCCGGGCGGGCCGGGGCCCTCTTCGTGCTGCGCGACGAGCGATCGGGCTCGGCTCGCGCCCGCGCCGCGTTCGGGATCGGCGCTCGCGTCACCGACGACGAGGAGGTGGGCGGGGTCCGGCTGCTCCGCCTGGAGCGCCCGCTCGGGCGCTGATCCCGGCGAGCGCGAGGAGCCCTGGCGCAGTCCCAGCCGAAGCCCGAGGCCCGGCCGCAGCCGGATCAGTGCGCGTGGTTCAGCGCCCGGAGCCCCCACATCAGCGCGAGCCCGACGAGCAGCGCCCCGGAGAGCTGCCACTTCGAGCCGCCGCGCCGGTGGAGGTCCGGGAGGATGTCCGAGAGCGACAGGTGCAGGAACGTCCCCGCGCTCGCCGCGAGCACGAACGACGTGAACGTCTCGACGCGCACGAGCTCCTTCAGGGCGAAGTACAGGCCGGCCCCGAGCGGCACCATCAGCGCGAAGGCGGCGTTCATCGCGAGCGTCTTCCCGCGCGAGTAGCCCTCCGCGCGCAGGATCGTCGAGAGCGAGAACGAGTTCGGCACCTTGTGGGCGAGGATCGCGAGGAACACCAGCGCGCCGAGCTCCGGGGTCATGGTGGCGGCGCCGAGCGCGAAGCCGTCCACGAGCGTGTGCGCGCTCATCCCGGCGAAGGCCGCGAGCCCCATCGTGTGCACGTCGCAGACGGCCTCGTGCCCGTGCAGGTGGTGCTCGCCGGGAGCGTGCAGGTGCCCCACGGCGATCTCGCCGCCCTCCGCGCCCGAGAGGCGCGCGTTCGGCCCGGGCTCCGCGCAGACGTGCACGAGCACGAACCGCTCGAGGAGGTACAGCACCAGGAACCCGAGGAGCACGAAGGGCGACGCGCTCGCCCCCGCGCCCTCGACGGCCTCCGGGAGCATGTGGAAGAACGCGGCGCCGAGCATCACGCCCGCGGAGAAGGAGAGGCCGAGGTCGGAGCGGCCCATCCGCCCGAGCAGGGGGAGCGAGCCGCCGGCGAGGGCGCCGGCGAGGATGGCGCCGGTGTAGAAGGCGAGGGCCTGGGTCTGGGTCATGTCTCGTCCAGCTCGGGACCGCGCCGGAAGCTCGGGTCGAGCTCGAAGCTCTCCCCCCCGGGCGGGAAGTGCTGGTCCACGAGGGCCCGGACGTCGGCGGCGGTGACGAGCCGGTCGGCGTCGCGCCGGAAGAGGACGCCCCCGCGGCGCCCCCGCGTGTACCAGAGGAGGTGCTTGCGCAGCTCGCGGATCGCGGCGCGCTCGGCGGCGGCGGCGTCCTCCGCCGGAGCCTGCCGCCGCCGGTGCTCGATCTGGAGCCGCACGTGCTCGAGCACGGTCGAGGCCCACTCGTCGCGCGTGGGCGGCGGCGGCCGCGGCAGCCCGAGCTCGGCCGCGCGCAGCTCGCGGAAGATCCAGGGGTTCCCGCAGGCGCCGCGGGCGACCAGCACCGCGTCGCAGCCGGTCTCCGCCCGCATCCGGAGGGCGTCCGCCGCGCTCCAGACGTCGCCCGAGCCGAGCACCGGGACGGAGACGGCCTCCTTCACCGCGCGCAGGAGCTCCCAGCGCGCCTTGCCGGAGTACATCTGCGCCCGGGTCCGGCCGTGCAGCGCCACCGCGGCTGCGCCGCCCGCCTCGGCCGCGCGCGCGACCTCGACGCAGTTCAGCTCGGTGTCGTCCCAGCCCGCCCGGATCTTGACCGTCACCGGGACCTGGACCGCGGCGCGGATCGCCCGCACCGCCTGCTCGACCCGGCGCGGGTCGCGCCCGAGCGCGGCGCCCGCGCCGGTGCCGCAGACCTTCTTCACCGGGCAGGCCATGTTGACGTCGATGATCCCCGCGCCCGCCTCGACCGCCACCGCCGCGCCGCGCGCGAGCACGTCGGGCTCGGCGGCGAAGATCTGCACCGCGAAGGGCTCCTCGTCCGGCTCGCGATCCAGGTAGCTCCGGGTCTGGAGCTGACCGTGCACGAGGCCGTGCGCGCTCACCATCTCGGTGTAGGCGAAGCTCGCGCCCATGCGGCGGCAGATCGCGCGGAAGGGGCGATCCGACACGCCGGCGAGCGGCGCGAGGAAGAAGCGTCCGGGGAAGCGATGAGGACCGATCTGCATGGGGCGACGGGCGATCCGGCAGGCGCGGGGTGTAGCACGGCCGTTCAGGGTGTGGAAATCCAGGAATGCTCCGGCGCGCCGGCGGTTCGGGACTAAGCCCCGAGGCCGCCGTGCGCAAACCTTCCCGAGCCAGCCATCTGACCCGCGCGCCCATCGCGCGTCATCGCGGTCGCCCGCTCCTCCCCGGGACATGCGGGGGGGCTGCCGCCTTCCGAGCCCGTGCACAGGCTGCTGGTGGCCGAGGTGACTGGGACGAGGTCCGTCCGGCGGGGAGCGCGAATCCAGCGAGCGCGCGCCGGGTCGCGGACGCGTCGAGGAGGGCACACGAGGTGCGTATCGGTGGGTGTACGTACCTCACGGTGGACGGCGACGATTTTGATCTCCCGCGCAGGGCCGGTACGATGCAACCCAGAGCAGGCGCCGGTCTTTTCGCCGGTTTCCGAAACAGCCGAGGAGCGATGAGGCGGATCCGCACGACCTTCCTGGTTCTCTGTTCCGTGACGTTCCTCCCGGTGCGCGCGTTCGCGCAGGGCACCGTCGGCGCGGCCGCCGCGGAAGCCGCCGCACAGGCCCTGCCGCCTGCGGCGGTCCCCGAGCCCGCCCTGGTGCCGCCGGCGCCCGCGGCGCCCGCCCACAAGAGCGCCCCGGTGGACGAGGCCCTCGCCGAGGTGGACACCCCGGACGAGCCCGCCATCGCGGAGGAGATCCAGGCGGAGTCGGCCGAGCTCGACGAGATCCGCAAGGCCGAGGAGGCCGCGAAGGTCCGCGTGCCGCGCGGGGCGAAGCCGGGCCGCGCCGAGGGGCTCGGGCTCGAGTCGCCGCTCCGGGATCGCGTGGACGGCGCGCTCGAGCGCGACACCACCGCGCCCGCCGAGGGCGGCCGGATCGCGCTCCTCCCCGAGCTGGATCACGATCTCGCCCGCCTCAAGTCCGAGTACGACATCCCCATCGACGTGAACGACGCGGTCGTCGCGTACATCCGCTTCTTCCAGTCGCCGGTCATGCGCGGCCACTTCGTGAAGTGGCTCGGGCGCGCGCACCGCTACATGGAGAAGTACCGCACGATCCTCAAGAGCGCGGGGCTGCCGGAGGACACGGTCTTCCTCGCGATGATCGAGAGCGGGTTCGCGAACTTCGCCTACAGCCGCGCGAGCGCCTCGGGCCCGTGGCAGTTCATCGCCCCGACCGGCAGGATGTTCGGGCTCGCGCAGGACTTCTGGGTGGACGAGCGGCGCGATCCGGAGAAGTCCGCCCGCGCGGCCGCGCGGTACCTGAAGCAGCTCTACGAGCAGACCGGCGACTGGCGCCTCGCGTGGGCCGGCTACAACGCCGGCGTGGGCCGGGTGCTCCTGGGCAAGTCCCAGGGCTACCAGGACTTCTGGGAGATGGCCGCGGTGAAGGGGCGCGGCGCGCCGTTCCGCGAGGAGACGAAGGGGTACGTCCCGAAGCTCATGGCGGCCGCGATCGTCTTCAAGCACCAGGACGCGTTCGGGTTCCCCGCCGACGAGATCGAGCGCGAGAAGTGGACCGATTACCGGGAGGTCACCATCCCGCAGGCGACGCTCCTCTCCGTCGTCGCGCGCGCCGCCGGCGTGCCGGAGCGGGTGGTCCTCGATCTGAACCCCGAGCTGCGTCGCGCCTGCACGCCGCCGCGGCCGTACAAGCTCAAGATCCCGCAGAGCCAGGCGGAGGTGTTCGCGCAGAGCTGGCCGGCGATGCAGGACCAGGCCCGGCTCACCTTCGCCGGCCACGTGATCCGCCGCGGCGAGACGCTCGCCCGGATCGCCCGGCGGTACGGCGTGTCCACCGGCGGCATCCTGGAGATGAACGGGCTCAAGCCCGGCAGGCGCCTCCGGCCCGGGACCGAGCTGCTCATCCCGCGGCCCGTCGGGAACGCCGTCGCCCTCGCCCGCGCCCCCGAGCCCGTCGTACGCAACGCCTCCGAGACGCGCCGCGAGCGCGCGCTGGTCGCGCGCGCGTCGGCCCGGGAGAAGGCCCCCGCGAAGGCGGCGGGTCGCGCCAAGGTCCGCGTCCGCGCCGGCGACACGCTCTGGTCGATCTCCCAGCGGTACGGGGTCGAGCTCGGCGAGCTCTGCAAGTGGAACGGGATCAAGAACCCGCAGCGGCACAAGCTGGTGGTGGGGGCCCGGCTCGTCGTCTACCCGGAGCGCGGGTAGGCCGATCGCCCCGGCGCCGCCCTGCTCGACTCGAAACGGCCCGCACGGCTCCTGCCGTTCGGGCCGTCTCCGTCTCCGGGGCGCGCTCGCCCCGCATCACGTATGCGGTCGCCCTACGACAGCGTCCGCGCCGGATCGACCCGCGCGGCGATGGCGGCGGGGGCCAGGGCCCCGACCACGGCGGCGGCGGCCGGGACCGCGATCCCGAGGAGCAGGATCCAGGCGGGGAAGGCGAAGAACGTCTCCGGCCGGAACGGGAAGTCCGGGAGGAGCCCGAGGGCGACCCGATCCGCGAGGGCGGCGACGCCGAGCGCGGCGAGCGTCCCGACCGCGCCGCCGAGCACGCCGATGATCCCCGCCTCCGCGAGGACGATCGCCCGCACGTCCGCCGGGGCGGCCCCCACCGCCGCCAGCACCGCGATCTCCTTCGCCCGGCCGCGGATGCTCGCCGAGAGGGACTGCGCGATGGCGAGCGCCGCCAGGGCGCACATCACCGCCGCGAGCAGGACCAGCGCGCCCGTCGTGACGAGGACCACCGTGCCGACCCGCTCCGCCGCCGCGCGCTCGCCCTCGTCCACCGCGAACCCCATCCGTCGCGCCGCGGCGACGAGCCCCGGCACGTCATCCGGGCGCCGCGCGAGCAGCGTCACCTGCGTGTAGCCCTGGTCCGACTTGCCGTACTCACGGTGCAGACGCCTCACCGTGTCGAGCGGCACCGCCGCCATGTAGAGCGGCACGCGATCCGAGAGACCGGCGAGGACGAGGCGGCCGTCGTACACCCGGGCCTCGGTCTTCTGCGGGACGATCGAGAAGCCGATCCTGACCGGCACCTCGACGCCGACCAGGGAGATGCCGGGGGGGAGCCGCCGCACGTTCCACGCCGGCGCGATGGTCTTGTCGTAGACCTCGAGCAGGCGCCCCGAGAGGACCGTCGGGATCGGGCCTCCGTCCCGGGGATCGACGAACGGCCTCCCGCGGAGGTCCTGCGCGACGAGCCCCGGGGCCACCCCCACCACCGGCACCTGCACCGTCATCCCCGGCGGCCAGTTGTAGTCGAGCCCGCGGGGCGGGCCCGGCACCGCCAGCGGCACGCGCAGCGCGAGCCGCGGCCACGCGTCGGCGACGCCGGGCAGCGCGCGGAGCCGCGCCACCGCCCCGTCGTCGAGCTGCCCGCCCCCGAGGACGCCGCCGAGCGACACCGCGCCGGGGACGACGTCCACGAGCCGGGCCTCGGCGGGGAACATCCGGCGGGCCGCGTGCGAGACGCCGAGCCCGAGGGCGAGGAAGAGCACCAGGGACGCCGCGCCCACGCAGGCGGCCGCGGTGTTCACGATCGCGCCGCGGCGGTCCGCGCGCAGGCTCGCCCGCGCGATCCAGAGCAGGCCGCGCGCGCTCACGAGGAGAGCCTCCCGTCGTGGAGGTGGAGCACCCGCGCCGCCGCCCGCGAGACGCGCTCCTCGTGCGTCACGACGAGGACGGTGAGCCCGTCGCGCGCCAGCTCCCCGAACAGCGAGATGATGCCCTCGCCGGTCACCGCGTCGAGGTTGCCGGTCGGCTCGTCCGCGAGGATCACCCGCGGTCTCGTGAAGATCGCCCGCGCGATCGCGACGCGCTGCCGCTCGCCGCCGGAGAGCCGCGCGGGCGGCGCCTTGGCCTTCGCCGCGAGCCCGACCCGGTCGAGCGCGTCCGCCGCCCGCTCCCGGACGTCGGCGCGGTCCGTCCCGTCGCGCCGGAGCATGCCCGGGAGCATGACGTTCTCGAGCGCGGAGAGCCCCTGGAGCAGGTTGAAGGACTGGAACACGAACCCGACCGCCCGGTTCCGCAGCGCGGCGCGCCGGGTGGGCGAGAGGCCGGCGAGCGGCACGTCCGCGATCGTCACCTCGCCCCCGTAGTCGGTGTCCAGGGCGCCGGCGATGTAGAGGAGCGTGGACTTCCCGGAGCCCGACGGGCCCACGATGGCGACGAGCTCGCCCGGCGCGACCTCGAGGTCCACCCCCCGCAGGATCGGGAGGGCCTGCTCGCCGTCGCGGAACGTCTTCGTGACGCCGGCGAGCCGGATCACGGCGCCGCCCCCGGCGCCCGCATCTCCACGTCGAGCGAGACGAGGAGCGCGCCCGGCGCCAGCTCGGCCCCCGCCGAGAGCGCCGCGAGCCGCGCCGCCGGCTCGAGGAAGCGGTCCACCACGGAGCGGACCACGAAGCCGGAGGGCCCCGTCCCGAACGCGTCGTCCGGCAGCGCCCGCACGCTCGCGACGAGCTTGCGCGGATCGAGCACGGCGCCGCCGAGGCCGCCCCGGAGCGCCGCCGCGGAGGCCTGGGTCGGGGGCTCGAAGCCGGGGCCCGCGCCGCCGAGCCGGGCGCGGAGCGCGTCGAGCGCGCCCGGCGGGCCGCCCGCCGCCACGATCCGGCGCGCCTGCGCGTCCACGGTCCACGCGATCTCCCCGGAGGGCGTCACGACGCGCCACGTCGCCGGGTCGC
Organism: Anaeromyxobacter oryzisoli; assembly: GCF_022690765.1. GTDB lineage: Bacteria > Myxococcota > Myxococcia > Myxococcales > Anaeromyxobacteraceae > Anaeromyxobacter > Anaeromyxobacter oryzisoli. Next base: position 77,495 of record NZ_JALCZA010000014.1, on the reverse strand, counting down.
TCGCCGCGGGCGCGGACGGCCCCGGGTTGGCGGCGACGGCGCGCGGGCCGCCGCGCGGAGGCTTCGCGCGCACCGCCCGGTGCGGCGCGATCCGCTCCGACAGCGCCGCCGCCGCCGCCGCGTCCCTCACCGGCAGCACCGCCTCGAAGTGCCCCACGAGGAGCGGGTCGGCGCGGACCGCCTCCTCGGAGACGGCGGCGAGGTCCAGGCTCGGCGGGAGCGAGAGGGCGATCGCGGCGCCCGGCGCGAGGAGGTCGAGGACGTCGTGCTGCGGGTCGATCCCGCGCGCGGCGAGCCGCGCCCGCTCCCGGGCGGGCAGGAGCGGCAGGAGCTTGCGGCCCAGGGCGGAGAAGTCGCCGTCGAAGCGGCCCGCGAGCGGCGCGCGCGGGTCGAGGCGCGCGACGAGCCCGGCGGCCGCGCCGTTCGCGGCGAGGGCGCGGAACGAGGCCTCGCGGTCGCCGAGGAGGACCGCGGCCCCGAGCCGGACGCCCTCGGCGCCGCCGGAGGTCGCGAGGGCGACGCCGTCCTTCAGCGCCCACTCCCCGGCGAGCCGGCGCGAGCCGGGCGGCACGAACAGGATCGCCGCGTACCGGTCGCCCAGGGCCCGCCGCGCCGTCTTCCAGGGCGCGGCCTCGGCGAGGCTCTCGGGGGGAGGCCGCGCGGCGGCGGCGGCGACGACCTCCGCCGCGAGGGGGCCGGCGGCGAGGAGCGCGGTCCGCTCGACCACCGCGTAGGCCAGGGCTGGCGGGGCGCCCGGGGCCGTCGCGAAGGTCGTGATCGAGACCGTGCCCCGGGTGTCCGAGGCGCGCTGCACGGCGCCGAGCCGGTCGCGGGCGATCCGGGCGAACAGCGCGTCGAGCTTCGCGGCGTCGCCCACCGGCAGGACGAGGAGCCGGGCAGGGTCGGCCGCGCCCCGGCCGGGCAGGGGGTAGGAGGCGATCGCCGCGCCGCGGCGCGGCTCGATGCCTGCGTCGCGGAGCGCCTTCGGGTCGAGCGGGTCGAAGCCGAGCTGGGCGCCGAGGGTGCCGCGCGCCTGGACCAGCTCGGCGCCGCCGGGGAAGCCGGCCACCGCGGCGTGCAGGGCCGCCAGCTCGCGCGCTGCGCGACCCGCCTCGGGCACCACCAGCGCCAGCTCGACCGCGGCCGGGACGAACCGCTCCGGCGGCGGACCCGCCTGCCTGCCAGGGCACGTACAGCTCGAGAGAGCGGCGACGGCGGCGAGGAAGGCGGACGGTCCTGTGGCACGCCCCAGCACGCCCGTTTCTTACCATGTTAAGAGAGGCCCGCTCATGATCTTCTCCAGCGAGGACGACGCTCCCATCGCGCTCGAGCTGCTGCCGGACTGGGGCGCGCGGTTCGGGCGGGCCGCGGGCCGGCTCGAGCTCGAGATCGGCTCGGGTCACGGCGGGTTCGCGCTCGCCTACGCGAAGGCCTTCCCCGAGCGCGCGCTCGTCGCCATCGAGCAGCGGAAGAAGTTCGCCGCGATGGTCGCGGCCAAGGCCGAGAAGCGCGCGCTCCCGAACCTGCTCGTGCTCTGCGGCGACGCGCGGCTCCTCGCCCCGCGGCTCTTCCCCGCCGGCGGGCTCGCGGCGATCCACGTCCACTTCCCCGATCCGTGGTGGAAGCGCCGCCATCACCGGCGCCGGCTGGTGGACGACCGGATGTCCACGCTGCTCCTCGGCCTCCTCGCGCCGGGTGGGCTCCTCGACTTTCGCACCGACGTGGAGCGCTACGCCCTCGAGGCGGTGGCGCGCCTCGAGGAGGCCGGGTTCGCCAACGAGGCCGGCCCCGGCCGGTTCGCCGAGCCCCCGCCCGACGAGATCCCGTCCACGCGGGAGCGGCGGTACCTCGCCACCGGCCAGCCGGTGTGGCGGCTCCGGCTGCGGAAGCCCTGAAGCGCCGCTCGATTGGGCTGAGCCCTGCTGCGGCGCACGCTGCCTGCCTGCGCCGGGCAGGCTCCTCCGTCCGCTGCTCGCCCTTCGACTCCGGCGCGCAGCGCGCGCCTACGCTCAGGGCGAACGGAGCTTCGAAGCGCCTGCGCTGCTCCGTCGTCGTGTGCCCCGGCTCGGCGACGGCATCGTGTGCCTCGCGACGGGCTCGACCCGAGAGGCGCTACGAAGCGCCGGAGCTACCACTTCCCTGCGGTCGAGCTCTCCTGGTCCTCGCCGGGACCGGTCGCGGCGATGTCGGGGCCGGTCGCGGAGCCGCCCCCCGGCTCGACGCCGGCAGGCGAGGCCGGGGCGCCCTCTTCGCGCCCGCCGGCGGACCCGGGCGAGGCCGGCGCGTTCGAGCCCATGCCGCCGGGCGTGCCCTGGCTCGCCTCCACGCGCGTGGCGATCTGGCGCCCGTCCTCTCGCTCGTCGTAGCTCACCCGCACGTCGGCGCCGGGCGCGAGGTCGGCCAGGCTGGCCTGCTGGCCGTTGACCACGATGGCGGCGTCGTCGGGCACGGCGACGGTCCGCTGGAGCCCGTCATCGGTGTCGATCACGAGCGCGTCGGGGGTGGACCGCGCCACGCGCCCGGAGAGCCGCTGCTCCCCCGGCGCCCGCTCGATCTCGCCCGGCGCGAGCGGCGCGGTGCTCGCGCTCGCGGCCGGCTCGGCGCGCTGCCCTTCGGGCTCCGCGCTCGCCGAGCGCGACGACTGGGTGGTGCTGCACGCGAGCCCGAGCCCGAGCGCGAGCGCGCCGAGGGCGAGGTCGAGGATCTTCATGGGTCCCTCCCGGAAAAGCGGAAGGTGAGGCCGCCCTGGGTGGGCGGCGAGCCCCGGACAAAGCGACGGGCGGGCGGACGGGGGGACACGTCCTGCGACCCTCCGGCGCCGCCCGCGCCCCGGCGGACCGGGCGTTCCAGCGCCGGCGAGGCTACACTCGCGAGCACCATGCGTCGCCTCCTCTCGCTCGCCGTCCTCTCCCTCGCCCTCGCGCTCCCCGCGTGCCGCCGCGCGGCGGGGCCCGCCGATCGGTACCGGGCCTTCGCGGCCGCGGCCCGGAACGGCGACGCGGCGGCGGTCTGGTCGATGCTCTCGCGGCGCGCGCAGGCGGCGTTCGACGCGCGCGCCAGGGCCCTCGGCGCCGCGGCGCCCGGGGTGGTCCCGCCGCGCGGCCAGGACATCGTCGTCGGCGACCTCGCGGTCCGCGCGCCGAGGCTGCGCTCGGCGCTGGTGCTCCGCGAGTCGGCGGACGCGGCCGTGGTGCGGGTCGAGGACGAGACCGGCGCGCGCGGCGAGGTCACCCTCGTGCGCGAGGGCGGGACCTGGAAGGTCGAGGTCCCGGCGCTGGGCGGGTAGCGGCGCGGCCGGCGGGGCGGGGGGAGTCGGGGCGAGGCGCCTGTGGATCCGGGCGCAAACGTCTGTTATTCAAGGCATCCCTCATGAAGACCCCGACCGCCGCCGACATCCGCGAGCTCTTCCTCCGCTTCTTCGAGGAGCACGGCCACCACCGAGCCCCGAGCTCCTCCCTCGTCCCGCAGAACGACCCGACGCTCCTCTTCACGAACGCCGGCATGGTCCAGTTCAAGGACGTGTTCACCGGCCGGGAGAAGCGGGACTACACCCGGGCGACCACCGCGCAGAAGTGCGTGCGGGCCGGCGGCAAGCACAACGATCTCGAGAACGTCGGGTTCACCGCCCGCCACCACACGTTCTTCGAGATGATGGGGAACTTCTCCTTCGGCGACTACTTCAAGCAGGACGCGATCGCCTGGGCCTGGGAGCTCGTGACCAGCCCGCGGTGGCTCGGGATCCCGAAGGACCGGCTCGCCGCGACGGTCTTCGCCGGCGAGGGGACGATCCCCTGGGACGCCGAGGCGTACGGGTTCTGGAAGGCGCAGGGCGTCCCGGAGGCCCGGATCCACAAGCTCGGGGCGAAGGACAACTTCTGGGCGATGGGCGACACCGGGCCGTGCGGCCCGTGCTCGGAGCTCCACTACTTCCAGGGCAACGACATCCCCTGCGCCGAGGAGAAGGCGGGGCGGAAGTGCCTCGGCGTCGCCTGCGACTGCGACCGCTGGCTCGAGATCTGGAACCTCGTCTTCATGCAGTTCGAGCGGAGCGCCGACGGCGGCCTCACCCCGCTCCCCAAGCCCTCCATCGACACCGGCGCCGGCCTCGAGCGGCTCGCGGCGGTGGTGCAGGGGAAGCGGTCGAACTACGACACCGACCTCTTCCAGAAGATCATCGCCGCCGTCGCGGAGCTGGCCGGGAAGCCGTACGGCCGGGACGAGGACGACTCGGTCTCGATGCGCGTCATCGCCGACCACGCCCGCGCGACCACCTTCCTCGTGGGCGACGGGGTGCTGCCGTCGAACGAGGGGCGCGGGTACGTGCTCCGCCGGATCATGCGCCGCGCCATCCGCCACGGGAAGCGGCTCGGGCTCGAGAGGCCCTTCCTCGCCGACGTCTGCCGCGTGGTGATCGGCGAGATGGGGGCCGCCTACCCGGAGATCCGCGAGAACGAGCCCTTCATCACCACCGTGGCGCAGCAGGAGGAGGAGTCCTTCCGGCGGACGCTCGACAAGGGGCTCGCGATCCTCGAGGCGGAGATGCGGAAGCTCGCCGCCCCGGACGCCGTCGCGGTCGGCAAGCCCGCCACCTCGGCGCCGGCGAAGGACGGGCGCCCCGTCATCGACGGCAAGGTGGCGTTCCAGCTCTACGACACGTTCGGCTTCCCGCTCGACCTCACCCGCGTGATCGCCGCGGAGCGCGGCTTCGACGTGGACGAGCAGGGCTTCGACCGGAACATGGCCGAGCAGCGCGCGCGCTCCGAATGGAAGGGCTCCGGCGAGGAGGCGGTCGGCGATCTCCACAAGGCCATCGCGGGCGAGCTCGGCGAGGTGAAGTTCCTCGGCTACGAGGTGACGAAGGCGACCGCGGAGGTGAAGGCGCTCATCGCGAACGGGGCCCGCGCGGCGAAGGCGGGGAAGGGCGACCGGGTCGAGGTGATCGCCGCCGCGACCCCCTTCTACGGCGAGTCCGGCGGCCAGGTCGGCGACGTCGGCACGATCACCGGCCCGGGCGGGCTCCGGATCCGGGTGGACGACGCCCAGCGCCCGGTCCCCGGGCTCATCACCCACGTCGGCGAGGTGCTCGAGGGCGAGCTCGCCGTCGGCGACCGGGTGGAGCTCGCGGTGGACGAGCGGCGCCGCGACCTCGTCCGCGCGAACCACTCCGCGACGCACCTCCTCCAGTTCGCGCTCCGCGAGGCCCTCGGGGAGCACGTGAAGCAGGCCGGCTCGGTGGTCGCGCCGGACTACCTCCGCTTCGACTTCTCGCACTTCCAGCCGCTCACCGCGGAGCAGCTCAACACCGTCGAGCGGCGGGTGAACGAGCTCGTGCGCGAGAACGTCGAGACCGAGACGGCGGTCCTCGAGCTCGAGAAGGCGCGCCAGGTCGGGGCGATGATGATCTTCGGGGAGAAGTACGGCGACGTGGTGCGCGTCGTCCGGATCGGCCCCTCGAAGGAGCTCTGCGGCGGCACCCACGTCCGGCGCACCGGCGACATCGCCTACTTCAAGATCGCGTCGGAGGAGTCCATCGCCGCCGGCGTCCGGCGCGTCGTCGCCCTGACCGGCCCGAAGGCGGTCGAGGCGGCGCAGCGCGAGGCGGACGAGCTCCGGCAGGCGGCCGCGCTCCTGAAGGCCGGCGCGCTCGAGGTCGCGCAGAAGATCGAGCAGTCGCAGCGGCGCACGAAGGAGCTCGAGCGCGCGCTCGAGGACGCGAAGTCCAGGATCGCCGCCGCCCAGTCCGGCGACCTCGCCGCGCAGGCGAAGGAGATCGGGGGCGCGAAGGTGCTCGCCGTGAAGGTCCAGGGCGACGGCAAGGCCCTCCGCGAGCTCGCGGACAAGCTGCGCGACCGGCTCGGGAAGGGCGTGGTCGCCCTCGGCGCCGAGCACGACGGCAAGGCGATCCTCCTCGTCGCCGTCACGAAGGACCTCACCGGGAAGCTCAAGGCCGGCGACCTCGTGAAGCAGGCGGCGAAGCTGGTCGGGGGCTCGGGCGGCGGCAAGCCGGACCTGGCGCAGGCCGGCGGCTCCGATCCCTCGGGCCTCGAGCGGGCGCTCGCGAAGGTCGAGGAGCTCGCGGGGCGCGCGCTCGAGTAGCCTCCGTCCGGAGGCGTCACTCCCGGGACGTGTCAAGGGCGACGGCGGCGTTGACCGTCGTCGGGGGGGATGCGGTACGATCTCCGGCCGATGACCCAGCCGACGAGAGGAGCGCGAGAGACGACGCGCGCGGCATCGCCGGAGGTCGTCGATCTCGCCCAGGCGCGCGACGCGCGCCGCCTCCGCGAGTTCCAGGTGCGCTGCAGCGGCGTGGACGAGGTGAACCGGCGGTCGCTCGCGCGGCTGTTCCAGACCGGCCTCATCTACACGCGGCAGGGCGCCCGGCTCGCGCGCGATCTGCTGCTCGCGCACCAGCACCTGCTCCGCGTCGGCGATCTCCTCGCGCGCATCGGAGAGCTGCCCGAGGGCGCCGACACCGGCGACGCGGCGGCGCTCTACGCCGAGGCGCAGTCGCTCCTCGCCCGCACCACCGAGCTGACGGCGCGCTGCGGCGCGGTGCTCGCGCGCCCCTGACTTTCCCCACGGTGAGCGTCACGACGCCGCGGCCGCGTGGCTCGCGGGAGGGGCGCGCCGCACCGCTCCGGGCGCGGCTTGTGGTCGCTCCCGTCACGATGGGAGCGCGCGATACGCCACACGCTCGAGCGGCGGGCCGCACAACTCCGCGAGAACAGGACGTTCACCCTGAGCGGAGCTGCGGCACTCCGGCGCAGCGCCCCGTGCGCCCCTGATTTGGTCTGCTTCGACGGGATGCGCCCCGCTGCTATCGTCGCGACTTCTCCGGATCTCGACTTTCGACCGCGCCGAGCGCGCGGAAGGAGACCTCGCGATGGCTTCTCCCGCGGTGAATCCGGCCCTGGACGCGCTCCGCACGCTGCCCGGCGACGACGTCCGCCAGATCATGTGGCGCTTCGCGGATCGCTACGACGTGCAGATGCTCGTCCAGTCCGCCCGCCAGGTGGCGCGCGGGCCCGTCGCGCGGCTCGTCGCCGCCGGCGGCCGGAACGACCACGACTGGACGCCCCGCAAGGCGGAGCTCCTCGCCGCCTACGACGCGTCCGGCATCACCGCGGCGTTCATGGAGCCGGAGGAGGGCGGCTTCATCTCCGGCCCGAAGAACCTGGCCCTGGCGCTCGCCGCGTTCGAGCTCGCCTGGGTGGACGCCGGCGCGGCCACCGGCGCGCTCGCCGGGTTCCTCGGCCTCTCGCCGATCCACGAGAAGGGCACGCCGGAGCAGCGCCGCCACTACATGAGCCTCGCCGTCCCGCCGAAGCCTGGCGAGGAGCGGAAGACCTGGCGCGCCGCGTTCGCGCTCACGGAGCCCATCCCCTACGTCGGCGTGGACACCGGCATGCTCTCCGGCAGAATCCGCGTGGCGGAGTGGCAGGACGGCGCGGAGCCGGTGCTCCAGGTCGAGAAGCGCGGGCGCTTCATCACCAACATGGGGTTCGCGAGCTTCGTCACCGCCGCCGTGGACTCGGGCGACCCGCGCATCAAGGGGAGCTGCATGGTGATCCTCGAGGAGGGCGACCCCGGCACCTTCGACCGCGGCACGCCCACGAGGAAGCTCGTCCACCAGCTCTCCTCCACGACCGATCCCATCTTCAGCCTGCGGGTGCCCGCGTCGCGGATCGTCGGCGGCTACACCGTGAAGGACGGCGTCATCGTCCCGAACTTCGACCACTCCACGATCATCGAGGCGGTGTTCCGGCGGACGCGCGTCACGGTCGGCGTCATCACCGCCGCGAAGCTCCTGAGCGCGATCGAGCCGGTGATCCGGTACCAGCGCAACCGCTTCCGCGGCGCCGAGCAGGCCGCGCCCGGGTCGATCCGCCACGACCTCGGGATCCAGCAGCGCGAGGACGCCCTGCACCGGCTGGTCGAGGTGTGGGCCACCGGGGAGGCGGCGGCGTCGCTCGGCCTGTCCACCGCCCGGCTCTTCGACGAGCTCGACCCGCTCGACCGGAGGAAGGACGCCCTCCTCGCCGCGCAGGGGATCGCCGGCGCGCGGGCCACGATGAAGTGGATGAAGCTCGTCGAGCGGAGCGCCCTCGAGTACCTCGACCTCGCGGCGCGCCCGCGCGGGGCCGCGGACGAGGCGCGGTTCCGCGTCCTCGGGGCGGACGAGATGGTCCGCTTCGCGCTCCTCGACGCGCAGGCGAACGTCCTCTGCCCGGCGACGAAGCTCTGGGACACCGGCCACGGCGCGACGGTGCTCCGCGAGGCCGTCTCGCTCATGGGCGGCTACGGCATCACCGAGGACTGCCCCGGGTTCCTCGGCCAGAAGTGGATGGACTCGCAGCTCGAGGCGACGTACGAGGGGCCGGAGGCGGTGCAGCGGCGCCAGCTCTCCGTCACGATGACGGCGCCGCTGTTCCTCGCCCAGCTCCGGGGCTGGGCGCGCGAGCTGCGGCACCTCGCCTCGAGCCACCCCGGCACCGGCGCGTGCGCGCTCGCCTCGGCGATGGAGCTGTGGCTCTGGACCGTCACCTACCTCGCGGGCGCCACCGACGCGGACGGCGAGAGGCTCGTCCAGCCGGCGCGCCAGGGCGTCTCGTTCAAGCTCGCCGACGCGCTCGCCTGGCTCTGCGCGTCGCGCGCGCAGATCCTCGATGCGGTCGCGCTCGCGGACGGCGGCGCCGCGGCGCTGGGCGACGCGCTCCCCGGCACGGCGCGCTTCCTCGCCGACCTCTGCCACGTCGAGGCCGCCCGCGCCGCGGGCGAGGTGGGCCGCATCTGCGCCGAGCTCGTGCACGGGTACAACCGTCACCCGGCCTGGGACGAGGAGGGCCGGAGGGCCTGCTGGAGCGCGGTGGACGCCGAGGCGCTCGAGGGCATCGTGGCCGGCCTCGCCGGCTGCGCGTGCGACCAGGTGGAGGGCGAGCATCACCCGGAGAAGGAGGGGCCCTGCGCCTCCTGCCGCGGGATCACCGACTTCGCCCGGCTCCGGGTGAAGATGGACGGCTGCCTCACCGGCGCGATGCTCGCGAAGGACCGGGCCGCCGAGGCGCTCGCGCACGTGATGATCCCGGAGGCGCTCGACTACCCCGCCTAGGACTGCTCCGCACGACTCATGAACCAGCCGACTCGAAGTGCTCCGCAGTACTTCGCGGGGAAGGCTCCAGGCCTTCCAACTCCTGACGCACGGTACTAGCGCCCGACGAACCCACCGACGGAGCGATCCCGATCATGGAGCCCCAGGTGTCCCCCGAGGCGCCGCAGCGCCAGACGATGGCCGTGGACGTCGCGTGCGTCGGCTTCGGGCCCGCGGCCGCCGGCTTCCTCACCACGCTCGCGCGGCGGCTCGCGGCGACGGACCTCCCCGCGCTCGAGAGCGCCGCGACGCCGGGCGCGCCGCTCCAGGTGGTCTGCTACGAGCGGGCCGACGACCTCGGGTTCGGCGTGTCCGGCGTGGTGACGCGGGGGCGCGGGCTCCGGGCCGCCTTCCCGGGGCTCGACCCGGCGCAGATCCCGATGGCGGCCCCCGTGCGCGAGGAGAAGGTGCTCTACCTCCTCGATCCCGTCGGCGCGAGCCGCCGCTCCGCCACGCTCCGGGCCGCGGACGCCGCGCTCCGCGCGCTCCGCGCCGTGCTGCCCGTCGAGGCCCACGCCCTCGAGCTCCCCTGGACGCCCGCGTTCCTCCACAAGCGCGACGGGTTCGTCTTCTCGATGGGCCAGCTCATGCAGTGGATGGGCGCGCAGGTGATGTCCACCGGCGCCGTGCAGATCTGGCCGGGCACGCCGGTCGCCGAGGCGCTCTTCGAGGGGAGCGGCGTCGCCGGGGTGCGGCTGCTCGACCAGGGCGTGGACCGGCGGGGCCGGCCGGAGGGCGCCTACCTGCCGGGCCTGGACGTGCGCGCGGCGCTCACGGTGGTCGCCGACGGGCCGGTCGGCGCGATCGGGCGGCAGCTCGACGAGGTGCTCGGGATGCCCGCGGGCCACGCCCGCCGCGACTGGGCGGTGGGGATGAAGCTCGTGGTGGATCTCCCCGAGGACACGCCGCTCCGCCCCGGGACCGTGCTGCACACCTTCGGCTTCCCCGAGCCGGAGATCTTCGGGTTCCTCTACGTCCACCCGGACCGCGTGGCGTCGGTGGGGATCTTCGTCCCGAGCTGGTTCGAGTCGCCCGCGCGGACCACCTACCGCTACCTCCAGCACTACGTGCAGCACCCCTACCTCTGGCGGTGGCTCGAGGGGGCGCGGCTCCGGTCGTGGGGCGCGAAGTCGATCCTCGAGTCGGGCCGGCGCGCCGAGCCGCTCCTCGCGGGCGACGGCTTCGCCCGCATCGGCGAGGGCTCGGGCTCGACCAACGTGCTCACCAGCTCCGGGGTGGACGAGGCGTTCACGAGCGGCGTCCTCCTCGGCGAGGCGGTGATCGCGCTCGCGGAGGGGAGGCGTCCCTTCACCCGGGAGAACCTCCTGGCGAGCTACGCGGCGCGGCGCCGGGCGAGCTGGATCGAGGCGGAGGGGAGGGTGGCCGAGCGCGCGCGCGACGGCTTCCAGCGGGGCGTCGTGAGCGGGCTCGTCGGGATGGCGCTCGCCGGGCTCACCCGCGGCAAGCTCGCGCTCGGGGAGGAGCCGCCGCACCCGGCGGAGAAGCTCGGCTCGCTCGAGGCGTTCTACGAGGGGAAGATCCCCGCGGAGGAGATCGAGCGGATCCGGCGCGCGTGCGCGGCGCAGGGCGTCCCGCTGCACGACGCGCTCATGGACCGCGCCGGGTGGCCGCCCATCGCGCTCGACGGGAAGCTCCTCGTCACGCACCAGGACGCGCTCCTCGTCGGCGGCAAGGTGCAGGCGCCGCCCGGCTACGCGGACCACGTGACGTTCGCGCGGCCCGAGCTGTGCCGCGCCTGCCGCGCGCGGGCGTGCGTCGAGATCTGCTCGGCGGAGGCGCTCCGCCCGGGCGAGGACGGCGTCCCGACGTTCGACCGGGAGAAGTGCGTGCACTGCGGCGCCTGCTGCTGGAGCTGCTCCCAGCGCCTGGACGGGACCGACCGCGTGAACCTCCAGCTCCGCGCCGGAACGGGCGGGCTCCACTCCGCCGAGAACTAGGAGGAGGAACGAATGACCGCCGGATACCAGATCGTGGTCCTCGGGAGCGTCGTGCCCGACCCGCTCCAGACGCTCGAGCCGGTCGCGACGCCGCAGGGGCCCGCGCTCAAGAACGAGGCGATGCTCCCCGCCGTGCTCGACCCCTGGGCGGCGCACGCGCTCTTCGAGGCCGCGAACCTCGCCGCGAAGGTGCCGGGCTCGAAAGTGACGCTCGTCTCGCTCGGGCCGAAGGCGAAGCTGCAGCAGGTCATGATGGCCGTCGCGCAGAAGGTGCCGCTCGAGCTCGTCGCGCTGGACGGCCCCGCCGGCGGCTTCACCGACGCCCACGAGGTGGCGGTCCGGCTCGCCGCCGCGGTGAAGGCGCTCCCCGGCCTGGATCGCGGCCGCCTCCTCCTCTTCGGCGGCTGGGAGTCGGCCTCGCGCGGCGCGGGCGTGACGCTCCAGCTCGTCGGCGAGCGGCTCGAGATCCACGACCAGTTCCAGGGCGTGGACCAGATCGCGGTGCAGGCCGGCGGCGCGCTGGAGATCCTCGAGCGCGTCGAGGGCGGGAAGCACCAGGTCTCCGTCGTCGCCGGCCCGCCCGCGGTGCTCGGCTGGGCGACCGGCAGCCTCCCCGAGCCGAAGAACAACCCCCAGATCGGGATGGCGAACATGCGCCAGGTGATGCCCGCGCTGCAGCGGGCCCCGGCGGCGCCGGTCGGGACGGCGGGGGTCGAGTTCCTCTCCGTCGCGGTGCCGAAGGCGCAGCGCGAGACCCGGATCGTGAAGGACGCGAGCCCCGACGAGATCGCGCGCGAGCTCGTCGAGTGGATCTCCCAGGACTGATGCACGACGGCGCCGCCCGCCCTCGCCCGACGCGGGCGGGCGCCGCCATGAAGGAGACGACGACCATGGAAGACGTGCTCCTCCTCGCCCCCGTCGAGCTCGACGGGGCGCTCCCGAAGGGCGCCCTCGAGGCGCTCTCCGCCGCCCGCGTCCTCGCCGCCGGCGGCCCGGTCCAGGTCGCGCTCCTCGGCGCGTCCGTCGGCCCCGCCGTCCAGGCGCTCGCGGGGCTCGGGGTCGCGAAGGTCCTCGTCGCGGAGGACCCGGCGCTCGCCGACGGCCGGTACGCGAGCGACGCGGCCGCGGCCACGGCGCTCGCGAAGGCGTCCGGCGCCGCGGTGGTGGTCGCCCCCGCCTCGTCGCGGACGTCGCGCGTCGCGGCCGGCGTCGCCGAGCGGATCGGCGGCCGGATCGACACGCACGTGGCGCAGGTGAGCGCCGACGGCGGCGCCGCCGTCGCGCGCTGGTACTACAAGCAGCGCATCGAGGCGAAGCTCCGGCGGAAGGAGCGGCCGTGGGTGCTGCTCGTGGACCCGGGCGTCGCGCCGGCGGCGCGGGCCGAGGGCGGCGCCGCGCCGCCGGTGGAGCGGGTCGCCGTCTCGATCCCGCCCCCCCGGACCGAGGTGACCGGCCTCCGCGCGCCGGCGTCCGGCGAGCAGACCATCCGCCCCGAGGCGAGGCTCCTCTTCGTCGCGGGCGCGGGCTGGACCAAGAAGCAGGCGGACGGCAAGCCGCACCCGGAGCGCGCCGAGGGGCTGATCCGCGGGTTCCTCCGCGCCTCGGGCGCCTCGCTCGGCTCCTCCAAGTCGCTCGTGGACCAGGCCGGCGAGGGGCAGAAGGTGTTCGCGTTCATGAGCCACCTGAACCAGGTCGGCCAGACGGGCGCGACCCCGCGTCACCCGAAGGGGCTCGCCACCTGCTGCCACGGCGAGGAGCCGCACGTGGTCGGCTGGCGGTTCATCCGCGAGCGTCGCGCGGTGAACCTGGATCCCGCGTGCGGGTGGGCGCGCGGGAAGGCGGACGTGCTGTACGTCGCCGACGCGTTCGCGGTGATGGAGAGGATGAACGCGCTGCTCGAGGCGAAGAAGGGCGGGTAGCGATCGCGCCGCGCGCCGCGCGGCGTGAGGCGCGGCGCGGGCGGACGCGGAGCGCGCGGTCGGCGCGGCCCCGTTGCGGGGAGCGGCGCGCCGGGGTAGGGAACCGGCATGTCCGGCCAGATGATCGAGGTCGAGATCGACTCCCCCGCGCTCGCCGGGAACCCGCTCGGCGATCCCGCGCGGCGGCCGCTGCTCGTCTGGCGCCCGCCCGGCCACGACGGCGGACCGCTCCCGGCCATCTACTTCCTGCACGGGTTCACCGGCACCGCGCGCGGCTGGACCAGCGCCGGCCCGTTCCAGCCGACCGTCCCGGATCGCCTCGGCGCCCTCGTCGAGTCGGGGGCGGTGCCGCCGTTCCTCGCCGTCTTCCCGGACGGCTTCACCGGCCTCGGCGGCACCCAGTGGATCAACTCCCCCGCCGTGGGCCGATACCAGGACTACGTGGCGGATGACGTGGTCTCCTTCGTGGAGGCGCGCTTCGGCGCGGTCCCGCGGCGCGAGGCGCGGGCGATCGTGGGGAAGAGCTCCGGCGGCTACGGCGCCCTCAGGATGGGGCGCGACCGCCCCGAGGTGTTCGCGCACGTCGCCTGCCACTCCGGCGACGCCGCCTTCGAGTACTGCTACCTCGGCGAGCTGCCGGTGGCGGCGGGGGCGCTCCTCGCCGCGGAGAGCCCGGCCGCCTGGCTCGCGGAGCTGAAGCGGCGCGCGCGAGCGACGAAGATGGCCGGGGGCGATCACCCGGTGCTGAACGTGCTCGCCATGGCGGCGCACTACTCGCCCGATCCGGACGAGCCGCTCGGCCTCGCGCTCCCGTTCGAGCGCGAGACCGGCCGGCTCCGGCCCGAGGTGTGGGCGCGCTGGCTCGCCGAGGATCCCGTCCGCTACGTGCCGCAGGCCATCGAGCGCTACCGGCGGCTCGCGACGGTGTTCGTGGACTGCGGCACGCGCGACGAGTACCACCTCCGCTGGGGGGCGCGGATGGTGGTCGAGAGCCTCCGCGCCGGCGGCGTCGAGGTCCTGCACGAGGAGTTCGAGGACGGGCACCAGGGCACGAGCTACCGGTACGAGGCGTCGGTCCGCGCCATCGCGAGGAAATTCCAGGAGGGCCGCGCCCTCGCCACACCGTGAACCGTGCCCGTCACCGTCACCGGTCTCCCCGTGACCCGTGAACCGGATCCCGTGGCCCGTAGCCCGGTTCCCGTAAACCGACGGAGACTCGGGCCAGGGGACACGGGACGCGGGATGCGGGCACGGATACGGGAACGGTCACGGGCACGGTGACGGGTACGGTGACGGGTACGGGTTCGCGCGTTCGCGTTCGGGCACGGTCGCTCCGCGGGTAGCCGTCGCCCCCAACCGGAGGTGCGGCTTCCTTTCGCGTCCGCGATCCGGCACGCTCCGTGATCCACCCCGGCGAGGAGCCAACGCATGGAGTCTCGGGAGCACGCGGAGCGGATCGGTCGGCTGCAGGAGACGCTGCGGGGGCGCGGGCTCTCGGGGGCGCTCCTCCTCCACGCGGTGGACGTCCTCTACCTGACCGGCACCCGCCAGAACGGCGCGCTCTGGGTCCCGGCGAGCGGGGCCCCGGTCCTCCTCGTCCGCAAGTCGGTCGCGCGGGCGCGGAGCGAGGCGGCGATCTCCGACGTGCGGCCGTTCCCGCCGTCGAGGGAGCTCGCGGCCGCGCTCGGCGCGGCGGGCCAGGTCGGCGCGACCTTCGACGCCGTGCCGCAGGCGACCCTCGACTGGTGGCGCAGGCAGCTCCCCGCGGCGAAGCTCGTGGACATCTCGGGCGCCCTCCGCGAGCAGCGATCGGTGAAGTCCGCCGCCGAGCGGGAGATCCTGAAGGACGGCGGCCGGCGCATCGCGGCGGCCTTCGCCGAGGTGCCGCGCTTCCTCCGCGCCGGCGTCCGCGAGCTCGACGTCTCCGCCGAGCTCGAGCTGCGGCTCCGGCGCGCCGGGGGCATGGGGACCCCGCGCCTGCGCGGCTTCAACTCCGAGCTGTTCGTCGGGATCGTCGCCGCCGGCGCGAGCGCGGCGACGCCCGGCTACTTCGACGGGCCGGTGGTGGGCGCCGGGCTCGGCGCGGCCTACCCGCAGGGCGCGTCCGCCCGGGTCATCGCCGCGGGCGAGCCGGTGCTGCTCGACTTCACGGGGGTGTTCGGCGGGTATGTCGTGGACATGACCCGCATCGCGGTGGTGGGCGCCCTCGCGCCGGAGCTGGAGCGCGCCTTCCAGGTCGCGCTCGAGATCCAGGCCGAGGTGGCCGGCGCGCTCCGCCCCGGGGTGATCTGCGAGGCGCTCTGGGAGCGCGCCCGCGCCCGCGCCGAGGCGGCGGGGCTCGGCGATCGGTTCATGGGGCCCCCGGGCGACCAGACCCGGTTCGTGGGGCACGGCGTCGGGCTCGAGCTGGACGAGCTGCCGGTGCTCGCGCCGGGGTTCGCGGCGCCGCTCGTCGAGGGGCAGATCGTGGCCGTCGAGCCCAAGTTCGTGTTCCCGGGGCTCGGGGCGGTCGGGATCGAGAACACCTGGGCCGTGACGCCCGCCGGCGGCGAGAAGATCACGGCGCTCGCGGACGACGTGATCAGGGTCCCGGGGTAGGGCGGCACCGCAGTCCCGGAGCGAGCGGGCGAGTCCGTTCGCGGGCCCATCCTGAGCACGGGGGCGACCGGACGGCGTCGCCGGGGCCGCGGAGCTCATGGGCCCGCCGGCCGGGGCCGTCACGCGTGCTCACTGGCCTCGAGCTCCGCCGAGCCGTAGGTCGGTCGGCCGGCGGTCCGGTAGGTGCTGATGAGGATCCCCTTGCTCGTCGCTCGCGTGGCGAGGAGCTGGAACGCCGTCGGGATCGCGCCGGAGCCGAAGAGCCGCTTGCCCGCGCCGAGGACGACCGGGAACTGCAGCAGGTTGAGCTCGTCGACGAGCTCGTACTCGAGCAGCGTCTGCGCGAGACCGGGGCTGCCGTGGACCTGGAGCTCGGGGCCGTCCTCGCGCTTCAGCCGCGCGACCTCTGCAGGCACGTCTCGGACGAGCGTGCACCCGCTCCAGTCGAGGCGGCCCAGGGTTCGCGAGGCGACCTACTTGGGGAGCCGGTTGAGCGCGGTGGCGATGGGGTTCGCCGGGTCGGTGACGCGCGGCCAGTGCTTCGCGAAGATCTCGTAGGTCCCCCGCCCCAGGAGGAACGCGCCGGCCCGCGAGAACACCTCGACCATGAAGCCGCCGAAGTCGGCGTCGGCGAGGGGAATGACCCATCCGCCGTGGAGGAACGCGCCGCTCCGGTCTTCCCGGGGTCCGCCGGGCGCCTGCATGACGCCGTCGAGCGTGACGAAGGTGGTCAGCGTCAGCTTGGACATGCGTGAGCCTCCTCCCGAGGGCGCTCGCCGTTGGCCATGGCGAACCCTCGGTACATAGAGGCCGCCGGACGCGGCGGGCGCCGCCGCATCATTGGACCCGAAGAGGGTCGCCCCGCCCGCCGAGCCCCATCTTCCCCGGAGGCCATTCCACCGGCCTGCGATGCGCTCGCAGCACGCGGCGACTTGACGGACTGTCACGCAGCCGCAAGGACGAGAGCGGGCGCCCGAATCGGAGGACGGCGCTTCGCCGCCCGCCGCGCCCCACCCCCGTCCCCGGGGTGGGGAGCGGAGGATGGCGTACGGGCAGGGACGCGCGTGGGATCCGGGCTCCGGCTGCCTGCGCTATCGCCGGCCCTACTCCCTCGGCGTCGTCCCGCCCCGCCGCAGGAAGGCGGGGATGTCGTACTGATCCTCGTCCGCCGGCGTGAAGGACGCGAGGTCGCGCCGGGCGGGGGAGACGGACGCGCGCACCGGGACGGTCGCCGGCGCGACGGTCTGGAGCCGGATGGGCTCCCGGGGCTTCGCCTCGACGGGGAGCGGCGGCGGCACGGTGCGGATCGTCGCCGGCGCACGCGCCTCGGCGGGCTGGCGCGCCAGCGCGCGGCTCCGCTCCTCGCGCCCCTGGAACCCGGTCGCGATCACGGTGATCTTCACCTCGTCGCCGAGGCGCTCGTCGATCACGGACCCGAAGATGATGTTCGCCTCGGCGTCGGCGGCGGACTGCGCCATCGTCACCGCCTCGTTCACCTCGTTCAGCGTGAGCTCCGGCCCGCCCGTGATGTTCACGAGGAGCCCGGTCGCGCCGTCGAGGGTCACGTCCTCGAGGAGCGGCGAGCTGATCGCGGCCTGCATCGCCTCCATGGCGCGGCGGTCGCCCGCGGCGCGGCCGGTGCCCATGAGCGCCATCCCCTGGCCGCTCATGATGGTCCGGACGTCGGCGAAGTCCACGTTCACGATGCCGTGGACCGTGATGAGGTCCGAGATGCCCTGCACCGCGTTGAGGAGCACCTCGTCGGCGCGCTTGAACGCGTCGGCGAGGGACATGTTCTCCCCGGCCACGGCGAGGAGCCGCTGGTTCGGGATCACGATGAGGGTGTCCACCGCCGCGGCGAGCTCGGCGATGCCGGCCTCGGCCTGCTTGCGGCGCCGGTTCCCCTCGAAGAGGAAGGGCTTCGTGACCACGCCGACCGTGAGCGCGCCGGTGGTCTTCGCGAGATCGGCGACGACGGGGGCCCCGCCCGTGCCGGTGCCGCCGCCCATGCCGGCGGTGACGAACACCATGTCGGCGCCCTCGAGCGCCCCGGCGATCTGATCGCGCTCCTCGAGGGCGGCGGTCCGGCCCACCTCCGGGTTCGCCCCGGCGCCGAGCCCGCGGGAGGCGCTCTTGCCGAGCTGGATCTTCACGCTCGCCTTGTTCGCGGCGAGCGCCTGCACGTCGGTGTTGGCGGCGATGAACTCGACCCCCTCGAGCCGGGCCGCGACCATCGTGTTGATGGCGTTCCCGCCGCCGCCGCCGACGCCGATCACCTTGATCTTCGCCGCGTCCTGCTTGTCCGTGTACTCGATCATGTCCGTCGCCCCCGCCGGCTAGAAGATCTGCCCGAGCCACTCCTTCATGCGGCCCTTCACCTTGCGGTACACGTTCTCGTCGCGGATCTTGAAGTACGGGCTCGCGTCCTGCTGCTGCGCCCCGAAGATCACCAGCCCCACCGCGGTGGCGTACATCGGGCTCTTCACCACGTCCACGAGCCCGCCGATGGACCGGGGCAGCCCGCGCCGGACCGGCACCCCGAGGACCTCCTCCGCCATCTCCGGCATCCCGGCGAGCAGCGTCGAGCCGCCGGTGATCACCACGCCGGAGGCGAGGATCTCCTCCATCCCGCACTTCTGGATCTCGTGCTGGACGAGCATGAAGATCTCCTCGACGCGCGGCTCCACGATCTCGGCGAGGATGTGTCGGGAGAGGACGCGCGGGGAGCCCCCGCCCACGCTCGGGACCTCGATCGTCTCGGACTTCTCGACCATCGACGCCATCGCGCAGCCGTACTGCTTCTTGAGCCGCTCCGCCTCGTGCGTGGGCGTGCGGAGCCCGACGGCCACGTCGTTCGTGAGGTGGTTGCCGCCGAGCGAGATGACGGCCGTGTGCTGGATCGCGCCGTTGTGGAAGATCGCGATGTCGGTCGTGCCGCCGCCGATGTCCACCAGGCAGACGCCGAGCTCCTTCTCGTCCTCGCTCAGGGTGGCGAGGGACGAGGCGAGGGGCTGGAGCACGATGTCCGCGACGTTCAGGCCGGTGCGCTGGGCGCACTTCACGATGTTCTGGGCGGACGAGACCGCGCCGGTGACGATGAGCGCCTTCGCCTCCAGGCGGACGCCGCTCATCCCGACCGGCTCCTTCACGCCGTCCTGGTCGTCGACCACGTACTCCTGGGGCAGGACGTGGATCACCTCGCGGTCGAGGGGGATCGCCACCGCCTTGGCCTGGTCGATCACGCGGTCCACGTCCTGCTGGCGGACCTCCTTGTCCTTCACCGCGACGACGCCGTGCGACGGGAACGCCTTGATGTGCCCGCCGGCGATCCCCGTGTAGACGGTGGTGATCTCGCACCCCGCCATGTGCTCGGCCTCCTCGATCGCGCGCTTGATCGAGGCGACGGTGGCGTCGATGTTGACGACCACGCCCTTCCGCAGCCCCTTCGACGGGTGCGAGCCGATGCCGATGATGTCGATCGCGCCCTCGTCGGTCACCTCGCCGACGATGGCGCAGATCTTCGTCGTGCCGATGTCCAGGCCGACGAGGATGTCGCCGCTCTTCGCCATGACCACCACCTCTCCGGGCGTGTCGCGCTCTCGCGCTCACCCGACGGGCCCTCTCGGACCCTCCGTGCCGCCCCGGGGCGCGCGGCCGCGTGCCCCGGAGCCTGCCACCACCTACCGCCCCGGCGCCGAGCGCCCGGGCGGATCACCGCCGTCCCCACCGCCACGTCCCGCCAGCCGCACGGCCACCCACTCCGGGCGCCGCCGGTTGTCGAGGTGGAGCACCTCCGCCCGCCGCCCCTCGGCGTCGAGCGCCGAGAGAACGCGCGAGAGGCGCGACAGCTTCTCCTCGATGTCACCCTGGCCGAGCCGCACCTCCGCGCCGTCGGCCGTGAAGAGCGTCGTCCCGTAGTCGGGATCGACGTGGATCTCCGAGATCGCCAGCGCGCCGAGCCCCCGCTCCGACCAGCGCCCGAGCAGGGCCAGCGCCGCCGCCAGCAGCGGCTCGTACTCCGCCCGGCGGTCGGTCCAGTCCTCGCGGTCGATGCCGGTGACGAGGGGCAGGTCGAGCCCGTCGCCCGGCGCCGCCCGCTTGAACACCTCGCCGTGCGCGTCCACCAGGTACAGCCCGCCGAGATCGACGAGGGCGGCGGGCTCGCGCTCCGTCACGGTGACCTCGAGCGCAGGGGGCCAGCGCCGGCGGACCACCGCCCGCGCGACCCACGGGTGCCGCCGGAGGGCCGCCTCCATCGCGCCGGGATCGATGAAGAGGAGGTGATCGCCGACGTGCGCCGGCGAGAGCTCCGCGAGCTCGGCGGCGGTCGCGCGGTGCAGCCCCTCGAACCGGAGCTCCTTCACGCGGAGGAGGTCACCGGCGAACCCCACGCGCCAGGCCAGGAACCCGGCGCCGCCGAGCGCGAGCACCGCCACGATCGCGGGCAGGGCGAGCCCGAGCGCGCGGGCGAGCCGCCGCCGTTGCTCCCCTGGAACCCTGTCCACCCGTCGTCGGTTCGGACCCCGCGCCACCGCCGCTCCACCCGCCCACACGGCCGCACCGATCGCGACCGCTTCCAGGCGCTATCACCCGAGGGTGCAGGATGCCCCAGCCTCCAGGCTTGGCAAGTTTTCGACCGGATCGACTCTGTGTCCTGGCATCCGGAGTGCATCCACCCCGCCCGCAGCCAGCCGGAAGCGCCTGCGCGATTCGCGACATCGACCCGGGCAGGGTGTTCGTGTAAATGAGTTCGCTCCCTCGAACGTCGAGAGGCAGGGCACTCGAAATCTCACGGAGCAGATCGAATGCGCGTTCGTTTCGCACCTCTCCTCACCGCCGCCGCGCTCGCGCTGGCTGCACAGGTCGCTCGCGGCGCCGACGACCGGCTCGCGCCGCTGCCTCGGGAGCAGGCGGCGTCTTCGCACGGTCCTTTCGAGATGGGGGCGTGCGACACGTGTCACGCTCGAAATGACTCGAAGAATCCCGGGCCGGCCTCGGCCGGCAACGACGTGTGCTTCGGGTGCCACGACGAGTTCAGCGGCTCGGCTCCGGTGAAGATGGACCGGGCCGTTCACCCGAGGACGAATGGCACGAAGTGCCTCGCCTGCCATTCGCCGCACAATTCCAGGAACCGGAAATTGCTCCTGCGCTCCTGAGCTTGCATTCTGGATTCCGGCACCACGCCGGATGACGGTTCGCGGAGTGGTGAATTTCGTCGCACTTGGGCCGGATCAAGGCCGATGGTCGTCAATGTAGTCAAAGATTCGTCCCCGACGCGCGTGCCCCACAGTGGACGAGCAGAGGCCGACGCGCGGCCGGCCCCTCGCAGCGGAGTGGAAATGGACAAGCGGCTCCCGATCCTCGCGGCGGCTCTCGCCGCGATCTCCCTCGGCCTCGGCGCGCAGCGAGCGGACGCGGCCCCGATGAAGACGGAGGTGAAGAAGCAGGCCCTCCGTCGCGGCGCCGACGTCGCCCCCCTGCCGAAGGACAAGGCGCTTCATTCGCACGCACCGTTCGAGGGCGGCGACTGCGGCGTGTGCCATCAGAACAACGATCCGAAGAACCCGGGGCCGATCCGGCACGCGAGCGTGAACGAGCAGTGCTTCGAGTGTCACGACGACGTGCGCGACGTGATGGCGCGGAAGTACAAGCACGTGCCGGCGGCCGAGGCGTGCACCGACTGCCACAACCCGCACAACTCCGTGGAGACCGCCCTCCTCGCCAGCGAGATGGTGGACATGTGCACCCGCTGCCACGCCGGCATCAAGCAGCAGGTGACCACCGCGAAGGTGAGGCACGACGCGGTGACGACGGGCAAGAAGTGCTCGAACTGCCACAACCCGCACGCGGCCAACGTCGAGAAGCTGCTCATCGCGCTGCCGTTCGACCTGTGCGTGAACTGCCACGCGAAGGACGGCATGACCACCGATGACGGGCGGCTCATGACGAACTTCAAGAAGTGGCTGGACGAGAACAAGGTGTGGCACGACCCGGTGAAGGCGAAGGACTGCTCCGCCTGCCACCGGACCCACGGTGGCGAGAACTTCCGCCTCCTGGTGGCGCCGTACCCCGAGAAGTTCTACGCGCCCTACGACCGGAAGCTCTACGCGCTCTGCTACGGCTGCCACAACGACAAGGTCGTCTCCGAGGCCGAGACCACCACGCTCACCGGCTTCCGGGACGGCTCGCGCAACCTCCACTACGTGCACGTGAACAGGGAGCGCGGCCGGACGTGCCGCGCCTGTCACGAGGTCCACGCGTCGAAGCAGGACCACCACATCCGCGACGGCGTGCCGTACGGCCCGAAGGGCTGGATGCTCAAGGTCGGCTTCACGAAGCTGCCGAACGGCGGCTCGTGCGCGAAGACGTGCCACGACACGAAGACCTACAACAACAAGACGCTGACCAGCGCCGCGGCGAAGTGAAGAGGCCGGCGTGAACGGGCGCTTCGCCGTCCGGGGGATCCTGCTGGGACTCGTCGTGGTGTGGGGGGCGCGGCCGATCGCCGGCCGCGCCTTCGCCAACGTGGCCGTGGGCGAGGTCGTCGAGGACGCGGAGCTCCGCACCATCGACGGCGGGAGGGCCTCGCTCTTGGCGAAGGGCGCGAAGGCCGACGTGGTGGTGTTCTTCCGGCCGCAGCAGGAGCACTCGACCGACGCGCTGAGGGAGCTGGCCGCCTGCCAGAGGGAGCTCGCGGGCAAGCCGGTCCACTGGGTCGGGGTGGTCTCGAGCTCCTGGGCGCCCGCCGAGGTCCGGGCCGTCGTGACCGAGACCGGCATCCGGATGCCGGTCCTGGTGGACGAGGGGGACGCGCTCTACGGCCGGTTCGGGGTCCGGCTGCACCCCACCGTCGGAGTCCTCGACGAGAGCCGGCGGCTCGCGGCGTACGAGCCGTTCCGGCAGATCAACTACTGTGAACGCGTGAAGGCCCGGATCCGGCTCGTGCTGGGGGAGCTCGACGAGGCGGCCGTCGCGAAGCTGGACTCCCCGGAGCGCTCGATCACGCGGACGGACGAGGGGGTCGCGCGGAGGCACCTCAACTACGCGCGGATGCTCCTGCGCATCCAGAAGCTCGATCGCGCCCTCGCCGAGGTCGAGAAGGTCCTCGCGGTCGCGCCGACGGCGGCGGGGTATGCGCTGCAGGGTGAGATCCTGGCGGCGCAGGGGAAGTGCCCCGAGGCGATCCGCGCCTTCGACGCCGCCTTGAAGATCGACCCCGCCAGCTCCGTCGCCGTGGACGGAAGGAAGAGCTGCGGGCGGTGACGCGACGCGCCGGCCGTCCCGCGATCGCGAGACAGACAACGAACACCGCCCATCGTGGCGGGATGCCATCATCCGAGCTCCCCATGACTCGATCTCCCCGATCCCCCCGGCGCTCCATCCTCCTCTCGATCCTCGCCGTCGTCGCCGTGCTGCCGCCCACCGCGCATGCCCACGCCGAGGCCGGCACGCTGATCGAGAACGTCGAGCTCAGGACGCTCTCGGGCGGCAAGGACCGGCTCCTCTCCGCGAAGGTGAAGGCGAACGTCTTCGTCTTCTTCCGCACGGGCCAGGAGCGCTCGGCGGACGCGCTGAAGCAGATGGCGCAGTGCGAGCACGACCTCGCCGGGAAGTCGATCCACTGGGCCGCGGTGGTCTCGTCCTCCGCGCCGCCCGACGAGGTGAAGGCGCTCGTGGCCCAGACGGGCTTGAAGATGCCGGTGCTCGTGGACGAGGGCGACGTGCTCTACGACCGGCTCGGGATCCGGCTCCACCCGATGGTCGGGATCGTCGACGCGAAGTTCAAGCTGATGGCCCTCGAGCCCTACCGGCAGATCGACTACTGCGAGGTCCTGAAGGTCCGGATCCGGATGCTGCTCGGCGAGGCCACCCAGGCGGACCTCGACAAGACCGTGAACCCGGAGAAGTCGCCGCTCCCCGGCGCCGATCCGATGAAGAAGGCGATGCGCGACGTGAACATGGCGCGGCGCCTGTACGAGCTCGGCCTGCCCGAGAAGGCGATCAAGAAGGCGCAGCGCGCGCTCGAGATCGCCCCCGTCGCGCAGGCCTACGTTGTCATGGCGAAGGCGTACGCGAAGCTCGGGCAGTGCGCCGAGTCCGCACAGGCGGTGGAGATGGCGGCGAAGCTCCAGCCCACGAACCCGGATCTCGGCGAGACGCGCGCGCTCTGCGCGGCCCCGTAGGACGGGGGAGGGACTCGCCGTCAGGCGGCGGGGAGGAGCATAGCGCGCGCCGCATGCCTCCCGGCTGCCAGCACGGTCCGTAATCGTACCCGTGACCGTGACCGTTCCCCGTGCCCGCGACCCGGGTCCCGTGTCCCCTCGCCCGTGATCCGGCGGATCACGGAGGGTGGGCCACGGGAGTCGGGAGCCGGTTCACGGGTCACGGAGCGGCCGGTGACGGCGACGGGCACGGTTCACGGCGACGATCACGAAAGAAGACGGCGCCCGCGAGGGCGCCGTCTCCGCTTCAGTCCGAACCCGGCGCCTACGCCTTCAGGCTCGCGCCCTCGAGCAGCCGCTCGCAGAGGTCCGGGAACGGGATGCCGTTGCCCGCGGCGATCTTCGGGACGAGCGAGGTGGCGGTCATCCCGGGGAGCGTGTTCACCTCGAGCACGTAGGGCGTGCCGTCGTCGGTGAGGATGAAGTCGCTCCGCGTGACGCCGGAGCAGCCGAGGCCGCGGTGGGCCTTCTCGGCCGCCTCCATGACCGCGCGCGCGTGATCGGGCGGGATCCGCGCCGGGTAGAAGTACTGCGTCGTCCCCGCGGTGTACTTCGCGGCGTAGTCGTAGAACTCGTTGGCCGGGACCACCTCGATGGCGCCGAGCGCGGTGCCGTCCAGCACCGCGACCTGGATCTCCTTCCCCTTCACGTACCGCTCGACGATGAGCTCGCCCTTGAACGACGCCGCGTCCTTGCAGGCGGCGCCGAGCTTCGCGGAGTCCTTCACGAGGTGGACGCCGACGCTCGAGCCCTCGCCGGAGGGCTTCACCACGCACGGCAGGCCGAACGGGAGATCGGCCACCGAGATCGACGGCGCCCGCTCCGGCGGGAACACCACGTACTCGATCACCGGCAGGCCGAGGGTGCGGAAGAGCACCTTCGCGATGCCCTTGTCCATGCCGACGGCCGAGGCGAGCACGCCCGAGCCGGTGTAGGGGATGCCCATGGACTCGAGGAGCCCCTGGATGCACCCGTCCTCGCCCCACCGCCCGTGGAGGGCGACGAAGGCCACCTCCGCCCGCGCCTCGCGGAGCCGCGCCGCGACGTCCACGTCCACGTCCACGAGGGTGACGTCATAGCCCTTCTGCCGGAGCGCGTCGGCGCACGCTGCGCCGGTGCGGAGCGACACGTCCCGCTCGCTCGATCGACCACCGTGCAGCACCGCGACCCGCTTGCCCGTCCACTTCATCGCTCTCTCCGGCGGGGCGGAGGCTCACGCTCCGGTCCCGCTCGATCCGGGGCGCGCTCGCGCGCCCCTGCGCTCGCCCAGGCGAGCGCGGGTTGAAGGCTCAGGATACGCCCGTCGGGGCCCCGAGATCCTCGAGCCCCACCAGGTCCTCTGCAAGGAACTCGCCGAGGAGCCGCACCTCGGCCTCGAGCCGGATCCCGAGCCGCTCCTTCACGAGGGCGCGCGCCAGCTTGACCAGGGCGAGCACGTCGCGCGCGGTGGCGCCGCCGAGGTTCGTCACGAAGTTGGCGTGGACCGTGGACCACGTGGCGTTCCCGACACGGTGCCCCTTCAGGCCCACCGCCTCCACGAGCCGGCCCGCGAAGTCGCCCTCCGGGTTGCGGAAGGTCGAGCCGAAGGTGGGGCGGTCGAGCGGCTGGGTCCGCCGCCGCTGCTCGCGGTCCGCGGCGATGCGCGCGGCGCTCTCCGCCACGTCCCCGCGCCGCAGCCGCACCTCGAGGCGCGTCACGACCGCGCCGGGCGGCAGCCGGCACGTCCGGTACGCGAACCCGAGCGCCGCCGCGGGCACGAACCCGGCGCCGTCCGCCGTCGCGAGCTCGACCCGCGTGACGATGTCCTTCATCTCCCCGCGCCGCGTCCCCGCGTTCATCGCCACGCACCCGCCGAGCGTCCCGGGGATCCCCGCCACGAACTCCATCCCGACGAGGCCGAGCTCGTGCGCGCGCGCCGGGAGGCGCGAGGTGGGCGCGCCGGCGGCGAGCACGAGCGCCTCGCCCGCGGAGGACTCGCCGGGGAAGTCCTGGGGGAGCTTCAGGACGACGCCGCGCACGCCGGCGTCGGCGACCAGGGTGTTCGCGCCGCCGCCCAGCACCGCGAGCGGCACGCCGAGCCGGCGCACCGCCTGGAGCAGCGCGGCGAGGGCGTCCGGGTCGGCCGGCCGGACGAGGAGATCGGCGGGGCCGCCCACGCGGATCGCGGTCCGGGGCGCGAGCGGCGCGTCCCGGACGAGCTCCCCGCGGACGACCCGCTCGATCTCGCTCCTCCAGTCCTTCATCGAACCCTTCCGAACCCTTCCGAACCCGCACGCGAACCCGTACCCGTCACCGTGACCGTCACCGTTCCCCGTGCCCGCCTCCCGCCTCCCGCCTCCCGTATCCCGTGTCCCCTGGCCCGTGATCCGACGCCGCGGTCGGACCACGGGAACCGGGCCACGGGCCACGCGACCCGGTTCACGGGTCACGGAGAAGCCGGTGACGGTGACGGGCACGGATCACGGGGCGCCCCGGTGCTCGACCTCAAGCCTCGAGGAGCTTCAGCAGCTCCGGCCCGACCGCGGTGATGTCGCCGGCGCCCTGCGTGAGCACGAGATCGCCGGACCGGACCCGCGCGCGCGCGGCGCGGGCGAGCTCGCCGCGTGGGACGTAGGTCACGTCGCGGTGGCCGCAGGCGCGGATCGCCTCGACGAGGTGCTCGGCGGTGGCGCCCGGGATCGGGTCCTCGCCCGCGGCGTAGACGTCCGTCACGAGGAGCACGTCCGCGTCGTTGAACGCCTTCGCGAACTCGGGCAGCAGATCGCGGGTGCGGGTGTAGCGGTGCGGCTGGAAGAGGCACACCACCCGGCGCTGGAACGCCTCGCGCGCGCCCCGCAGCGTCGCCTTCACCTCGGCGGGGTGATGGCCGTAGTCGTCCACGACCGTCACGCCGCCCGCCTGGCCGCGCACCGTGAACCGGCGCTGCACGCCCTGGAACGTCGCGAGCGCGCGGCGGGTCACGTCCGCGGGGATCCCCATCTCGTCGCCGAGCGCGATCACCGCCAGGGCGTTCATGGCGTTGTGGCGGCCGACCATGCTGAGCTCGAAGGTGCCGAGGGGCTCGTCGCGGCGGAAGGCCTCGAAGCGGACGGCCTGGCCGGAGACCCGGATCCCGTCGCCGCGGTAGTCGGCCTGGTGGCTCACCCCGTAGGTGACGACGCGCTTCTCCACCTCCGGGAGCATCGACTGGACGGTGGGGTGGTCGGTGCAGAGGATCGCGAGCCCGTAGAACGGGACGCGGTTCACGAAGTCCACGAAGCCCCGCCGCAGCGCCTCGGGCGTGCCCCAGTGGTCGAGGTGCTCGGGGTCGATGTTCGTGACGATGGCGATCGTCGGCGGGATCCGCAGGAACGAGCCGTCCGACTCGTCCGCCTCGACCACCATGTAGTCGCCCCCGCCGAGCTTGGCGTTCGAGCCGAACCCGTTCACCTTCCCGCCGACGACCGCGGTGGGGTCCATCCCGGCGGTCGCGAGGAGGTGGGCCGCCATCGAGGTGGTGGTGGTCTTGCCGTGCGAGCCGGCGATCGCGACGCCGTACTTGAGCCGCATGAGCTCGGCGAGCATCTCCGCGCGGGGGATGACCGGGATCTTCCTGCGGCGCGCCTCGATCACCTCGGGGTTGTCGCGGCGGACGGCGGAGGAGGTGACGACCACGTCCACCGCCTGCACGTTGCCGGCCGCGTGGCCGCGCGCGATCCGGCCGCCGAGCGACGCGAGGCGGCGGGTGGTCTCGGACTCCTTGAGGTCCGAGCCGGAGACGGCGTAGCCGAGGTTCAGCAGCACCTCGGCGATGCCGCTCATGCCGATGCCGCCGACGCCCACGAAGTGGATCTTGGCGGGACGGGAACGGAAGAGGCTCATGGCTCTCATTACTCCAGGGTCGCCTACGACGCGAGGCCGGGCGGCCGATCGGGCTTCTGACCGGGCTCGCGCGCCTGGCCGAACGGCGACCCCCAGCGGCGGCGCACGAGCTCGATGCAGACGTCGGCGATCTCCTTCGCCGCCTGCGGGCTCCCGAGGCGCCCCGCCGCGCGCGCCATCTGCTCGCGGCGCTCGGGGCTGCCGAGGATCGCGCGGATCTCTGCGGCGAGCGTCTCGCCGGTGAGCTCCCGCTCCTCGATCATCACCGCGGCGCCGGCGTCCACCAGGCTCCGCGCGTTCACCACCTGGTGGTTGTCCGCCGCGGCCGGGAAGGGCACGAGGATCGACGGCTTCTTGCAGACGGTCAGCTCGGCGAGGGTCGTCGCGCCGGCGCGGCAGACCACCAGGTCCGACTCGGCGTAGGCCGTGCTCATGTCGCTGATGAACTCGCGGACGTCCGGCTCGAACCCGCAGGCGCGGTACCCCTTCTCGACCTGCTCCCGGTCGCGCGCGCCCGTCTGGTGCGTGATCCGGAGGGCCTCGCGGAGATCGGCGAGGTGCGGCAGCGCCTCGACGACGCGCATGTTCAGGGCGTGCGCGCCCTGCGAGCCGCCGAAGACGAGGAGGCGCGGCCGGTCGTGGTCCACCCGCGGCCGCATGAAGTTCTCCATGAGGACGCGGCGGATGGGGTTGCCGAGCTGGTAGACCTTGCGGCGCGGGAAGCTCGCCGCCGCCTCGGGGAAGGCGGTGAAGGCGGCCTTCACGAACCGCCCGAGGACGCGGTTGGTGAACCCGGCGATCGCGTTCTGCTCCTGGACCGCGGTGGGGATCCGCATCAGCCACGCGGCGAGGACCACCGGCCCGGAGGCGTAGCCGCCAACGCCGACCACCACGTCGGGCCGCCAGCGTTTGAGGATCCGCCAGGACTGGAGGAACGCCCGAGGGAGGAGGAGCAGGTTCAGCAGCGCGCCGAGCAGCCCCTTCCCCTTGAGCCCCTTCACCTCGATGAGCTCGATCGGGAAGCCCGCCTGCGGGACGATCTTCGCCTCGAGGCCGCGCGCCGTCCCGACGAAGATGGCGTCGTTCGCGGGGTGACGCGTCACCACCTCCTCGGCGAGAGCGACGCCCGGGAACACGTGCCCTCCCGTGCCGCCACCGGCGACCAGCATTCTCATACGATGTCCTTCTCCATCTCCACGGGGCGTGCCGCCCCGCCCCGCAGGCGGAGCCCGTGCGGGCGCTCGGCGCCCGCGGCCTGGATGTCGCCCCACCCCGCGAAGCGGGGCCCGTGACCTCGCGCGCTTCGCTTCGCGACGACGCGCGAGGTCCCCGCGGTGAGGGGCTGCGCCCCTCTCCCGCTGCGCGGGGCCCCCACCCCGTGTACGGCCGAGCGCGTCGTCATGGCGCCTCCCCACCGCGCACCGGCGCGAGCCGCGGGGCTCCGCCCACGGGCGCGCCGATCCGGATCGCGGCGGGCAGGCGGCGCAGGAACCCGCCGCGCTCGCCGGAGATGGACAGGAGCACCCCGCACCCTGCGAGGAGCGTGATGAGCGAGCTGCCGCCGTAGGAGATGAAGGGGAGGGTGAGCCCCTTGGTGGGGAGGAGGCCGAAGACGACCATCAGGTTCACCGCGGTCTGGGCGCCGACGAGGACCGTGAGCCCCACGGCGGCGTAGCAGCCGAGCGCGTCGGAGGCGCGGAGCGCGGCGCGGATCCCGCGCCAGACGACGACCGCGTGGAGCGCGAGGAGGAAGAGGATCCCGAGCAGCCCCGTCTCCTCCGCGATCACCGCCGCGATGAAGTCGGTGTGGGCGGCGGGGAGGAAGAAGAGCTTCCCCTTGCCCTGGCCGAGCCCCTGGCCGAGCCAGCCGCCGTTGGCGGTGCCGAGGAGCGACTCCCAGAGCTGGAACCCCACCCCGGTCTTGTACTGCTCGGGATCGAGGAAGGCGAGCCACCGGGCGTACCGGTACGGCGTGGACTTCACGATGTGCCAGGCGATGGGGGCCGCGACGATCGCGGCGGCGAGCAGGTACGAGACCCGGGCGCCGGCGGTGAACAGCATCGCGAACATCACCAGGAAGAGGATGACGCCGGTCCCGAGGTCGCGCTGCCAGAGGCAGAGCCCGACCATCGCGCAGGTGACGATGAGGTGCGGCAGCAGGCCGATCGAGAAGGTCCGGACGTGATCGCCCTTCCTCGCGAGGGAGCGCGCCAGGTACAGGACGAGCGCGATCTTGGCGATCTCGGACGGCTGCAGGTTCAGCGGGCCGAGGGGGATCCAGCGCTGCGCGCCGCCCGCGGTCTTGCCGAAGAGCATCACCGCCACCAGGAGGAGGAGGCTCGCGAGGAGGCCGGGGTAGGCGAGGGCGAGGACCTTGCGGTACCCGACCCGGAGGGCGGCGAAGAGGGCGGCGAAGCCGATCGCGGCGGCGAACGCCTGCCGCTTCAGGTAGTGGAACTCGTCGCCGAGCCGCCGCCCGGCCTCGACGGCGCTCGCCGAGTAGACCATCACGCAGCCCACGGCGACCAGGGCGACGACGGCGG
Source organism: Anaeromyxobacter oryzisoli (assembly GCF_022690765.1). GTDB lineage: Bacteria > Myxococcota > Myxococcia > Myxococcales > Anaeromyxobacteraceae > Anaeromyxobacter > Anaeromyxobacter oryzisoli. Next base: position 47,246 of record NZ_JALCZA010000014.1, on the reverse strand, counting down.
CGAGCAGCACGGGGTCGAAGCGCGGCTCCTCGCGCGGCGCGTCCGGAGGCCCCTCGCCCTGAACCCGCCGGAGGGTGCTCACGCGTGCTCCCTCGCGAGGCGGCGGAAGGCCTCCCCGCGCTCCTCGTAGTTCGCGAACTGATCGTAGCTGGAGCACGCGGGGGAGAGGAGCACCACGTCGCCCGGCCCCACCAGGGCCGCCGCCCGCCGGGCGGCGCCCGCCAGCGTGCCGCACGACTCGGTGGGCGCGAGGCCGCCCAGCTCCCGCTCGATGGCCGGCGCGTCCTCGCCGATGGTGAGGAGGGCCTTCACCCGCCCCGCGAACAGGGGCGCGAGCGGCGCATAGGGCGCCCGCTTCCCGTGCCCGCCCATGATCAGGACCACGCGCGGCGTGCTCGCCGGGAAGGCGGCGAGGCCGACGTAGGTCGAGTCGACGTTGGTGGCCTTCGAGTCGTTCACCCACTCGACGCCGTTCCGCTCCGACACCAGCTCGAGGCGGTGCGGCAGCCCGGGGAACGCGTCGAGGCCGGCCTGCGCCGCGGCGCCGGGCACGCCGACGAGCCGCGCGCAGAGGAGCGCCGCCATCGCGTTCTCGCGGTTGTGACGGCCGCGCAGCGCGCGGTTGCGGAGCAGGTAGCGCTCGGGGGCGCCGCCGTTCGGGGCGATCCAGATCGCGGCGCCGCCCGGGCCCGGCTCGCCCTCCTCCATGCGCGCGGCGCCGGGGGCCGCGGGGCCGAAGCCGAACGTGTACCGCTCGCCGCGCGAGGCGCCGGCCATCGCCATCGCGCGGTCGTCGCGGGCGTTCGCGATCGCCGCGTCGCCGGGCTCCTGGCGCGCGAAGAGGCGGGCCTTCGCGGCGGCGTAGGCCTCGACGTCCGGGTAGCGGTCGAGGTGGTCGGGCGTGACGTTCAGGATGGCCGCCACCCGCGCGCGGAACCGGTCGATCCCCTCGAGCTGGAACGAGGACAGCTCGACGACCACGGCGTCGGCCGGGGCGCCGGAGAGGACGTGCTCGCACAGCGGCGTGCCGAGGTTCCCGCCCGTGAAGGTGCGGCGGTCGCGGGAGAGGAGGGCGCCCACCAGGGCGGTGGTGGTGGACTTGCCGTTCGTCCCGGTGACGCCGACGACGGGGGTGCCGGGGGGCAGGAACCGCCACCCGAGCTCGATCTCGCCCCAGATCGTCACGCCGCGCGCCCGCGCCGCCCGGAGCTCGGGGTTGGCGAGCGGGACGCCCGGGGAGACGACGACGAGGTCCGCCTGCTCGAAGTCGGCGAGGTCGTGGCCGCCCAGGCGGCGCCGGACCTCGGGCCCGAGCGCGGCGACGGCGGGCGCGAGCTCCGCGGCCGGGCGCCGGTCGGTGACGGTGACCTTCGCGCCCTCCCGCGCGCAGAGCCGCGCGGCGGCGATGCCGCTCCGCGCGAGCCCGACCACGGTGACCTTCCGCCCCTTCAGCTCCGGGTTCGACACGGGCTACCTCAGCTTGATGGAGAGCAGCGCGACGAGCGCGAGCATCACCGAGATGATCCAGAACCGGACGATGATCTTCGGCTCCGCCCACCCCTTGAGCTCGAAGTGGTGGTGGACCGGGGCCATCCGGAAGATGCGCTTGCCGCGGGTCTTGAACGACCAGACCTGCAGGATGACGCTGACCGTCTCGGCGAGGAAGACGCCGTGCAGGATGGCGCTCGCGACCTCGTTCTTGGTGAGGACCGCGAGCATGCCGAGCGCGCCGCCCAGCGCGAGCGAGCCGACGTCGCCCATGAACAAGGACGCGGGGTACGTGTTGTACCAGAGGAACGCCACGCCCGCGCCGAAGATGGCCGCGCAGAGGACGCCGAGCTCCTCGGCGCCGGGGATGTACGCGATGCGCAGGTACTCGGCGAGGCTGAAGCCGCCGATGGTCGCGCCCGCGATGTACGAGAGGGCGAGGAACGTCATCGCCGAGACGATGGTCGGTCCGATGGCGAGCCCGTCGAGGCCGTCGGTGAGGTTCACCGCGTTCGAGGTGGCGATCACCACGAACACCAGGAACGGCAGGTACAGCCAGCCGAGGTTCGGGGCGAAGAGGCGGGTCGGGACGAACGGCAGGGTGACGTGGAGGTCCACGAAGCTGCCCACGAACACCCAGGGGAAGCGGGGCTCGACGTGGAAGTGCCAGTCGGAGAGGACGGCGTAGTAGACCACCACCACGACGAGGAGCTGGAAGAGGAGCTTCTTCTTCCCCGCGAGCCCCTTCGAGTTGCGCTTGGAGATCTTGAGCCAGTCGTCCGTGAAGCCGATGGCGCCGTAGCCGAGCGTGACGAGGAGCGCCGCCCAGACGAACCGGTTCGCGAGATCGGCGAAGAGCAGCGTCGAGACCGTGACCCCGAGCAGGATGAGCGCGCCGCCCATCGACGGCGTGCCGGCCTTCTTCTTGTGCCCCTCGGGCGTGTCCTCGCGGACGTTGCTCGAGCCGTACTGGAGGACCCGCATCCGCTCGATGAAGAGCGGACCGAGCAGCAGCACGATGATCATCGAGACCAGGCCGGCCGCGACGATGCGGAAGGACGGGTAGCGGAGGACGTTGAGGAGGGTGAAGCGGCCCGCGAGCGGGTACAGGAGGTGGTAGAGCATCTAGCGCAGCGCCTCGACGAGCCGCTCGAGCTTCATGCCTCGGCTGCCCTTCACGAGGAGGACGTCGGAGGAGGGACGGAGCTCGGCGCGCGCCCAGGCGACGAGCGCGTCCGGCTCCTCGGTGTGGAAGGCCTCGAGGCCGGCCGCCCGGGCCGCCTCGGCGGTGGCGCGGGCGCGCGGCCCGAACGCGGCGAGCCGGGCGATCCCGGCGCGGGCGGCCTCCTCGCCGAGGGCGCGGTGCGCCTCGGCCTCGAAGGCGCCGAGCTCGAGCATGTCCCCGAGCACCGCGACGGGGCGGGCCCCGGCGCCGCCGGCGAGCGCGACCACGGTCCGGAGCGCGGCCGACATCGAGGCGGGGTTCGCGTTGTAGCAGTCGTCCAGGAGCCGGAGCCCGGAGGCGAGCGTCTCGAGCCGGAGCCGCCGGCCCACCGGCTTCACCGCGGCGAGCCCCCGCGCGATCTCGCGGTCGGTGCAGCCGAGCGCGATCGCGGCGGCGGCGGCAGCGGCGGCGTTCGCGGCGTTGTGGGCGCCGACGAGGGCGGGGATGTGGACGGGGACCTCGCGGTTCCCGATCCCGAGCACGAAGCGGAGGCCCTCGTCCCCCTGCGAGAGGATCTCGAGCACGGCCACGTCGCCGCGGCGGCCGCGGCCGCTCGCGAAGGTGAGCATCCGCCGCCCGGAGGCGACCGCGCGCTTCAGCATCCGCGGGTCGTCGGCGTTGGCCACCGCGATCCCGCCGTCGGGGAGCCCCTGGTACAGCTCGGCCTTCGCGTCGGCCACCGCCTCCACGGTGCCCAGCCCCTCGAGGTGGGCGGGCGCGGCGAGCGTCACGACCCCGACCTGCGGCTCGGCGATCGCCGCGAGGCGCGCGATCTCGCCGGGGTGGCTCATCCCCATCTCGATGACCGCCGACGCGTGGGAGGCGTCGAGGCGGAGCAGCGTGAGCGGGACGCCCACCTCGTTGTTGAGGTTGCCCTCGGTCTTCAGCACCCCCCCGCGCGTCGCGAGGATCGCGGCGATCATCTCGCGGGTGGTGGTCTTCCCGTTCGAGCCGGTCACGCCGACGAACGGGATCGAGAAGCGACGCCGGTGCAGGCGCGCGATCGCGCCGAGGGCGGCGAGGGTGTCGGGGACCGCGAGGGCCGGGAGCGGCGGCGTCCGGCCGGCCGCGGCCCACGCCTCCGCGACCACCGCCGCGGCGGCGCCCTTCGCGGCCGCCTCGGCGAGGTAGTCGTGGGCGTCGAACCGCTCGCCGCGGAGGGCGACGAAGAGGTTGCCCGCGGCGACGGTGCGGGTGTCGGTGGAGACGCCGGCGAGCGTCGCGGGCGGCGCGCCGATCCAGCGCCCGCCGGTTGCGGCGGCGAGCTCGTCGGGGGTGAACGTCGGGAGGGTCATGCGTTGCCGAGGGCCCGGCGGGCCTCCTCGCGATCCGAGAACGGGCGCCGCTCGGCGCCCACGAGCTGGTACTCCTCGTGCCCCTTGCCCGCGACCAGCACGGCGTCGCCCGGACGCGCGGCGGCGACGGCGAGGGCGATGGCGGCCCGGCGGTCCGGCTCGACCACGTAGCCGGCGGCGCCGGCGCGGGCCTGGTCCGCGGAGAGGCGCGCGCGGCCGGAGGCGTCGAGGCCGGGGAGGACGTCGGCGATGATCGCGCCGGGGTCCTCGCTGCGCGGGTTGTCGCTCGTCACGATGGCGAGGTCCGCCGCGGTCCCCGCGGCGCGCCCCATGAGCGGCCGCTTGCCGTGGTCGCGATCGCCGCCGCAGCCGAAGACGCAGATCAGCCGCCGCGGGGAGAGCGACCGGAGCGCCTCGAGGACGCGGGCGAGGGCGTCGTCGGTGTGGGCGTAGTCCACGAAGGCGGAGACGCCGCGCCCGTCGAGCCGCTCGAGCCGGCCCGGCGCGCCGTGCGACCGGGACAGCGCGCGGGAGACGGCGTCGGGCGCCACGCCGAGCCCGAGCGCGACGCCCGCCGCGCAGAGCAGGTTCTCGAGGTTGTGCGCGCCGACGAGGGGCGAGCGGATCGCGAGGGCGCCCGCCGGCGTCTCGAAGGCGGCGTGGATCCCTTCGAGGCCGGTGGAGACGCCGGTGGCGCGGAGCGCGTCGCCGGCCCGCGTGCCATAGCGCCACACGCGCCGGCCGGGGCCGAGCTCGTCGGCGAGCCGCGCGCCCCAGGGGTCGCGGGCGTTCACGACCGCGAGGCCGCCCTCGGCGAGGTGCTCGGCGAAGAGGCGCCGCTTCGCGGCGAAGTAGCCGTCCATGTCCCGGTGGTAGTCGAGGTGATCGCGCGTGAGGTTCGTGAACGCGGCCACCTGGAAGCGCATTCCGGCGACCCGCTCCTGCGCGAGCGCGTGCGACGAGACCTCCATCACCACCGCGCGCGTCCCGGCGGCGCGCATCTCGGCGAGCACCGCCTGGATCGCGGTGGACTCCGGGGTGGTGTGGCTCGCGGGGCGGTCCACGCCGGGCCAGCGCCAGGTGACGGTGCCGATGACGCCGGCGGGCACGGCGGCCTCGGCGAGGCAGGCCTCGACGAGGTAGGCGACGGTGGTCTTCCCGTTCGTGCCCGTGATCCCGGCGACCGTCATCGCGTCCGCGGGCCGGCCGTGGAAGTTCGCCGCCGCCACGGCCATCGCGCGGCGGGCCGACGGCGCGAGGAGGAGCCGGGCCGGCGCGCAGTCCACCGCCCGCTCGGCGACCACCGCCACCGCGCCATGCCGCGCCGCCTCGGCGGCGAAGGCCCGCCCGTCCAGCTTCGCGCCGGGGAGCGCGAAGAAGACGGCGCCCGGGATCACCTCGCGCGAGTCGCCGGTGACACGGGTGACGTCCGGGTCCGTACCGGGATCGCCATGGGCGCCGGTGCCCGCGAGGAGGGAGGAGAGCTTCATCTTCTCGACCGAATTACCATGCAAACCGCCGTCCGTTCCGTTTTCCTCCGCGCGGCCGGCCGGTTGCGAGTCCGCCGTGTCCTCCGTGACACGGGCGGCGCCCCTTTTATCACCCGGGGGGCGCGAGCGTCATGCGAACGCGACTTCCTCGCTCGACGATCCGGCCCGGCGGCGGCGACTGGCTCACCACCCGGCCCGAGCCGGCGATCTCCGGCGCGAGCCCCGACTCCTCGAGCCGCTTGATCGCGGCGCGGGCGGGCAGGCCGCCGAGCGAGGGCACGGCGATGCGGCCGAAGGCGTCGTCCGCGTCCGCCGTCCACTCGACCGCCGGCGGCTCGGGCTCCTCCGCCTCCGCGGCGGGCTCGGCCGCGCCGGCGGGGGGAGCGACGGCGACGGGAGCCGCCGCTGCGGGGGCGGCGGTCGCGAGGGGCCGGGCGTCGCTGACCCGCAGCGCGAACTCGGCGATCTCCTTGAACGCCGGGGCGGCGACCTGGCCGCCGTAGATCTCCCCCTTCGGCTCGTCGATGAAGATCCCGATGACCAGGCGCGGCCGCTCGTACGGCGCGAAGCCGACGAAGGAGCTGAACCGGCGATCCGCCGAGTAGCCGCCCGAAACGCGGTCGGCCTTCTGGGCGGTGCCCGTCTTGCCGGCGGCTCGCCAGCCGTCGAGCCGCGCGCGCTTGCCGGTCCCCCGGGGATCCTCGATCACGCCCACGAGCCAGCGGCCGATCTGGTCCGCGGTGGCGGGGCTCACCACCTGGCGGATCACCTCCGGCCGCGGCGCCTCGATCACCTCGCCGGTCGCGGGATCGATCACGCGCCGGACGATGCGCGGGCGGACGAGCTGGCCGCCGTTGGCGATGACCGCCATGGCGTTCGTGATCTGGAGCGCGTTCGCGGTGATGGGGCCCTGGCCGAAGGACTGGGTCGCGAGGGCGACCTCGGAGCGCGCGAGGGAGACCACCCCGCGGACCTCGCCGGGGAGGCCGACCCCGGTCTTCTCGCCGAAGCCGAACGCGTGGAACCAGGCCTGGAGCCGCTCCCGGCCGAGCCGCGCGCCGATCCGCGCGGCGCCGATGTTCGAGGACTCGACGAGGATGCGCGAGGGGCCCGCCCAGGCGATGGGGTGGGAGTCGTGGATGGTGTGGCTGCCGATGGACAGGGCGCCGTTCCCGCAGTCGAAGGCGTCGCGCGGGGTGATCACGCCTTCCTCGAGCGCCCCGGCGATGGTCGCCACCTTCAGCGTGGACCCGGGCTCGAACGCGTCGGTGACGGGCCGGTCGCGCAGCGCGTCCGCCGAGCGCGCCGCGTTGGCGTTCGCCGTCGGGTAGGTGGCGAGCGCGAGCACCTCGCCGGTGCCCGCCTCGAGCACGACCGCGGTGCCGGCCAGCGCCCGGGACGCCGTGACCGCCCGCGCGAGCGCCCGCTCCGCCTGGGCCTGGATCCCCTGGTCGAGGGTGAGCTCCACGCGCGCCCCCTCGCGCTCGCGGCTGGAGCTGGGCCCGCCGGTGGTGAGCACCATCCGCCCGCGCCCGTCGCGGAGCGAGGGGACCCGCTCCGGCGCGCCGCGGAGCCAGTCGTCCTGGGCGCGCTCGATCCCCTCCCGGCCGCTGCCCTCGTCGTCCACGATCCCGAGGACCTGCGACGCCACCTCGGTCTTCGGGTAGTAGCGCCGGGTCTCCGGGACGAGCCGGATCGCGCGCACCCGCTCGCGGTCGAGCCAGGCCTGGAGCGCCGCCGCGCGCTCGGGCGAGAGCCGGCGCTCGAGCCAGACGAAGCGGCCGCCCTTCGCGAGCTTGCGGTCGAGGCCGCGCGCGTCGGTCCGCAGGAGCCGGGCGACGGCGCGGACGATCTGCGCGCGGCGCGGATCGTCCCGTCGGCCGCCGCCGGGCAGGAGCTTCGGATCGGCGTACACCGACCGGGCGTCGGCGCTCCCGGCGAGGAGGACGCCGGCCCGATCCGTGATGACGCCGCGGCGGGGCCGCAGCACCAGCTCGCGCAGGTACTGGTCCACCGCCTCGCCGGCGAGCGCGTCCCGCCGGAGGACCTGGAGCCAGAAGACCCGCCCCGCGACCGCCGCGAAGGCGGCCGCGAGGAGCACCGTCAGGACGCCGATGCGGATCGCGATCCAGCGCGCGGCGCGCGGGTCGACCGCGGTGCGCACGGCCTACGGTCCCCGGGGCGCCGCGCGGCCCGCCCGCAGCGGTCCCCGGAGCGCCACCTCGCCCCCGGGGGCCGCCACCGGGCCCGCCGCCGCCCGTCCGGGCGCCGTCGCCGGCGCCGTGTGGAGGGCTGGCCCCGCCGGTCGGGGACGGTCACCAACCCCGTCCACGCCCGCCCTACCCGTGCCGTCCAGGGGACGGCGCGGGCCTGCCGCCAAGACCGCACCCCGGTCCGGCGGGGCCATGCCCAACCTCGAAAGCCTGGTCCGCACCGCCTCCTCCAGCTTGGCGGTGGACCGCACCATCTCGAGCTCGATCCGCAGCGCGTCGTGGGCGGCGACCAGCTCCGCGTGCTGCTTCTGCAGCTCGCCGAGCGCGTAGCCCGCCGTGAGCACCCGCGTGCGCGCCCACACGTGGAACACCCCGATGGCCGCGAGCGCCGCCGCCACGAGGACGATCTCGGCGCCGAGGCCCGGGCGCGACCGGCCGGGGACGGTGCGCGGGGTCATCGCAGCTTCTCCACCGCCCTGAGCCGGGCGCTGCGGGCGCGGGGGTTCCGCGCGATCTCCTCGTCCGAGGCCTGGATCGCCTTGCGCGTGATCGCCTTGAACGACGCCTTCGCGCCGCAGACGCACACCGGCAGGTCCGGCGGGCAGGTGCAGGTCCGGGTGAGGGCGCGGAAACGCTCCTTCACCATCCGGTCCTCGAGCGAGTGGAAGGCGATCGCCGCCGCGCGGCCGCCGGGGGCGAGCATCGCCGGGAGGCCGTCGAGCCACGCCGCGAGCGCGCCGAGCTCGTCGTTGACCGCGATGCGGAGCGCCTGGAACGTGCGGGTGGCCGGGTGGATCCGCCGCGGCCACGCCTTGCGCGGGATGGCGCCGGCGACGATCTCGGCGAGGCGCGCGGTGTCGAGCTTCTCCTCGCCGACGACGGCGGCCTTGATCGCGCGGGCCACCGGGCGGGCGAAGGGCTCCTCCCCGTACTCGGAGAGGATCCGCGCGAGCTCGCGCTCGTCGATCCGGCGGAGGAGGTCCTCGAGGGTCTCCCCCTCCTCGCCCATGCGCATGTCGAGCGGGCCGGGGCGCGAGAACGAGAAGCCGCGCTCGGCCTCGTCGAGCTGCGGCGACGAGACGCCGAGATCCACGAGCGCGCCGTCCACGCCGGCGATGCCGAGGGCGGCGAGCACGTTCTTCGCGTCGCGGAAGTCGGAGCGGACCGCGCGGAACGCCTCGCCGAAGCGGGCGAGCCGCGCCGTCGCCGCGGCCAGGGCGCGGGGGTCCTTGTCGAGGGCGATCACGCGCGCACCCGCTTCGAGGAGGAGGCCGGAGTGCCCCCCGCCTCCGAGCGTGCCGTCGAGGAAGAGCTCGCCCGGTCGAGGGCGCAGGACCTCCAGGACCTCTCTGGCCAGGACGGGCTCATGGAAGAACTCCGCGCTCACGCCGCTCGCACGGCCTCCTCGACGTCTGGATAGAGCTCCACGTACCCGCCCGCACCACCCGCGAAGACGAGGTCGCGCACGTACCGGCTCGCGCCCGCCGCGCGCAGCCCGGGGATCGCCTTGAGGAGCGCCGCGCCGGCGTAGTGCAGGTGGGTGACCCGCTTCAGATCGACGACGACCATCCGCCCCTCGTCGCGCGCCCGCCGCGCGATCGCCGCGATCTCCGCGAGCTCGTCCACCGGCAGCTCGCCCGTGCACCGGATCACCGTCACCTCGTCCTGCCGCCGCGCCTCGAACACGATCCGCCTCCGCCGCCCTAGATCTTCGAGAAGAAGTCCACCACCTGATCCGCCGGGATGTCGGCGGCCGACTCGGCCTCGTACCGCGCCTTGTCGAACAGCTGCATCGTGCGACCCATCCCGACCCACACCACGTCCTTCGAGAGCTCCGCCCACTCGCGCAGCGCCGGCGGCACGAGCACGCGCCCGTGCACGTCGAGGTCCACCTCGTGCGCCGACGAGACGAACTTGAGGACGCTCCGCTGCCACCGCGCGTCGAGCGGGGACGCCTCCATCACCTTCTTCACCAGCTCGTTCCAGACCGACTGTGGCAGCGCGAGGATCGACCGCCAGTGCGGGTACTGCATCAGGACGATCCGCGGCTCTCCCGCCGCGGCCAGCGCCTCGCGGAACTTCACGGGGAGCGACGTGCGCCCCTTCGCGTCGATCGCGTGGTTGAAGGTCCCGAAGAACACGTCCTGGCCGATCTTCCCGCTCTGATCCGCTCGTTGACACTTTTTCCCACCAGACGGTCTCGATCTACGGACATCGAACCGCGAAGTCAACGGGCGCTGGACCCGCGCGAAAATGCGCCTGGATCCGCGTTCAGGACCCGTGGCGGGGGGAGTCCTACACGGGGGAAAAGGGCCCCGGTTCACGGATCACGAGAAGCCGGTGACGGTGACGGGCACGGCGAACGGCCGCGTTCGACCGCGGCTGGGGGCCGCCGACCTCCGGGCAGCCCCCCTTCCGGTGCCGTTGTCTGCCGCGGCGGACCCTGAGCATCCTCGGCGCTCCCTCGACCCCGGAGGTCCACATGCCCTCGCTGCGCGGAAAGACCGTCTTCATCACGGGCGCGAGCCGCGGGATCGGCCGGGCCATCGGCGTCGCCGCCGCGCGGGAGGGCGCGAACGTGGTGATCGCCGCGAAGACCTCGGCGCCGCACCCGCGCTTGCCGGGCACCATCCACGACGCGGCGGAGGAGATGACCCGCGCGGGCGGGAACGCGCTGCCCATCGAGTGCGACATCCGGGACGAGGGGCAGATCGCGGCGGCGGTGAGCGCGGCCGTGGAGCGGTACGGAGGGATCGACGTCTGCGTGAACAACGCGAGCGCGATCTTCCTGGCCGGCACCCTCGACACGCCGATGAGGCGCTGGGACCTGATGCACGAGGTGAACGCGCGCGGGACGTTCGCGACGACCCAGGCCTGCCTCCCGCACCTGCTCCGGGCCGGAAACCCGCACGTGCTGATGCTCGCGCCGCCGCTCTCGCTCGAGCCGCGGTGGCTCGCGAGCCACCTCGCCTACACCATCGCGAAGTACGGCATGAGCCTGTGCGTGCTCGGGATGGCGGAGGAGTTCCGCGACCGCGGGGTCGCCGTGAACGCGCTCTGGCCCCGCACGGTGATCGCCACCGCCGCGCTCAACCTCCTCGGCGGGGAGGAGACCGCGCGCCACGGACGGAGGCCCGAGATCGTGGCGGACGCGGCGGTGGCGATCCTCCACCGCGAGGCGCGGGCCTGCACCGGCAACTTCTTCGTGGACGAGGACGTGCTCCGCGCCGAGGGGGTCACCGATCTCGAACGGTACGCGGTGAAGCCCGGCGAGGAGCTCGCGCCGGACCTGTTCCTTTGACGGGCTGCGGGGCCTGTCGATCCGTCCCGCGCGAGGCTGGCGGAGGTCCCGACTCCGGCTGCGTTCCGCGCCGGGCTCGTCACCGCGCGCCCCGCTCGAATCGCCCGCTCGCACCGCGCATCCATCGGGAGCGAGCCCGAGAGGTCGCCTGTGCGTGTCGAGGTCGCGCGGCTAGAGTAACGCCGCGCTGCTTCCGCTGACGGCGGGAGGCCGGGGTGCATTCCACACGTCCGCCGCTCCGCATCCCTTGCTCGATGGGCATCATGGCCCATGACGAGGCGGCGAACATCGGGCGCCTCCTCGAGGCGGTCCTGTCGCAGCGCATGGAGCTCGCCGAGCTCACCGAGATCGTCGTCATCGCGAGCGGCTGCACCGATGGAACCGAGGACATCGTGCGCGGCTGGGCCCGGCGCGACGCGCGCATCAACCTGGTCGTGCAGCGCAGGCGCGAGGGGAAAGCGTCGGCCGTGAACCTGTTCCTGGCCGAGGCGCGCGAGAAGGTGCTCTTGCTCTGCAGCGCCGACCTGATCCCGGCGCAAGGCACGCTCGACGCCGTCGTCGCGCCGTTCGGGGACGCCGAGGTGGCGATGACCACGTGCCGCCCGGTTCCGCTCGACGACCCACGGACCTTCATGGGGTTCGCCGCGCACCTCCTGTGGAACCTGCACCACGAGATCAACCTTCGCTCCTTCAAGGCGGGAGAGCTGATCGCGTTCCGCAAGATCTTCGAGCGGATCCCGTACCGCTCGGCGGTCGACGAGGCCAGCATCGAGTCCGTGGTCCGGAGCCAGGGATACGGCGTCCGCTACGTGCGCGACGCGGTCACCTACAACAAGGGGCCCGAGACCGTGCGGGACTTCCTCGGCCAGCGGCGCCGGATCTACGCCGGCCACCTCGCGGTCCGGGAGCTGGTGGGATACCGCGTCAGCACGCTCAGCGGGTTCAAGGTGCTGTGGCTCCTCCTGCGCCACCTCGACTGGCGCCCGCGCTCGTTCCTCTGGACCTGGGCGGTCGCCGCGCTGGAGGCGTACGGTCGTCTCCTGGGGCGCAACGACTATCGCCGGCGTCGCGACCACGCCGTGTGGGCGATCGCGAAGACGACGAAGTTGCTCCCGGCGCCCGCCGTCCTGCCGAGCCCCGGCCAATCATCGCCGCGTCAGGGGCTCACGAAATGAACCGGATGGCCGGCGTGCTGGCCCGGGTCCCGCTCTTCATGCTCTATCGGCGGCTCGGCTGGCCCCGTTTGTTGCCGCTCAACGTCACCCTCTCACCGTCGCCGAGGTGCAACTCGCGCTGCCTCACCTGCAACATCTGGATGAAGCGCGAGGACGAGCTCACGCTGGACGAGTGGGACCGGGTGCTCGCCTCCCTGGGTCGGGCGCCATACTGGTTCACCATCAGCGGAGGCGAGCCGCTGATGTTCCCGCACGTGGTCGAGCTCGCGGAGCTCGCGTACCGCCACTGTCGGCCGGGCGTCATCAACATCCCCAGCAACGGGATCCTCCCCTCGATCCCGGAGCGCGTCGAGCGGATCGCGCGCGCCTGCCCGGAGAGCCAGCTCATCGTGAACCTGTCGCTGGACGGGATCGGCGCAGAGCACGACTTCATCCGCGGCGTCCCGGGCAACTTCGCGAAGTTCGAGGAGCGCCTGCGGCAGCTCCTGCACCTCCGCGACACGCTGCCGAACCTGACGGTGGGGATCCACTCCGTCATCTCGACGTTCAGCGTCGGTCACATCGACGACCTCGTCGCGTACGCCGACCGCTCGGGGGCCGACCAGTTCATCACGGAGATCGCGGAGCCGCGCGTCGAGCTCGACACCGTCGGGCTCCCGATCACGCCGGGCCGCGAGGAGTACGCGAGGGCCGTCGATCGCCTCGTGGCGTACGTGCGATCGAAGCGACACGTCGGCGTGGCGCGGATCACGGAGGCGCTCCGCCTCGAATACTACCGGCTCGTGAAGCGAATACTCGAGGAGGAGGACCAGGTCATCGACTGCTACGCCGGCTGGGCGAGCGCGCACGTCTACGCCGACGGGACGATCTGGCCGTGCTGCGTGCGGGCCGACGAGATCGGCAATCTCCGGGACCACGACTACGACTTCAAGCGGATCTGGTTCGGGGAGGGGATCCGGGAGGTGCGCCGCAGCATCTCGGCCAAGGAGTGCCACTGTCCGCTGGCCAACGCCTCCTACACCAACATGCTGCACGATCTGCCGACGCTGACCCGGATTGGCACGAGGCTGATCGCCGGTGGGCGTGGACCTGCGTGATCGGGGGATCGCCGTGGCGTTCGACTGGCTCAGGGAGTTCCAGCGGAATCAGGAAAAGGCCCCCGACTACGTCGAGAAGACGCTCGGCGCCTACGCGCTGGGCATGAGGGCGCACGGCGCCATCGTCGGAGTCGCCATCGACGCGGATCCCGACGGCTGTGCCGCCGCGCGGGAGGTCGCGGGCGAGGTCTACGATCCCCTCACGGCGCCCCGCCTCCCCCTCGCCGGTTGCGCTCGCGGCGCCCATTGCCGGTGCGTGTATCGCCCGGTCATGCGTTACCAGCGAACGAGATGAAGCCGCCTCGCCACCACCTCCTGCGCTCCAACGGGGCGCGGCAGAGCCTCGTCCTGGGCGCCGCGATGATCACGTCCGGCGCGCTCGACTACGCGGTGAACGTGGTCGCCGGCCGTCGCCTCGATCCGCTCGACTTCGGCGTGTTCGTCTCGGTGATGGCCGTGCTGCAGGTCCTCACCCTGGCCGCGATCGCGATCCGCATGGTGGTCGCGTTCTACACGGCATCGATGAGCGTCGGCCCGAGCGCGCCGGCGCGGGTCGCGCGCTTCCTGCGCCAGGTCGAGGCCTGGGCGTGGAGATACGGGGCGATCTCGACGACGTTGATGGCGCTCGCGGCACCGCCCCTCGCTCGCTGGTTGCGCCTGCCCGGCCCGTCGGCACTTTGGGCCGCCTCCTCGATGGTGCTCCTGCTGTACGTGCGAGAGGCCGCCTTCGGCGGGCTCCAGGGCGTCGAATCCTTCCTCGCCCTCTCGGTCGTGCAGGTCGTCCAGGCCGCGCTGCGGCTCGCCGCCTGCGCCGTGCTGATCGGGATCGGCTGGGGCGCGGTCGGGGCGATCCTGGCGCAGCCCCTCGCGGCGGCCGTCTGCGTCGCGCTCTCGGCCGCGGCGCTGAGGCCGCACCTCGGCCGGCGCGGCGACCCGGGCGACCCCGGCGTGAGCTGGCATTACTCGTTCTCGACGTTGCTCGCGCTCATGGCGTTCGGCATGCTCACCAACGTCGATGCGCTGTTCGTGCGGCGCTTCTTCGACGTGCGCACCGCGGCCGACTACGCTCCGGTGGTGACGCTGGCCAAGGTCGCCCTGTTCCTGTCCTGGGCCATCGGCCTGGTGCTCTTCCCCAAGGTGGCGCGGCGGACGGCGGCGGGTGAGGACACGCGGGTCCTCCTCGTCGCCGGCCTCGCGGCGGCGCTCTCGCCGGGCCTCGCCTTGAGCGCCCTGTACCTCGCGTTCCCGGGGGCCTTGGTGAAGGTGATGTTCACGGGGGCGTACGCGGATCCGGGGGTCGTCCTCGGCCTCGCGAGCCTCGCCGCGACGCTCTATGCGGGGCTCCACATCTGGCTCAACTACGCGCTCTCGACCGAGCGGAAGTCGTACGCGTACGTCCTGGCGGGCGTCCTCGTCTGGCAGGTCGCCGGGATGTGGCTGCTCGGCCGCGGTGACCTCGTCCACATGACGCTCGTCATGGTCTCGGGTGGCGTCATCGGAAACGTCGCCGGGGCCGTCACCACCTGGCCGCGGGCGCGGGTGGCGGGCACGTCGGCGCTGCAGCTGGCCCGGCGCTGACGCTCTGGAGGGACGCGAGATGCGGGTCGCGATCACCGGCGCCACGGGATTCCTGGGGGGCGCGCTGGCGCACGCGCTCGCCCGACGGGGTGCCGACGTGGTCGCGCTGAGCCGCCCCGGCTCGGATCGCAGCGGCCTGCGTCATGCGCACCTCACCTGGCGTGAGTGTGACGTCACCAGCCCTCGCGGCCTCGAGCACGCGCTCGAGGGCGCCGACCTCGTGGTCCACGCCGCCGGCCGGCTCGGGGAGGCGGGCGTGCCGGAGGAGGCGTACCGCCGGCTCAACGTGGAGGGGACGAGGAACGTCCTCGCGGCGGCGCTGGGATCGCCGGCGCCGCCGCGCGTCCTGCACCTCAGCAGCGCGGGCGTGCTCGGCGTCACCGGTCGGACCGCGGCCCCGGAGGAGGCGCCGTACGCGCCGCGCAACCCCTACGAGCGCAGCAAGGCGGAGTCGGAGCGGGTCGCGCTCGAGTTCGCGCGCCGAGGACTTCAGGTCGTCGTGGCGAGGCCCGGGTTCGTGTACGGACCGGGCGACCGACACGTCCTGGGGCTGTTCAGGGCCATCCAGCGAGGGCGCTTCTTCTACGTCGGCGCCGGGGAGCACCTCTGCCAGCCGACCTTCATCGACGACGCGGTCGACGGGATCCTGCTCTGCCTCCGCGCCGGCGCGGCGGGCGGCATCTACCACGTCACGGGACCCCGCGCGGTCACGTTCCGTGAGCTCGGGGACGCGGTCGCCGCGGCGCTCGGCGTCCGACCGCCCTGGCTGCGGCTCCCGCGCTGGGCGGCGACCCTGGTGGCCGCGGGGCTCGAGGCGGCGGGCGCTGCGACGCGCCGCAAGCCGCCCCTGAGCCGCGCTGGAGTCGACTTCTTCGGACAGGATCGCCTGTTCTCGTGGCGGAGAGCCCACGACGAGCTCGGCTACACGCCCCGCCACGATCTCGGATCGGGCCTGCCGCTCGCCGTCGCGTGGTATCGCGAGCGCCGGCTGCTGTGAGGTCGTCGCGGCCGGCGCCGTTCAGCCGCGTCCGCCCTGCTCCACGTACCAGCGCGCCGCGAGCCTGAGCCCGTCCCGGATCGCGATCGCGGGCGCATAGCCGAGCTCGCGCCGGGCCTTCTCGATGTCGTGCCGGTTCTCGCTCCCGAACAGCCGGACCCCGAGCCGCGTCACGAGCGGCTGGCGCCGCGGATCGTCCGCCCGCACCGCCTGCTCCGCGAGGACCGCAGCCGCGTACAGCGCGGGGTACGGCACCTTGAGCCTCGGCGGCGGAGCGCCGATGTCCTCGGCGATGGCGCTCCAGACCTGCTCCTGCGTGAGCGGCTGGTCGTGCGAGAGGTTGTAGGTCTCGCCGACGGCGCGCTCCCGGGTGGCCGCGAGGATCATGCCCTCCACCACGTCGGTGACGTAGACGAGCGGGAGGGCGTTCCTCCCGGACCCGATGATGATCGCCTTCCGGGCACGCACCCGATCCGCCATCCGCCCGTAGTTCACGCGGTCGCCGGGGCCGAACATGGTTCCAGGGCGAACGATCACGGCGGGCAGGCGATCGCGGAGGACGCGGGAGCTCACCAGCTCGTCGGCGGTCGCCTTGGTCCGTGTGTAGGAGTCGAGGATGGGCCTGAGGGGCGCGCCCTCGGCCACCGGACCCTTCAGCCCCATTCCGTAGACCGTCCAGGAGCTGACGTGGACGAGCCGCCTGGCGCCGACCGCCATCACCGCCCGGCAGACGTTGTCGGCGCCGCGCACGTTGACGTCGTAGTACTCCTGCTGCGGGCGCCACAGCCCGTGGACCGCCGCGAGATGGAACACCGTGTCGGCGCCCCGCATCGCGTCCACGACCGTTTCGGCGCGGCGAACGTCGCCCCGGCAGACGACGGCGCCAGCCTGCTCGACGCGGGTGGCGTCCTCCCCCGGCAGCGCCAGGACGCGCACTCGGGCGTCGCGCGCGCGCAGCGCCGAGACGAGATGGTACCCCACGAACCCCGTCCCGCCGGTGACCAGGGCATCCACGGTCATGCTCCTCGAGCGGGGCCCGGCGCCATCGCGACGCGATACCAGGCCACCCCCTCGCGTACGCCCTCCATCATCGAGACGCGCGGCTCGAACCCGAGGTCCTCGCGCGCCCGGCGGATCGAGGGGCGGTTCTCGCCGCCGAGCAGGCGGACACCGAACCGCGTCAGCGGCGGCGGACCCGGGCGGCGGAGCGAGCGGGTCGCGTGCTCGGCCGCCGCCGCCACGAGGAGCGCGGCGCGATAGGGCACGTGGCGGCGCGGGGCCTCGACGCCCAGCTCGGCGGCGATCGCGCGGAGATAATCGTTCTGCGTGACGAGCTCGTCGTTGACGAGGAAGTACGTATGCCCCTCTGCGCGCTGCGTCTCGCTGGCCCGCACGATGCCCTCCGCGACGTCGCCCACGTACGCGAGCGGCAGGTGGTTCTCGCCGGAGCCCATCACCACCATCCGGCGCTGCTCGATGAGGGCGGCGAACCGGCCGAAGCTCCCGCGGTCTCGAGGGCCGTACACGAGCCCCGGGCGCACGATGACCGCGGGCGCGCGCCGAGCGCGGATCGCGTCCTGGACGATCCGCTCGCCCTCGATCTTCGACCAGCTGTATGGGTTCGGCTCCGGCTTGAACGGCGCCGTCTCGTCCAGGCTTCCCCCCGCGTCCGTGCCGACCACGATGGCCGAGCTGACGTGGACGAAGCGCTCGACCCCGGCGGCGAGCGCCGCCTCCAGGAGCGCCTTCACCCCGCGGACGTTGGCAACGGCGTACTCGGCCCGCGGCCCCCATGGACCCGTCCTCGCCGCGCAGTGGACGACGCGTCTCACGCCGCGCACCGACGCGTGCAGCGACGGGACGTCCGCGAGATCTCCGCGCTGGAGCTCGACGCCCATGCCGGCGAGGCCGCTCGCGTCCTCCTCCGGGCGGACCAGCGCGCGGACCTGCTCCCCGCGGTCACGCAGCAGACCCGCCACATGCCCACCGAGCAGCCCGGTCGCGCCGGTCACGAGGACTGTCATCGCGCACTCAACCTCGCACGATCTCGAACGCGCGCGGGATCCCCGGCGGGCCCTGCCCGATCGATCCCTGCGCGGGAGCGCGCGCCCGGTCGCGGCGCTCATGGTGCCACCCACTCGCCTCGTCCGTCGCGAGGCACACGATGCCTTCATCGAACGAGGGGTGCACGACGACCGCGCAGCCCAGGCGAGCCTGGAGGGCCGCCTGGAAGACACGTCGAGCAGCGCAGGGAAGAGCCTGCCCCGCGCAGGCAGGTCCCGACCCGCTCAGAACTCCGCGGTGACCTGCACCGGTTCGCTCGCCGTCGATCCGTCGGTCGGGACGAGCGTCGCGGAGAGATCCCCGCACGGGCCCTGGGAGACGGACGCCCAGAACGACGTCAGGGTCGTGGACACGGCGCCCACCGTCGGCGCCGGGCCAGCCGCCCACTGCGAGGTCGGCGTGGCGACCGGCTGCGCGGTGGCGACCGCGGAACGCACCGTCCCCAGGGCGAGCGTGTAAGGGGTGTAGAGGGACGGCTTGCCGGGCCACGAGACCTCGACCTGGAACGCCGGGGCGCCGCTTCCGACGGTGTTCAGCGTGAGCTGCCAGGCTCCGCCGCCGATCTCCTTGAGGGCCACGTGGCAGGCGTAGGTCCCCGTGAGGCCCCCGGTGAAGGCCACCGAGCAGTACGGGGTCGGCTGGCTCGGGTCGTCGTGAGTCGTTCCGCCACCGCCGCAGGCGATGACCGCGAGCCACAGGGCAACCAGGCACCCCGACCGTGCGACTGAGGACATGGCACCCTCCGTCTCCGGTCAGGTTAAGACACGGGGAGTCAGGCGCCTGCTCCCCGGGCGGAGAGCAGGGGGCCTCGTCCGCGCCCGAGCACGCCCCGGCCGTGAGAGGTGCCGCAACTATGAGTCACATGGACGCAGCGTCGATCCCGCCCTCCAAGCGCTCGAGCAGGTCTTCGAGGATGGCGTCCTCCGGCCAGACATGGCCTTCGTGCCAGCCGAGGCGCTCGTCCCAGTGGCCGGGGCAGGCGTACACCGCCTTCGACAGGAACCCGTAGCTCACCTCGAGGATGCGCGGTGCGCCCGAGGCGTCGCGCACGAAGTCGAAGGCCATGCTCTGGGACCTGGCCCGGCGAGCGACCTCGAAGGCGGTGGTGACGCAGCGGGGGTCGATCCGCCGTACGTCGTAGTCGATGCTCCCCGAGCCCGACGCCCGGAAGTCGCCGGGGCGCACGTTGCGCGTGAAGGCGAAGGCTCGCCGCCCGATGACGGTGAGGCGCATGTCGAAGGCGTTGCCGGGCAGGAACTCCTGGAAATAGACGTAGCCCTTCTCCCGGTCCGCCCGCTGGCGCGCGCGGTTCATCCGGATCAGCGTGGCGGGCACCCGAAGCAGCATGCCGGCGAGGTCGTGGCGCGTCCGGGCCCGCCCGACGCGCCGCCTGGCGTCGGTCAGCGGCCCCTCGGTGGGCGCGAAGCCGCCGTCGAACGCCCGGCGGGCGAGCGCGCGGGCCTCGCTGCGCGTCCGCACCAGGCGGACGTTCACGGAGCCGGCTCCCCGCCGCAGCTTGAACACGAGCGGCAGGGTCGCCCCGTCGATGAACGCGTTCGCGCTCTCGAGATCGTACCAGACCCAGGATCGCGCGAGCGGCGCTCCGACCGCCTCGAGGAGGTACTTCTGCGCGATCTTGTCGTCGAAGTGCCAGCTGGTCGCGCGGTCGGGGAACACCTCCAGGCCGAGGAGCTCCGCTGCGGTCAGCACGTTCCGGGCCATCAGCAGATCGCAGGGACGCGCGTGCGTGAAGTGCCACAGGAGCGCGCGGCACGAGGCGAGCCGGGAGACGATGTCCGGGGCGTAGCAGTCGACGACGGCGTAAGGGATGCCCAGCTCGGCGCACCGCCCGATCCACCGGTCCGAGTAGCTCCCCTCCCTTCGATGAATGGCCACCGTCGCGGTTCCCGCCATGTGTCCCTCCCTCCCCTAAACGAGGGTTCGCGATTCGCGAACACCTTCGGTGTCGCGCCTCGCGCCCTCGTTTAGCCATGTTGCACGGGGGCTGCGCCCCCGCCCCGTCGAGCGAAGCTCCCCAGCGCACGCGGGGCGTGCGCGTGTTCGATGGTGCCTCACCCCGCGAAGCGGGGCCCACGCGCGCTGGCGCGCGCTGTCCCGCGGGGAGGGGCGCTGCCCCTCCCCACCTGCGGTGGGGCCCCTCCCCGCTGACCGTTCTCGAATCATGATCGTCCGTTTAGAGCCGCCTTCGGATCACCGAGCCCGTCTCTCCGCGCTGGCGGCGTCGCCGCCGTCGCCTCTCCGCTGCGCTAGCGCCCGTCGAGGTAATGCTCGAGGTTGGTGTAGCCGTCGGCCTGGACCCGGGGCCCGTCGGTGGGGTCGTTCGGGTCGAGCCCGTGGGCGGTCTCGTAGATGTCGGGCATCCCGTCGCCGTCCGTGTCGGTGCAGGGCGTGCGCGGGGTGAGGACGGGGAGGTTCGAGACGCTGGCCGAGGAGGCGTAGTTGGCGTAGCTCGCGACGGTGCTGGGCGGCGTCGGGCTGCCGTTGAGGTACGAGCCGATGATGCGCGTCTCGGCGCTATCGCGGAAGTTCGTCCACGTTCCATCGCAGTTCAGGAAGCGGGACGCGCCCGCGCCGGCTTGGGCCGTCAGGAGCGAGGGCAGGCTCGTCACGCTGTCCACCGGGATGTCGATGCCGCTCGCCGGGGGCGGAAGACGGGCGTACGGGGAGCGCTTGTAGCTCGACGGCAGCGGGAGCAGCCCCGCGGACGCCGCGCCCTGGTAGACGGTGCTGCCCGCGGTGAGCTTCGACCACTGGAACGCGTCGGACGAGCCGGCCGGCACGGTGCCCCGGTCGCCCGGGGTCACGTCCCATCCGCTCCAGTCCGACCGGTTCCCCGAGACGAACAGGCTGACGTCCGCCACCGGGTTGGCGCGGTTGGCCATGATCTCCCGGTAACCGGCGACGCCAGCGGACTTCGGCATGTTGCCGGCCTTGTAATCGTTGCCGATGAAGTCGACCAGACCGGCGGTCCCGGTCGAGTCTCCCACGTCCTCGTAGGAGGCGCGACGCCAGTTGAACACGGCGTTGTTGACGAAGCGTCCCGTGGCGACCGCGAGCCCCGGGAAGCGATGCGAGGCGTTCGCGAAGAGATTGTGGTGACAATCCACGTCCGTGACGCCGGCCGGATCGTAGTGGGCCGACCTTCCTGCCAGGAAGAGGAGGGGGGTGGACTGGCCCTTCTTGTAGACGGAGCCGTTGTGGACGTTCTCGCCGCCGATCGACCACTGGAGCGTGTAGTTCGCCCCCGGCTTCCCGGCCGAGCCCACGTTGCCGCCGAAGGTGAACCCGGTCTGCCAGAGCGCCGTGACGTGATCGATGATGACGTCCGGAGCGTAGGTCATCACCGCGATGCTGCCCCTCGCCGGGGCCGGACCCTCGCCCACGACCGCCTGGCCCCAGATCCGGACGTAGCGGATGATCACGTCCGGCGCCTCGACGGAGAAGGCCTTGAGGCCCTGGCCGGAGACGGGCATCCCGAGCCCGGTGTAGATGGCGATGCCGCCCGGAGCGGTCTGCCCGGCGACCGTGAGGTGTGGGTTGTGGACGTGCAGGGTCGAGAGCAGGTCGATGCGGCCGCCCACGGCGAAGACGCAGGTGCGCGGGCCGCTCCGGGTCTGCACGCAATCACGCAAGGAGCCCGGACCGGAGTCGTTCAGGTTCGTGACCTTGATCACCTTGCCGCCTCGGCCTCCCGTGACCGCCGCGCCGCCGCCCTGCGCCCCGGGGAACGCCGGCGTCGTCGCGCCGGCCGAGCGCGGAGGGGCAGGGCGCGTCGGGGTCGGCCGAGCGCGCGAGGCCGCGGCGGCCAGCTCTCCGGAGACGCTCGAGGGACCGGCGAAGGCGAGAACGGCCCAGGCGCTCGCGACCGCGGAGGCTTTCGTCCCTGGGCTCATGCGGGAGGGGGACGGCATCGAAGATGGGGAACGAGGCCGCTCACCTCGGGAGGCTCCGCGCCTCTCCGGAGCGCCGGGCCTCCCGGGCCGCGGGCGAGCCCGCTCGCTCCCAGTTCTTCGGCAGGACGAAGCCGAGCGCGGGCACCTCCTCCAGGGACACGCGGTCCCGCCCGAGCGTCACCGGGAACCGCAGCCCTTCCGCCACGGCGAACGGCGAGTTGCGGTGGAACAGCCCGTGATAGACGGCGGGGATCCGGGCGATCGTGTACCCCATCATGCGCGCCAGCACCGCGTCCACGAGGGCGGGGTTCTCGCCGCCGACCAGGACGCCCGCCGGATGTGGCGTCGGGGTCAGGGGGCCTTCGCCCTGCCCCGCCACGATCCCGTCCACGATGGTGATCACGTGGGCGGGGGAGTCGGGGCTGAAGTACAGGATCCGGTTCAGGTCGAGCGTCGTGCGCCAGATCGTCTCGTTGCCGCTCCAGCTCCCGGCGCCGGTGCGGCTCGTCCGCGCGAGGCGGCTCACGACCCGGAGCGCGCCGTCGAGCGCCGTGCGGCCGAGGGACGACAGCTCGGCGTAGCGCTCCCAGGTGAAGTCGTACATCGCGTCATACAGCTCCTGCAGCCGACCTCCCTCCGCGTAGCAGTCGCCGCCGGCGGCGTAGGCTCCCCGGATGTGATGGGGGAGGAACTCCTTGTGCCCGTTGATGCCGACGAGGTTCTTGAGCGCGCCGGTGAGGCCCGCCTTGATGTGCGTCTTCATCTTGGGCACGTTGACGAGCAGATCCGCCCCGAAGACGTCCTTCCGCACGAGGTACTCGTGCTTGCCCGGGCGGTGGTGCCGCTGCATCTCGCTGGGGCGGTACATCGTCACCCGGAACCGATCCGAATGGTCGGAGAGGTCCTCGAGGAAGCTGCGCTCGCCGAGATCGACCAGGCGGTAGTCGCGCGCCGCGGACTCGTCGTGATCGGGGCGGAGCGCCTGCCGGCCCCGGGAGAGGCCCCCGGCCCCGGGCGGCGCCAGCGTCGTCAGCCGCCAGTCGCAGATGCGCAGATCGAGCTTCGGGTGACGCTGCCGCAGCCCCGCCATCGCCTCGTCGATCCGGCAGCGCGCGCGCAGCTCGGCGAAGTCGCACCCCTGCACCGGCGCGTCGCCGATGACGACGGTCCCCTCGCCCTCGAGCGCCGTCGCGGCGTGCTCCACGAGGAGCTGGAGGAGGGACGTGTGCGTCACGAGGGAGTCGAGGTCGAACCCGAGGGGGTTCGCGTGCCTCACCCAGTTCGGCTTGATGACGATCCGCGCGCCCGGCCCCACGAGGTCTCCGAAGGGGTTCTCCGGGTCCCGGCCCCAGCTCTCGAAGAGCTTCCCGAGCGCGGCGGCCACGGGCCCGCCGTGGCGCGAATAGGGGAAGGCCGGATATCGCGCCTCCGAGGCGCGGACGACGTGGACGTCAGGAGTCATGCGCGATCCCACTCCGGCTTGCGCGACACGAGGCTGCGCGTGTAGAGGAGCTTGCCCTGCGGGGTGCGGGGAACCTCGTCGACCGGGCGCCAGGCGATCCGGCAGCGCTCGCCGAGGACGAGCCGGATCTTGGCCTCCAGCGCCGCGCGCGCCGGTGCCCGCAGCGCCGTGCCGGGGACCGGGACGAACCAGATCTCGACGCGGTCGACCTCGGTCTGGAGGACCTGGAACTCCTTGAGCCAGTCCTGGAAGTAGAACAGGTGCGTCAGGTACTCGCCGTGGACGAGCTCGCCCGTGGCGGTGACGAAGTGGTCGGTGACCCGGCCGGTGACCCGGTCGAGCGTCGGCAGCTCGAAGAGCGCGCCGGGCTGCCGCGACCTCACCGCGGTGTCCCCGATGTCGTAGCGGAGGAGCGGCATCGAGTAGGTGTGCAGGGTCGTCACGAGCACGCGCCCCTCGCCCCCCGGTGGCACCGGCTCCCCGCGCGCGTCCACGATCTCGACGTGGTTGTGGAAGTCGAACACGTACAGCTTGCCGTCGCTCGCCTCGCCCGCGATCGGGCCGACCTCGCGAGAGCCGTAGAAGTCGTAGGCGCGGCAGCCGAACGCCCGCTCCACGACCTCGCGCATGTGCGGCCTCAGCGCCTCCGCCGCGGACTGGACGAACCGGGGGGGACGGATCCCGAGCCCCTTCGCGGTCGCGAAGCGCGCCAGCTCGTAGAGGGACCCGGCGTAGCCCTGCACGTACGCGGGACGCGCCGCGTCGATCGCCGCCACGTAGTCCGCCATCCGGGCGTCGCTCATCCGGAACGAGTTGAGGAACGTGGTCCGGGTCGCCCAGTCGTAGAGGCGGCGCTTCGGATCCCGCTGCCGGAAGATGTCTCGCTCCGATCCCCAGAGGACGACCTTCGGGTCCATGACGTCGTCGGCGTCGAGGAAGCGCCTGAAGTAGTAGTGCACGGTGGCGCGGCGCCAGTCGTACGCGTCGCGGTCCTGGACGAGCGTGATCGGTCGGCCCGTGGAGCCGCCGGAGCTGTTCGTGACCCAGCGCCGGCGCCCGAGATCCTCCGACTTGAGGTCCTCGAAGTGGACCCGGATCTGGTCCTTGGTGAGCGGTGGCAACCGCTTGAACTGCGCCAGCAGGTCGCCGTCGAGGCTCAGGCGCTCCCGGTAGTACGGGACGCTCCGCGCCGCGTGGGCGAGGAGCCGCTCCAGGGTCGCCGTCGGCGGCTCCGGCCCCCGCAGGAGCTGGTCGCAGTATCGACCGGACGACCGGAGCAGCCGCAGCCCCGCCCGGACGATGTCGTCGCGCAGCGTCATCCCCGGCTTCTCCCGGCGCATCCTTCCTCCGCGGCGAGCGCCGACGTCGTGGCCGCGGGGGTCGAGCCGGTCGCCCATGCGCCGCGCGAACCGCTCCAGCTCGGCGCGGAGCAGGCGAGGCGAGGTGACCAGGGAGGCCGGGCGATCCTCATCGTGGTCCCCGCTCACCCGACCCAGGCGCGCCGACGCACCCGATCCAGGAACGCCTCCGTTCGCCGCACGAGGAGGTCCACGGAGTAGTGCGCCTCGATGCGCGCCCGGGTCGCCGCCGACATCGAGCCGCCGTCCGCCCCACTTCGCTCCAGCGCGCCGGCGATCCCCCGCGCCAGCGCGGCGTCGTCTCCCGGGGGGACCACCGCCGCGGTGTCGCCCACGATGCTTCGCACGTCTCCCGTGTCCGTCACGACGCAGGGCCTGCCGCACGCCATCGCCTCGCCCAGGGTGTTCGGGAAGCTCTCGCCGGCGCCGGAGGAGAGCACCGCGACGTCCAGCGCGCTGTACACCTCGCGCGTGACCCTGCGACTCCCGGCCCACGAGAGGCACGACGAGATCCCCAGCTCCTCGGCCAGCCCGCGCAGCCGATCCCGGTAGGACGGGTCGCCGTCGCCGATGCACACGAAGCGGATCCCCTCGTGCGAGCGCGCCAGGCGGGCGGCGGCCCGGAGGAAGACGGCGTGCCCCTTGACTGGATCGAGCCGGGCCACGATCCCGACGAGCGGCGCGTCCCCGTGAACTCCCCACTCGGCGCGGAGGCGCGCGCGCGCCTCGAGGTCGAACCTGAAGCGCTCGCAGTCGATCCCGTTCGGGATGACGACGATCTTGCGCGCGTCCATCCCCATCGCGACGGCGCGCTCCCGGGCCGCGTGCGAGTTCGTGACGATCGCGTCCGCCAGCGGCGACGCGAGCCGCTCCAGCCACGTCCCGGCCCAGGTCGCCCAGCCGTACGAGCTCACGTCGCCGATGGCGGTGCGGATCCCCCAGACGACCGGCACCGGCGGACAGAGCGGCTTCGCGAGCGCGGCGAACAGGTTGGCGAGCCCCATGTACGCGTCCACGACGTCGGGGCGCTCGGAGCGGATCAAGCGGACGAGCCTCGCCAGCACGGGGACCGTGTCCCAGCGGCCACGCTTCGACAGATCGTGCACCGCGATGCCGTCCGCGCGCAGCTCGTCCTCGAACACCCCGCCCCCGTAGAACACGGCCACCGCGACGTGGTGGCCGTTCCGCCGGAGGCCGCGGGCGAGCGCGGTGACCTGGCGTTCGCACCCCCCGAGGTTCAACCCCCTCACGATAATCAGGATCCGCATGGGCTCGGGCGCGAAACCGTCGAACGCCCGAGCGAGGAATAGGGATGCCCCGGCGCGGCGCGTACCGCCCCGACGGGCCCACGACTCGTCGTGGCCAGGCCTCGTCCCGATGCTCCCGGCGCCCGACCAGACGATGTGCGCGCGGTCGTCGACGACGGAAGCTCGGGGGGCACCCTCGGGGTGACGGCTCGGTCCGGCGACGCCGCGCGGGTGGCGCTCCCCTGGGAGAGCGTTGCGCACGGGCATCGCGTCGGCGAAGTTGGCGCGGGGATACGCCGTCTCCGGGGGCCGGCGCCGTCGGTGCGTGATCGCCGCCCGCGCGCGAGAGGGAGAGCTGCTTGCCCGTCGAAACGGGAGTCACGGAGTCCGCCAGCGGATCCCCTGCCGATCGGGACCGCGGCGCGGCGCCGGGCCCCGCCGTCACCGCGCGGCGTCGAGACGAAGCCGGGATGCTCTCGATCCTGAGCCAGTTCGCGGCGATGCAGCTCGTCCTGGCCCTCACGGGCGTGATCCGCAACAAGGTCGTCGCCACGAGGCTCGGCCCGGCCGCGTTCGGCGAGATCGCGCAGATCGCGGCGGTGATCGCCGTGGCCTCGACGCTGGTCATGTTCGGGATGGGCGTCGGCCTCGCCCGGAACGTGGCCAAGCATGCCTCGCTCGAGGAGCGCCGGGCCCAGCTCGCGAGCGCGAACGGGCTCGTGCTCTGCCTCGCCGCGGCGGCGGTGGCCCTGATGCTGGGGCTGCTCGCGTCCGGGCGGTTCCTGCCGCTCGTGGGCCTGGCGCGGCGGCCCGAGACCGTCGCGGCCGCGGCGATCTTCGTCGCCGCCATCCCCGTCGACGCGCTGAAGAACAACTACCTCGCCGTCCTCCAGGGCGTCCTCGACGTCCGCGGGCTCGCGATGCGGCGAAGCCTGGCGGTCCTGGCGGCGACCGCCGTGGCCGTCCCGGTCGTCTGGCTGTTCGGGTTCATCGGCGCGGCGATCCAGTACTTCGCGCTGGCGGCGCTGGTCGCCGTCCTGCTCGGGGGGCGGTGCCGGGCGCTCGGCTACCCCCCGCTGGCCGTGCGGCTCGAGCCGAAGGTGCTCTCGCTGCTGGCGTCGTTCGGCGTCGTGTCGGTGCTGAGCGGGTTCGCGCAGGCGTTCAGCGACGCCGCCGTCCGGGCCCATGTCATCCGGGTGGCGGGCCCCGCGGCCAACGGGCTGCTGCAGGCGCCCTACGTCCTCTCGGCGCTGCTGCAGGGGATCGTCCTCGCGAGCATCGGGAGCGTCTCCCTCGCGAAGATCGCCCCGAAGACGGAGCGCCGGGACGTCTCCGCGTCGATCGACGCGATCCTGGACGTGGTCGTCCCCCTGGGCACCTCGGCGCTCGGGCTGCTCGGCCTGCTCGGCGCCACCGCGCTCTCCGTCCTCTACTCGAGCCAGTTCGCGTCCGGCGCCGCGTTCTTCCCGTGGATCCTCGCGGCGGACCTGCTGCTCGCCTTCGTGTGGGTGATCGGCGCCCCGATGCTCGCCCGGGGCGACCGGGTGCTTTGGCTGGCGCTCAACCTCGTCTACGCGGCTGCCCGGTGGAGCGTCGCGCTCCTCCTGATGCGCCGCCTCGGCCCCCTCGCGGTCGTCGCCGGCTACCTGGCCGGCGTCGCGCTCCACCTCGCGCTCACGCTCGGCGCGTACCGGCTCCGTTACGGGCTCCACCTGGAGCGGAGACACCTCCGCCGGCTCGCCCTCGGGGTGGTGCTCGTCGGCGCCCTGTCCGTCGCCGGGGCGAGCCCGACGAGATCGCCGCTCGTCATGGCGGCGGCCCTCGGGGCCTGGCTCGCGTACTCGCTGCACCACGCGCGCCGCGGCGGCGTCCTCGAAGCGTTGCGCGCCCGCCTCGCGGGCGGATAGGCGAGATCGTGCCGACCCCTCCGCTCGTCTCCGTGGTCATCCCGGCGTACGACGCCGCCGCGTTCCTCGCGGAGGCCCTGGCGAGCGTGCTGCGGCAGACCTGGCGGAACCTCGAGGTCATCGTCGTGGACGACGGATCGTCGGACGGGACGGGCGCGCTCGCGGACGAGCTGGCGGCCGGCGACGATCGCGTCCGGGTCGTTCACCAGGTCAACGCAGGCGTCAGCGCGGCGCGCAACGCGGGGATCGCCGTCGCGCAGGGCGAGTATCTCTGCTTCCTCGACGCGGACGACGCGTTCTTGCCGGACAAGATCGAGCGGCAGCTGACGTTCTTGCTCCACCACCCTGAGTGCGACCTGGTGTACTCCGACCACTACCTCGGCGACGACCACCTGAAGCCGACGTTCCTGAACTGCCGGCGCCCTCCGCCGATCCCGATGCAGGAGCTGCTCGTCTACCGGAACTGGTTCGCGGTCTGGTCACCCCTCATCAGGGCGAGGCTCGTGGCGAAGGTGGGGAAGTTCGACGAGGGCCTGCGCGGATCGGAGGACTGGGACTACTGGCTCCGCGCCAGCAAGTGCGGCGTCTTCTCCTACCTCCCCGGCGCGGTCGGCGTGTACCGCACGCACCCGCGTCAAGCGCACAAGGACTCTCGGTGGATGCGGGGCTGCATGGAAGCCGCCATCCGGAAGCACTTCCGGCCCGGATCCCGGGAGTGGCGCGCCGTGCGCGCGGCCGCGGCGTGGTGCGAGGCGAAGCAGCACTGGGCGCGACGCAGCTACGGACGGATGATCGCCCAGATGGTGCGCTGCGCGTGGCTCGCGCGCTCGCACCGCACGCTGAGGACCGTCGTCGAGCTCATGGATCGGTGAACCCCGAGCGTCGCGAAGCCGGCAGCGTAGAAGAAGGCCGCAGCGCGTCGGGGCATCCCGGCGCGCTGCGGCGCTGACCAGCTTGAGGCTGTGTTACTGACCGTCGAGGTAATGCTCGAGGTTGGTGAAGCCGTCGGCCTGGACCCGGGGCCCATCGGTGGGGTCGGTCGGGTTCAGCCCGTGGGCGGTCTCGTAGACGTCGGGCATCCCGTCGCCGTCCGTGTCGGTGCAGGGCGTGCGCGGGGTGAGGACGGGGAGGTTCGAGACGCTGGCCGAGGAGGCGTAGTTGGCGTAGCTCGCGACGGTGCTGGGCGGCGTCGGGCTGCCGTTGAGGTACGAGCCGATGATGCGCGTCTCGGCGCTGTCGCGGAGGTTCGTCCACGTTCCGTCGCAGTTCAGGAAACGGGACGCGCCCGCGCCGCCTTGGGCCGTCAGGAGCGAGGGCAGGCTCGTCACGCTGTCCACCGAGATGTCGATGTGGCTCGCCGGCGCGGGGAGACGCGCCCAGGGCTTCCGCTGGAACGAGGTCGGGAGCGGGAGCAGCCCCGAGGACGCCGCGCCCTGGTAGACGGTGCTGCCCGCGGTGAGCTTCGACCACTGGAACGCATCCGAGGAGCCGGCCGGCACGGCGCCCCGGTCGCCCGGGGTCACGTCCCATCCGGTCCAGTTCGACTGGTTCCCCGAGACGAACAGGCTCACGTCCGGCACCGAGTTGGCGCGGTTGGCCATGATCTCCCGGTAGCCGGCGACGCCGGAGGACTTCGGCATGTTGCCGGCCTTGTAGTCGTTGCCGATGAAGTCGACCAGCCCGACGGTCCCGGTCGAGTCTCCCACGTCCTCGTAGGAGGCGCGTCGCCAGTTGAACACGGCGTTGTTGATGAAGCGCCCGGTGGCGACCGAGAGCGCCGGGAAGCGATGCGAGGCGTTCACGAAGAGGTTGTGGTGATAATCCACGTCCGTGACGCCGGCCGGATCGTAGTGGGTCGAGCCGCCTGCCAGGAAGAGGAGGGGGGTGGACTGGCCGTTCGGATAGATGGAGCTGTTGTAGATGTTCTCGCCGCCGATCGACCACTGGACCGTGTAGTTCGCACCCGGCTTCGTGGCCGTGCCCACGTCACCGCCGAAGGTGAACCCGGTCTGCCAGAGCGCCGTGACGTGATCGATGATGACGTTCGGAGCGTAGGTCATCACCGCGATGCTGCCGATCGCCGCGGCCGGGCCCTCGCCCACGACCGCCTGGCCCCAGATCCGGACGTAGCGAATGATCACGTCCGGCGCCTCGACGGAGAAGGCCTTGAGGCCATAGCCCGAGACGGGCGTCCCGAGCCCGGTGTAGATGGCGATGCCGCCCGGGGCGGTCTGCCCGGCGACGGTGAGGTGCGGGTTGTAGACGTGCATGGTCGAGAGCAGGTTGATGCGGCCGCCCACGGCGAAGACGCAGGTGCGCGGGCCGCTCTGGGTCTGCACGCAATCACGCAAGGAGCCCGCGCCGGAGTCGTTCAGGTTCGTGACCTTGATCACCTTGCCGCCCCGGCCTCCCGTGACCGCCGCGCCGCCGCCCTCGGCGCCGGGGAAGGCGGGGACGACGCCCGGCGGCAGCGTCGGGGTCGGCGAGGTGGTCGACGGCGTCGCCGTGACCGTGATCGTCGCGGTGGCCGACTGCGATGAATCGGCCGCGCTGGTGGCCACCACGTGGAACGTGCCGACGAGGAGCGGCGCCGTGTAGAGACCGGTGGCGCTCACGGTCCCGCCTCCCGACTCGGTGACCGACCACGTGACGGCGGTGTTGGTGGAGCCGGTCACGGTCGCGCCGAGCTGGACGGTGTTCCCCTCGATCACCGACGCGGTCGCCGGCGACACCGAGACCGCCACCGGCGCGGGGGCCGGCGCGGGGGCTGGCGCGGGAGCTGGCGCGCCCGGCGGGTCGGTCACCGTGACGACCGCGGTCCCGGACTGCGTCGGATCCGCCACGCTCGTCGCGACCACGTGATAGGTGCCGGCGGTCGCCGGAGCCGTGTACGTGCCATTCACGCTCACGGTCCCCCCGCCGGACTCCGTGACCGACCAGGTGACGGCCTTGTTGGACGTGCCGGTCACGGCGGCGCTGAACGAGAGCGTCTGGCCCGTCGCGACGCTCGCCGTGAGCGGGGTCACGGCGACGCGGACGTTCCCCTTCACGTTGATCTTCGCGGTCGTCGTGCTCGAGACCGGCGCGCTGATCGTGCCGGTCGCCAGGGCGGTGCTCTGGGCGGCGCTCGCGGCGGGCGCGCTGAGCACCGCGGTCACGTGATAGGTCCCCTCCGCGTCGGGGGCGACGTAGGTGCCCGTCGCGTCGATCGTGCCTCCGTCCGACTCGAGCACGGTCCACTGCACCTGCTGGTTCGGGACTCCGGCGAGCGTTGCGTTGAAGTGCACGGTCTCGCCGGGCGCGGCCTCGATGGTCGCGGGCGCGATCTGGAGCGCCGACGCCGTGGTGTTGGTCGGCGAGCTCTGGCCCGACGAGCACGCCGAGAGGGAGGCGAGGAGAGCTGCGGCAGCGAGCACGGCTCGTACTGCGTATCGTGTCGTCACGCGAGGGTTGCCTTTCATGTGGGGCTCTCAGCGAGCACCTGTTGCGCGACCCGGCCTGCGGACCGGGCGTCCGTGCCTGTCGGGCACGGGAGGGCGCGCTCTCACACCGAGCGAAGCAGCTGCCGCCCTCTCTGCACCCGAACGGAGAACGCGGGTCCGTTCATTCCCGGGACGGGTGACCTCGAAAGGCCTACATCGTCCCCCGGAGGCGCAGGTGCGAGCACCATCACGCAGAGTGATGGGCGGGGTTGCGCATCATCCCGATGTGCGGAGCGAATCGCCGGACCCCGCGGCCGTGTGCGGGGACGTGCGGGGGGCTCCGCGCGAGTGCGCGAAGACCTCGCCCGCCGACGTCGGGCCACGCGGGCGAGGCCGCGCCGAGCCTACGCCGAGCGCGTGGGCGTCGAGTCAGGGGGGAAGCGCCGCTACGCCGCGGCCGGACGGATCGCGCTCAGCTGGATCTCGGCGAAGCGCCGCGCGACGACCTCGATGGCGTAGCTCGCGATGACCCGCGATCGCGCCGCGGCGCCCCGGGCCTCGCGCTCGCGCTCGTCGAGGGCGAGCGCGTCCAGCACCGCTCCGGCGAAGGCCCGGGGATCGCGGACGGGGACGACGGCGCCGGCGTCGTCGCCGAGGATCTCCGCGACGTCGCCGCAGTCCGTGGAGACGCAGGGGACCCCGCACGCCATCGCCTCCCCGAGCACGTTGGGGAAGCTCTCGGTCACGGAGGACAGGCACGAGACGTCGAGGGACGCCGTGATCCGCTCCATGTCGTCGCGGCGTCCGAGCAGGTGGACCGCCGGGCGCAGGCCCAGCCGGTCGAGCTTCGCCGCGAGGTCCCCGTTGCCCCACTCGACGCCGTGCCCGCAGAGCAGGAAGCGCGCGGCGGGGTGCGCGTCGCGAACCCGCGCGGCCGCCTCGAGGAAGGTGTCGTGGTCCTTGTGCGGGTGATACCTCGCGACGAGGCCGACGAGCGGTGCGTCCAATGCGATGCCGAGCTCGCGCCGCACCGCCGCGCGCGCCTCGGGGCTCGGCCGGAACCGCGACACGTCGAACCCGTTGGGCACGACGACGAGCTTCCGCGCCGCGTAGCCCGCGCTCGCGTGAGCCCGTCGCGCCGACTCCGAGTTGCACACGATCGCCGTGGGCAGCCGGTACGACAGGAGGGCGCACGCGCGCCGGGTCACCCGGGTGAGGAGCTTGTCGCGCCGATCGGCCTGGCCGTGGCGAACGCCCCATATCACGGGCAGGCGGAGGAGCCTCGCGGCGATCCCGCCGAGCAGATCCGCGTGGTACATCCACGTCTGGACCAGGTCCGGGCGCTCCTCCCGAAGCAGCCGGACGAGGCGGAGGAGCGCCGCGGGATCGGGGCGGCCGATCCGCATCCCCAGCGTGGAGACCGGGACGCCGAGCTCCCCGATCCGTGCCCCCGCGGCGCCGATGTCCGTGAGCGACACCACGCGCGCCTCCCGCGTCGCGCCGCGCTGGGCCTGGAGGAGCCTGCACAGCATGGTCTCGGCGCCGCCGAGGCCCAGCCCCGTGATCACGTGCACGATCTTCACGCGCTCACCCCGCGCCCGCCGTTGGAGATCGGCGCCCGGCCGAGCGCCGCCGTTCGGCGGCACCTGGCGCGGGTCCGTTCGCATCGCGATGCCCCGATCATGGCTCGCCTCGACGGGACCGGCTGTCTCGCGCTGCCGCCGTGGGTGGCGGTGCCGCCGCAGCGGTCGAGACGGCGGCGCCGCTCCGCCGCGCGAACAGCACCCAGAGCGTCGTGGTCTCGTGCGTGATCGGGGCGTCGCGTGTCGCGAGATACCCGCGCGCCGCCAGCAGGCGCACCGGATCCACGGACAGCGGATAGCGGCGGTCGGGGGGATCGCGGTAGACCACGAGGAACTGCTCGGCGTCGACGCGCGCGAGGGCGGCGGGCTCGAGCTTCTCGATCTGAAGGCCGCGGAGCTCGGCGTGCCTGGGGACGTGGAAGGTCAGCGCGTCCCAGACGAAGGGCTCGAGCGTGTAGACCGGCACGCGCCGGCGGCTCGGGGGCACCGCTCGCGCCAGCCGGGTGGCGACGTCGTCCCAGTCGAGCCTGTGCGAGCGCACGAACCATGACGCGCCGGCGCAGATCGCCCACAGGGTCAGGGCCCAGGTCGCGGCGCCGCTCCATCGACCCGGGCAGCGACGCGCCGCGATGGTCACCAGGGCGAGGAAAGGCACGGCGGACACGATCAGCGATCGGGGGGCCCACACGGGCACCCGGAGGACGAGCGCCGCGAGGAAGGTCGCCGCGACGGGCAGGACGGCGAACCAGGCCAGGAACCTCACGGTCGAGGCGCGCTCGTCCCCGGGCCGCGTCGCCCGCACGCAGAGCGCGCCCAGCAGGCCCGCCAGCGCCGCTCCCAGGATCACGCCGCTGTGAGGAAAGGGGAGCCCGCCGACGAGGGACAGATAGAACGTCACCGGCGCCGACGGTCCCGGCTGCACCATCCATACGATCTGGCTCGTGTAGGACTCCCGGCCCGAGGTGAAGACGGCCACGATCCACGGCGCGACCAGGACGGCGAGCAGCCCAAGGTGACGAGCGAACGCCGGGAGCTTGCGGCGCGCGAAGGCGACGAGGTAGGCGGCCTCGCACCCGACGAACACCCAGCCCCAGAGGTGCGCGTAGGCCAGGATCGCGTTGGCGGCGAGCAGCGATCCGGTGGTCGCTCTCGAGGGCGCGGGCGCTTCGAGCCAGCGCAGGAAGGCCCAGAGGGACAGGACGGAGGCCGTCTGCAGCAGCGCGAACATCCTGATCTCGAGCGCGTAGAGCTGAAGCAGCGGGGTCACCGACGCGAGCACGACGAGCACGAGCAGCTCGCCCGGCCCGAGCTTCAGCGCGTTCGACAAGCCCCACAGCGCGAGGAGCCCCGCGAGCGCCGTCAGCGCCGGGAGCAGTCGAAGCCACACGACGGAGTCGCCGCCGATGGCCGTCCAGAGCTTCAGCAGGCCATAGAACAGCGGCGGATGGGAGTCGACCTTCGCGATCCAGCTCCACAGCGCGTGCCAGGACATCGAGGACGCGCGAAGGCTGAAGATCTCGTCTACGCCGAGCGGCTCCCGCGCGTGTCCGATCAGGTTCGCGAGCACGAAGAGCGCCGCGAGGAGCGCGGTGAGCGCGAGCCGGCCGGCCTCGCCCCGCCGGCTCTGGCCGCTCCCCCGACGATCCGGCTGCGAGGCCGCGGGATCGCGAGGTGACGCTTGCATCGGGGCCTTCCCTCCGGCTCCCCGGGGCGATCCACCGCGCGGGCAGCGTCCGTCGCGCATGAGCTACCCCTCGACGAGCGGACCGGCGCCCCGCCGGGCGGGCACCTCGAGCCCCGGCGCCACCTCGACGCCGCCCGGACCGGGCTCGCGCCGTCTCGCGTCCCGTCGCAAGGACGCGCGCTCCGGGGTCCCTCCGGCCGCGGCGAGCGCGACGGCGACGAGGATGGCGCGATCCTCGACGAGGTTGTGGCTGAACACCCCCGCCCCCAGGAGGACGAGCGCGACGGGCCCGGCGCCGCGGCGCGCCGCGATCAGCGCCAGCGCGAGGGCGGGCAGGAGCAGGAGGCCGACGACCCCTTGCTCGGCCGCGAAGGTCAGGAACATGTTGTGCGCCCCGGCCCCCGTGTCCCACTCGGTCGCCGCCCCGATCCCGTTCCCGAGGAGCGGAGCGTCGCAGAAGAGCCGCCACGCCTTGAGGGCCACCTCGCCCCGGCCGCTGTCGTCCTTGGCGAAGGTGACGCGCTCGACGACCGCGGGCCCCAGGCGCCCTTGCGACTCCAGGTAGCCGGCCCCCTTCATGGCGATGAGCGCCCCCAGCGCCAGGCCGAGCAGGAGCCCCCACCCCCCGACGGTCCGGCGCAGCGCGAACGCCACCAGCAGGAGCCCGAGGCAGATCATGGAGCCGCGGGAGAGCGTCGCGACCACGCCGATGGCGGTGACGACGACGAGGGGGACGCGCCAGCTCCTCCCGAGCTCCGGCGCCGCGATCGCGAGGCCCAGGACGATGATGCTCCCCGCGCTGTTCGGGTTCATGTAGAACCCGGCGGCCCGGCCGACGCGGACGACGGCCGGAGTGTCGATCCGGCTGAAGTCCAGGAAGCCGAGCATCTCGGCGGCGTCGACGAGCGCCCCCAGCGCGACGGCCATCGCGACCGCCCTCACCGCCAGGCGACGGGCGCGCGGGTCGTCGAACACCACCGCGAACGCGACGAGGAGCGCGATCGACCGGTACCTGGCGTCGACGAGCTGCGCCGTCACCGTGCTGTTCCGCGTCCAGATCGCCCAGAGCGTCGTGACGAGGAAGAAGCCGTAGGCCCAGAGGACGATGGGTGAGCCCAGCGCGGGTGCGCTCCGCCGCGGCGTCAGGACGAGGAGCACCGCGGCGCCGAAGACGACGACGAACACCGAGTAGAGCGGCTTGGGGGCCCATCCCACCACGAACGCGTACTCGTCCAGGTGCGTGAAGAACACGGCCACGCCGAAGACCGCGAGGGCGCATCGGGTGACCGTCCCGATCGTGATCGCCTCGGACGCAGCCTCGCCTCGCATCGCCTCACCCCTTGGCGGCGCGAAGCGCGGCCGACCATCGCTCGAGGACGACGCCCGGCGAGAGCGTGGCGCTGATCTCGCGCGCGGCCCGCCCGAGGCGAGCGCGCGCGATCGGGTCGTCCATCAAAGAGGACAACGACGCGGCGAGCGCCCCGACGTCGCCGCGCCGGACCAGGAGACCGTTCACGCCGTCCGCGACGATCTCCGCCGGCCCGCTCGGACAGTCGAACGCCACGACGGGCAGCCCGCAGGCCATGGCCTCGAGCAGGGCGTTCGGGAACCCCTCGAACCGGGAGCTCAGCGCGAAGACGTGGGAAGAGGCGAGGAACGGCAGCGGGTCGAGGACGTGCCCCGGCAAGGACACGCGCTGTTCGAGGCGGGCCCTCCGGACGCGCCCCTCGAGCGCCGGCCGCTGCGGCCCCTCGCCCAGGATCGTGAGCGACCACTCCGGGTGGGCCGCTGCCACCCGGGCGAACGCCTCGATCAGCAGGTCGAACCCCTTCTCGGGCCCGAGCCGGCCCATGGCGAGGAGCCGCCGCGGCCCCCGATCCACGCGGGGCTCCGCCAGCCTGGACGGGCGCTCGACGAAGTTCGGGATCACGTGAACGCGCGGGCAGAAGGCGCGCGCCCAGGTCGCGACGCTCTCGGTCTGGACGACGACGCCGGCGGCGTGCGGATAGAGGAGCCGCCGGGCCGCCGTCCAGGTCTTCCCGACCAGGTTGTGACGCGGATCGGTGCGCTCCGAGACGAGCACAGGCAGCCCCGTCCCGCGGCAGGCCAGGATCGACAGCACGTTGGTGCGCGCCAGGAAGCTCACGACCACCTCGGGCCGCGCGGCGGCGAGCGCGTCCCGGAGCGCGCGCACCCTGCGGGACGCCTGGAGCGCGCCCTGCACGACGTTGCGTGACGGTCGGAGGAGATCGAGCGCGACGCGGTGCACGCCCGGCGGCAGGGCGTGGACGTCGGTGTCGCGCGAGCTCAGCGTCACGACGCTCACCCGGACGCCCGCCCGCGCCCAGTGGCGCGCGAGCCCCGCGACGATCCGCTCGGCCCCGCCTCCGGCGAGGCTCGAGATGACGAGCGCCACCCGCGAGACGTCCTCGCCGACGGCCCCCCGCCGCCCCGACCGGACGATCGCGGGCGGGCCGTCCGCCGCCGGCGCCGCGATCCGGACCCCAGGCGGTCCGGCCGCCAGTCCGCTCCGATCGTCACGCACCGTGACACCACCCCCACGTGTGGCCTCGGCGACGCTCGCGGCGCGCGCCGCACCCTGCGGCCAGCCCAAGATACGTAGGCCCGGCGGAACGTCAGCGCCCCGTGGGTATGCCGTGCCTCGTGGCGAGTTCACGCGCCGGGCCTCCGTGCCTAGATCCCCGCGATGCGCCACACCGCGACGCCGGCACGGGCCGCCCAGCGCCGCGCGGACCGGGTGACGGAGCCGGCCCGCGCGACCGTGGTCCACGTCACGACCGTACCGCTCTCGCTCGTGACGCACCTCTCCGGGCAGATCGGCTTCGTCCAGCGCCGCGGCTTCGCGGTCCACGTGATCACGTCCCCGGGGCCGGAGCTCGACACGTTCGCGGAGGGGGAGCGGATCCCCGTCCACGCGATCCCGATGGCCCGGGCCATCACCCCGCTGCGGGATGTCCTCGCGCTCTGGCGGCTCTGGCGCACCCTCCGCCGCATCCGCCCCGACATCGTGCACTCGCACACGCCGAAGGGCGGCCTGCTCGGGATGATCGCGGCGACGCTCGCGGGGACGCCCGTGCGCGTCTACCACCTCCGCGGGTTGCCGTTCGTGACGGCCAAGGGGGGCCGTCGCCGGCTGCTCCGGCTGAGCGAGCTCGCGTCGTGCTCGCTCGCGCACCGCGTCCTCGCCGTGAGCCACTCGATGCGCTCCATCGCCGTCGAGGAAGGGCTCTGCCCCGCCGACAAGGTGAAGGTCGTCCTGGGCGGCAGCGGCAACGGCGTCGACACGGAGCGTTTCCGGCCCGCCGCCGACGACGCGCGCCAGGCGGCGCGCGCCGAGTGTGGCATCCCGGCCGAGGCCCTCGTCATCGGCTTCGTGGGACGGCTCACGCGCGAGAAGGGCATCCGGGAGCTCGAGCGCGCCTGGCGCGCGCTGCGCCGGGCCGAGCCGCGGGCCCGGCTGCTGCTCGTCGGCTGGGTCGAGGCGGAGGACGCGGAGTCGCGCGACGCCGTGGCGGCGCTGCGCGCGGACCCCCGCGTCCACTTCACGGGCCCGGTGGCGGACACGGCGCGGCTGTATCCGGCGATGGACGTCGTGGCGCTCCCCACGTACCGCGAGGGCTTCCCCAACGTGGCGCTCGAGGCGGCGGCGGCGGCGCTCCCGATCGTCGCCACGTCGGTGCCGGGCTGCGTGGACGCCGTCCAGGACGGCGTCACGGGCGTCCTCGTCTCGCCGCAGGACGCGGCGGGGCTCGAGCGCGCGTTGCGGCGCTATCTCGCCGAGCCCGCGCTCCGCGCACGCCACGGCGAGGCGGGCCGGCGCCGGGTCGTGGCGCAGTTCCGCCGCGAGGCGATCTGGGAGGGGATCGTCGCGGAGTACCGCGCCTTGTTGTCGATCGGACCCGGCGCTTCCCTTTCTGCCCGCGCCGACGATGCCCCGGCTGGAAGCCGATGAAGAGATGCCGCAGGGGCGGGCGGTTCCTCCGCCCGAGCGCGATCAGTCTCGAGGAGCAGCGGCGGCCGCGCACGGCTCCGCGAGGACGTCGCGCGAAGTCGCCGGTCGCGTCGGTGCGACGGATCGGTAGGCGGGGAAGAACTCGCTGCTCGGTGGTTGACCCCCGTGCTGCGCCGACCAGGCGCGCGTGAGGGCCGCATAGGTCGCCATGTCGTGCACGCGCCGGTACGTCCGGAACTGGGCCCGCAGCGGCGAGAAGTTCGCCTTGAACCGGAACACGCCGTCCCCGGCCTGGTACGCGCCGCCGCACAACATCCGGCGCTTCCCCTGGCGCACCGCCCAGCGGATCGTGTCGTAGTGGTACGCGTTCACCGGCCTGATCCCGGAGAAGGCCATGTCCGCGGCGGAGAGGTGCCACACGACCTCTCGCTCGTCGTGGAAGTACAGCCCACCTGCGATGACGCGATCGTGGTGCTCGGCGAGGGCGAAGAACGCGTTGTCGGGCATCGTCTCGAAGAACGCGACGAAGTGCTCGAGGGGGAAGTGGTAGCGATCGGCCGCGTTCCGACGGGCCATGGTGAGCTCGTACAGCCGATGGAACTCGCGGACGTCCTCGACCGACGCGGCCCGGCGCACGCGCACGCCCGCGCGCTCGGCCTGCTTCACCTGCCGCCGCGCGTCGGTCGTGAGGGACCGTCTCCAGATCTCCTCCTCGCCCCAGGTGAGGTCGATGTAGACGATCTCGCGGTTCGGGTGGACGCAGGATTCGTCGAGGAGCTCCGGCGGCGTCCACGGGCTCAGGTGAGCGAACTCGGCGACGATGCCCTGCTCCCGGCAGTAGGCCGCGAAGAGGTCGGCGAAGCGCGAGGCCCCCGCGTCGCCCGGCGGGGGCGGTCGGGTGAAGATCGGTCCGCTGTACTCGGGCGTGAAGGTGTCCCATCGCTCGCCCGCGCCGGCCGCGAGTGGCGGCGCCCGCACCGAGCGCTGGAGGAACGGGTACGCGGCGGCGGCCTGGCCCCAATCGGCGACGAAGAGCCGCGCGGCGCCGCCCGTCAGCTTCTCCAGGACTCGCGCGTACTCGACGCTGCCCATGACGAACGCGTTCGTGGGCAGCACCGCGCGCCAGCGCTCCGCGTCCTCGGTCGTGAGCACGTATCGGCTCGTCATGGGCAACCGCCCCCCCACCCTTCGTCGGAGCGCCTTCGCTCGCCCAGGCGCTCTCCGAGCTGCCGCAACGCCCCGCCGGGTAGCCGGCGGATGCAGCCCAGCACGTACTCGTACCAGCGGCTCCCGTACGGCACGTAGGCGCGGACCGGGTACCCGTCCCGCACGAGGGCGGCCTGGAGCGCGGGGCGCACCCCGTACAGCATCTGGAACTCGAGCGCGCGCCGCTCGAGGCCGGCGTCGGCGGCGACCCGGCACGCATGGTGGATGGCGTTCGTGTCGTGCGTCGCGATCGCGGGGTGGCGCCCGCGCGCGACGAGCCGGTCGATGTCCCCGAGGAACGCCGCGTCGATGTCCGCTCTCTTGCGGTAGACGACGGCGGCCGCCTCCCAGTATCCGCCCTTGACGAGCCGAACCCGCGCGCCCGCCGCGACGAGCCCGTCGAGGTCGCCGCGGCGGCTCCGCAGATACGACTGGAGCACGATGCCGACCGTGTCGTTGCCGTGGGTCTCGCGCGCGTCCTCGAACATGCGGAGCGTCCGCTCGACGTAGGCGGACTCCTCCATGTCGACGCGGACGAACCCGCCGCCCTGCCTGGCGCCGTCGAGCACGCGGCGGAGCTGGGCGCGGCAGAGGTCCTCGGAGATGTCGAGCCCGAGGTGCGTCAGCTTCACCGAGACGTTGGCGTCGAGCCGCTGCTGCGCGATGCGGCGCAAGGACTCCAGCGCCGCGTCCGCGGCGGCGACGGCCTCGGGCTCGGTGCGGACGTGAGTCCCGACGTAGTTGAGGGTCGCCTTGATGCCGCGCGCGTTCAGCGTGCGCACCGCGCCCAAGGCGGCTTCCAGGTCCTCGCCGGCGACGAAGCGCCAGGCGAGATCGCGCACGCCGGGCAACGTCACCGCCGCCTTCTTGATCCAGGGCTGGTGCAAGGTGAGCGAAGCGAGCTGCCGCAGCATCGGCGTTCCCCCCGTGCTCCTCTCGCCGCACGACCCGCCGGCGGTGCAAAGCCCGGGGTTGTTGGGCCCGCTGAAGATACGCGCTCGCCAGGCTCCTGGTAGTCGCGGGACCTCGAAAGGGATGCACCTTTCGTCCGGGAGGGGGCAGCGACACCGCCCGTGCATGCTGCTCTCACGGTGACGAGCATCCGACGGGAGAGCCTCCCCGGATCAGGTGGGACGCCTCCGAGGCGTGGGAGGAGTCGCGGTGGGTGCGCTCGAGACCGCCCCGTCGGCGCGCTCCTCGGGGGACTCGTCGCCCCACGATGGCGGCCCGCGGCGGCCCCCGGCGTCGCGGCCACCGCCGGTCCTCCGCGCGTTCCTCCGTGAGGGCCGGCCGGCGAGGGGACTGGCGTTCAGGGGGGGAGCGATCGACCTCTTGCGCATCGCAGGGAGTGCCGTGACCGAAACGGGGAGATGAACGAGCGATGTCGCACGACCCGAGCCGGGGACGCACCGCGCGCACGGTGAAGCGCGGAATGGACGTGCTCGGCGCCGCGACGCTGCTCGTCCTCCTCTCCCCGGTGCTCGCGCTCGTCGCCGCGGCGCTCGCCGTGCTCGACGGGCCGCCGGTGCTCTTCCGGCAGCTTCGACCCGGGCTGGGCGGCAAGCCCTTCTGCATCCTGAAGTTCAGGACCATGCGGCCGCTCCGCCCCGGCGAGGCGCCGTACTGGTCGGACGCCGACCGCGTGACGCGGCTCGGCCGGTTCCTGCGGGCGACGAGCCTCGACGAGCTGCCGGAGCTCTGGAACGTGCTCGAGGGGGAGATGAGCCTCGTCGGCCCTCGCCCGCTCCTGGTCGAGTATCTCGACACCTATTCGCGGGAGGAGGGGCGCCGTCACGACGTCCCCCCCGGGATCACGGGATGGGCCGCGGTGAACGGGCGTCACGCCCTCAAGTTCCACGACCGGCTGAAGCTCGATCTCTGGTACGTCGATCACTGGAGCCTCTGGCTCGACGTGAGGATCCTCGCGCGGACGGCGCGCGAGGTGCTCTGGCGCCATGGCGTCGCGACCACGCAGGACATCGACGAGATCGACGCCCCCCTCCCGCGCCCCGCGTCTGCGCTTCGCGGCGTGGGCCAGGACCCAGGAGGCGCCAGGCGATGAACGGCGGCGGACCGCGAGGGGCCGAGCGCGACGTGCGCCGCATCCGCCTGTCGACGCCGCGTGTGGAGGGGAGGCGACGGGGGCCCTTCGCGGGACCGGGCACGGCCAGGTGAGCGCCGGGGCGCGTCAAGTGCGTCGTCGAAGGAGAAGGACATGTCGAACACGACGCGGGGGACGGGGACGCGCGCCGAGGGATCGCGCGCGCCGTCGACGACGAGGGGGTCCGCTCGGGTCGGGCGCCGCGAGGCGCTGGGCCACGTCGCCGAGGCGCCCTCGATCGCGCAGCTGGCCTGGACGATCCTCGAGTACCGCTACACCGTCCTCGTGGTCGTCGTGCTGGCGCTCGGCCTGGCGGTGCTCCGGCTCGTGACGGCGGTCCCGTCGTACGAATCGAGCGTGCTCGTCCAGGTCGAGGGGCGCACGAAGACGGTCCCGGGTTTCAGCGACGTCTCGCCGCTCTTCGACCGCGAGTCTCCCGCGGAGGCGGAGATGCGCATCGTGCGCTCCCGGCCGCTCCTCCAGGCGGTGGTCGAGGACCTCGCGCTCGACATCGAGGCGCGGCCTCGCCGCGCGCCCCTCCTCGGGGCCGCGTTCGCGTGGTGGCGCGCGGG
Organism: Anaeromyxobacter oryzisoli; assembly: GCF_022690765.1. GTDB lineage: Bacteria > Myxococcota > Myxococcia > Myxococcales > Anaeromyxobacteraceae > Anaeromyxobacter > Anaeromyxobacter oryzisoli. The sequence continues at coordinate 4,894 of NZ_JALCZA010000014.1, read as the reverse complement.
CCCCGGGCTCGCGCCCGCGCCCTTCGGGCTCACGCGCTACGCGTGGGGTGGCGAGCGCATCGGCATCGCGCGGCTCGAGGTCCCGGCGGAGCTCGTCGGGGAGCGGCTCACGCTCACGGCCCGAGAGGGCGGCCGCTACGACGTCGCCGCGCCCGAGCGCGGGGTCATCCTCGAGGGCGAGGTGGGCAAGCCCGCCCCGAGCCGGTCCGGGCTCCCTCGCGCCGAGATCCTCGTCTCGGAGCTCGTCGCGCGGCCCGGGACCGAGTTCGTGGTGGTGAAGCGCAGCGCCGGCGACGTCGCGGACGCGCTCCAGGCCTCGCTGCGCGTCGCGGAGCAGGGCAAGGCCACCGGCGTCGTCGAGGTGTCGCTCGAGGACCGGAGCGCCCCGCGCGTGGCCACGATCCTGAACGCGATCGCGGAGACCTACGTGCGCCAGCACGGAGAGCGGACCTCGGCCGAGGTCACGAAGACGCTCCGGCTCCTCGAGTCGCAGCTCCCCGCGCTGAAGGCGAACATGGACAAGGCGGACGTCGCGCTGAACGCGTTCCGTCGCGACGCGGGCGCGGTGAACCTCTCGGCGGAGGGCGAGTCGATGCTCTCCCGCGCGACCGACCTGGACAAGAAGATCGCGGAGCTGGAGGTCGAGGCGGCCGAGCTGCAGCAGCGGTACTCGGCCGGCTACCCGGCCGTGCTCGCGCTCGAGGAGCGGCTGAAGAACCTCCGCGCGCAGCGCACCGCCCTCGACCAGCACATGAGGGCGCTGCCGGGCCGCGAGCTCGAGGCCGCCCGGCTCTCGCGCTCCTCCCGGCTCGCGACGGAGCTCTACCTGAACGTGCAGAACCGGGCGCAGGAGCTCCGCATCGTGAAGGCCGGGTGGATCGAGAGCGTGCGCGTGCTCGAGCCCGCGGTGGTGCCGGCGCGGCCGGCGAGCCCGAAGCGCGACGCGACCATCGTGCTCGGGCTGCTCCTCGGGATCGGGGCCGGCGTCGCGGCGGCGCTCGTGCGCAAGGGGCTCGACGAGGGCGTCGAGGACCCGGACGAGATCGAGGCCCGCACCGGGCTCCCGGTCTTCGGCGCGATCCCGCGGAGCGCCGCCCAGCGCGCGCTCGAGCGGCGCGGCAGGCGGCGCGGCCCCGTCGAGCCCCTCTCGCTGGCGGCGCCCGGCGACGTCGCCGTCGAGGACCTGCGCAACCTCCGCACGAGCGTGCAGTTCGCGCTCGTGGGCGCGAAGAACAACATCATCACCATCTCCGGCCCGGCGCCGCGGGTCGGGAAGTCGTTCGTGAGCGTCAACCTCGCGCACCTGCTCGCGGGCGCGGGGCGGCGCGTCGTCCTCGTGGACGCCGATCTCCGCCGCGGCCGGCTCCACCGCCACTTCGGCGTCGAGCGGCACCCCGGGCTCTCCGACGTGCTGCTCGGCGCGGCGACGCTGGAGACGGCCGTCCAGACGACGGCGGTGCCGCAGCTGTCGTTCCTGCCGACCGGCCCTCTGCCGTCGAACCCGGGGGAGCTCGCGGCCAGCCCGCGGATGGAGGAGCTCCTCGACGAGCTCTCGCGGCGGTACGACGCGGTCGTGGTGGACACGCCGCCCATCCTCTCGGTCACCGACTCCGCCCTCGTCGGGCGTCACGCCGGGGTGAACCTGCTCGTGCTGCGCGCCGGCGAGCAGACGGTGCGCGAGATCGCGTTCACGCTCCGCCGCCTCGCCCAGAACGGCGTCGAGATCCGCGGCGGGATCCTGAACGACCTGCGCCCGTCTGCCGGAGGGCGGTACGGTCGGTACGGCGGGTACCGCCTGTACTCGGCGTACTATGTCCAGAAAGACTGGCGGGATCGTTGACGGCGCCGCTTCGGGCGCGTCGGCTCGCTACGGTCGGTGAATTCGGGAGGGACCCGGTCCGTCGATCGGTCGCTCGAGCGGGCGGCGCCGTGTCGCCCGCGGAGCGCCGACGTGGGCGAATGTCGGATGTAGGCGCGACACCGCCTCCCGGCAGGCAGGCGAGCGTGCTACCGGATGTACCGAACGCTCGACATCCGTCCGCCTCGGCGGACCAGGAGACCGACCGATGAAGAAGACGCTCCTCGCCGCGGTGGCGGCCCTCGCCGCCGCGTGCGGCGGCAACGACAGCAAGCTCGATCCGACGACCGTGAAGTTCACGTACGGTTCGTCGAGCACCCCGGTGGACGCCGCGACGACGAGCAGCGCCGCCACGACGGCCTCGACCGCGCTCTCCGCGACGCCGAGCATGGATCAGACGACGACGCTCGACTCCACGGCCGCCGACCCGAACGTGGGCTCGATCATCACGCTCCCCGACATGATGTCGAGCCAGGTGATGGCGTCCTCGACCACGGTGATGTCCGCCCAGACCGGCGCCGCCGGGAAGGCCATCCAGGTCGGCATCGGGAAGCTCACCCCCGCGGCGGCCGGGTTCGACCCCGCGTGCGTGACGGCCTCGCTCACGCGCGTCACGTACTCCGGGTGCGTCGTGGACGTGACGAACACGGACGGAACCTGGAGGGTGACCGTGAACGGCACCGTGACCCGCGCGCTCCTCGGGACGGGCCCCGCCATCGCGAACGTGGCCTGGGATCTCAGCACGCACTTCGACGGGACGAGCACCACGACGTCGTACTCGCTCGCGCTCGACGTCCACCAGACCGGCGCCGTCACGATCACGGAGCCTGCCGTCTCGACCGACGACTGGACGCTCACCGGGAGCGCTCGCGCCGACACGAACATGAGGTTCTCCATGACCGGCATGAGCGTCTCCGCGAGCGAGACGCTGCTCACCGATTACAACCTCGCCTTCCAGTACGATGCGGCCCTGTCGCAGGCCACCCCGACCAACGGCACGATCGAGCTCCGGCGCGTGTGGACCGAGCAGCCGGCGGGCTCGAACCAGCCGGACGTGGGCGTCCTCTTCACCTGGAACGGCGGCACCGTCACCGCCGTCTTCGGGGCGAGGCAGTAGCGCGTCGTCACCACGCCTCGGGCGCCGGAACGGGCCGCCTCCCGCGCCAGCCAGGGCGCGGCGGGGCGGCCCGCGACGTCTCGGGGGGCGCAGCGCGCGTCCGGCTCCCTCCGACGGAGGGCTCCTCCTCGTGCCCGCGCGTCGGCGGGCCGCGTCCGCCTCGCACGTGTTCGGAGCGCCGCCCCGTCGCTGGCGTCGCGCGGTCCGGGCGCCGTGCCGATCTCCGCGCCGAGAGCCTCACGAGCTTCCGCGTGGAGCTCACGAACGGTCCCCGACACGCGACCGCGTCGCGGGGCACGGACCGGGGGAGACGACGGGAGCCGGAGGATGGTGAAGCCGCGCCGCGATCGTCGGACCGTCCGCGTCCGGCCCGCCACGCGGGCGCCGCCGCGGCGCGTGCCGCTGCCGCAGTCCCGCCCGAAGCCGGCGGCCGAGGACGTCACCGCGCCGGCCCGCGTTCGCAGGCTCCTCGCGAGCCCGAGCTACGTCCCCGCCGACGAGGACGTGGCGTTCCTGAGGCGACCCGAGACCCGCGGCGTCCGGCTCCAGCTCGACTACTTCAAGGCCGAGGACCTCCTCCGGGCGCATCGGGTCGAGCACACCATCGTCGTCTTCGGCTCGACGCGGATCCCGGAGCCGATCGCGGCGCGCCGGAGGCTCGAGCGCGCCCGGGCCGCCGCGGCGGCCGCGCCGCGCGACGCCCGACGCCGGCGGGCGGCGGAGATCGCCGAGCGGGTCGTCGAGAAGAGCCGCTATTACGACGTCGCCCGCGCGCTCGGACGGCTCGTCGGGCGGCGCCCGAACGCCCTCGCGGGGGGGCGGCTCGTGGTGATGACGGGCGGCGGGCCGGGCATCATGGAGGCGGCGAACCGCGGCGCGGCGGACGCGGGGGCGGAGTCGGTCGGGCTCAACATCGGCCTCCCGCACCAGCAGTTCCCGAACCCGTACGTCACGCCCGCGCTCTGCTTCCGGTTCCACTACTTCGCGATGCGGAAGCTCCACTTCCTCCAGCGGGCGCGAGCGCTCGTCGCGTTCCCCGGCGGCTACGGGACCTTGGACGAGCTGTTCGAGACGCTGACGCTCGTCCAGACCCGGACCATCGCGCCGGTGCCGGTGGTCCTCGTCGGCGAGGCCTACTGGCGGCGGGCGCTCGACGTGCGGTTCCTGGTGGACGAGGGCGTCATCGACCCGGAGGACGCGGAGCTGTTCTGGTACGCCGAGACCGCGGAGGAGATCTGGCGCGGAATCATCGACTGGCACCGCGGGCGGCGGCCCTCATGAGCGCCGCGCTCCACCCCCGAGCCGGCGCGGTGGCTCGAGCAGCGATCTCATGGTCAGTCCGCGATCGGGTCGATCATCGCCCGCCGCCGTCGAGCGCGCGCGCGGACAGGAAGCGGCCCATCGGATCGAGCAGGACCTCGATGGGCGCGCCCGAGCCGTCGTTCACGAGCCGGACGACGCGGCCCCAGTCGTCGCGTCGCTGGGACAGGACCGGGAGCTCCATCACGTGGCGGACCGTGGGTCGCCCGAGCTGCTCGCCGTCGGGGCCGACGAGCGTGAGGACGACGCGGCCGCTGGGCTCGACGGTGCGGACGACGGTGAGGCGGGCGGCGCGGGGCTCGGGCTCCGGAGCGGGCGGGGCGGGGGGCGGGGCAGCCGTCGAGGTCAGCGCGTTCGGGCTCGTCGGCGGCAAGTCCTGCATCCATGGCCCGCCCGACGGTCCGGCCGCCGGAGGCGCCATCGCGACCGGAGCGGCAGCGGTGAGCGGAGCGGTGGCCGTGAGCGGGGCGGCGGCGGCGACCGGGGCGGCGGCGAGCGATGCAGCGGCGCCGACCGGAGCGGCGGCCGCGACCGGAGCGGCGGCGGTGACCGGAGCGGCGGCGGTGAGCGGGGCGGCGGCGGCGACCGGAGCGGCGGCG
>NZ_JALCZA010000138.1 GCF_022690765.1 Anaeromyxobacter oryzisoli | reverse complement strand
CCGGCGCCGGGCGGGCCGGGCCGCGGACGGGCGCGGGCGCCCCTGCCGTGCCGGGAACGGCGCGTCGCGGCGCGGCCGCGGCCGGCGCGGGCGGAAGCCCCGCCTGCTCCGGAGGATCCGAGGGCTCGGGGGCGCTCCTCGGGCGACCTCCGGCGCAGCCGACGACGACGCAGGCGAGGGCGACCCATCGCTTCACGGGACGAGGTTAACCCGGAAGCCCGCCGGGTCGAAGGCGACGCCCGGTGTCGCCGCGATCCGCGGCCGCTCCGCGCGCCCGGTGATAGAGAATCTCGCGGGAGTCGCCGTCGTGGCCCCGGCCCCCGGCGGCGCCCTCGCGGAGGAGAGCGTGCTGGTCCCCGAGCCGTTCGATCTCGCCCTGGTGGTGCGCAGCCACGGCTGGTACGACCTGCCGCCGTGGCGCTGGGATCCGGCGCGGCAGGTGCTGGGGCGGCCGCTCCGGCTCGGCTCCGGGCGGCTCGTGGACGCGGAGGTCGCGCCGGCGGAGCGGGGGCTCGCCTTCCACGCCTTCGCCGACGGCGGGCTCTCCGCGGCGGAGTCCCGGGAGGCCCGGGCCGGCCTCGGGATCTGCCTCGCCCTCGACGAGGACCTCGAGCCGTTCCGCGCCCTCGCCGCGGGGCTCGAGGCGCGGCGCGCCGCGGGGACGGGCAAGGACCTGCCGGACCTCCGCTGGGCGCTCGCCCGGGGCGCCGGGAGGCTCCTGCGCTCGCCCACCGTCTTCGAGGACGCGGTGAAGACGCTCTGCACGACCAACTGCACCTGGGCGCTCACGCGCGTGATGGTCGCGAACCTCTGCGACAAGCTCGGGGAGGCCTCGCCGCTCGGGTCCCGCACCTTCCCCACCGCGGCGGCCATGGCCGCGCGGGACGAGCGCTTCTTCCGCGACGAGATCCGCGCCGGGTACCGCGCCCCGTCCCTGCTCGCGCTCGCCCGCGCCAACGCGGAGGGGGCGCTCGACCTCGAGGCGCTGCGCGCCAGCCCGCTCCCGACGGAGGTGGTGGCGGAGCGGATCTCCGCCCTCGCCGGGTTCGGGCCGTACGCCACCGAGCACCTCCTGCGCCTCCTCGGGCGTCACGGCCACCTCGCGCTCGACTCCTGGACCCGTCCGAAGCTCGCCCGGCTCCGCGGGAAGCGGTCCGTCCCGAAGGACGCGACCCTGCGGCGGTGGTACGCACCGTACGGGGAGTACGCTGGCCTCGCCATGTGGCTCGAGGTCACCGCCGACTGGCACGGCGATCGACCGACCTGGCCGCCCCGCGCGGACGCGTCGCCCCGCCGGGGGCGAACCTCGGGCGCGCGGCCTCGTCACCGAGGTGGTAAGAAGCGAGGGACCTCGGAAAAGGAGACCGGATGAAGGCGGCGTTCGTGCTGGTGAAGTGCCACCTGGGGCGGCTCGAGCAGGTGGCGAATGCGCTCATGGAGATCGAGGGCGTGTCCGAGGTCCACTCGGTGACCGGCGCGTGGGATCTGCTCGTGAAGCTGTACGCGCCGACCTACGAGGAGTTCGGGGATCTCATCCCCGACCTCCTCCAGAAGGTCCCGGGCGTCCGGGACACCGAGACGCTGCTCGCCTTCAGGGCCTTCAAGCCGAGCGCGTAGGAGGACGCATGGCGTTCCGGATCCAGCAGCCCGTCCGCCATCCCGACGTGGACCGGACCGGGATCGTCTACTTCCCGCGCTTCTACGACTTCTTCCACCGCGCGCTCGAGGACTTCTTCGCGCGCGAGGTCGGCGTTCCGATCTGGGAGCTGTCGGAGAAGCTCGGCGTCGCGTTCCCGGTGGTGCACATCGAGACCGACTTCGTCGAGCCGCTTCAGCACGGCGACCTCGTCACGATCCAGGTGGGCGTGACCAAGGTGACCGCGCACGCGATCACGCTCGCCTACGAGGTGTACCGCCCCGGCGAGCGTGATCCGGCCGCGCGCTCCACCGTGGTGCTCGCGTGCATCGAGGTCCCGGGGTGGAAGAAGACGGAGATCCCGGAGAAGGTCCGGGCGGCGTTCGAGCGGCATCGTTGAAGCGGGGGCTGCGCCCCCGCTCCGCCTGCGCTGCTCCGCTATGTCCGGGCCCGCGATCGCACGATGCGGCGCTCGGTCTCCCGTGATCCGTGCCCGTCACCGTCACCGGCCTCTCGTGACCCGTGAACCGGATCCCGTGGCCCGGATCCCGTGGTCCGACGCCGTCGGGTGACGGGCAACGGGCAACGGGCAACGGGAGGCGGGAGGCGGACACGGGGAACGGTGACGGTCACGGGCACGGCCACGGTGACGGGAGGACCGCCTGCGCCGGGATACCCGTGACCTCGCGCTCCGGCATTCGCGGGTGCGTCGGATCACCCCGCCGGCGGCGCGCCGGCCCCGGAGCCGTGGGCGGCGCCCGCCGGCGGCGCGTCCGGCTCGACCCCGGTCGCGACCCCGGCCCGCGCCTCGGGGCCGGCGCCCCCCTCGCCCGGACCGCCGAACTCGCGGCGGTACATCTTCACGGTCGTGAGCAGGAACGTCACGATGAGCGGCCCGACCACCAGGCCGATCGCGCCGAAGACCGCCACCCCGCCGAGCAGGGCGAAGAAGACGACGCCGCCGTTCAGCGCCATCCCGCCCTTGAGCAGGTACGGCCGCGCCACGTTGTCGATGATCGAGACGAAGACGATCCCCCAGACGGCGAGGAAGATCCCGGCGAGGAGGTGGCCCGTGGCGGCCAGGATGATCCCGACGAGAACGACCATCGCCGTCGCGCCGATCGCCGGGATGAGCGCGAAGACGAACGTCATGAACGAGAGGAAGACCGGGTTCGGCGCACGCGCGACGAGGTAGCCGACGAAGGCGGTGACGGTCTGGATGCCCGCGGTCGCCACCGTGGCGACGAGCACCGAGACGGTCGTCCGGCGGAAGTCGCCGATGAGCTCCCGGAACTGGCCCGGCCGCAGCGGCACCTGGGCGTCCAGCCAGCCCAGGAGCCCGCGCCCGTCCACGAGGAAGAAGAAGAGTCCGACGAGCATCATGGCGGCCTGGAACAGCGCGCCGCCCGTGGCGGCGAGCAGCCCGCCGACCGCCGCGGCGGCCTGCCCGCTGCGAGCGCCCGCGAACTCCTGGAGCTGCCGCTGCGGCTCCGGGATCGCGGCGAGCGCGCGCCGCGCGAGGTGCTCAACGGGCGCGGGCAGGCGCGCGACCAGGCCGGCGATCCCCTCGCTCTGGAGCGCGTCCCGGAGCCACTGGATCCCGGTCAGCACCTGGTTCGCCAGCATCGCGCCGAAGGTCGCGACCGGGAACACCACCACGAGCAGGACGCCCACGGTGAGGAGCGTCGCCGCGAGGGCCCGGCGACCGCCGAGCTTCCGCGAGAGCCATTCCATCGACGGGGCGAGGACGGCCGCCAGGACCGCCGCGAGGAAGAGCGCCGCCCAGAACGGTGTCATCAGCAACGCGGTGAGCGCCGCGGCGGCGACGAGGAGGATCACGATGAAGCGTCGGGCGTGGATGTCGGTCGCCATGGTTCCCCTGGGTCAGAAGTTGGCGTGCACGCGCGCCGGAGGGATCCCCGCCTCCGAGAGGACGCGGCGCACGTCCTCCACCATCGCCGTCATCCCGGCCACGAACGCCACCGTCTCCTCGGGCGCGGTCCCGCCGAAGGCGAGGGCGCGCGCGACCTCCTGCACGCGCCCTCGCACGCCCGTCCACGCGTCGTCGGCCCGGGACGGGCAGAGCACGACGCGCACGCCGCCGCGTTCCCAGCGCACCTGCTCGCCGCGGTAGGCGAACTCGGCGCCGTGGCGCTGCCCGTAGAAGAGCGTCACCCGTCGGAACTCGTCACGCTGGGCGAGGAGGTGCTGCACGACGGCGCGGATCGGGGCGATGCCGGACCCGGCGCCGAAGAGTAGGACGTCCCGCCCGATCCCCTCCTCGACGGGGAACCCCTCGCCGAACGGCGTGGTGACCTCGAGCGCGTCGCCCGGCTCCACGCCCGCGATCGCGTCGGCGATCTTCCCGCCGCGCTTCACGAGCAGATCCGTGACGGCGTCCGCCGCGGGGGCGCTCGCCAGCGCGAAGAACCCCTCGCCGGTGGGGACGCGGATCTTCACGACCTGCCCCGGGCGGACGTGCGCGCGAGCGAGCGCGGGCGGCAGCGCCAGGCGGACGGCCCGGAACGCGGCGGTCTCGTCCCACGCGGCGGTGACGCGCACGGGGGTGTAGTCGGTCGGGCCCAGCATCGACGCGAGGCTATAACGGAAACGGCCGGCCGGCGCGCTCCGGGCCGCCGCGATCGGGGATCACCCGGGACCTCCCGCCGCGCCCCCGGACACCGGGAGCTGGTCGAGGTCGAGGAGCCACCCGTCCCGGGCCGCGACCGTCGCCACGCCCGTCCGCGCCGAGATCGCCTGCGCCGCCGCCTGCGCCGCGAGCGGCGGGAGCTGCATCCCGAGGTGCGTGAGCACCGCGAGCCGCGGCCGGATCGCCGCGATCAGCGCCTCGGCGTCGTCGGCGCCGAGGTGGAGGTAGCGACGATCGCGCCCCTTCGCGCGCGTCGTGTTGACGAGGAGCAGATCGACCCCAGCGTACGCGGCGGGGAGGGCGTCCATCCAGAAGGTGTCGATCACGTGGCCGGCGACGAGCCCGTCCGTCGCGAGCCGGTAGCCGTAGGTCTCGACGCCGTGGTCGTGCGCGAGCGGCGTCTCCAGCACCACGCCCGGCGCCAGCTCGTGACGGCTCCCCTCCGAGAGGACGAGCCGCCGGTCCACGAACTTCTGGGCGTACCGGAACACGACCGGCTCCTCCTCGAGGGCGTCGCGCGGGGCGAGGAGCGTGCCGCGCCGCGCGAACCCGCCGCGGGTCATCGCCTCCACGACCGCGGTCGCGTCGCCCGAGTGGTCGAGGTGGCGGTGCGTGACCACGAGCGCGTCCACGCGCGAGGGGTCGATCTTCGGGCGCGACGAGAGCGCGCGCACCAGGGCGCCCGGCCCGGGATCGACCCAGATCGTGAAATCGCCGAGGCGCCAGACCACCCCGCCCGAGTGCCGGATCTGCGTCGAGACCGCGAAGCGGGCACCGGCGGTGCCGAGGAACTTGAGCGAGCGAAGCGGGGCGGGGTGAGACTCGGGCACCTCGCGATCATAACCGCAGCGCCCTCGGGGGGCACGACCGGCGGGCTGCGTCCGGCGTCACTGATCGTGAGTCCATCGGCGTGGGAAGCGGGGCCACCGGTGTACCCCGTACCCGTCACCGTGCCCGTACCCGTGACCGTTTCCCGTGACCGTTTCCCGTGCCCGCCTCCCGCCTCCCGTGTCCCCTGGCCCGTGGCCCGTGATCCGACGGCGTCGGACCACGGGAACGGGCCACGGGCCACGCGACCCGGTGACGGTGACGGTCACGGATCACGGGGACCGGCGTGCGACCTCGGCACGCAGGCGGTGGCGCAGCCCCCGTCAATAACTAATCAGCGAGTGAACCTTGTCCGCCCCGAGCCGCCGAGCGCCGTGCAGGAACGAGAGCTCGACCAGGAACGAGAAGGACACGAGCTCGGCGCCCTGGCGCGCCACGAGGCGGCCCACCGCGCCCGCGGTGCCGCCCGTCGCGAGCACGTCGTCCACGACCAGGACCCGCTCGCCCGGCCCCACCGCGTCCACGTGGAGCTCGAGGGCGTTCTCGCCGTACTCGAGCGCGTACGCCTCGCGGATCGTCTGCCACGGGAGCTTGCCCGGCTTGCGCGCCACCGTGAGCCCGGCGCCGAGCGCGTACGCGAGCGGCGCCGCGAACAGGAAGCCGCGCGACTCGATCCCGACGACCTTGTGGATCCGCTCGCCCTTCCAGCGCGCGACGAACGCGTCGATTACCTCGCGGAACGTCGCGGGGTCGGAGAGGGCAGGGGTGATGTCCTTGAAGACGATCCCCTTCTGCGGGAAGTCGGGGACGTCGCGGATCCGGGCGCGGACGGCATCCATCATGGCCCGCCCACCTTAGCACGGGCGCGGCTTCCATCACGGCAGGAACAGCAGCGGGTTCCGCGGGCGGCTGCCCTCGCGCACCTCGAAGTGGAGGTGTGGCCCGGTCGTCCGGCCGGTCTGGCCCACGCGGGCGACGGGCTCGCCGCGGCGGACGTGGTCGCCCTCGCGCACGAGCACGGCCGAGGCGTGCGCGTACAGCGTGAGGAGGCCGTCGTCGTGGCGCAGGATCACGATGTCGCCGTACCCCGCCTGCGCGCCGGCGTAGATCACCGTGCCGTCGGCAGCGGCGTCGACCTCGGTCCCCTCCGGCGCGGCGATGTCGATGCCGTCGTGGCGCTGCCCGGCGCGGACGCCGAACCGGCCGTACAGGACGCCGCGCAGCGGCCACGCGAGCGGGGGCGCGTTCCGCGGCGACGCCTCGGCGCGGGCGGGCTCCGGGGGCGGCGGCGCGTCCCGCGGCGGCTCGTGGTGCTCGGCGCGCTCCGGCGAGGGCGCAGGGGGGGAGGCGGAGGCCGAAGAGGCGGAAGAGGGCGGGGCGGCGGCCGCCGGATCGCCCGCCAGCGGCACCGCCACGACGCGCGACGCGCCGGGGACGAAGAGCTCGGCGCCCGCCGCGACCGCGCGCGGGTCGGCGATCCCGTTCGTCTCCATGAGCTCGCGCAGGTCGATCCCGTACGCGCGGGCGATCCGCCAGAGCGTCTCGCCGCGCTGGACCACGTGGATCACGCCGCGGGCGGGGGCCGACTCGTCATGGGCCGGAGCCGTCGCGGGCGGGCTCGGCGGGCGCGGCGCCGGAGGCGGCGGGCGCGTCGGCGCGGCCGCCGGGGGCC
>NZ_JALCZA010000137.1 GCF_022690765.1 Anaeromyxobacter oryzisoli | reverse complement strand
GGGGCCGCTGCGGCCGGGCGGGCGACCGAAAGCGGGGCGCGCCGCACGGGCCGCGCGCGCGGGCCGGCGCGGGCGGCGGCCGCGGCTTAACTCACCGCCGGAGGAGCGCACCCGGCGCGACCCGGATCCATGGCCATCCCTTCCCGCAGGCGTGCGGTCGACCCGCTCTGGTTCAAGGACGCGGTCATCTACGAGACGCACGTGAAGGCGTTCTGCGACTCGAACGGCGACGGCATCGGCGACCTGCGCGGGATCGTCGAGAAGCTCGACTACCTCCAGGAGCTCGGCGTCTCGTGCCTGTGGCTCCTGCCCTTCTTCCCGTCCCCGCTCCGGGACGACGGCTACGACATCGCGGACTACAAGGGCGTCCACCCCGACTACGGGACGGTCGAGGACCTCCGGGAGCTCGTGGCCGCCGCGCACGCCCGCAGCATCAAGGTCGTGGTCGAGCTGGTGGTGAACCACACCTCCGACCAACACCCGTGGTTCCAGCGGGCGCGCCGGGCGCCGCGCGGCTCGCCCGAGCGCGAGTTCTACGTCTGGAGCGACACCGACCAGCGCTACCGGGAGGCCCGGATCATCTTCACCGACACCGAGAAGTCGAACTGGGCCTACGACCCCGAGGCGAAGCAGTACTACTGGCACCGGTTCTTCGCGCACCAGCCGGACCTCAACTTCGACAGCCCGGCGGTGCTGCGCGAGGTCCTCGACACGCTCCGCTTCTGGGCGGAGCTGGGCGTGGACGGCTTCCGGCTCGACGCGGTGCCCTACCTCGTGGAGCGCGACGGGACGAGCTGCGAGAACCTCGCCGAGACGCACGCCGTCATCCGGAAGATCCGCGCGTACGTGGACGCGAACTTCCCGGGGCGGATGCTCCTCGCGGAGGCGAACCAGTGGCCGGCCGACGTGCGGCCGTACTTCGGCGAGGGCGACGAGTGCCACATGGCGTACCACTTCCCGCTCATGCCGCGGATCTTCATGGCGCTGCGGCTCGAGGACGTGGAGCCCGTCATCGAGGTCATGCGGCGGACGCCGCCGATCCCCGACAACTGCCAGTGGGCGCTCTTCCTCCGGAACCACGACGAGCTGACGCTCGAGATGGTGACCGCCGACGAGCGCGACTACATGTACCTCGCGTACAGCCAGGATCCGCGGATGAAGCTCAACGTCGGGATCCGCCGCCGCCTCGCGCCGCTGATGGAGAACAGCCGCCGGCGCATGGAGCTGCTCAACTCGCTGCTGTTCTCGTTCCCCGGCACGCCCGTCGTCTACTACGGCGACGAGATCGGCATGGGCGACAACATCTACCTGAAGGACCGGGACGGGGTGCGCACCCCGATGCAGTGGAGCCCGGACCGGAACGCCGGGTTCTCGCAGGCCGACCCCGCGCGGCTCTACGCGGCGCCGATCTCGGATCCGGTCTACGGCTACCAGGCGGTGAACGTCGAGGCGGAGCTCCGGGACTCCTCCTCGCTGCTCCACTGGATGCGGAACACCATCGCGCTCCGCAAGCTCTTCAAGGCGTTCGGGCGGGGGACGATGGAGTTCCTGCCCGTCGCCAACCGGAAGGTGCTCGCGTACGTGCGCCGCTACGACGAGGACGTGCTCCTGTGCGTCGCCAACGTCTCGCGCTTCGCGCAGCCGGCCGAGCTGGACCTGTCGCAGTTCGAGGGCGCCTCGCCGATCGAGATGCTCGGGTACACCGAGTTCCCGCGGATCGGGAAGCTGCCCTACTTCCTCACCCTCGGCCCCTACGGCTTCTACTGGTTCGAGCTCCGGAGGCCGTAGCTCCGTCCGGCGCGATCGACGCGAACGGCGCGAACGGCGCGAACGGCGCGATCGACGCGAACGGCGCGATCGACGCGAACGGCGCGAACGGGCCGTCAGGGCGCCGGGGCCGCCGCCGGCAGGCGCACCACGAAGCGGCTGCCGCGCCCTGGCGCCGAGTCCACCGCGATCCGCCCGCCGTGCGCGTCCACCAGGAGCCGGGCGATGTACAGCCCGAGCCCGAGCCCCTCCGGCTGGCGGCGGCCGTCCGACACGCGGTAGAAGCGGTCGAAGATCCGGGGGAGGATCTCCTGCGGGATGCCCACCCCCTGGTCGGCGACCTCGATCTCCACCGCGTCGCCGGACGCGGCGACGACGGAGACCTCCACCGGGGCCCCGGCCGGCGAGTACTTGAGCGCGTTCGAGAGCAGGTTCACCACGACGCGCTCGAGGCGGGCGGGATCCGCGAGCACCGGCGGGGCGTCGCCCGCCGCCCGGAGCCGGATCCGATCGGGCGGGAGCGGCGCCGAGAGCCGCTCGAGCACCTCGCGCAGGAAGGCGGGCACGTCGAGCGGCACCCGGGAGAGGGTGAGGTGACCGGACTCGAGCAGGACCATCTCCGAGAGATCCTGGAGCATCCTGCCCATCCGCTCGCTCGTGCGGACGATGGCCTCGGCGCGCTCCGCGACGGCCGGGGGGACGTCGGCGGCGCGCCGGATCAGGTGCGCGTGGGTGAGCACCGCCTGGAGCGGCGTGCGGAGGTCGTGGGAGACCATCCGGAGGAGGTCCTCGCGCATCTCGAGGAGCTCGTGCTCGCGGGTCACGTCGAAGACGGCCGCGACGACGTCGGAGCCGCCGCCCGACGGCTCGACGACCGGCGCGGCGCTCATCGTCACCCAGCGCGGCCGACCGCCGGGCGTCGCGGGGGTCCGCGCGTACGTCTCGGCGGCGACGGTCTCGCCGCGGAGCGCGCGCACGACCGGGCAGTCCTCCCGCGGAAGCGGCCGCCCGTCGGCGCCGAGCAGCCCGAGCGCCTGGATCCGCTCGGAGGCGGTGGTGTCGCGCCCCGGATCGGGGATCCCGACGACCTCCCGGGCCGCGACGTTCGCGCGCAGGATCCGGAGCTCGGAGTCGAACACCGCGATCCCCGCGGGGATCGCGGCGAGCACCGCGTCGAGCTCCGCCGCGCTGCGCGTCGCCGCGGCGGCGGCCTCCTCGGCGGCGCGGCGCGCCTTCACGTGCAGCGCGGCGTGCTCCCGGGCCACGGCGATCTGCTGACGGAGCACCGCCTCGACGCGGGCGACCTGGAGCGCCTTCGCGGCGAGCGCCTCGGAGTAGCGCTCCGCCGCCTCGCGGAGCCGCCGCTCCTCCTCGTACGCGGCGCGGAGCGCGTGCGGATCCACGACGTCCTCGACGGACGCCGGCGCTGCTCGTGCTGGTCGTCCCCCCGGATCGGCCATGGCAACACGCCCAATGGAAGCCTCTTGCTAGCATTCCGCGCGCGCGGCCGCCAGTGACGTACTGCCGCCGTCGAGCGGGCCCCGGCGCGTGGCGTCACCGAAGGGGAGAAGGCGCCGATGTCGGTCGGTTGCCTACCGCCCGTAGAGGACGGCGAGGCGGGCCAGGCGGGCCGCGAGCGCCGGGGTGAGCGCCTCCTCGCGCACGCGCCAGCGCCAGTTGTCACCCCCGGTCGTCGCGGGCCGGTTCATCCGCCCGGCGGAGCCGAGCCCGAGCACGTCCTGGAGCGGGACGACCGCGGCGTCCGCCACGGACGCGAACGCCGTGCGGATCAGGGTCCAGTTCATCTCGCGCCCGTCCGTCGCGAGGTACTCGCGCGCGAAGGACTTCTCCCGCGCGACGTCGGCCGCGGTGCGCACGCTCCCCTCCGGGCCGCCCTCCCACCAGCCGAGCGCGGTGTCGTTGTCGTGGGTCCCCGTGTAGACGACGAGGTCGCGCGCGTGGTTGTGCGGCCGGAACGCCGGCGCCTGCGGGTCGTTCCCGAACGCGAACTGGAGGATGGCCATCCCGGGCAGGCCGAGGCGGCGCCGCAGCGCCTCCACCTCCGGCGTGATGACGCCGAGGTTCTCCGCGACGAACGGGAGCTCCCCGAGCGCGCGCTGCAGGGCCTCGAACAGGGCGGCGCCGGGCCCGGGCAGCCACTGGCCCTGCTCGGCGGTGGCCGCGGCCGCCGGGATCTCCCAGGACGCCTCGAACCCCCGGAAGTGGTCGAGCCGGATCCGATCCACCAGCGCCAGCGTCGCCCGCACCCGCGCGATCCAGAACCGCCACCCGTCGCGCGCGACCGCGTCCCAGTCGTAGAGCGGGTTCCCCCAGCGCTGGCCGGTGGCGCTGAAGTAGTCCGGCGGGACGCCGGCGACGACGAGCGGCTCCCCGCCGGCGTCGAGGCGGAACAGGTCGCGGCGCGCCCAGACGTCGGCGGAGTCGTGCGCGACGTAGATGGGGAGGTCGCCGAGGAGCGCGATGCCGAGGGCGCGGCAGCGGGCGCGGAGCGCCCCCCACTGGCGGAAGAACGCGTGCTGCGCGAAGACCTCGGCGAAGACCTCCGCCGCGTGCCGCGCGCGGGCCGCGTCCAGCGCCGCGGGATCCCGCCGCGCGAGGGGGGCGGGCCAGCGGATCCACGGGACGCCGCCGTGGACGTCCTTGAGGACCGCGAAGAGCGCCCAGTCCTCGAGCCACTCCGCCTCGCGGGCGCGGAAGTCCTCGAGCTCCGCCGCCTGCTCGCGCGAGGCGCCCTCCGCGAACCGCCGCGCGGCGCGCGCCAGGCGGCGGCGCTTCCACGCGAGCGCCGCGTGGAGCTCGGCGCGCTCGGGATCCCCCGCCGGCGCGCCCGAGAGATCGCGGTCGTCGAGCCAGCCCTCGTTCCGGAGCACCTCGAGCGACACGAGGAGCGGGTTGCCGGCGAACGAGGACAGCGCCTGGTACGGCGAGTCGCCGAAGCCCGTCGGCGAGAGGGGCAGGATCTGCCAGAGCCGCTGGCCGGCCTCCGCGAGCCAGCCCGCGAACCGGTGGGCGCCGGCGCCGAGATCGCCGGCGCCGTGCGGGCCGGGGAGGGACGTCGGGTGGAGGAGGACGCCGCTGCGGCGATCGCGCATGCCGCCCCCGGGTTACAGGTGCTGGATCCGTCCGGCGTCGCGGCGCTCCTCGGCGGCGGCGCCGGGCCCGTCGGTGGGGAGGCGGCGGTCGAGCGCGCGGGCCACCGCGTCGCGCCCTCCGAGGCCGACGGCGAGCGCGGCGGCGAGGACGACCCCGCCCAGGAGGATGGCGAACGCGATGGTGGCGAGCCCGCCCCCCACGCCCACGTGCTCGAGCGCCATGGCGGCCGCGAGGACGAGCACGAGCCACTTCACGGCGAGCGACAGGGGGCGCGCCTGCTGGATCTGCTGGTTCACGGCCGCGATGAGGACGCTCCGCTCCAGGAAGCGCGCGGCGCCCGTGCCCACCAGCAGGATGATCGCCCCCATGACGAGCCGCGGGAGGAACGCCAGGAGCGACAGCCCGACCGCGGTCGTGGTGCTCGCGCCGAGCACGTCCAGGGCGAGGGCGAGGCCGACCAGGATCACGAGCCAGAACGCGCCGCGCGCGACGATCCACGACGGCTCGTGGTGCGGCTCGAGGCCGCGTCCGGTGGTCAGCCCCCACTCCCGCGCGCGCCGGTCGAAGCCGACGCGCGCCAGCACGCGGCGCAGGAGCCAGCGCACCAGGAAGGCCCCGGCGAGCGCGCCGGCGAGCACGAGCACCATGGCCACGACGCCGGGCAGGTCCGCGACCAGCACCGCGCCGAGCCGATCGAACGCCTCCGACAGCACCGCCTGGACCCGTTGCCACATGACGTCCTCCGGTCAGGGACTGAACCGATCCGGCCACCGCCAGCGCGAGATGAGGTACGGCTTCTCGGCCTCGAACGCCGCGCAGAGCCGCTCCACCCGGGCGTCGACCTCGGCGCGGGCGAGCGGCGCCACCTCGTTCACGTAGCTCGCGGCCCAGCCCAGGTAGAGCGGCGTGAGCGACTGGAGGAGCTGCGTGCGATCCATCACCCGCGCGTGCCAGCCGACGGCGAAGTCGTACACGACGCGCGCCCAGATCGCGTCGGGCATCCGGAACGCCTCGGGCGGCTCGCGCGGGATCCGCTGCAGCGCGAGGAGGGTCTGGGGCGGCAGCACGACCTTCCAGAGCGGCTGCAGGTCGTTCCAGCCGAGGGCGAACGCGGAGACGAGGGGGCCGCGCGCGGGCGGGGCGCCGGGATCGTCGGGCGGGCGGTCGTCGCCCACCGTCGGGATCGGGAGCGAGCCGCGGATCCGCTGCCAGCGTGCCGCCTGGAGCTCCATCTGCTGGAACACGGTGCCGAGCACGGTCGAGATCATCAGGGAGACGTCGCCGGGCTGCGCTCGCGCGCGCCCGCGCGGCCCGATGAACGCCTGGGCCAGCCCGTGCTCGCGCCCGGCGGCTAGCGAGATGACCCAGAGATCCGCGCCGCCGTGAGACGCGTCGGCGCGCCACTCCTCTTCCCGGAGCAGCCGCTCGGCGAACCGTCGCGAGACGACGATCTCGGCCGCGAGGGGCTGGCGCAGGCGCTGGCCGAACAGGGCGCGCGTGAGCGGGTAGACGACGCCGGTCACGAGCACGCCGTCGTACCGGCCGCGGGTGTAGGCGGGCGCGACGAGATCGAAGCCGCCGGTGAGGATAGGGGAGAGGAGCGTGTTCAGCCAATGCGGGTCGGCCGGCCGCGGCATGGGCTCGAGGAGCGCGCTCCCGGGCGCGCCCAGCGAGACCGCCACCTCGAGCAGGGCCGGGAGCGCCGCCGCGGGGCCGCCGCCGCCGGTGTAGATCGCGGGCGGACCGCCGTTCTCGCCCGCGGGGGGGACCCCCTCGCCCGGCGCGGCCGCGCCGCGCGGATCGCCGGTGAGCAGGAGCGAGAGCCCGGTCTTCCCGGGGAAGGCGTCGCGCAGCGCTCGCTGGAGCGCGACGGCTGCCTCGCTCGCCGCGAGCCGGTCCGGCTCGGCCGGGACCCCGATCACCACCTCCGGGGCGAGCGACTCGCCCGCTCTCGTCGGCTCGAGCACGCCCGAGAACGTAACTCGACCCGGCGCGGCGCGCGGGGCGCCGGATCGGGCGCGCGCGGGCGAGGGCACGGCCGGGCCACGCCGGCACGGCCGCCGGTCACC
>NZ_JALCZA010000136.1 GCF_022690765.1 Anaeromyxobacter oryzisoli | reverse complement strand
CGGCTCGGGCGGCGGCGACGGTGGCGGGGGCGGCAGGGGCGCCGCCGCGAGGGGCCCCTCCGGCGGCGCCGGCGGGACGAGCGGCACGGGCGGCGTGAACGCCTCGCCCGGCAGCGCCGCGGTGGGCGCCTGGCCGGCGCAGGCGAGGACCGCGAGGGCGAGGGCGGCGGCGATCGTGCTCCGGCCGGCGGCGATCATGGCTCGCCAGGCGCTTCGCCTACGGCTTGCGCGTGACGAGCAGGTGGTAGTGGTGCTCGCCGTCGAGGTAGCCGTAGCGGACCGGCAGCACCCGCCGCGGCTGCGACGACCAGAGCTTCACGAAGTCGGCGTTCACCGCGGTGGAGGCGGGGAGGTAGCTCTTCGCGAAGGTGCCGTAGGTGTCCTGGACGAAGCCCGCCTTCCGCGCGAACCCCGGCGGCATCCCGGTCGAGTCGGAGATCATGAAGACCATCCGGTCGAGGAGCACGTTCCGGACGCCGGAGAAGTCCGCGCGCCAGAGCAGGTAGCTCGCCGCCTTGGTCATCGCGACGAAGCGCCCCTTCGCGGCGAGGTGCTTCAGGATCCCCGGGTTCTTCGCGAGCGCGCCGTCGGAGAGGTCGGCGGCGATGTGGCGGTGGACGCGCGCGTGGAGCTTCGGATCCTCGCCCCGCTTCACGAACACGAGCTCCGAGTTCGAGAACGCCGGCGAGAAGTCCGGGGAGACCCACTGGCCGCGGAGGAGGCGCGCGGTCTCCTTCTCGGAGGCGGCGATGTCCGACGGCGTCAGGTAGTGGAGCGTGCCGTCCGGCTCCACCCGGAAGAAGCGGAGGCTCACCGGCTCGTACCCGTGCACCGCGAGCGCCGTCAGGAAGAAGGCGAGCTGGCCGGGGATCTCGCCGCGCTGCCCCTTCATGAGGTTCTCGGTCTTCGAGTCGTTCTGCGTGAGGAGGCCGGCGGAGGTCTGCCGGATCACCTCGAGCGACTCGGCGAGCGTCTTCGCGCTCTTCACCGCCGCGAGGCGGCGTGGGTCGCCGGCGTGCTCGAGCGAGAGCGTGGTGACGTTCCGTGCCTCGGGGTAGGTGGTGAGCGCGGAGAGGAGGTCGCCGCCGCCGAACGGGTAGACCACCGTGGTGGGGAGCCCAGCCGGGCGGAGCCCCGCGAGGAAGGCGGACGCCTTGGGCAGGTAGCCCTTGCGGTAGGCCTGGATCTGCGGTCGCTGCTTGGCGCAGAACGCCGCGACGACCTTCGCGTCCACGCCGCGCGGGAGCGGCGCGCCGCTGCACGACACCACCGCGTAGAGGAGCTTCGCCTCGGCGCCGAACTCGGCCGGCGCCTCCGCCGCCGCCGGCGCGCTCTCCGCCGGCACCTCGCACGGCTTCACCGGCGCGCACGGCGCTCCGCCGGCCGGCGCGGCGGGCGGCTGCCCACCGCTCGCGAGCGCGGCGAGGGGGAGGGAGACGGCGAGGACCGCCGCGAGGTGGGGGAGCGTGCGCATGGCGGTCTCATGTACCATGCGCCCGATGAACGCGCGATCTGCCGGAAAGCTCACCCTCTGGCCTGGCGTCGGCCTGGTCGCCGCCAACATGATCGGGGCGGGGGTCTTCCTCTCCACCGGCTTCATGGCCCAGAGCCTGTCGCCCGGCCCCATCCTGCTCGCGTGGGCGATCGGCGCGCTCCTCGCCCTGGCCGGCGCCCGGGCCTACGCCGAGGTGGCGCGCCTCGTCCCGCGCTCCGGGGGCGAGTACCGGTACCTCTCCGAGCTCATCCACCCGTCGCTCGGCTTCGTGGCGGGCTGGGCCTCGCTCCTCGTCGGCTTCTCGGCGCCGATCGCCGCCGACGCGCTCGCCGCCGGCGAGTTCGCGCGCACCGTCTTCCCCGTCCTCGATCGCGGCTGGCTCGTGCCCGTCGGCCACGGCCACGTCCCGGTGAGCGCCGCCCAGCTCGCGGGCGCCGCGCTGATCGTCCTCCTCACCGCCTTCCACGCCGTCGGCCTCCGGACCAGCGCGCGGGTGCAGAACGGGCTGGTCCTGGTGAAGGCGCTGCTCCTCGCCGGCTTCGTCGCGGTGGGGCTCCTCTACGGCCAGCGGAGCTGGCCGACCTGGCACGCCGGGGCGGCCGGCGCGGGCTTCCCGCTCGCGGCGTTCGCCTCGGGCCTCTTCTACATCGCGTTCGCCTTCAGCGGATGGAACGCCGCCGTGTACGCGGCGGAGGAGTTCGACGCGCCCGAGCGCACCGTGCCGCGCGCGATGATGGTCGGCTGCCTCCTCGTCGCCGCGCTCTACCTCGTCGTGAACTTCATCTTCGTCGCGAACCTCACCCCCGCCGACGCGGCGGTGGTGTTCCGCTACGACACCGACCGGGTGACGCTCGGGCACGCGGTGGTGGCGCGCCTGCTCGGGCCCGGCTCCGGCGCGGTGATGTCGCTCGTCACCGTGCTGGTCTTCGCCTCGGCGATGAGCGCCATGACGTTCATCGGGCCGCGCGTCACCGCCGCGATGGCGAAGGACGGCTACCTGCCGGCGGCGCTCCGGTGCCCGGACGGGAAGCCGCCGGCCGCGGCCATCGTGCTGCAGGGCGCGCTCGCGCTCGCGATCCTGTTCACCCACCCGCTCCGCGCGATCCTCGAGAACCTCGGCGCGATCCTGATCTTCTTCGCCGCGCTCACCGCCGCCGGGCTGTTCAAGGTGGCCCTCGCGCCCGGCGCGCTCGACCGGCCGCGGGCCGGCGCCCTCGTGGCGGCCGGCGTCCACGTCGCCGTGGCGCTCGCGATGCTGGTGTTCGGCTTCGTGCTCTCGCCCGGCAGCCTGCGGTGGGTCGCGGCCGCCGCGGTGGCGGGCGCCGCCGGCTGGCTCCTCTCCCGGCCGCGCGGGCAGGCCGCCGCGCCGCCGGCGCCCGCGCCGGGCGCCTGAAGCGCGTCCCTCGGAGAGGTCGGCGCCCGCGGGCGCGCACCGCGGGTGAGCCGGGCTGCCCATCGACATCGCGTGGGAATGGTGGTTTCCTGCCGCGGCACGGATCGCCGCCGCGAGGGACCGCATGGCCGAGAGCCTGGCAGCGAAGGGCGAGAGCCCCGCCTCGAAGGAGTTCCAGCCGTACGTGCCGTCCCAGACGGCGCTGCCGGAGCTGACGCCGAAGGCGCTCCTCACCGGGGCGGTGTTCGGGATCGTCTTCGGGGCCTCGACGGTGTACCTGGCGCTCCGCGCCGGGCTGACGGTCTCGGCGTCGATCCCCATCGCCGTGGTCGCGATCAGCCTCGGGCGGAAGTTCCTCGGGACCTCGATCCTCGAGAACAACATCATCCAGACCACCGGCTCGGCCGGCGAGTCGATCGCCGCCGGCGTCGTCTTCACGCTCCCCGGGTTCCTGTTCCTCTCGGTCGATCCCGCGACGCGCAGCTCGATCGGGGCCGGGTACTTCGGGTACGGGACGCTCTTCACGCTGGCGCTCGTGGGCGGCATCCTGGGCGTCCTCATGATGATCCCGCTCCGGCGGTCGCTCATCGTGAAGGAGCACGGGACCCTCCTCTACCCCGAGGGCACCGCCTGCGCGTCCGTCCTCATCGCCGGCGAGCGGGGCGGCGACTTCGCCCGGACCGCGTACCAAGGGCTCGGGTTCGGGTTCGTCTACGCGATCCTCCAGAAGCTGATGGGCGTGATCGCCGAGACGCCGACCTGGGTCTCCGGCCAGCGCAACCGGTGGCTCCCGTCGGCGACGGTGAACGGCGACGTGACGCCGGAGTACCTCGGCGTCGGCTACATCATCGGCCCCCGGATCGGCGGGGTGCTCGTCGCCGGCGGGGTCCTCGCCTGGCTCGGCCTGATCCCGCTCCTCGCCGTGCTCGTGCCGGCGGACACCATCGCCGCGCAGCTCGTGAAGGTGGGCTACGATCCCGCGGGGGGGCGGTTCGGCTACGACGCCGCGGCCCACACGCTGCGGGACCTCCCCGGCGCGGTGTACTTCGCGTACGTCCGGCAGATCGGTGCCGGCGCCGTGGCGGCGGGCGGCTTCATCACCCTCCTCAAGACCTTCCCCACGATCTGGACCTCGCTCCGCGACTCGATCCGCTCGCTCTCCGACCGGCAGGCGGCGGCAGCGACCGCGCGCACCGAGCGTGACCTCTCCTTCAAGACCGTCGTCCTCGGGTCGATCGGCCTCGTCGCGCTGCTGGTGGTCCTCCCGCAGATCCCCGGCCACACCGTCCTCCAGAAGTTCCTCGTCGCGATCCTCGTCATCGCCTTCGGCTTCGTCTTCGTGACGGTGTCGTCCCGCGTCGTCGGCATCATCGGGTCGTCCTCGAACCCGATCTCCGGGATGACCATCGCGACCCTCATGGCGACGGCGATGGTCTTCGTGGGGGTGGGCTGGACCGGCCGCGCCTACGAGCCGCTCGCGCTGGTGGTGGGCGGGATGGTCTGCATCGCCGCCGCGAACGCCGGCGCCACGAGCCAGGACCTCAAGACCGGCTACCTCGTCGGCGCGACGCCGCGGGCCCAGCAGATCGCGCTCTTCGTCGGGGCCGTCGCGTCGGCCGTCGTGATCGGCCTCACCATCTCGGTGATCAACCAGGTCTACGGCATCGGCACCGCCAAGTTCCCCGCGCCCCAGGGCACGCTCATGGCGACGCTCATCAAGGGGCTCCTCTCCCTGAACCTCGACTGGCACTTCGTCCTGGTCGGCGTGTTCATCGCGGTGACGATGGAGCTGTGCGCGGTGAAGTCGCTCTCGTTCGCGGTCGGGCTCTACCTGCCCCTCTCGACCACGCTCCCGATCTTCGTGGGCGGCGCGGTGAAGGGGATCGTGGACTGGGTCGCGACGCGGAAGGGCGAGCGGGCGCAGGAGTCGGAGCTCGGCTCCGGCAGCCTCTTCGCGACGGGCCTCGTCGCGGGCGGCGCGATCACCGGCGTGATCGTGGCGTTCCTGTCGATGCCCGAGCGGTGGAAGGCGTTCATCGAGCGGCACCACCAGGCGGCGCCGCTGAGGGAGCTCCTCGGCGCCGGCGGCTACGACCTGCTCGGCGTGCTCTGCTTCGCGATCATGGCGCTCACGCTGTACCGCGTCGGTCGGAGGCCCGCCTCCCTCACGTCTCCTTGAGCGACGCGACCTCGGCGGCGAGGGCCTTGTTCTTCTGGAGGTAGCGCGCCACCTCGCCGTTCAGGAACTCGTTCTCCCCCTTCAGGTCCTCGAGCTCCTCCGCGACCTTCTCGAGCTGGGCCTTCAGCCGGGCGGTGTCCGCCGGAGCCGCGGCGGGGACGGGCGGCGGGCGCGACGCCGCCGCGGCCTCGAGCTCCTGCACGCGCTTGCGCGCCGAGAGCTCGGACCGGGCTCGCGCCTCGAGGTGCTTCTCGAGCTCGACGAGCGCGGCCCGGAGCCGCTCCACCTCCGCGGCGTGCCGCTTCTCCCCCTCGCCCGACTCGGCGGCGAGCGCCCGGCGGCGTCGCTCGGTGTCCTCGCTCGCGCGGTGGAGCTCGGCGCGGGCCTTCTCGAGCTCCGCCCGCGCGCGCTCGACCTCCGCGCTGCGGGCGTTCCGCTCCGCCTCGACCTCGGCCACGCGGCGGCGCGCGGCGCCGAGCTCCGACTCGAGCCGGGCCGCGGAGCCCTGGAGCTTCCCCGCCTCGACCGCGAGCCGCTCCTCGGCGCGAGCGCGCTCCGCGGCGGCCCCCTGCACCGCCCGGGACGCCGTCTCGGCCGCCGCCGTCCGCTGCTGGAGGAGGTCCTTCAGCGAGGCCACCTGCTCGCGCAGCGACCCGACCTCCTTCCGGAGCCGCCCCGCCTCCTCCGCGACCGGCTCGAGCTTGGCGAGGCGCTGCACCTCCCCCTCGAGGCGGCGGGTGCGGTCCCGCTCCGCCTCGAGCTCGCGCCGCGCCGCCTCCGCCTCGCGCGCGACCTGGTCGCGCTCCGCGATCGCCTGCGCGGCCCGACGCTCCGTCTCGGCGCGCGCCGCCTCGAGGCGGGAGAGCTCGCCCCGGGTGCCCTCGGCGCTGGCGCGCCCCTCGGCCAGCGCCGCCCCGAGGTCCGCGATCCGCTGCTCCGCCGCGGCGAGCTCGGCCGCCTTGGCCTGGAACGCGTGCTCGACCGCCACCGCCTTCTCGTCGTACGCCCGCGCCTCGGCCCGGGCCTGGCCGAGCTGCTGGTCGGCCTGGGCGCGCCCCTCGGTCGCCTTGCGGAGCTCCGCCTCGAGCGACGCGATCCGCTCGCGCGCGTCGGCGAGCTCTCCCTGCGCGGCCTGAGCCCGGCCGTCGGCCTCCTCGAGCTGCGCGCGGAGCGCCTCCTCGCGCTCCTCCGCGCCGCCCCTCGCCTCCGCGGCGGCGGCCTCGCGCTCCGCGAGCTCGGCCTCGCGCCCGGCCACCTCGCCCTCGAGCCGGGCCCGCTCCGCGGCGAGCGCGTCGCGCTCGCCCTCGACGGTCGCGATCCGCTCCTGCGCGTCGGCGACTCGCCGCTCGGCCGCGTCGAGCGCGGCCGCCGCGTCGGCGCGGTCCGCGTCCCGCTCCGCCTCGGCGCGCGAGAGGGCCTCCGCGCGTTCCCGGTCCGCCTCGGCGCGCGCGGCCTCCGCGCGGGCGCGCTCGTCCGCGCGGTCGGCCTCGAGGGCGGCCACGGCGCGGCCGTGGTCCTCCAGCGCCTCGGCCAGCTCGGCCTCGAGCCGCGCGCGCGCCTCCTCGGCGGCCGCGACGCGACCGGACCAGGCCTGCTCGGCGGCCTCGAGCCGCTGCATCGTCTCGCTCAGCACGTCGGAGAGCGAGCGGCGGGTCGAGTCGCTCTCGTCGAGCTGCCGGCGGAGGTCCGCGAGCCGCGCGGTCTGGGCGGCGGCGTCCTGGCCTGCCTCCTCGAGGCGGCGATCGAGCTCCTCCCCGCGCCGTCGCTCGGCCTCGAGGTCGCTCCCGAGCAGGTCGCGCTCGCCGGCCGCCGCGGCGACCTCGCCCTCGATCGCGACGAGGGCGTCGCGCAGCTTCGCGAGGAACGCGTCGCGGGCGCGGAGGCGCTCGCGGAAGTACTCGAGCTTCTCGTCCGGCGTGCCCTTCGGCGGGGCGGGATCGCGCGGCCACTCGGCGAGCACCGCGGCTGCGTCGATCCGCGGCCCGGCCTTCAGCTTGCCGATCGGCGCG
>NZ_JALCZA010000135.1 GCF_022690765.1 Anaeromyxobacter oryzisoli | reverse complement strand
CGCGCCGGCGGGGGGTGGCGCGGTGGGGGCGCGCCCCGGCGGCGCCGGACGGACGCCGCCGGGCACCGGCCCCGAGCCGGCGGGAGAGGCCGCGGCCTGGGCCGCGCCGGCCTCGTCGAGCTCCGCGACGACCTCGCCGATCGCGACGGTGTCGCCGGTCGCCCGGAGCGCGCGGCGGAGGACGCCGGCGGCAGGCGCGGGGATGGCCACCGTCGCCTTCTCGCTCTCCACCTCGACGAGCGGCTCGTCGAGCTGGACGGGCTCGCCCTCCTTCTTGAGCCACGCGCCGATCGTCGCCTGGGTGATGGACTCGCCGATCGCGGGGACCTTGACCTGGATGGACATGGCGGCTCGCTAGCGCTCCGGGGCTGCGGCGCGCGTCTCCACGCGTCGGGTGCGCGGCATGGGCTCGCCGAGCGCCTGCCGCACGAGCTGCTCCTGCTCCAGCTTGTGCCGGGTCGCCGAGCCGACGGCGGGGCTCGCGGAGGGCGGCCGCGAGACGAGCTCGAGCGGTCGCGGCAGCCGCGGCGAGAGGTGCAGGTCCAGGTAGTCCCACGCGCCCATGTTGGCGGGCTCCTCCTGGGCCCACACGAGCTCCGCGCCCGCCCGGAAGCGCGCCACGGCCTCGCGGATCGCGTCGGCGTGGAGCGGGTACAGCTCCTCGACCCGCACGATCGCCACGTGGCGCGCGGCGGACGCCTCCCGCGCGGCGACGAGCTCGTAGTAGAGCTTGCCCGAGCACAGGACCACCCGCCCGACCTTCGCCGGCTCCTCCACGGGGTCGGCGATCACGGGCTGGAACCGGCCGCGGGCGAGCTCCTCGACCGGGGACACCGCCCGCGGGTGCCGGAGCAGGCTCTTGGGGGACATCACCACGAGCGGCTTGCGGTAGGGCGAGAGGACCTGCCGCCGGAGCGCGTGGAAGTACTGGGCCGGCGTGGTGAGGTTCACGACGCGCCAGTTGTCGTCCACCGACAGCTCCAGGAAGCGCTCGAGCCGCGCCGAGGAGTGCTCGGGACCCTGCCCCTCCATGCCGTTCGGGAGGAGCAGGACCAGGCCGGAGAGCCGGTTCCACTTCGCCTCGCCCGAGGAGAGGAACTGGTCCACGATCACCTGCGCGGCGTTCACGAAGTCGCCGAACTGCGCCTCCCACATCGTGAGCGCCTCGGGCATCTCCAGGCTGTAGCCGTACTCGTAGCCGAGGGCGGCCGCCTCGGAGAGGAGGCTGTCGCGCACCTCGACGGTGCCCTGGCGCTCGCCGAGGTGGGCGAGCGGCGTGTAGGGCACGCCGGACTGGTAGTCGTAGAGGACGGCGTGGCGGTGGCTGAAGGTGCCGCGGCGGACGTCCTGGCCGACGAGCCGGATCCGCGTCCCCTCGAGGGCGAGGGTGGCGAGGGCGAACGCCTCGCCCGCGCCCCAGTCCACCCCGCGCTGGCCCCGCCCCATCTCCGCGCGCCCCTCGAGCACCTTGCGGAGCTTCGGGTGCACGTTGAAGCCCTGCGGCACCTGGGTGAGCGCCTCCCCGGCGCGACGGATCACGTCGAGCTCGACCGCCGTGGCGGGCTCCGCCGCCGGGTCGATCGCGCCGCCGCGGTACCGGGTCCAGAACCCCGTCATCGGCTCGGCGCCGGGCTGCACCGCGATCTTCGCCGAGGTCTGGTACGCCGCCTCCAGGCGCTTGCGGTAGGCCGCCGAGAGCGCGTCCACCTCCGCGCCCGTGACGGTGCCCTCCCGCTCGAGCTGGGCCGCGTACTCGGCCCGCAGCGTGGGCTTCCGGGCGATGGCGCGGTACATGACCGGCTGCGTGAACGACGGCTCGTCGCCCTCGTTGTGGCCGTGGCGGCGGTACGCCCAGAGGTCGATCACCACGTCCTGGTGGAAGCGCATCCGGAAGTCCACCGCGAGCAGCACCGCCTGGGCGACGGCCTCGATGTCCTCCCCGTTCACGTGGATCACCGGGATCTGGAGCATCTGCGCCGGCCCGGTGGCGTACGTGGTGGACCGCGCGTCGCGCGGCGAGGTGGTGAAGCCCACCTGGTTGTTCACGATCACGTGGATCGTCCCGCCCACGTCGTAGGCCTCGAGGCGCGACATGTTCAGGGTCTCGGCGACGATCCCCTGGCCGGCGAACGCCGCGTCGCCGTGCACCAGCACCGGCACCGAGCGAAGCCGGTCGAAGTCCTGGTAGCGATCCTGCTTCGCGCGCACGCGCCCCTGGACCACCGGGTCGATCCACTCGAGGTGGCTCGGGTTGAAGGAGAGCGAGAGGTGGACCAGCACGCCGTCCGGCGTCTCGCGGTCGGTCGCGTAGCCGAGGTGGTACTTCACGTCGCCGCCGCCGGCGTTGACGATCGCGGTGTCGCGGAACTCGGCGAAGATCTGCTCGAGCGGCTTGCCCACGATGTTCGCGAGCACGTTGAGCCGCCCGCGGTGCGCCATCCCGATGACGACGTTGCGCACCCCGTGGCTGGTGGCGCGATCGACGAGGAACTCGAGGAGCGGGAGGAGCCCCTCGGCGCCCTCCACGCTGAACCGCTTCGCGCCGAGGAAGCGCGTCCCCAGGAACTGCTCGAGCCCCTCCGCCTCGAGGATCTTCCGGAGGAGCAGCTTCTTCACCTCCGGCGCGAGCGCCAGCCGGTTCCGGCTGCGCTCCATCCGCTGCTCGAGCCAGCCGCGCAGGTCCTCGTCGTGGAGGTGGGCCAGCTCGACGCCGAGCGAGCGGCAGTAGGTCTCCTCGAGGCGGGCGACGAGGTCCCGGAGCGTGCGATCGCCGCGCCCCTCCGGATCCGAGGTCGGCCGGTCGAGGTCCGCGCCGGAGAGCCCGAACTGGGCGAGGGAGAACGGCTCGGCGGGCCGGACCAGCCCGAGCGGGTCGAGCTTCGCCCGGAGGTGGCCGAACTCGCGGTACGCCTGGACGAGCCGATCGACCTTCGCCTGGAAGGCCGCGTCGGCGCCGGCCGCGGCGGCCCTCGCGCGGCCGTCCGGGCGTCGCGGCGCGAAGCCCTCCGGCGGCGGCGCCGCGCCCGGCGCGTTCGGCAGCCGCTCGAAGTACGTCCGCCAGGGAGCGTCCACCGCGCTGGGATCGCGCAGCCACGCGTAGTAGAGGTTCTCGACGAAGGCGAGGTCCGGGCTCGGGAGCTCCGGGAGCGGTTCGGTCTGCTCGGGCATCCGTCGTGATCTAATCCCGGCGCCCCGGCGCCGGCCGCTCAACCACACGGGGCCGTGATGTCCGATGCGTCCGATGGTCTCTCCAGCCCCGCCCTCGCGGACGCCGCGCCGGCGACGCTGACCTGGCGCGACGGCGCCGGCGAGCACGCCGCGGCCTGGGTGGCGCCGGGTGCGCCGCCCCCCTCCCGGCTCGGGGCCGCCGACGACCGGACCCGGGCGGCGGAGGCCGTCGCCCGCGCGAGCCGGGGCGAGGCGCTCGTCTACCGCGGCGATTACCACAACGCGCGCCAGCTCCTCGCCGCGATGTCGCGCCGCCTCGCGCCCCGGCCGCCCCGCTCGCGGGACCCGGCGGCGCTGTTCCGGGCCGAGCGCGCCGCGGTCCGGCGCGAGCGCGAGGTGCTCGGGCGGCTGCTCGTCCCGCTCGGGGCGGGGTGGGCCGTCACGCTCGCCCGCGCTCCCGACGTCCGGGTGGCCTGCGAGGAGGCGCTCGGGGCGCCCCCGGAGGGCGCGGCGCTCCTCCCGCTCCGCGATCTCCTCGGGATCGTGGGCGCGCACGAATGGCGGCGTCGAGGCGTCCCGGTCCCCGCGCTGGGCGGCGAGTGCATCCACCCCCATTACGGCGTCTACGCCCCGATCCGGGGCGAGTACGTGGAGCTCGTGGCCCGGGCCGCCGCCGAGTGGCCCGTCGCGGGCAAGCGCGTGCTCGAGGTCGGCACCGGCACCGGCGTGCTCGCCGTCGTCCTCGCGCGCGCCGGCGCCCGGGTCACCGCGACCGACCTCGACCCGCGCGCCGTGGCCTGCGCCCGGGAGAACGCCCGCCGGCTGGGCGTCGCGGACCGCGTCGAGGTCGTCGCGGCGGATCTCTTCCCGGCGACCGCCCCGGTGGACCTCGTCGTCTCGAATCCGCCGTGGGTGCCGGCCGAGGCGCACGGGCCGCTCGAGCGCGCGGTCTACGACCCCGGCGGCGCGTTCCTCGAGCGGCTCGTCCTCGGGATCCCGGCGCGGCTCGCGCCGGGCGGGGAGGCCTGGATCGTCCTGTCGGATCTCGCGGAGCGGCTCGGGCTCCGCGCGCCGGATCACCTCGAGCGGCTCGCCGCACGCGCTGGGCTCCGCGTCGCCGCGATCCGCGAGGCGCACCCCGCTCACCCCCGCGCGCGGGACCGCGCCGATCCGCTCCACGACGTCCGTTCGCGCGAGGTGACCCGGCTGTTCCGGCTGGTGGCCGCAGGGGGCTGAGGGTGGCGCGCCCGCGACCGAACGCGAACCAGCACCCGAACCCGAACACGTTCCCCGTGACCGTGACCGTGACCGTTCCCCGTCCCCGCATCCCGCCTCCCGTGGCCCCTGACCCGTGCCCCGACGACGCGGACGGACCACGGAGACCGGGCCACGGGCCACGCGACCCGGTTCACGGGTCACGGAGAAGCCGGTGACGGTGACGGGCACGGCCACGGGTGCATGCCACACTCGCGTCCTGCGCCACTGGACCTGACACCTGTCAGTGCAGCGTCCCCGGCGCCCCCGCCCCGGCGCCGGGCCTCGGCGGCGGCGGCCGCGGGAGCGCGAGCGAGGGATCGTACCGCGCGAGGAGCGCCGGTCGGCGGTAGCGGACGTCGATGCGCCGGAGCACCTCCTCCACGGGGCGGCGCGGCGTCGGCCGGACCACGAGGCCATGGCCGAGCCGGAGCATGAGCTGGGGCACGCCGGGCTCGCCGAGGAGATCGCGGAGGCGCGCGCGGAGCTCCGGCACCTCGATCGGCTCGTTCAGGTACGAGGCCGACAGCCCCGCGGCGGTGGCGCGGAGCAGGACGCGCTCCAGGGCCTCGCCGGCCGCGACCCACTCCGCCTTCCCGTCGCGCGCCGTCGAGAGCACGAGGAGGGCCCTCGTGCCGAGCGCGCGCCAGCGCTCGCGCTCCGCCTCGACCCGGGCCGGGTTCGTGAACCGGAGCAGGAGCGGCTGCAGGAGCGCCGCCGCGTCGCTCCGACCGCTCGCCCACCCCGGCATCCCGTCCGCGCGCCCGGTGCGGTTGAGGCGGCTCCACGTCGCGTACTCGGAGCGAAAGCGCGGGCTCCCCCACAGCCGGCGCGCCCCCTCGGCGACGAGCTCCGCCACGGGCCGGCGCTGCTGCTCCTCGACGAGGCGGAGCGACACGCCCTCGCGCCGCGCCTCGCGGAGGAGCTGCGTGACGAGCCCCGTGGGCGGCTCGCGGCCGTCGAGCGGGAGCCGGTTCGTGCGGCGGCGCGGGATCGCCTGGAACAGCTCCTCGTTCTCGGGCGACGACGCCCGCCGCTCCTCGAGCCGGACCCGGGCCACGAGCCCGTCGCGCCGGTGCTCGCGGACGACCTCCTCGGAGGTTGCGTGGCCGAAGTGCGCCGCGGCGACGCGCAGGTTCACGATCGCGGCGCCGCACCCCATCGCGAGCTCCCGCCCATCGGGATCCACCGCCGGGAGCGCGCGGGTCGCGTCGGCGATGATCCGCAGCTCGTCCCCCTCGATCTCGAAGAGCCACGGCTGCGCGTTGTGACGCGAGGGCGCGAGGACCGCCCAGGCCAGGAGGAAGCGCAGGCGCTCGGCCGGGCCGCCCCAGACCGGGAAGCTGCGCTCGAGGCCGGCGGGGAGCGTCGTGCTGTCCAGGACCATGTCGCCCTCCGAGGTGTGCGCCCCGCGAATGGTTCCGGCGCTCGACGCGGACCTGAGGTAAATCTTCCAGGGTGCGGTCGGGAGTCCCCCGCCGTGACCCATCGCTCCCCCGGGGGTGGCAACCTGGAAGTCGCGACAGAGCTCCTCGTCATCCTCGCCCTCGTCCTCGCGAACGGCGTCTTCTCCGGCGCGGAGATCGCGATCATCGCGCTCCGGAGGACGCGCCTCGAGCAGCTCGTCGAGGAGCGGCGCGGCTCCGCCCGCGCGGTGAAGCGGCTGCGGGATCGGCCGGAGCGGTTCCTCGCCACGGTCCAGATCGGCATCACGGTCGTGGGCTCCGCCGCCGCCGCGTTCGGCGGCGCCTCGCTCTCGGCCCGGCTCGCGCCCTGGATCGCACGCCTCCCGCCCCTCGCCCCGCACGCCGGCCCGCTCGCCCTCGCGCTCGTGGTCGCGATCGTCTCGTACCTCTCGCTCGTGCTCGGCGAGCTCGTGCCGAAGTCGATCGCGCTGCGCTCCTCCGAGCGCTACGCGCTGCTCGTCGGCCAGCCGCTGCTCGCCCTCTCGCACGTCGCCCGCCCGATCGTCTGGTTCCTCACCGCCTCCTCGAACGCCGTCCTCCGCCCCTTCGGCGACCGGACCACCTTCACGGAGGCGAGGCTCTCCGCCGAGGAGCTCGAGCAGCTCGTGGACGAGGCCGAGAAGGTCGGCGCGCTCGACGCCTCCACCGCGGAGCTCACCTCGCGCGCCCTCGCCTTCCGCGACCTGACCGCCGCGGAGGTGATGCTCCCGCGCAGCCGCATCGTCGCCCTGCCGCGGGACGCGACGCCGGACGAGCTGAAGCGGCTCCTCCTCGAGGAGGGGCGGGCGCGCATGCCGGTCTACGGCGACTCGCTCGACGACATCGTCGGCTACGTGATGGCGAAGGATCTGGCGGCGATGGCGTGGGAGAAGGAGCTCGTCGTGCTCGCGGATCTCGTCCGGCCCGTCCGGTTCGTGCCGGAGAGCGCGCGGGCCGTCCACGTCCTGAAGGACCTGCAGCGGCGCCGGACGCAGCTCGCGGTGGTCGTGGACGAGCACGGCGGCGTCGCCGGCCTCCTCACGCTCGAGGATCTCGTCGAGGAGCTCGTCGGCGACATCGTCGGCGAGCAGGAGCAGGCGGTGACCCTGTTCCAGCGCGAGCCGGGCGGCACCTCGCTGGTGCGCGGCGACGCGCCCATCCGCGAGGTGAACCGCGCGCTCGATCTCGAGCTGCCGGAGGGCGACGGCTACACCACCCTGGCCGGGCTCTGCATCGCGCTGGCCGGCGCCGTGCCCGAGCGCGGGACGCGGCTCCGGACGGACGGCGCCGTGCTCGAGATCGTCGAGGCGTCGCCGCGGGTGGTCCGGATGGTGCGGGTGAAGGCCGCCCCCGAGGAGCCGCGCGAGGCGGAGGGCGGGCGCTGAGAGCTTGTCGAAGAATTCGACGAGCTCTCAGGCCGACCCGCGTGAGCGGGGCGGCGGGTGGGGTGAAGCGCCCGAATTCACTTCGGGCGCGAGGGGCGGGCGACGGCCCGCC
>NZ_JALCZA010000134.1 GCF_022690765.1 Anaeromyxobacter oryzisoli | reverse complement strand
CGGGTCGTCGGGCGCGCGGGCGCGGTCGGTCCCCGCTCCGGCCCCGCCGGCGCGGCGGGGGTCCGGGCGCTCGCGGCGCGGCCGCCCGGTGGCGACGAGCGCGGCGGCGAGGAGCGCCAGGCCGGCCCGGTCCTCGAAGGCGAGGAGGCGCGCCAGCCGGAGCGGGCTGCGGACGAGATCCCCCGGCCCCGCGCCGCCCGAGGCGCACGCGGCGAGGAGCGCGAGGAAGCGGCCCGACGAGAGCGCCTCGGCGGCGATCACGACCGCGGCCGCCCCGGCCCCCACGGCGACGACGAGGGCGATCGCCGCCCGCCTGCGGCCGCGGAGCGCGAGCGCGACCGCGGCGGCGGCGGGCGCGGTGAGCGCGGTCGGCTTGGTCGCGAAGGCGAGCGTGAACGCGGCGGCGGCGAGGAGGACCGCGCCGCGCTTCCTTCCCCGGACGATGATCGCGAGCCCGACCACCTCCAGCGCGACCGCGAGGAGATCCCCCCGCACCGCCGCGAGGGCGTCCTGGCCCGCGAACCCGCCGAGCGCGAGCGCGGCGAAGGCGGCGGCGAGGAGCGGCGCGACGCCGAGCCCTCGCAGGAGCGCGTACGTGGCGCCCGCGAGGAGCAGCCCCGCGGCGAGGGAGAGCGCGAGGCCGGCGGGAAGGAGGGGCGCGCCGAGCCGGATCAGGGCCGCGTGCAGCGCGAAGGCGAGCGGGAAGTACCGGGTGCCGCCGAAGCCGAGGGCGGCGTCGTGCAGCGGCCGGTAGAGGGTGCCGTGGGCGAGGTCGTCGGCGAGGACCATCCAGGCGCCGGAGACGTGGTTCAGCGCGTTGCCGCTCGCCCAGGCGGCGGGCAGCCGGGCGAGCGTCGCGAACGCGAGGGCCCCCGCGAGGGCCACCAGCAGCCGGTGCGCGCGCCGCATGGAGGAGGAGATGGCACCTCCGCCGCGGGCGGACGACCCCGGGGACGGGGCGGCGCCCGCGCCGGGCGCCCGGGGTCCGGGCCGGCGTCCTCGCGGCGTGCCCACGCGCGTCGGCTCGGCGCGGGCAGGTGGCGCGATCACGCGTCGGACGGCGCCGCCGCGGGGCGCGCGCGCCGCGCGCGGAAGAGGGCCACCCATCCCGCCGGGAGCCAGCCGCGCGCCCAGGAGAGCCCGAGGTAGGCGGCCGCGAAGGCGGCGCAGCACAGGACGAGGCGGAGGAGGTTCGGGCCGGCGAGATCGCGCGCGAACCAGGCGATCGGCGTCGCGAACGCGGTGGCGATCGCCTGCCGCGCGAGGGCGCGGAGCGGGAGGATCGTGCGCAGCGACGCCTCGAACAGGCGCGCCGCGCGGACGAGCATCGCGCCGCGCGCGATCGCCTCGGCGACGATCCAGCCGGCGAGCGCCCCCGCAGGCCCGCCGAGGGCGAGCCCGGCGGTGACGAGCGCCGCGGTGCCGGCGAGCTTGCAGGCGGAGAGCACGAGCATGAAGCGGTTCTGCGCGCGGGCCCGCATCACGCCGTCGAGCGGGAGGGCGGCGAGGGCGACCTGGAAGACCGCCAGCCGGAAGATCGGCACCGCCCCGACGTACCGCGGCGAGAAGAGGAACGCGATGAGGGCCGGCGCGGCGACGGAGAGGAGGCCGACGAGCGGCACGAACGCGAAGGAGAGCTGGAGCACCGCCTCGTGGAAGAGGGCGAGGCCCGCGCGCGGCGGCCGACCCGCGCCCTCCTGCTCGGCGAGCCCGATCTGGAGCAGCTCGGAGACGGGCGTGTAGAGGACGTCCACGACAGGGAGCTGGAAGGTGCCGACGGAGTAGACGGCGAAGGCGGCGGCGCTCACCGCGGCGGCGACGGCGTACTGGTGGTACTGCTGCTGCGGGACGATGAGGAGGAACGCGGCGCCGAACGGGAGCGCGTACGCGAACTGGCGCCGGAGCGCGGCGCGGTCCGTCGCGAAGCCGTGCGCGCGGCCGAGCGCGATCACCGTCACCGCCGCCCGGAGCGCGGTCGCCGCGGCGATCCCCGCGAAGACGCCCTCCACCGTCCCGGTGAGGCGCGCGCCCGCGATCATCGCGAGCCCCCGGACCGCCTCGGTCGCGACGCGCGCGAGCGCGGCGGCGACGATCCGGGCCTGCGCGTTCCACGCGACGTCGAGGGCGGCGCCGGCGAGCTGGAAGCCGGTGAACGCCGCGACCCAGGGCAGGTTCCGGGTGAGCTCGGGGTTGCCGAAGCCCCGCTGGACGAGCGGCCGGGCGAGGAGGAGGAGCGCCGCCGCGAGGGCGCCCAGGGCGAGGGTGATCCAGAGCGTCTGCGCGACGTAGCGGTCGCGCCCGGTCCGGTCGCGCGGCACGAAGTAGTAGAGGCTCTGGGTGAGCCCCATCGGCAGCGTCAGCGCGAGCGTCTGCGAGAGCAGCCACCCTTGCTTGAACGTGCCGTAGGACGCGGGGACGAGCGTCCGCGCGAGCACCATGGGGACCGCGAAGGTGAGCGCGATCCCGGCGACGCGGGCGAGCATGAGGGGGCGAGCGCGCGAGAGGATCGAGTCGGCCAACCGTGCCCTCCGCGCCAACGATGCGTCCTCGCCCGCGCCGCGGCGGGGCCCTCTCGCGGGCGTTGCGCGGCGCGCGGGCGCGCGCGGGTCGCCCGAGGCGCTCGACGCGAGCGGTCAGCCCGCGCGGGAATCAGGCGACGGGCTCCGCGCGGGGCGGAGCACCTCGAGCATCTTCGCCGCCGCGCGCGCCCAGCCGTACCGCGCGAGGACCCGCGCCCGGCCGGCGTCGCCCATCCGACGCGCCCGGTCCGGGTCGCCCAGCAGCGCCGAGATCGCCCGGGCGAGCGCGGCGGGATCGCCGGGCGGGACGAGCAGCCCGGCCTCGCCCTCCGGGACGATCTCCGGGATCGCCTCGATCCGGCTCGCCACCACCGGGAGGGCGAACGCCATCGCCTCGAGGAGCACCAGCCCGAACGCCTCGCGCAGCGTGGGGAGCGCGAGGACCGCGGAGGTCGCGTAGAGCCGCGCGAGCCGCTCCTTCCCGAGGAGGCCGTGGAAGGTGGCGCCCGGGGGGAGCGCCGCCGGCGCGGAGGAGGTCACCAGGTGGAGGCGCGCGGACGGGTGGTCGCGCCGGACCAGGTCGAACGCGTCGAGGAGCGTCGGACCGCCCTTCGCGACGAAGGTCTTCCCGACGAAGAGGATCGCCGGCTCGCGGGCGAGGCCGAGGTCGGCGGGCGCGGGCTCGACGTTCGGCCCGGCCCCGACCACGACGACGCGCCCCGGCTCGACGCGATAGTCGTCGAGGAGCGACGCCCGGACCGCCTCGCTCATCGTGAAGATCGCCGCGGCGCCCCCGTACACGGCCTGCTCCCGCGCCCGCCAGGCCGGGTCGGGGGGCGCCGGCGGCGGGATCCCCGGCGCGGGGGCGTAGCGCTCGGCGATGGCCCACGTGTGGTCGAGGTACAGGTGGTACGGCACCTCCGGGCGGAGGCCTGGCGAGAAGAGCACGCCCGCCTGGAGCACGGCGTCCGGACGGACGCGGCGGATGGACTCGCCGGCCCGCGCGGAGAGCCGATCGAACGCGTACCGGGTGTGCAGGTAATAGGTCTTCCAGCTCCGCCCGTGGGCGAGGAACGCCTCGGCGACGCCGCGGATCACCGCGGGGCGCAGGTTGGGGATCGGGAGCGGCAGCCCCGGGCGGAGCTGGTAGAGGAACCCTTCGGGCGGGCTCGCCCGGAGCACCTCGGCGCCGCCGGCGGCGAGCGCGGCCGTGATCGAGGCGGTGACCCCCGATTGCGGGCCGTAGTCGAGGTACAGGAGGCGCATCGCGCGCAAGGTGCGGCACCTCGCGGTGCCCGGCGACGCCCCGTGCCGCGGTCGCCTCGAGCGCGGCGACGCAGCCGGCGTCGCCGCGACCGGGTGGCGCTACGGCCCCTCGGACGTCCAGGCGGGGTCGTCCTCCACCTGCCGCCGGAGCCACTCGACCAGGGGCACGCCGCTCGCGGTGAAGTCCGCCGGATGCCCGAGCATGGTGTGGGTGTCGCCGGGCACGAGGAAGGTCCGGCCGGCGGGGAGCGGGTCCACCACGTCGGTCGCGAGCCGGCGGATCGCGGTCTCGAACCCGGCGGGGCCGAGCAGCGTGAACCCGCGGATCACGTCGTCCTGGAGGGAGGACATCAGGGCGAGCCGCTCGCCCGGGTACCGGTGCGCCAGCGTCGGGAAGATCCGCGAGAGATCGAGCGTGCAGTCCGGGCAGAGCGGCAGGAGCGTCCGGTCCAGCCGCCAGGAGGCGAACCAGGCGGCGCGGATCACCGGGGAGATGTCGTCGCCGACGAGGGGCGGGCCGGAGTCGTCGACGAGGTATCCCCGCGCCTGCGACCAGCGCTGCCGCGCGGCATCGAAGGCGAGGAGCGACCCGTACCCGCCGCCGCTCGCGCCGGAGACGACCACCTTCGCGGGCGCCGGGAGGTTCGCCACGAGCACGTCGAGGTCCGCGAGCACGTTGCCGCGGCCGGCGTGATGATAGTCGCGGGGAGATCCCGGGTAGCGCTGCACGGCGTCGCCCCAGTGCACGTCGCCGGTGCAGTACGGGATGAACACGAGGGTGGCGTCACGGTAGGGGTTCCCGGGGAGGGAGCGATCGAGGATCGTGCCCGGCGCCTGCTGGATGCGCGCCTCGAACTGCGGGCGCCCGAAGGGGCCGGGGTCCGCGGTCTGGAACGTGAAGCAGGTGAACACGTCCCAGCAGGCGCCGCCGCCGTCGAGGAAGATCACGACCGCGGCGTCGTCGGTGCCGCGGTTCACGGCGACGCCCGTGCCCGAGCCGTCGCTGCAGACCGCGCCGGAGACCTCGACCCAGGTCCAGACGCCCCGGGGGAGATCCACCGCTGGCGGGGCGTGCTCGCCCCCGCCTCCGCCGCCGCATGCGGCCAGCGCCGCCAGGGCGAGGAGGAGGAGCCGTATCGCGAGCGCGCGCACGGCGGTGAGGGTGGAAGCAGGGGAGCGATCGCGCAACCCGCCGTTCTAGGGGCTGCGCGCGCCGGGCCGGGCGAGGCGTCAACCTTCAGGGGCTGAAGACCTGCGATCCCGTGACCGTGTCCGTGCCCGTGACCGATCCCCGTGCCCGCCTCCCGGTTCCCGTGTCCCCTGGCCGGTGCTCCGTGGCCCGGGTCACGTGCGCCGTCGGACCACGGGGAATGGGGCCACGGGCCACGGGACTCGTTTCACGGGTCACGGAAAAGCCGGTGACGGTGACGGACACGGTTCACGGATCGGCGCCAGGCGCGGTTGCAGGCTTCGGCCTTCGGGCCTGGGGACGGGAAGCGCGGCTCAGAACCGCAGCACGAGCTTCCCGAAGCTCTCGTTCCGGTCCATCCGGACGTGCGCCTCGCGGACCTGCTCGGCGGGGAAGACCGCGTCGATCACCGGCTTCACCACGCCCCGGGCGACGAGCGGGAGCACCTCGCGCCCGAACGCCTGGGTCGCGGCGATCTTCTCCTCGAGCGGCCGCGGCCGGAGCACCGTCCCGACGATGCTGCCGCGGGCTCGCATGAGGAGGGAGAGGTCCACCGTGGGCTTCGCCCCGCCCATCGTCCCGATGACGACGATCCGCCCGCCCGTCGCGAGCGCCGCGAGGTTCTCCGCGGCGTACGCGCCGCCGACGAAGTCGAGGATCACCGGGCAGCCGCGCCGCCCCGTGAGCTTCTTCACCTCGTCCGCGAAGCGCGGCTCCTCCCGGCCGACGAGGATCCCGTGGTCGAGGCCGAGCGCCTTCGCCCGCTCCAGCTTCTCCGCCGTCCGGGAGGTGCCGATCACGGTGGCCCCCGCCGCCTTCGCGATCTGCACCGCCATCGTGGAGACGCCGGATCCGACCGCGTGGACGAGCACCGGCCAGCCGGGCCGGAGGCCACCGATCGTGAAGAGGGCGTCGTGCGAGGTGACCCCCGCCTCGGGGAGGGCCGCGGCCTCCTCGAAGGAGAGGCCGTCGGGGATCCGGAGCAGCATCCGCTCGTGCACGAGGCAGAGCTCCGCCTGCGCCTCGCCCGCGGTGATGCACATCACCCGGTCGCCCGGCTTCCAGGCGGTGACGCCCTCGCCCACCGCCTGCACCTCGCCGGCGAGCTCGAGCCCCGGGACGTCCTCGCGCGTGCCCGGAGGCGGCGGATAGAGCCCGCGCCGCTGGAGCACGTCGGCCCGGTTCAGCGCCGCGGCGCGCACGCGCACGAGGACCTCGCCGCGCGCCGGAGCGGGATCCGGCAGCTCGCGCAGCGCGATGATCTCGGGACCGCCCTTGCCGCCGAACAGGACCGCCTTCATGGGAACCTCCGCATGCCGGGCGCCCCGAAGTGGCCGGTCGCCGCTCCGAAGGGCGCCTCGTAGGTCGCGCCGTCCGCGTCGCGCGCCACCACGGCGCGCCCCGGCTCGACGAGCGCGAGAGGATACCGGTCCGCCCGCGGGGGGGCGAGCTTCTCGGCGTCCACCGGACAGACGGGCGAAGGATCGAGGGCGGCGAGGGCGGTCGCGGGCTCGGCGGCGATCGCGAGCGCGTACCCGTTGTACGTCCCCTCCCACCACATCGAGAGCTCCGCCCGGCCGGAGGCGGCGGCCGCAACACGCTCGAGCAGGGCCGCGCGGAAGGCGCGGAACGGCGCCGTGTCCCGCCGCGGATCGGCGCCGGGCGGGAGGGCCGCGCCGAAGCGGCGCCTCAGGTCCTCGAGAACGAAGAAGAGGATGCGGGCGGTCACGACCAGGTGCTCGGAGGCGGGGCCTCGAGCGCGCCGGTGAGGATGGCGATCCCGACCCCGACGTGCAGCAGCGGGAACGCCGTCGGCCCGGCGAGCCCGGCGAGCACGCAGTGGAAGATCGACGACCCCGAGGGGGCGGCGCCGTCCACGCCTTCGGCGACGCCCCGACGCCGGCCGTCAGCCCCGGACCGCGCCGTCCACGCCGATCACGACGTCCCGGAACGGCAGGTCCTTCCCCGCCGCCGCCATCCCGCGGCGCGCCGCCATGGAGATCCCGCCGCAGCAGGGGACCTCCATGCGCACGACGGTGACGCTCCGCACGTCGGAGCTGGAGAGGATCGCCCCGAGCTTCTCGGCATAGGCGGCGTTGTCGTCGAGCTTCGGGCAGCCGACCACCACCGCGTGACCGGCGAGGAAGTCGTCGTGGAAGCGGCCGTAGGCGAACGGCACGCAGTCGGCCGCGACCAGCAGATCGGCGCCCTGGAAGTACGGCGCGGCGACGGGCACGAGGTGGAGCTGCACCGGCCACTGGCCGAGCCGGCTCTCGCCGCCCGCCGGCGGCACGCCGGGGCCGGGCCCGCCGTTCGCGGCCGGGACCCTGCGCGGGAGCACCTGGGGGCGCGAGCCGGGGCAGCCGCCGCCCGCGGCCGCGCCGCCGCCGAGCACCGTGAGGTGCGGCCGGGAAGGGGCCGGG
>NZ_JALCZA010000133.1 GCF_022690765.1 Anaeromyxobacter oryzisoli | reverse complement strand
ACGCCGCGCGCGGCGCGCGCGTCCCACGGCCCCGCCGCGGTCCGCACGAGGTCCGCGCGTCCACGCCCGGCGAGCGCCGCGGCCGCGACCGCCACGACGGCGCGGTCCGGAACGGCGAGCGCCGGCGCCAGGAGCTCCTCCTCCACCTCCGCCCCGCCCACGGCGAGGCCCGCGAGGTGCGCGTGCAGCCGGCGCTCCACGCCCGCGGCGACCTCGGCCACCGTGTAGCGGGGCGAGGCGAGCGCGCGCTCGCGCTGCTCCCACAGGAACGCGGCCTCGGCGAGGTGCTCCTCGAGGACGTCGCGGATGGGCGGGGTCGCGGGGGCGCGCATCAGTTGATCTTCACCGTGCCGCCCTTGATGCGGTTCGTCCCCGCCGCGCGCGTCTCGACGTGCAGCCCGCGGATGACGACCTTCCCGTTCCGGTGGAGCGTGAGGCTCGCCTCGCCGCAGCGGAGCACCACCTCCTCGCGCGCCTCGATCACCAGCCGCTCCCGGTCCACCTCGACCTCCACCGCCTCGCGCGCCGGCGCCAGGGTCGCCTCGAGCGCCGCGTCGAGCGCCGGGGTCGCCGATGGGGCGGCGAGGAAGCCGGCGATGATGGGGCGCCGCGGATCGTCCTCCTCGAGGAGGAGCACGACCTCCCGCTGCTCCGAGATCGCGGCGCGGAGCCCGGCGCCGTCGAGGAGCACGACGCTGCGCGCGCGCACCGGCCCGGCGCCGCCCGGGAGCTCGACCACCGGCGCGCCGCCGTCGGCGCCGACCACCCGCCCGACGCGGACCGTGGCCTGGGCGCGCGCCTCCGCCGGCGGGGCGGCGGGTGCGCGGGAAGGGGACCGGCTCATGCCGCCACCGTGAACCGCGCCTCGGTCGCCTGCCGGCCGAGCCAGGCGTTCCGGCCGAGCTGGGAGGCGCAGCGGGAGGAGAGCTCGAGCCGCGGGGCGGCGTCCGGCCCGAGCCAGAGCACGAGCTCCCGCTCCAGCTCGTCGCCCGCGAGCGCCGCGATCGCGCGCGCGACGAGCGCCTGCAGCGCCGGGTCCGAGAACCGCGCGTAGCCGGCACGGTCGAGGGGCCCGATCACGACCCGGAACTTGCCCGCCCGATCGTACACGCGCGAGCCGAGCAACGCGGTCTTCCCCAGCTCGCACGCAGCCACGCCGAGCCGGGTCCGGTCCTCCGCCGCGACCGGCGCCCACGTCCCGACGAACTGCTCCACCGCCACGCGCGCCGCGCCGAGGTCGTCCGACAGGAGGTCCGCGAGCGCGGCCTCGAGCCCGGCCGCGGTCATCGCGCGCCCGCCCAGGAGCGGCGCCCACCGGAGGAGGCGCCACCGCTCCACGTTCGGGAGCGCGGCCGCGCCGGCGTCGAGCCCCGCCAGCGCGAGGACCCGGCGAGACCAGGCGTCGGACTGGTCGGACAGGTGGTTCGCGGTGGGATCATGCACCGTCGCGGCGCGGTGGAAGAGCGAGAGGATGCGGTGGTGGAAGAGATCGAGGAACTCGCGCTGGCGGGGCGGCTCGTCCGCCTCGTGCGCGACCTCCTTCGCCACCTCCTCGGCGAGGTAGCCGGGCAGCGGGCTCACGGCGCCGGTGAGCCCGAGGAAGGTCGTGGTGATCTCGACGACCTCCGGGCCGGGCTCGAGACCGTCGGGGGCGGTTGGGAGCCGCGTGCGGCGCACCGCCGACACGTCGCCGGGATGGAAGACGAGCCACGGGTCGTGCCGGAGCCGGACCGGCTCCTCGCGCGGCATCGCGTCGCCGCCGACCTCGGGAGCGTCCGGGCGCAGCCGCGCGACGAGGAGCATCAGCGGGCCGAGCCCCCGCCGCCGGGCGGCCTCGAGCCTGGCGTCCTCGGCGCCGTCCGGGGCCATCACACCAGCGGCCGGGTCCCGTTCCTGGGCGTCCATGCGTACTCCCGCTGCGAAGGGTGGAGGCGCGTCGCCAGCTCGGTGAACCCGTTCAGCCCAACCTGCGAGGCGAACAGCTCGTCGAGGACCTCACCGAACAGGAAGGCGTCGCCGGGGCCGCCGAAGCTCGCCTCGTCGAGCTCGAGCGCCACCTTCGTCCCGCGGACGACCGCGCCGCCCAGCGCCCGGCGCGCCGGGCCCGCCTCGACGCCCCGGATCCCCTCGATGCGCAGCCGGTTGGCGCTGCCGGCGTGCTGATCGAGCAGCGCCGGGAAGTTGTAGAGCTCGAGGAGCGCGCGGAGGCAGTCGGCGCGGGCGAGCGACGCGCGGTTCGCCGCGAGGTGGGCGACGAGCCGCCACTGCAGCTCCGCGCCGAGCGGAGGGCGGATCGGCTTCGTCACCGGGGTGATGTTCCGGAACCGGGCCGTGGTGGGAGAGCTCTGGGTCGCGACGGAGAGGTCGCCGACCTTGAGCTGGGCGGGGAGCGATCGGTTCGTGCAGGTCAGCTCCAGCGAGAGGGTCTCCTCGCCCCCCGGGCCGCCGTCGCGCGGCGTGCCGAGCGATACGAAGGTGTCGATGCCGTCGTCGAGGATCGAGCCGCGCCGGCGCAGCCGGTAGAATCGCGCCTCCCGCCCCTCGGCCCCGTGCCCGAACGACGAGAACGGCGCGTACGGGCGCCGGACGCCGCGCGCGTCGGCGACCCCCTCGACGGCGTCGACGGAGTGGACCTCGACGTGGCGCGGCTCCATGCCCGCGGCCCGGATCAGGTGCTCCTCGCCGAGCGCCTCGACGCGCACCGGCTCCCCTGCGATCGAGAAGAGGTTCACGACCGGCGTGCAGTTGAGGCGGAACGTGTCCTTCCCGATGCGCGCCGGCAGCTCCGGCGGGCGCTCGAAGCGGAGCACGAGCTCGAGGCGCTCCTCGCCGAGGTCGCGGGCCGCCGAGAGGCCGGTCACGTCGAAGAAGAGGAACTTCTGCGGGAACGTGAAGTACTCCAGCAGCGTCCGGTAGCCCGCGGGCGCGAGCGACGGCCAGGGGAGGAGCGGGATGGCGCCGCCCGCGAGCCGGACGGCGCGCCGGTCGAGCTGGATCGCGCGGCCGGATCCGCCGGCGCGCACCTCGACGCCTGCGAGGTGCCGGCCGAGCCAGAGCAGGAGCGTCGTCGCGAGCGGCAGCTCGCCGTGGAGGAAGAACCGGATCGCGTCGTCCTGGAGGACGCTGCGGAGGGCGGCGGCCGCGGCGTGGAGCTGGATGCGGATCGCCGGCGCGGCGCCGATCGCCTGGTCGAGCGCCACGTCCTGCACCGTGACCGGCAGCAGCGCGAGCTCCGCGGTGGTGCGGAACCGGCAGGAGACCCCGCCCACGGCGACGGACGCCACCTCGGCGCCGGCGGCGAGCTGCGCCCGCGCGCGGAGGACGCCGGGGACCGGCGTGAACTCGACGACGGTGGTCGCCGGGATCGGGCGCAGGTACTGCGGCGCCAGCATCTCGGCGAGGTCGTGGACGATCTCCGGGACGCCCGCCTCCA
This sequence comes from Anaeromyxobacter oryzisoli, assembly GCF_022690765.1. Lineage (GTDB taxonomy): Bacteria > Myxococcota > Myxococcia > Myxococcales > Anaeromyxobacteraceae > Anaeromyxobacter > Anaeromyxobacter oryzisoli. The sequence continues at coordinate 4,110 of NZ_JALCZA010000133.1, read as the reverse complement.
GCCGCTCGCGGGTGCGCGCGGTCAGGAAGGCGACGCCCTCGAGGAGCCGTTCGACGTCCGGATCGCCGCCGCGCTCCGCCAGGAGCCCGGCGATGGTTGGGTGCGCCGCGGCGAACTCCTTCCCCATCGCGCGAAGGAACGCCAGCTCGCCCTGGTAGTGCCGACTGAACATGGCTCACCCGCTCACGTCGAAGCGACCGCCGGGCCGGACGGTCGTCGCGAAGCGCAGCGTGCGCCCCGCCCGGCCCTCGGCGAGCTGCGCCGAGATCTCGAACCGCAGGACGAGCTCGCCGCTCTCGGTGACGTGGCGCACCGAGACGTTCCGCAGCCGCGGCTCGTGCTCGAGGATGGTGGCGCGGATCGACTTGACCAGCGCCTGCGCCGCGCCCGGCATCGAGTGCACGACGTCGGAGAAGTCGAGCACCCCGAACGACGGCGCGCTCGGCGCCGAGCCCTGCCGCGCGTTGAGCAGGACGCGGAGGTGCTCGACGATGGACGCGGTCTCGTCGCCCGCGTGGGCGGGCGAGGCGACACGCGACAGCAGCCCGCGCCCGCTCACGCGACTGGACCCCCGCGCCGGCGACGGGCGACGCGCCGCCCTGGCGCGCCGCCCGCCCCGATCACCACTTGTCCGGGTGCTCCACGCCGCCCTTCTCGAACCGCCAGATGATCTCCTTGAACACGAACTCGATCTGCTCGAGCGGCGGCAGGCCGGCGGTGTCCTTGGCGATCGTGTCCGGCACCTCCTGCTTCACCGCGGAGACGTTCGCCTCCTTGAGCTGCACCGTGTAGAACTGCTCGGTCGTCCCGTCGCCCGAAGGGTTCGGGCGGTAGAACTTGAAGACCGCCTCGACCTTCTGGTTCTCGGTGAGCGCCTTCATGATGAGCGGCGACGACTGATCGATCCGCTTCACGATCTTGATCGGCTGGTGCTGGCGGCGCCCGGTCACCATGTTGGTGCCCTCCTCCCGCGCCGTCTTCACCGCCTGCTCGTACGAGATGCACTCGATCGACCCCTCGCGACCGAGGCTCGTCTGCGTGCTCTCCCCCTTGACGTCCTTCCCGTTGGCCTTCAGGAACAGATGAACCGTCTGCGCCATGTCGTCCTCCCTGGGCGCCCGATGCGCGCGCGGGACATCATACCGTAAGTAGAGCCGTTCGAGCCGATCCGGCTCACGCGATTCTTCACTCCTTGTCCAGCTTCCCCACCAGTGACAGCGTGAACGCCGCCCCCATGTACTTGAAGTGTGGCCGGACCTTCAGGCTGCACCGGTACCACCCGGCCTGGCCGGGCACGTCCTCCACCACGACCTGAGCCTGACGGAGGGGCCGCCGCGACCGGACGTCCGGCGCCGGGTCCTCCATGTCTGCGACATACTGGCTGATCCACTGGTTGAGCTCGCGCTCGAGCTGGGCGCGCTCCTTCCAGCTCCCGATCTGCTCGCGCTGCAACACTTTCACGTAGTGTGCCAGCCGCGTCATGATGAACATGTACGGGAGCTGCGTGCCGAGGCGGAAGTTCGTCTCGGCCGCCTTCCCGTCGGCGGTGTTCCCGAACAGCTTCGGCTTCTGCGCCGAGTTGGCGGAGAAGAAGCAGGCGTTGTCGGCGTCCTTGCGGTAGGTGAGCCCGATGAAGCCCTCCTCCGAGAGCTCGAACTCGCGGCGCTCGGTCAGGAGGATCTCGGTGGGGATCTTCATCTGCGTCTCGCCCATCGCCTCGTAGGTGTGGATGGGGAGCGCGTCGACCGTGCCGCCCGACTGCGGCCCGATGATGTTCGGGGCCCACCGGTACTTCGCGAACGAGTCCGCGATCCGCGTGACGAGCGCGTTGGAGGCGTAGCCCCACAGGTACCGCTCGTGCTGGTCGAGGACGTCCTCCTCGAAGTTGAAGGACTTCACCGGCACGCCCTTCTCGCCGTACGGCACGCGGAGCAGGTATCGCGGGAGGCACAGGCCGACGTAGCGCGCGTCCTCGCTCTCGCGGAACCCGTGCCAGCGGGCGTACTGCGGCCCCTCGAACAGCGACTTCAGATCCTTCAGGTTCGGGACGTTCCTGAAGCTGGAGTCGCCGAAGAACTCCGGCGCCGCGTTGGAGACCACCGGGCAGTGGCTCATCGACGCGATCGCCGACACCTTCCGCAGCAGGTCCACGTCGCGCGCGCCCGGCCCGAACCCGTAGTTGAGGTTCATGAGGCCGAACGGCTTGCCGCCGAACACGCCGTACTCGTTCGAGTAGACGAGCTTGTAGAAGCCGGACTTGGTGAGGTCCGGCGAGTCCTCGAGGTCCGCGAGGAGGTCGTCCTTGGGGATCGACAGGACCTCGATCTTGACGTTCTCGCGGAAGTTGACGCGCTCGACCACGAACCGCAGCGAGCGCCACGCCGACTCGAGCTTCTGGAAGTCGGGGTGGTGGAGGATCTCGTTCACCTGCGCGGTGAGCCGCTTGTCGATCTCCGCGATCATCGCGTCGACCGCCGACCGGTCCACCTTCGCGCCGGCGGCCTTCCCCGGCGCCAGCAGCTCCGCCATCAGGGCGGTGACCCCCTGCTTCGCGACGTCGTAGCCGTCGTCGTTCGGCTTCATCCTCGTCTCGGCGAGGATCTCCTCGAGGAGCGAGCCGCCCGCCGCGGCGCCCTGTCCCTGGGTCTTCGTCTGGCTGTCCATGTCGCGTCTCCCCGTGCGCGCCTCAGTCGGCGAGCCCGAGCTCCTTCATGAGCTGCTTGCGCGCGGCCTCGTCCCCGAGGAGCGCCTGGATCTTCTTCCGGAAGGCAGGAAGGTTCCCGAGCGGGCCCTTGAGCGCCGTGAGCGCCGCGCGGAGCTCGAGGAGCTTCTTGAGCTCCGGGACCTGGTTCACGACGCCCTCGGGCCCGAAGTCGTCGAGCTTCTTGAAGTCGAGGTGAAGATCGAGGGTCGCGTCCTTCGCGCCGGAGACCTTGTCGGGCACCTGGACATCGACCGACAGCTTCTGCTTCGCGAGCACGTCGTTGAAGTTCTCGCCGTCGACGTTGACCGGCTTCCGCTCCTCGAGCGGCGTGTCGTCGCTGCGGCCAGTGTAGTCGCCGACCATCAGGATCTTGAGCGGGAGCTCGGTCTCCTGCTGGGCTTCTCCGACCTGCGACTTGTAGACGATGTTGACGCGTTCCTTCGGCGCGACGGTCTGGTCCTTGCTCATGCGCTCCCTCCTCGGTCCTCGTGGCTCTCGATCACGGCCACACCTCGTGCGCCGCGGCCGGATCGAGACGGCACAGGCGCTGGTAGCGAGCTTCGAGCCCCTGCGTCGCACCGCGGGGGTCCTTCGACATGGCGCGCGCGGCGGCGATGAGGCCCTTCAGGCACTCCGCGGCGAGGGCGGGCTCCCAGGCGTCGAGGCCGTGCGCGACCGCCTCGCGATCGAGCTCCTCGTAGGTGCCCTTGGCGAGTGCGGTCAGGCCCGCACCGGCGCAGGCCCGGGCGAGGTCGAGGCGCGCCCGGAACTGCGCGCGACCGTCGGGCCGCGTCGCGACGAACGCCTGGAACTCGCCGAGCGCCTCCTTCGCCTGCCCTCCGCCGAACAGCTTCCGCGCGCGGGAGATCCGCTCCAGCACCGCCGGATCGATCGCCGCGTCGTCGGCGGCTGCGGACCCGGCGCCGCCCGCGCCGGGCTTCGGCGCGACCTCCTCCTCGAGCCAGGTGCGGGTCTGGGGATCCGCGAACGGCGTGCCGTCGGCGAACGAGAGCGTCGGGAGCGCGGGCATGCGGACGAGGAGCGTCCGGAGCTCGGCGGCGATGGCGTCGCGCGCCCGGTCGTGCGCCGGCCCCAGCCCCGACAGCGCCTGCGACGTCATGCGGTGCAGGTCGAGCCAGAAGCGGTTCCGCCCGAGCGCCGACTCGGCCTCCTCGAGGAGCGCCGTCCACTTCTGGTTCTGCGCGAGCAGCTCGAGCTGCGCGCGGAGGTCCTCCCCCGGCGCCGGCACGGTGGTCTTCCCGCCCTCGGCAGGCGGCTCGGACGCGAGGTGGAGCCAGATCCCGGTCCGGACGACGCGGTAGGCGAGCGGGTCGCTCGCGCTGGCAGCCCGGAGCGTCATCGCTGCGGAGACGAGCGCGCCGCCCACGTCGCGGAAGAAGTCGGTG
>NZ_JALCZA010000132.1 GCF_022690765.1 Anaeromyxobacter oryzisoli | reverse complement strand
CGGCGAGCGGCCTCGCGGCCGGAGCGGGCGCGGCGGGCGTCGCATGCATCGCGGCAGGGCGCGGGGGCTCCTCGGTCCGCGTGGCTGAGCGCGCGGCCGGCGCCGTCGGTGCGGGAGCGGGCGCCAGCGCGACCGGCTCGCGCCGCGGCCTCGCCGTTGATGCGGTAGATGCGGTAGACGCCGCGGACGGCCGAGGCGCCGGGGGAGCGGGCGGCGACGGCGGCGCGTGCGACGGTGCGGGCGTGCGCGGCGCCGCACCACGGGTGAACGGATCGTTCCCGAGCACGGGGCGCGGCTTGGCGCGGTCCGCCGGCGCCTTCCCCCTCGCCCTCACTGGTTTACGGTTGGTCCCGCGCGCCACCGGAATCGTATAGACGGCCCCCGTCTCCAGCGTCAAACGGCCACGCGGGGGGGCCGGCGTCGGGGCGCCGCGTCATGGCGGCGTGGTACGAACGCCGCCATGGCGCGTATCCAGGTGCTGCCCCCCGGCCTCGTGAACCAGATCGCCGCCGGCGAGGTGGTGGAGCGCCCGGCGTCGATCGTGAAGGAGCTCGTGGAGAACGCCCTCGACGCCGGGGCGACGGGCGTCTCCGTGGACGTGGAGGAGGGTGGGCTCTCGCTGGTCCGGGTGGCGGACGACGGGTCGGGCATGGAACGCGAGGACGCCCTCCTCGCGCTCGAGCGGCACGCGACCTCCAAGCTCCGCGACGCGGAGGGGCTGGCCGCCATCTCCACCATGGGCTTCCGGGGCGAGGCCGTCCCCGCCATCGCCTCGGTGTCCCGCTTCCGGCTCGACACCGCGCCGGCGGAGGACGGCGCGGGGACGCGCGTGGACGTCGAGGGCGGGGTGATCGGCGCCGTCGAGGCGGTCGGGCGGACCCGCGGGACCACCATCGAGGTGCGCGACCTCTTCTTCAACACGCCGGCCCGCCGGAAGTTCATGCGCGCCCCGGCCACCGAGGCCGGCCACGTGACCGAGGCGGTCATCCGGCTCGCCCTCGCGCGACCGGACGTCTCCTTCAACCTCCGCTCGGCGGGGCGGCAGGTCCTCGCCGCGCGCGCCGGCGCCGGCCTCCCCGATCGCGCCGCCCAGGCGCTCGGGCGCGAGGCGCATCGCCACCTGGTGCCGGTCGACGCGGCCCGGGGCGACGTCCGGGTGCACGGGGTGGTCTGCTCTCCCGACCACTCCGAGGCCACCGGGCGGGCGCTCTACCTGTTCGTCAACGGTCGTTACGTGCGCGACCGCGGCGCCGCGCACGCGGTGCTCCGCGCCTTCGCCGGGACCCTCCCGCCCGGACGCCACCCGGCCGGCGTCCTGTTCGTCGAGCTGCCCCTCGGCCGGGTGGACGTGAACGTGCACCCGCAGAAGCTCGAGGTCCGCTTCGCGGAGGGGCGCGAGGTGTACGACGCGATCTTCCACGCCGTCGCAGGGACGCTGCGGACCGCCCCATGGCTCCGCCGCAGCACGCCCCCGGCGAGCGCTTCCGGGATCGCGCCGCCGCTCGAGTCGATCGCGATCGCGCCGTTCGTCGCCGGCGCCGGAGCCCTGCCGCCCCTCCCGCGGGCCGGCGAGGAGGTCGCCGAGGTGCTCGCGCGGGCGCGGGACGCGGCGCCGGTGGCGCTGGGGCAGGCGACGGCGTTCGCGTTCCCCGTCGCCGACGGCGACGGCGGCGCCCGCCCGGCGGGCTACTTCTCCTCGTTGCGCTACGTCGGGCAGCACGCGCGGACGTACCTCCTCTGCGAGGCGCCGGGCGGGTCGCTGGTGGTGATCGACCAGCACGCGAGCCACGAGCGGATGCTGTTCCATCGCCTGCGGGAGGCGTTCCGGACGCGCCAGATCCCGGTGCAGCCCTTCCTGCTCCCGCAGGTGGTCACGCTGCCCGCGGCCGTGGCCCGCGCCCTCGAGGGCGGGCTCGGCGAGCTGGCCCGCCTCGGCTTCGACGTGGAGCCCTTCGGCGGCGACAGCTTCGCCGTGAAGGGGGCGCCGGCGGCGCTCTCCGGGGTGGACCTCACGGCGCTGCTCGGGGATCTCGCCACCCAGCTCGAGCAGGTGGAGCGGACGAGCGCGGTGGACGACGCGTTCCACGACCTGCTCGCGACGATGGCCTGCCACGCCGCGGTCCGGGCGAACCAGGACGTCGGGCCGGAGGAGGCGCGCGCCCTGCTCGACGGCCTGGACGCCATCGACTTCAAGGCGCGCTGTCCGCACGGGAGGCCGGTGGTGTTCGAGCTCTCGCTCGCGGATCTCGAGCGCCGGGTGGGGCGGCGGTGAGGTGAGCGTCGGCGCCGGGCGACGCCTCGACCGAGAGTCGTCGAGGGGAATGCGGGTCGCTCCCGGCGCGGCTTGATGTACGGGCGTGATGTGGAACCCACCACGCCGGGAGCTCCCCGATGCGAGGCACGCTGCCGGTCAGATCCCGGGGGGGAGGGAGAGCCGCCCGGCGCGCCGCCTCGCGCCATCAGAGAAGGCAATCCGCGTGCCTGCCCCGTTCGAGCCAGGGCGGCGCGCAACTCATTGATTTTCGGTCGGCCACCTGTGCGGTGGGGGCTCGCCCCATTTCATCTCTGCACACCCCATTTCAGGTGTGAAAGGCCTCGCACCCTGTAATTTCGGGATATCGCAGGGTGGAAAGACGACCGGCGCGGCGGAGCGATCGCGCCTCGAGGAGGCGACGCATCCCGAAGTTCAGGCAATCCCGGGCCGAATGCGCGGCACCTCCTATGCAACTGGTCACCAGCGTGGGCGGGGCAATCACAGGCAAGGACGTGGTCCTCCACTCCTTCACGATCCTGAGGCTCTGGGGGCCCGGCGTGTATCTCCGCTGCCTCCGAGCGATCGCGAGCCGCCGCCCGTGCACGTTCCTCGGCCTGGTTTCGACGGCACCCGCGGAGCATTGATCCCGGCGAGGGCGCTTCGCCCTGCGCTGCTCGCCCTTCGACTCCGGCGCGCAGCGCGCGCCTACGCTCAGGGCGAACGGAGCTTAGAATCGCCTGCGCTGCTCGGTCGTCGTGTGCCCCCGCTCGGCGACGGCATCGTGTGCCTCGCGACGCTCACCGCAAGCGGGTGGCGCCATGACGGCACCCGCGGAGCATTGATCCCGGCGAGGGCGCTTCGCCCTGCGCTGCTCGCCCTTCGGCTCCGGCGCGCCATCCGTGCCCAGGGGAGCCCCCGTCGAGGGGGCCGTCCGGTTCGGGGCGATCGGCCGGGCCCGCGGCGCGGGTGCACCGGGGCACCCGTCGGTGGACGGACCGCCGTCGGTGTGGCAGGTTCGGCGCGTGCCGCCGCGCGATCCTCGCTATCGCCCCTTCCGGGTCGGGCTCTGGGTGCTCTACCTGGCCGTCATCGCCTTCGCGCTCGCGGTGGTCATGACGAGCATCGTCCGGCACCTGCGCGGTCCGCACCGGGCGGCGGCCACTGGAGCGCTGCCCACCCGGGCCGCGCTCCGGGTCTGCGTCGCCGATCTGGCCGCGCTCCAGCGCGAGCAGAACGAGCGCGCCTGGCGCCTCGGGGGCGAGATCGGGGAGGAGGACGCCATCGCCCGCTGGGAGGACTGGTCCCGCGAGTGGGAGCAGCGGGTGGACGACCTCTCCGACCGCTGTCGCCTCGACGCGAGCGACCCGGACCCGCAGGGCTTCGGCGGCCGCCAGGAGCTGGCGCGCGCACGGGACGAGGTGCTCGCGCTGCACCGCGCCTATCGCGCGCAGGTGAACCGGTTCGGGCAGGAGGGGGCGGACCTGGCGCGCGCCGCCGCGCGGTCGCTCGACGTGGCCCGCGAGGCCGCCGCGCGCACCGCGGAAGGGCGGTAGCCGTTCACGGACAGGCCGGCGCGCCCGCTGCCGACTGATCGACGTACAGGAAGACCCAGCGGTACACCGCGGTCTCGAACCCTTGCGCCGGGCTCCGGTACGGCAGCGCACCACCATCAGTCGCGAAGCCGTTCGACACCACCAGCTCGACCACGTGCACCTCACCCGCGGCCGGCGTCGTCCCCTGGTCGTACGCCATGAACGTGAACGGTGTGACGTCGCGGGTGAACACGGATTGATCCGCGCTGGCCGGCGGGTAGCTCACGAATGGCGCGCGCTGGGTGGTCGCCTGATAGTCGACGAACCACCGCGCCTCGACCTGCTCGAGGTTGTTGCTGTCGAAGAGCCGGGCGGCGAGGACGTAGCTCGGAGCGGTCCCGGTGCAGCCCACCGGCACCTTGACGATCGGCTCGCCCGCAGCGTAGTCGCCGTTCACCGTCACCTCGTCGGCGAGGATCCGCGGCGGCGTCACGGTGCCCTTCGGGTAGTCGGGGAGGGGCTGCGGGAGCGGGCAGCCCGCGAGCAGGAGCGCGGCGAGGGCGGCCGCGGCGACGCGTCGGGTCACGGCTCGCCCTCCTCGTCGGGCGGGGCCGGCTGGCCGCGCCGCTCCGCCTCGAGCTTCTCCAGGTGCCGGAAGATGGTGCGGGGATCGACCCCGAGGTCCTTGGCGGTCTTGGTGCGGTTCCCGCCGTTCCGCTCCAGCACCTCGTTGATGTAGCGCTTCTGGAACTCCTCCTTCGCCTGGGCGAGGGGCAGGATCGGCTCGAGGATCTCGGGGCGGAGGTCGAGGTCCTCCGCCGAGACGAGCGCCCGGTCGGCGAGGACCACGGCCTTCTTCACCCGGTTCTCGAGCTCGCGGATGTTCCCGGGCCAGGCGTACTTCCGCATCGAGACGAGCGCGCTCGGCGTGAAGCCGCGGACCCGCGCGCCGAACTCCTTGGCGTACTTCTGCAGGAAGTACTTCGCGAGCACGAGGGTGTCCTCGCCGCGGTCGCGCAGCGGCGGGAGCTGGATGGAGACCACGTTCAGCCGGTAGTAGAGGTCCTCGCGGAAGGTGCCCTTGCGGATCTCGTCCTCGAGCACCTTGTTCGTGGCGGCCACCACCCGGATGTCCACCGGCTCGGCCCGCGCGTCCCCCACCTTGTTCACCGCGCGCTCCTGGAGCGCGCGCAGGATCTTCACCTGGAGCGGGAGCGGCATGTCGCCGATCTCGTCGAGGAAGAGCGTGCCGCCGTGGGCGGCCTGGAACTTCCCCATCCGCGTCGCGACGGCGCCCGTGAAGGCGCCCTTCACGTGCCCGAACAGCTCGGACTCGAGGAGGGCCTCCGGGATCGCGCCGCAGTTCACCGCGACGAACGGGCCGCTCGCCCGGGCGGAGCGGCGGTGCAGCTCCCGCGCCACGACCTCCTTGCCGGTGCCGGTCTCGCCGGAGACGAGGACCGAGATGTCGGTCGCGGCGACCTTGTCGATCCGCCGGTACACCTCGCGCATCGAGGCGCCCGCCCCGATGAGGTCGCCGTACTGCTTCGACGAGACCGCCTCCTTGAGGGTGAGGTTCTCGCGCCGCAGGGCGTCGAGCAGCATGGCGTTCTGCACGAGGAGCGACGCCTGCGCGGCGAAGACCGTGAGCGCCTCGAGCGCCTCCGCGTCGAACAGCGAGATGACGCTGTCGTTGCCCAGGTAGATGACGCCGAACACGTCCCCCTTCTGCATGAGGGGCGCGCACATCACCGAGCAGAGCTTCAGGTTCACCACCGACGAGGAGCCGGACCACTCGCGATCGTGCAGCGCGTCGGCGACCACGATGGAGCGGCGGGTCTCGACGACGCGGCGGATGATCGAGTCGGACACCCGGTCCACCGCCCCCTCGATGGTCTCGCGGGCCACGTTGCGCGCGGCGCGGACGCTCATCTCGCCGTCCTCGAGGAGGATCAGGAAGCCCTTGTCCGCGTGGGTGACCTCGAGGATCGCGTCCATCAGCTCGTCGAGGAGCCGGGCGAGATCGGTCGCGCCGAGCAGCCGCTCCGAGAAGCGGACCAGCGTCTCGAGGGCGAGGAGCCGCTCGCCGGACCGGGGCCGGGGCGCCGCGGCGCGGGGCGCGGGGTCGAAGAACAGCTCCGTGGCCCCCACCTGGATCCGGTCGCCCGGCCCGAGGCGCCACGTGCTCCGGCGCTTGCCGTTCACGGTCATGTCCACGCGCTCGTGGGCGGCGGCGCTGTAGTCCTTCCCGTCGAAGTGGATGTGGAGCGCGGTCGCGGGCAGGCGGGGATCCTCCACCGCCACGTCGTTCTCGGGGTCGCGCCCGACGCTCGTGATCCGCTTCACGAGCGCGATCTCGCGCTCGCCGCCGTCCGGGGCCTTCACGATCAGCGTCGCCACGGGTGCCGCTCCGGGTGGATCTCGAGTCGGTTCGTCATGAGTGCTTCGCCGCCGCCGCGCGCCACTAGAAGCCTACCTCCAGCCTGAGGGAGCCGCCGGTCAGCTCGCCGGTCGGCGTCATCTCGGTCTCGACGAGCGGCACGAAGTGCCGGTGCGCGTCCCACACGCCGAAGGCGTACAGCGCCCAGAACAGCCCGGCGGACGCGTACTTGACCGCCTCGACGTTGCGCAGGAGCCGCCGATCCGAGTCGGAGTAGGGCGGCTTCGAGCAGCCCGGCTGGCCGGAGACGCAGGTCCGGGTCCGGTCGTCGGCGAGCTGGTTGTGCACGAGGATCGCGGCGATGTTCACGGCCGCGAGCGTGATCTCGCCCGCGGCGATGGCCGTCCCCTTCGCCTTCTCGCCGTTCTGGAACTGCCCCGCGCCGAGCGGCATCCAGTTGAACAGGTAGATGCGCTCCTGCACCCGGACGACCTTGGTCGGCGGCCCGGCCCGGGCCGCCTCCTCGGCGAGGAGCCGCCGGCGCGCCTCGTCGGCGAGGCGCTGCTGCTGCCGCAGCGCGCGCCGCCGGGCGCGGAGCGGCGCGAGGGCGGGCTCGTGCTCCTTCTTCACCCGGTCGAAGAACTCGACGATCGGGGGCGGCACGAGGAACGGGTCCAGGGCGTAGTCCGGGTCGTAGGAGAGCAGGTTCACGAACGCGGCCCGGGCCTGCGGCAGGTCGCCGAGTTGGTACTCGGAGATCCCGAGCATCCGGTACGCGTCGATGGCCTCGTCGTCGGTGAGATCCGGCTCGCCGGCGAGGAGGTGGCGGAGCGCGCCGGCGGCGTCCGCGTACGCCCCGAACTCGAAGCGATCCTTGGCGCGCTTGAGCTCCGGCGGCGCGGCCAGGGAGAGCCCGAGCAGGACGAGCGGGACGAGGTTCATGGGCGATCCTCCGCCGGCGTCGCCATGACGGACACCTCCGCGCCGGCCCGGAGCTTCACCTGGACGGAGCGGGGCGAGGCGCCGTCGAGATCGAGGCCGATCCGCGCGGACGCCTCGTAGGGGTTGTCGCCGCCCGCGGGCACCGACACCGCGAACGGGACGCGCTGCGAATCGCCCGCCGTGCCGAGCAGCCGCCCGTCGACGAACACCCGGGTGGACGGATCGCCCTCGACCCGGATCCGGGCCGGGCGCGGCTCGAGGGGGACCCGCAGCTCTCCCTGCCGCGTCGCCTCCTCCGCCGTGACCTTCCTCACGAAGGGGGCGCAGCACGCGTGCTCGATCTGGATGACGTGCGAGCCCGGGCCGAGGTCGAACCGGACGAGCTGCTCGCCGTGGGCGACCTCGATCCCGTCGAGGAGCGCGCGCTGGGCGTAGGGCCGGACGTGCACCGCGAGCACCGCGTGCGCGGCGCCCGCCGCGGGATCCTGCTGCGGCGCGCGCGGTCCGGGAGGGCGCGCCGCCGGCGCGGCGCCGCGGGACGGCGGCGGGGG
>NZ_JALCZA010000131.1 GCF_022690765.1 Anaeromyxobacter oryzisoli | reverse complement strand
GCCAGCCCTCGCCGCCGTGGTCTCGGCCCGGCGGCGGGGCGCCGGGCGATGTCCATCACGCCGCTGCGCGCGCCCCGCTCAAGCGGCGATGGACAGCAGCCAGGCTGTTCGCATCTCCATCAACGAGCTTGGGCGGCCACACTCGAGCGCAGCGGGCTCGAAGAGAGGCAGCTCGGTCCCGGCGAGCCGGAGGAGATGGACCAGGTAGGCAGCGAGTTCGTCGCGGGTGAGGCCGCCGACGTGGTGACGGACGACGACGCGCTGGCTGAGTGGCTCGTGCACCGCCATCGCGATCCGGCGCCGCAGTTCGGCCTGGCCGACGAGGATGAGGCAGAGCCGGTTCTGCGAGTCCATCTCGTAATTGGTGAGCAGCCGCAGATCCTCGAGCACCTCGCTGCGGAGGTGCTGGGCCTCGTCGACGACGAGGACCGGCCGCACCTTGGTCTCGAGGCAAAGGCGGGTCACCTCGGCGCGGATGACGCGGTAGAGCGCGGCGCGACTGCGTTCGGTCGGCAGGCCGAGCTCCCAGGCGATGGACTTGTACATGTCGGTCACGTTGCCGGTGGAGAGGGGCACGTAGAGGACGCGGTAGAGGCCGGAGTGGAGCGAGGCCGCGACCTTCCGGCAGATGGTGGTCTTGCCGCTCCCGGGCTCGCCGGTGACGAGGCCGATGCCGCGGAGGTCGAGGAGGTGGCGCAGACGCACCTCCAGCTCGGTGGCGGCCGCGGAGGCGAAGAGGTCCTCGGGGGCGAGGTCCCTCGCGAAGGGATGACGGGCGAGCCCGAAGTGCTTGCGGTACATGGTCAGTCCTCCTCCCCGGCCAGGTCGGCGAGGCGGAGCCCCTCGGGCTGTTCGCGCTTCACGAAGCAGTTGGCATGGACGTCGACGAGCCTGGCGTCCTGGATCTTCTCGCCCTTGGCCCACACCTGGACGGCGCGGCCGGGCTTCGACGGGTCGTATCGCAGCGTGACCACCGCTCCGACGAGAGCGGCGTCGACCTCGTAGATGACGCCCCCGAGGCTCACCGTCCGGTCCTTCGCGACCTTCCGCTTCGCCTCGTTGAGGAAGAGGTCGTCGATGTCGGAGCCGAGATAGCGGACCTCGTCCGCGGCGGCGGCCCACCGGTCGAGGGGCGTCGCGCCGTCGAGGCCGCGGTGAGGCGAGCGGTGATACTCGCCTTCGACCCAGGTCCAGAGGCGGCGGTTGAGCGCGTCGAGGCTCGCGAGGTCGGCGGGCTGGAGCAGCGGGAGGAGCTGCAGCCGAACCGTGCGGAACCAACGCTCCATCTTCCCTTTCGCCTCGGGGTGATAGGCGCGAGCGTGGATGAGCGTGATGCCCAGCTTCGCGCAGACGAGGGCGAGCTGGTGCGAGCGAAACGCGCTGCCGTTGTCGACGAAGAGACGTCGCGGGGCCCCGCGGCGCAGCACCGCCTCCTTCAACACCGGCAGGAAGGCGGCGGTGTTCTCGGACAGGGCGAATGCGGCGTAGGGCACGACCCGGGTCGCGTCGTCGATGAAGGCGATGAGGTAGGCCTTGCGCTTCCTGCCGCCGACCGGGACGGCTGGCCCGTGCATCACGTCGCTCATCCACAGGTCGCCCGCCTTCTCGAAGGTGAAGCGGCGGTGATCCTTCGAGGTGGGTGCGCCCGGCTCCTTCGCCATGAGGCCGGCGCGCGAGAGGAGCCGGTGCACCGTGCTCGGCGCGAGCTGGAGCCCCTCCGGCAGCTTCCCGGTCGCGATCGCCTCGCGGATGACGAGCTGGACCGAGAGATCGCGCTTGTCGTCCTTGATCGCGAGGAGGAGGTCCGAGACCTCCTGCGGCAGGGCGTGCGACTGACCGTGATCGGCGCGCACCCGGGGCTCGAGCGCCTCGAGGCCGCCCTTGCGGTAGGCCCTGAGCCAGTGCCGGATCGTCTCCGGGGCGACCCGCACGCGTGTCGAGCCGGGGATCCGGTAGTCGATGTCGGCCTTCTCGCGTAGCCGCTCGTAAAGGCCCTTCGCGCCGGGCGGAAGGTGCACGAGGTCCCCGATCACCCCGAAGCGGAACAGGGCGACCTCCTCCGATCGCTTCTTCACATCGTCATTCACGGTGAGTCTCCTCTGGTAGGCCCCGGGATCGGGGCGGCCCTCGGAGCTACCGCGTGCCGGACGGTGGGTCCGTCCCCGATTCCTGTTGGAGGGCGGTGAGCGAAGAGCGCCGCTGCGCGGGGCGGGGGCCGAAACCGAGCGGCGGCGGCAGTGCGGCGAGGTGCGGCACCAACTCGGCGCGAAGGCGTACGAGCGCGACCTCGGCGCCGAGCGCCGAGCGGACCGAGGTGATGGTGGGCTCACATCGAGCGAGGAGTCCGGGCAGGAGGCCGATCGCCGCGGCGAGCCCGGCGTGCACGAGCCGCGTCCGCCGCCGAAGCCAGCGCAGCGCCCCCGGAAGCTCGACGTCCGGCCGCAGTACCTCGCTCGCCACCTCTCGCGTCGGCGCGGCATCGGCCGCCGCGACCACCGCCTCGACCTCCGCCAACGTGCCCGTGAGCCGCGAGCACATGAAGTCAGGCAGCAGGCTGATGGAGGTGCGTGCCGTCGGGCACCACCAGCGGGCGATCAGGCAGCCCGGCGGCGAGACGCGAGCGTAGGTGCCGTGGCGAGCGAGACCGCAGCCGCCTTCCGGGTGGAACGGGCAGCGCTCCAATCTTGCGAAGCGCCACGCCTCCTGCTTAACGTACTCCTCGCTGGTGAGCCCGGTGGGGAACCGAACTTGCACCAGCCGAAGCCCGCACGGCGCCAACCGTGGCGGGCACTTTACTTTCGGGCCGGGCCCCATGCCCGACGCGCGCCGGCAGGGTCACCCAGAGTCAGGCGGTGGGGAAGTTTCCGGCCAGCCCGATCACCGCGCTCCACCACCGGCCTCGGGCTCGAGGCGGGGGCCGAAACCGGCGAGAGGGTGGCGGTGGATCACGAAGCTACGCGGGAGCCGACACCGAGCCGGGGACGACACCGACGACGGTGAACAACGACAGCGGGTGTGACCCGTCGTACTACCAGCCGCAGAAGTGCGCGTACCTGCCGGGCGGCGACCCGGTGCTGAACGACTACTACGCGGACGCGAAGGTGCGGCCGGAGACGTACTACTACCACCCGGATCACCTGGGCTCGACGAGCTGGGTGACGGATCAGAACGCGCGGGTGCACGAGCGGGTGGAGTACTTCCCGTACGGCGAGGTGTGGAGGGACACGAGGAGCGACGTCGGCGCGTCGCCGGTGAAGGGGCAGAGGTTCCTGTTCACCGGGAAGGAGATCGACGAGGAGACGGGGCTCTACTACTTCGGGGCGAGGTATTACGACCCACGTACCGCACTGTGGAAGAACGCCGATCCGATCCTGGGGCGTTACCTCCAGGGCGAGCCGAATGGAGGCGTGCACACGCCGGCCGTTCTTAACCTTTACGGCTACGTTCACCATAACCCGGTTCTTCTGACCGATGAGAAAGGCGAGTTTGCGCTCATCGGGGCCTTGATTGGTGGCGGCGCCGAGATCGTGCGTCAGGCTATAACCGGAGAACTCCAGGCTTCGATCAGGGGAGCGGCCGCCGCGCTCGACAGGGGCGACTATATGGGCGCCCTCCGCGCGAGCGGCGGAAGCCTCGCGAAGGTCGGGATCGCAGCCGCGTCCGGTGCGGTGGGCGTCGGTCTCGGCGGGCAGATCGCGAAGCTCGCAACGGCGACGGCGGCTAGGGTGGGCTCGACGGTGGCCACGAAGGTCGTTACGAACATCGCCGTGAACGTCGTTGGAAATGCAGCTGGAGGTGCGGGCATGTCCGTCGCATCCACCGTCGTGAACAACAAGATCGACGGTACGCGGCCGTTCGACGGTGTCGGCGCCGCGGCGCTCTGGGGAGCGGTTGGCGGTGCCCTCGGCGTGGCGGCCGAGTCTGGGGGGCTGAGGTTTCAACTCGGCGCGTCCGGCGCTTCGTCGCAGCGGCTCGCCTCCGCGACCGGGACTTGGATAGGCGGGGCGAGCGGGGCGGGGCGAGCGGTCGCCGCTCCGAACGCGACGCACAAGTTCGCGACGGTCTGGGGCCAGGCCGTAGGCGCTACCGCCAGCCCAATTCAGGCGGCATGGGAGAAGCAGTGATGAGGCGCGTGATTGGCGTCCTGCCCTCTAACTGGAGACTCATGTTCCGGCTCGTCACGTATATGCTCCTCATGACGATCGTGCTGGTGGAGATTCCGATGGAGGTGCTGAGGTACGCGGGTGCGATCAAGGCCGTGCCGGGCTTCATGGTCGTCTTCATGTCGTCGTTATTCGCGAGCTTTGGCTACGGCAGCATGAGAGATCGGAGCGACGGGTTGCTCGGCGCCGCTGTCGCGGGGATAGCCCTTGCGACGTTCTTCGGCGGGCTCGTTGCGCTCGTGATCGCGGCGAACCGGCTGCCGATGATCGGGGTTCCGTACGGAATCGCGGCGCTTTCGCTCTTAGTAAACTGGTCGATGGTCGCCGAGCGCCGCTTCGGCCGGCGAGCACGTGATGACCGAGCCGCCGTTCGGAGGCCCCGACCGAAGTAGTGCGCAAAGGCTCTTTCGCGGGCCACAGCGCCCCAGCGCCGCGACCGAAAGTAATCGATTTCGATTCATGACGCAGACCGGGGACGTCGCTCGGGTAAGTTGCTGATTTTGCGGGGGAGTCTGAGGGGCCGAATGACGCGGCGGCCACACGGCGGCCCCGCTGCCCCAACCGCGCGGCCCCGAAGGCCCCCACCGAGAGTAGTGCACGAAAACTGTTTACGGTCCATGCGTCCACGCTGGGAATGGCCGGCTTTAGAACCCCGACCGAGAGTAGTCGTGTCCGCTGGATGACGCGGGACCGGTGCATCACCAACGCAAGTAGGCGATCGTCGGTGGTATTTGCTGGACCGTCATGACGCGCGCTCGAGGTCCCAGGAAGCCAGAGCCGCCGTTGGCTCATCGCCGGACGGCGAGGTGCTGAAGTACGCGTGCGACCGGGGCGGGCTGGTGCAGGCGGCGCACGGGGAGCGACCTGCGACGCGGCACGACGCGGCGCAGGCGGAGACGTACCTCGCGAAGCTGCTGTACGACGAGTTCGGGCAGCGGGTGCACCAGCGGGTGGGGAACGGGGTGGTGACGCGGTACGGGTACGAGCCGCTGACGCGGCGGCTCTCGGCGGTGTACACGCAGAAGCCGGGGGAGCGGCTGCTGCAGGATCTCCACTATGCGTACGACCTGGTGGGGAACGTGCTGACGCTGCGGAACGCGCTGGGGGAGGCGGATCCGTCGCACGCCGGAGAGGTGACGACGTCGTACCAGTACGACGATCTGCACCGGTGCGGGTTCCGGCCCATGCCGATCACGGATTCCGGAGCAAGCCGATCACCGATTCCGGTCGAAGCCGATCACTGATTCCGGAGCAAGCCGATCGCTGAACGCATGAGCCTGTGGGTGACCGCCGATGGTCGCCCGGGCGCGTTGACGCCGCTGGGTAGTCCGCCGCTCATGCCGCCTTCACCAAGGAGGCGGGATGGCGGCCGAGAGGCTACCGATGCGGAAGCTGCGAGAGATCATCAGGCTGAGGCTCCAGGCCGGGCAGTCGAACCGGGCGATCGCGCGCGCGTGCGGGCTGTCGCCGAGCACGGTCGGTGAGTACGTGGGGCGCATCGCGCTCGGGGGGCTGACGTGGCCGCTGCCGCCGGAGCTCGACGACGACGCCGCCCTCGAGCGGATCCTCTTCCCCGACGAGCACCACCCAGTCTCGAACCGGCCTGAGCCCGACTGGGCCTACGTCCACCGCGAGCTGCAGCGGCGGCACGTGACGAAGATGCTGCTCTGGCAGGAGTACAAGGAGGCGACGCCGGGCGGCCTCCAGTACAGCCAGTTCTGCGACAAGTATCTGCGCTGGGGGAGGCCGCTGTCGGCGACGATGCGGCAGGCCCACCGCGCTGGCGAGAAGACCTTCATCGACTTCAGCGGCAGCGGCCTCGACGTAGTGGACCCGCTCACCGGCGAGTGCCGGAAGGCGGTGCTCTTCGTCACCGTGCTCGGCGCGTCGAACCTGACCTACGCGGAGCCGGTGCTGAACCAGGATCTGCCGACGTGGATCGGCTGCCACGTCCGCGCGTTCGAGTACTTCGGGGGCACCACCGAGATCTGGGTGCCCGACAATCCGCGGGTCGGCGTGACGAAGGCGGGGAAGTACGAGCCCATCCTCAACCGAACGTACGAGGAGCTATCGGCGCACTTCGGGGCGGCGGTGATCCCGGCGCGACCGTACAGGCCGCGGGACAAGGCGAAGGTCGAGGTTGCGGTGCAGATCGCCTCTCGGTGGATCCTGGCGGCGCTGCGGAACCGCACCTTCTACTCCCTGGAGGAGATGCGGATCGCGGTGGCGGAGCTGCTGGAGAAGCTGAACCACCGGAAGATGCGGCGCCTCGGAAAGTCGCGGCGCGAGCTCTTCGAGGAGATCGAGCGGGGAGCGCTGAAGCCGCTGCCGGTGCGCCCCTTCGAGTACGCCGAGTGGAGCCGGCCGAGGGTCGACCTCTCCTACCACGTTAAGCACGACGACCACTTCTACAGCGTCCACTTCTCGCTCATCGGCGAGCAACTCGACCTGCGCGCCACCGAGACCACCGTCGAGATCTTCCGGCGCGGCACCCGGATCGAGAGCTACCCGCGCAGCTACGCGAAGGGGAAGCACACTACCCTGAACCATCACATGCCGCGCGCCCATCTCGACCAGGTGGAGTGGACGCCGGAGCGGCTCACCAGCTGGGCGAAGAAGACGGGGCCGAAGACGGTGGCGCTGCTCGAGGCGATCATGGCCTCGAAGGCCCATCCGCAGCAGGGCTTCAAGGCCTGCCTCGGGATCCTTCGCCAGGCGAAGGACTACCCGCCCGAGCGCGTGGAGCGCGCCGCCGCGCGGGCGCTGCACTTCCGGACGCTCAACTCCGGGAGCGTCGCGTCGATCCTGCGGCACAACCTCGACCAGCTGCCGCTACCCGGCGACGAGCCGCAGCAGGCGCTGCCGCTCCACGAGAACGTCCGCGGCGGCCGCTACTACCACTGATCACCCGAGACCGCGCCGACGCGGCCTCGCGGCGCCCCGGCGCCGGGCACCACGCCCGGCGCTCCACCTCATCGAGGCAAGGGAGAAGCGCATGCTCGTGGAGCAGACGATGGAGAAGCTCGTGGCGATGAAGCTGAAAGGGATGGCGGAGGCGCTGCGCCGCTGGATGGAGGAGACGAAGGAGAAGGAGATGACGCCGCTCGATCTCATCGGCCTCCTGGCCGACGCGGAGTGGAGCCACCGCGAGCAGCGCAAGCTCACCGGGCGGCTGCGCAACGCGCGCTTCCGCCAAGAAGCGTGCGTCGAGGACATCGACTACCAGCACCCTCGAGGCCTGCAGAAGGCGACGATGCTCGACCTCGCCGCCTGCCGCTGGGTCGAGGCCCACCAGAACGTGATCTTCAGCGGTCAGACAGGCGTCGGGAAGAGCTACCTCGCCTGCGCTCTCGGCCAGAAGGCGTGTCGCGAGGGCTACTCGGTGGCGTACCGGCGCGCCTCGCGCCTCCTGGACGAGCTCGCCCAGGCCCGCGCCGACGGCAGCCACTTCCAGCTGCTCCGCCGCCTGGCGAAGACGGACGTCCTCATCATCGACGACTTCGGGATGGAGGTGCTCACGGCGGCCCAGAGGAAGGACTTCCTCGAGGTGATCGAGGATCGCTACGGCACGTCCTCGACCGTCATAACCAGCCAGCTCGACCCCAAGAACTGGCACGCGGTCATCGGCGACGAAACCATCGCCGACGCGATCTGCGATCGGCTCGTCCACAACGCTCACCGGGTGAAACTCAGCGGCGAGTCCATCAGGAAGACGAAGGCGGACTTGACCAGGGGCCAGAAGCCGGCGAAGTAGACCTACCCAGCGGCGTCACGCCCCGAGTGATCGCCTTCGCCGGAACGGGTGATCGGCATCGGCCGGAATGGCCGATCGGCTTGGCCGGAATACGCACACCGGCTGGTGTGGGCGCACGGGGAGGCGAAGTCGCGGCCTGGGACGCTGGACACGTTCACGTCGGCGTTCAAGTACTCGGACATCCACGCGATGACGTCGAACGTGCAGGTGCACCAGGTGCTGC
>NZ_JALCZA010000130.1 GCF_022690765.1 Anaeromyxobacter oryzisoli | reverse complement strand
GGAGCGGCCGCGGGCGCCTCGCCGGGCGCAGCGGGGACGGCGGCCGCGGGCACGCCCGCGCCCGCGACGACCGCGGGCTTCCGGGCGCTCGCGCACCCGGAGAGCAGCAGCAAGGCGAGCGCGGGGGAGAGGACGCCCGCACACCAGACCACGAGGGAGGTTCGGCCGCGACGCTGCATGGCGCTAGAGCCCCTTCAGCCGGTTCTTCGCGTCTTCGACCTGGCTCTTCGCCACGGCGTCGGTGACGCCCTTCACGCTCGCCGCGGCCTGGAACGCCTCCTTCGCCTTCGCCTTCTTCCCCTCGCCGGTGAAGAGCACGCCGGCGCGGTAGTTGGCGCGAGCGGAGAAGTTCGGGTCGGCCTTCACGCACGTGTGCTCGGTGCCGAACGCGAGGTAGGCCTCCGCCGCCTCCGCCGGCCTCTTCGCGAGATCGAGCTCGGCGGCGACGTTCTGGAGGGCGACGCAGCGGTTCGGATCGGCCTTCCAGCGCTTGAGGAACTCGCCGTAACGCCTCGCCGCCTCCGCGTGATCGCCCCGCTTCGAGGCGGCCGACGCGAGCTGGAGGGCGCTGTCCGCCGCCAGCTTGGACTCCGGGAACTCCTTCAGGAGCCGCTCCCGGATCCCGGCCGCCTTCGCCGGCTCGTTCGCCCGGTCCCAGGCGAGCGCCGCGTTGTGGAGCGCCGTCGCCGCCTCGGCGCCGGCGCCCGGGATCGCGGCGAGCTGCTCGAACGCCTCGGCGGCCTCGGCCGGCTTCCCCTCCTCGAGGAGCTTCTGCGCGGGGCCGAAGCCGGCGCTCACCTGGGCGCGGGCCAGGAGCTGCTTCACCTTCGCGAAGGACTCGCGCTGCTTCGGATCCGTGGCTCTCGCGGCCTCCGCCTCCACGACGGCGCGCGTCTTCCGGATCGCCGCATCGTGCCCGGCGCGGTCGCCCAGGGCGAGGAATGTCTGGAGGTAGATGGGGACCGCGTCCTCGAGGACGTCGCCCTCCGCCGGCCAGCGGTCGATCACGACCGCGAGGCGGCGCTGCGCGTCCTGCACGTTGTCGAACGCGTACTCCACCTCGGCGGCGATGAGCGCGAGGCGCGAGGGCGGCGGGGAGCGCCGCTCGAGCGGATCCGCGGCCGCGCTCTCGAGGTACCTGTCCGCCGAGCCGACGAACCGCCCCCAGGCACCCGGCGGGGTGCGGGGCGCGAGCGGGGTCTTCCGCTGGTCCTGGTAGACGATCTTGAACGGCTCGAGGGTGCCGGCCTTCACGTCCTGGTTCGCGGCGCCGAGCCAGGCCTGCGCGGCGAGGTAGCTCCCCATCGCCTTCGTGCGCGGGGAGGCGTGCTCGTCCGTGGCGGCACGATCGGCCTGCTGCGCGGCTTCGTGGAACCGCTGCGCGTACAGGAAGAGCTCGGCCGCGTGGTAGGCGATCGGGATCCGGTACTCCGTCGCCGCGTACCGATCGTCGAAGTCGGCGTACCGCTTCGCGGCCTCGGCGAGCTCCTTGCGGGCCTCGTCGGCGTTCCCCGAGCTCAGCGCCTGCTGCCCGCGCGCCTCGTAGGAGCGCGCCTCCCTGTAGTCGGCGCGCTGGGCGTCCTCCCGGAAGGCGCTCTCGGCCGGGATCTTGTGGTCGGCCTGGGGGAAGCGGCGCGCCCCACGACCACCGGTCACGCACGCGGCCGCGAGCAGGACCATGGCGGCCACCTGGATCCTCGATGTCATGGCGCAGCCCTCCCTTTCCATGGTCACCTCGCGCCGGCCGCGGCGCCGTTCGCCTCGGAGCGCGACGGCGCGGCGGCGCTCCCGGCCCCGTTCGCCTCGGAGCTCGACGGCGCGGCAGGGCTCGCGGCTCCGTTCGCCTCCGGGCTCGCTGGCGCGGCAGGGCTCGCCGCCCCATTCGCCTCCGGGCTCGCTGGCGCGCTGGTGCCCCCGGCGCTCGCCTCGGGCCGCGGCGGCGCGGCGACGCGCGCGGGCTCCTCGGCCGCGCCCGGCAGCGCGCGTCGAGTGGGGCCCTCCGGCGTGTCGGCGAGCGCGATGGGCGCGGTGTCCTCCAGGATCATCCGCGCCTTCGCCTCCTTGATGATCGGGTACTCGGTCGGGCGGTACCGGGCGAGCGACTCCCCGACCTTCTTCGTCCACTCGTTCTTGACGTGGAGCTTGCGCGCCGCCTCGATGGCGTCCACGTACACCTTGACCGCCTGATCCTCGTACGGCGAGGCGGCCTGGGCGAGGGCGTCCTGGTACGCGGCCAGCATCTCCTCGTCGTTCTTCACCTCGGGCGGGATCGGCGCGTCGTACAGGGTCTGCGCGAGGCGCTCGAGCAGGTAGGCCTTCCGGTAGAACGCCGCCAGGATCCAGTCGGGGCGCCGGTACCTCATCACCTCGTCGTACTGCGGCGCGACCTTCTTCGCCTCCTTGAGCTTCGCCTCGAGGGCCGCCTTCAGCTTCTTGGTGTTGGTCGTCGCCGGGAGCGCGATCTTGTCGTAGCGCTCGAAGTCGAACTCCGCGAGCCTGAAGCGCGCCTCGGCGGCGGCGGCGGCGGCCCGCGGGTGGGCGTCGGGCTTGAGGCCGCGCGCCGCGAACTCCTGCACCGCTGCGCCGTAGGCCGCCCGGGCCTCCTTCGCCTGCCCGAGCTCCCGGTACGCGAGGCCGATCTTGAGGTGCGCCTGGACGACCAGCTCGTGCTCGCGGCTCCGCGCGAACCGGCGCGCGAACTCCTGGAGCGCCTGCACCTCCCCCTTCCAGCCGCCCGTCTTCTCGTACATGAGCGCGGCGTGGAACTGGGTCCGCGCGGCGTCGTCCGCGTCGGGGTAGGCCTTCGCGTAGCGCGCGAACGCGGCGGCGGCCTCGTCGTACCGCTGGAGGTTCTCGAGGGAGCGCGCCGCGTCGTACAGCGCGTCCTTCCGGTGCTTCGAGTCCGGGTACTTCTCGACGAGGAGGAGGTAGCGATCCACCGCCTTCTGGAAGTCGTAGGTGTTCTCGGCGTTCCACCCGACGCGGAACAGCGCCTCGTCGGCGAGGACCGAGGACGGGTACTCGGCGTAGATCCGCTCGTAGAGCTTGAGGGCGCTCTCGAACCGGCGGGCCCCCTCGTAGCAGCTCGCCGCGTTGTAGAGCGCCTTGTCCGCGAACTCGTGCTTCGGGTCCTCGGCGACGAGCGCGAGGAACAGCGCGGCGGAGTCCTCGTACTGCTTCTCGTCCATGAGCTGCATGGCGCGCTGGAAGCGGCCGCCGAGCTTGAACTTCTGCAGCGTCGCGTACAGCTCGGGGTTCTTGGCCACCTCGGCGGACTGGAGGCGCGCAGCGGCCATCTCCACCGACGCCCAGTCCTTCACCGCGAGGTGGCTCTCGATGATGTAGTTCGCGGCGAACTGCGCGACGGGGGCGGTCGGCCAGCGCGCGACCACCTCCTCGAACCGGCAGCGGGCCTCGGGGAAGTCGCCGTACTCGTAGAAGACGACGCCCGCCTCGTAGGCGATGGTCGGCGCGTGCTCGCTCCCGGGCACGAGCGCGAGGAACGCGTCGGAGTCGCGGACGAGGTTCTCGTAGACGGGCGGGATGCGCTCCACGACCGGGAGCACGCCCTCGGGGCGGTCCTTCGAGAGCAGGATCCGCCGCTCCTCGAGCTTGCCGGCGCGCTGCAGCCGGGTGATCTCGCCCTGCCACGAGATCACCGCCGAGCGGGCGGCCTCGGCGAGGAACTTTTCGCTCGCGGGGTCGTCGCGGACGCGCGCGTAGATCCGGGCGGCCTGCTCGAAGTCGAGCGCGTTGTAGAGGCAGTCCGCCCAGTTGTAGGCGAGCTCGTGCGCCTGCTTCGAGTGCGGGAAGCGCGCGAGGTAGGCGCCGTAGACCTTGGCGGCCACGCGGTACTCGGCGACGGCGGCCTCGAGCCGGTCGTCCTTCTTGTACTGCTGCGCCTGGGCGTGGTGGAAGCTCGCCGCCCGCAGCAGGCTCTTCTCCGAGAGGTCGCGCACCGCGGCGATGAGGTCCGGATCGCCCTTGTTGGCCTTCCACCAGCGCGTCCCCTCGGCGTAGGCGGCCACGAGCGCCTCGCGCTCCGCGGCCTCCTTGTCGAACTGGCGATCGCGCGACCAGCACAGGACGATCTTGGCCTGGATCTTCGGGGCGTCGGGGGAGAGGGGCTCCTTCTCGAGGAGCGCCTTGTACGCCTCGACCGCGAGCGCCCACTTCGTCTCCTCGAAGTACACGTCGCCGAGCCGGCCGTAGACCTCCGCCTCGTACGAACGGCCGCCGAGCTTCTCGAAGTAGGCGCGCGCCTTCGGGACGCCGCCCCACCGCTCGTCGGCGAACGAGATCGCGAGGTACTGGATCGCCTCGGGCCACACGTCGCCGCCGGCCTTCTCGCCGGTCTTCGCGGCGGCCGCGACGTAGTGGTCGAGGAGCTTGGTGAACGCCTCCGTCGCGTGCTCGAAGTCGTCCATCCGGTAGTAGGCCCACCCGAGCTTGTAGACGGCGCGGGCGTAGAGCGGGTGCTCCGGGTAGGCGTACATCTTCGAGAACGCCTCGGCCGCGCGCTGGAGCGAGTCGGGCTTCACCTCGTCGAAGTGCCAGTCGCCCAGCCTGACCCACGCCTCCGCCACGAACGGGCTCTTCGGGAACCGCTGGATGAGGGCCGCGTAGGCGGCCTGCGACTCCTCGCCCTGCCCCATCTCGCCGAGGCAGTATGCGAGGAGGTAGTAGATGCCGTGGGTGAACCGGTACCCGGGGAACCCGGTGATGAGCCGCTGGTACAGCGCGATCGACGGGGCGTAGCTCTTCATCGGCTCGGGCGGGGGATCGCGCCCCTCCGCGAGCGCGCGGCGCGCCTCCTCGGCGTGGGCCGCGAGGGCCACCTCGTAGTCGTCGTTCGCCTTCTCGTAGTACAGCTCCGCGAGCCGGAACATCGCGTCGGGCGTGTACTTCGCGTCGTCGGGATAGCGGACGAGGAACTCCTCGAACCGCGCGATCGCCGCCTCGCGCTCGTTGCGCTCGAGGACCTCGAAGTCCTGGATGGCCTGCTCGTAGTGGTCGGCGAGGAACCGACGCTTGTCGTCGAACTCCTTCTGGACGATGTGGTGGACCTCTTCGCGGTACCCCTTCGCCTCCTCGCCGAAGCGCTTGACGGCCTCGGCGAGCTCGTCCTGGGCCTGCTCGGCGGAGACGGGCGGGATGGCCTGCACGGGCGCGGCCCGGCGGTACGTCGGCCCCGGCGCGCCGGCGACGCGAGAGCGGCAGGACTGGTAGCCGGTCGCCGGCGCCGCGGCGAGGCCGGCGGCCGGCACGAGGGCGGCGAGGGCGGCGAGGATCGCGCGCACGGCTAGTCCACCTCCCGGAGCAGGCTGCCGTAAGCGTCCTCGAGCTGCTTCAGCTCCTCACCCTTCTGCTGCGAGAGCTGCTGGATCTTCTCGAGCCGGACGCGCTTGCGCGCCCACGCCACGTCCACGAGTCCCACGTCCGCCTTGAGCACGAGCCGGTAGAACTGCTCCCGCACCCGCGTGAACGACTGGTAGGCGATCTTCCCCACGAGGTCCTTCGCGTCGCCCTGGATCCCGGCGAGCGTCCGGGCCTCCTCGGCCAGCGCCGTCCGCTCGGCCGCGACCCGCGCCTGGACCTCGCCGGCCCGGCGCGCGGCGACGGCCGCGAGCCGCGCCGACAGGGCCTCGGCCCGCCGCTGCACGGCCGCGGACCGCCCCCGGAGCGCGGCGGAGCGATCCAGCGCGGCGCCCACGCCGGGAGCGGCGCGGTGCGCCTCGAGGAGGGTCCGCTCGCGGGCGACGAGCGACGCGTGCCGTTCGCGGAGCTTCACCTCCCCCGCGAGCGCCTCGCTGGCGGTCGCCCCGTCGAGCGCGAGCGCCACGTCCTGCCGGAGCGCGCGGAGCGTGACCTCGTACCCCGCGACGGTCTCGCGGTGCTTGCGGAGCTCGTCGCTGAAGTCGGTGCGCGCCTCGGTGTTCGCGGTGATGTCGGCGCGGTGGTCCTCGAGCCAGCGCTCCGCCCCCGCGATGGCGGCCTTCGCCGCCTCGAGCTCGTAGCCGAGCCGGTACGCGCGCCGTTCGAGCTCGGCGACGCGGCCCCGCATCCGCGCCGCGCGGGCGCGCGCCTCGTCGGCGGTCCGCGGCACCGACGCGAGGCGCCTGCCGAGCGCGGCGCGCTCCGCGTGCGCCGCCTCGAGCTTCGCCCGCTCCCCCTCGGTCACCGCGGCGGCGGTCGTCGCGAACGCCGCGTCGGCGGCGCGATCGTCGAGGGCGGTCGCGGCCTGCGCCATGGCGTGCGCGGTGGCGTACGCCTCCCGGAGGCGCGGGAACGCGTCGAGCCCGTTCCCCCTCGCGAGCAGCGCCTCGACGCGGCCGGCGATCGCGTTCCCGTCGTCCACGTCGCGGTGGCTCGCGTCGAGCTCGCCCGTCAGCTCCAGCGCCTCGGCGACCTCGGCCTGGGCGGACGCCCACCGCACCGCGACCGCGGGGAGGACGGCGGCGACGTCGAACGCCTCGCCCTCCCGCCCGATGAGCTCGTTGAAGTACCGGACGGGGTCCTCGCGCATCGCGAGGATCGCGTCGAGCTCGTCGCGCACCGGCGCGTAGTCGTTGATCACCCGGCTGTAGGCCTCGGTGGCCTCCGCGTATTGGCCGAGCCTGAGGAGGAGGTGGCCCTGCAGGACGGTCGCCTCGGGCGCCAGCGGCGACTCGGGGGCGACGTCCGCGATCAGGCTCGCCGTCCGGAGCGCCGCCTCGAGCTGCCCCGCGCGCACGAACGCCCAGGCGCTCTCGTACGCCGCCTCGGTGAAGTGGCGCGAGGTCCACGGGACCCGCGCGTACCAGTCGAGGGCCTCGACGGGCCGCCCCTGGTCGCCGTGGATGCGCCCCAGCGCGAGGTCGCAGAGCTCCACCACCTCGCGCTGGCGATCGTCCGCGGCCTTCTCGCCGGCGCAGAGCTCGAACCGCTGGATCGCCGCGGCGAGATCGCCGCGCTCGATCTGGAGGACGCCCTGGAAGTACGCGGCCTGGTGGCGGTACGGCGCGGGGACGGCCTCGAAGGCCGCCATCGCCCGCTCGAACCGGACGGCGGGCGCGAGGTCGCTGCGCTGGTAGAGCGCCTTCGCGGCCAGGTAGCGGAGCTCCGGTGGAGGGTTCCCCGCGAACACGCGGTCCGCCTCGGCGACGTGCTTCTCGACCGCGTCGGTCCGCCGCGCCTTCACCCCGCACTCGATCGCGCCGACGAGCGCGTCGCCGCGCCGCTCCCCCTCCGGGAGGGAGAGGTACGCGTCGTACCGGGGGAGCGCGGCGCCGCAGGCGCCCTGCCGCCGCAGCGCCTCGGCAAGGTAGAAGACCGCCGTCGGGTAGTCGCGGGTGGCGCGCAGCGCCGGCTCGTCCACCACCTCCGAGAGCAGGATCGCCGCGTGCTGCCAGTCGCCGAGGAGGTACTGGGTCTCACCCTCCGCGAACTGGCGCGCCGCGCGCGCGGGCGCCGGCTCGTCCTCGTCCCACGCCTGCGCCTCGAGCTGCGCGAGCCGCTGCTCGATTTCGGTCGCCTGGCGCTCGACGTCCGCGAGGGCGTCGGCGCGGGCGGATCCGGGCAGGAGCGCCGCGGCCGCGAGCGCGACCGCGGCGGCGCACGCACCTCGGACGCTCACCGGTCCGCGCCTTCCGCCGCCGGGGCGCCGCGCCGGGAGGCGTCCTCCCGCTGCACGTCCACGTCGTAGCGAACCGCGGGGCGATCCTTGAGCTCGGCGGTGACCCCGCCCTTCTCGAACCCGACCACCCGGATCGTGTTCACCCTCCCCGCCTCGGCGTTGAAGGTGTACGAGGACTGGACCTTGAACTTGTAGCCCTCGAGGTAGCTGAACACGCCGAAGCCGTGACCGCGGTAGACGAGCTGGACGGAGATCTGGTGGTTGCCGGGGACGATCCGTCCGTTGAAGATCTCGAACTCCTCGCGCTTCTCGAGATCGCCGTCCACGTCCACCTTCGTGTAGACCGGCGCGCCGTCGAGCGCGTACGCGACCGACTCGAGGTAGAACGAGGAGCCCATCTCGTTGCGGTGGACGAGCACCGCCTTCGAGCCGGTGGTGATGTCGCCGCCGATGACCATCTCCTGCAGGTTCATCAGCCGCGCCTTGGTCCGGAAGATCTTCTCCTTCAGATCCGAGACGCGCTCCTCGAGCGTCCGGACCTGGAGCTCGTTCCGCTCCTCGGCGGTCTGGGCGGGCGCGTCGGCGGCGGCAGGAGCCGCGGCGGCCGCGGGCGGCGCGGGGGTGTCGGCGCCGGCCGGGGCGGGCGCGGCGACCGGCGGCGCGGGGGCGACCGCGGCG
>NZ_JALCZA010000013.1 GCF_022690765.1 Anaeromyxobacter oryzisoli | reverse complement strand
GCCGCGGTCCGGGTCGCCGAGCGCCGCGGCGCGCGCGGCCTCGGCCCGCTCGCCCCGGGCGAAGCCGAGGAGCAGCACCGCGCGGCGGCGGACGAGGGGGCTCGCGTCGGAGAGCGCGCCGGCGAGCCGCTCCTCCGCGGCGCCCGCGGCGACCGCGGCGAGGGCGTCGAGGGCGGCGACCCGGACGGCGGGGCGCGGATCCTGGAGCTCGCGCTCGGCGAGCTCGGCGGCGAACGGCTCCTGGAGCCGGGCGAGCGCCGAGAGGATGGCGCCCTTCACCTCGCCCTCCGGCTCGCGGCCCAGCGCGGCGGCGAGGAGCGGCGCCGCCGCCTTCGACCCGAGCGCCTCGAGGGCGCGCACCGCCCGGAGCCGGGTCGCGGCGTCGGCGGCCCGGAGGTCGTCCATCGAGCGCTCGTAGAGGACGCGGTCCGCGCGGGTGGCGAGGAGGCTCTTCAGCCGGCCCGCGTCGCTGCCGGAGAGCCCCATCCGCCCGTCCGCCTCGAAGCGGCCCGCGAGGCGCGCCACCGGCTCGGCCGCGGCCCGGGCCGCGAGCGCCGGGGCGGGCGCGGTGCCCGGGGTGGTGCCCCCGCTGCCGGCCGTGCCCGCCGCCGCGGTGGCCGCCGCAATGGCCGTCACGGTCGCGGTGCCCGCCGTGACCGTGCGCGAGGTGGCCGTCGCCTGGGGCGCACCTGCCGCGGTGCCCATCGAGCCCCTCGAGCCCGTGGTCGCCGAGGTGGCCGCCGCGACGGAGGCGGCCGGCGTGTCGCCGCGGAAGCCCTGCGCCTCCGCCGCCGCCTTCCACGCCCGGAGCGACTCGATCTCGGCGCGCAGCTCGGCGATGAAGCCGGCCAGGTCGGCGCCGCCCTCCTCCGGCCCCGGCGCGCCGTCCGATCCCGGGGCGCCCGCCAGCCGGGCGCGCTCGACGAGTCCGCCGAGGAGCCGCTCGCGCTCGCTCTCGAGGAGCCGCACGCGCTCGGAGAGGTCGGCGGCGCTCGCCTCGGCGTCGCCGCGCGCGCCGCGCTCGGCCGAGGCGAGCTGCTCGAGCTCGACCTCGCGCCGGCGCGCCTGCGCCGCGTCCGCGCGCGCGCGCTCCGCGACGGCGCGGGCCGCCTGGAGCTCCGACTCGAGCTGGGAGACGCGGCACTCGAAGTAGACGATCTTCTCGAGGGCGCTCCGGAGGAGCCCCTCCGGATCGATCGCCCCCGCGCCCGTCGCCTCCGTCCCGTCCGCCATCACCCGCCGCCCGTTCACCGCGGGGCCGCCCCGTGGACCCCCGACCGCACCCGGCGTTTCCCCGTACGGATCCCGCCTGATCACGGGATCTTGCGCCGATATCGCAGCATACGGTGTCGGGATCCCGATGGCAAATAAGTTGACGCGGGCGCCGCGCCGGTGATCCCGCGCGTGACGCTCGGTGAGGCGGCGCGCCCTTCGACTCCGCGCCCTTCGACTCCGCCCCCTTCGACTCGGCGCCCGCCGACCCGCGCCCTTCGACTCCGCGCCGCGCCCCGGCGCGGCGCTACGCTCAGGGCGAACGGGAGGGGGGCGCGGGGCTACGCTCAGGGCGAACGGATTAGGACGCTGCGCTACGCTCAGGGCGAGCGGGGGCGCGGGGCTACGCTCAGTGCAAACGGGAGGACCGGCGCTGCGCTCAGGGCGAACGTGAGTCTCGCACCGCTCGGCCGCTTCACACGGTGCCGGACCCCGGCGCCACGCGCTCGAGGCCGTGCGGGTGCGCGCCGCGCTCGCTGCGCCAGAGCAGGAACGAGAACACGAACCCGGCGGTCGCGAGGGCGGCGAGCATCCCCATCACCGCCGTCCAGCCCGCCGGGTTGGCCGCGCTCGCCCGCGCCGCGTCCTTCACCTTGCCCATCCCCCAGCTCATCGCCGCCCAGCCCACCTGCTGGCAGAAGGTCATGAGGGCGTACGCCGAGCCGAGCCGCTCGCCGGGGACGAGGTACGTCACGGCCGGCCAGAGCACCGCCGGGACGAGGGCGAAGGCGAGCCCGAGCATCGCCATCGAGACCACCGCGTCGAGCGGCGTCCCCGCCGAGACGATCGTCCCCACCCACGGCAGGGCGATCCCGGGGAGCTCCACGCCGCTGCGCCAGAAGGGCAGGAGCAGGAAGGGCGGGACGAGGATCGCCGAGCCCGCCGCCATGAGCAGCGCGCGCTTCCCGATCCGGTCCGCGAGCAGCCCGAACAGCGGCATCCCGATCATCGAGAGCATGGGGAGGATGCTCTTCAGGTCGCCGGCGGCCGCGCCCGAGAGCCCGCGCGCCTGGGTGAGGTACAGGTTCGCGAAGGTCCGGAACGGGAAGATCGTCGCGTAGAAGGCCACGCACAGCCCCACCACCCACCAGTAGGCGCGGTCGAAGCGGACGAGATCCCCCAGGACGAGCTTGTCGGTCGCGCCCGGGGCGGCCACGCCGTAGCGCCGCGCCGAGCCCGCCTCGAGCGCGGCGTAGACGATCGCGAAGACGAGCCAGACCACCCCGGCGCCCGCGGCGAGGAGGAGCGGCGGCTGCCACGAGCGGAACAGCCCCGCCGCGAGGCTCGGCGACCGGTCGGCCGCGAAGGACCCGAGCCGGGCGATGAGGAGCTGGAGCGCCAGCGCGAACGCGATCTCCTTCCCCTTGAACCAGCGCCCGACCACCGTGGTCGCCGCCACGATGAACAGCTCCGACCCGACCCCGAGCACGAACCGGCCGGCCATCATCGCGCGCCACGGCGCCGATGGGAGCTCGGCCGGCAGCACCGCGATGAGCACGCTCCCGAGCGCGCCCACCGCCGCGAAGAGCACCGAGGAGCGCGCGGTCCCGAGCCGGTCGATGAGGACGCCGCCCGCGACGAGCGTGAGGAGCGCCGCGACGTTGTAGGCGGTGTCGAGCGCGCCGATCTGCTCCCCGGTGAACCCGAACGTGCGCTCGAGGAGCGGCGTCACCGGGTAGAGCGCGTCGAAGACGTAGTAGTTGCCGAACATCGCCAGGCTGCAGGCGAGGAGCACGAGCCAGCGCGCGGCCCGCGGCGGCTCGGGGCGAGCGGGCTCCTGGGCGGCTTCGGTCATGGCGGCGGACCATAGCCCCGCACCGGCGCGCCCCACAACGCGCGGGGCGGCGCGGCCGGCCTCGCGACCCGCGGCCGGCCCTCCTCATCGGAATCGGATCACGGCGGCGCGGGCGGGAGCGCCTCGCCGCGCGAGCGCTCCTCCTCGCGCTCCTCCTTCTCGCCGACCGGGGCAGGCCTCTCCTGCGGTGCCGGCCCGGGGGCCCCCGGGGGCGCGCCCGCCCGCCCCGGGGGCGCACCCGCCCGCGGATGCTCGGCGGCGAGCTCCTCGAAGACGCCCCGCGCCTCCGGCGGGGTCGCGGCGGACGGGAACTGCGGCGGCGTCGGGATGCGCCAGATCTCCGGCAGCTCGCCCGCCGCCAGCTCGTCGAGCGCCCGGTCGCTCCGCGCCACCACCAGGGCCCCGTCGCGCTCCCCGCGCACCTCGTAGTACAGGATCACGCAGTCCTGCCGGAAGCCGAACCGGAACCCCTTCTGCACGGCGAAGCCCCAGTCGTACAGATCGGCGACGCGGCCGAGCCGCTTGCCGTCCAGGTCCCGCACCGGCTGCCCGAGCCGGACGCCGTTCCGCTCACGTGTCGAACGATCTCTCATCGCGGGCGCTCGGTTCGCGAGGGTCTCGCCATCATGATCAAATGGACGATGGAGAGGGGGCCTTGCCGGGGCACGGCCGGCACGGGGATCTCCCCGGCCGGGCCGCTCGCCGGGATCGCGACGGCTCGCCCGCCGGTCGCCCGCCGCCGTGTCGGCGCCGCCTCGCCCACCGCTCGGGCGCTACCGGCGCGCCCGCCACTCCTCGCGCAGCACCGCCATCGCGATCACGTCCACGAAGCGATCGCCGCGGAGCGCCGCCTGCCGGAGCACGCCCTCCCTGCGGAAGCCGACCCGCTCGTACGCGTGGATCCCGCGGGCGTTGTCGGCGTGCACGTGCAGCCAGACGCGGTTCAGGCGGAGGGCGTCGAAGCCGTACCCGACGATGAGCCGGGTCGCCTCCTGGCCATGCCCCTTCCCCCACTCCTCGGGGCCGCCGATGAAGATCCCGAACTCCGCCTGGCGAGCCGGATCGGCGAGCTGGTGGAGCCCCGTCACGCCGAGGAGCCGGCCGTCGTCCCGCGCCGCGATCCCCACCACCACCTCCTCCGTCGCGCGGGCGAGGGCGGTGATGAACTCACGCTCGGCGGCGAGCGAGATGGGCCGCTCGAGGCGCAGGTTCCGGTGGACCGCCGGGTCGTCCAGGATCGCGGTGAGGCGCGGCGCGTCCGCGGCGACGAGGGGCCGCAGGAGGAGCCGCGGGCCTTCCAGGCGCGGGGGGAACATGGGCGTCTCCTATCCCCGCTTCACCCGCGCCGCCCGCACCTTCGTGACCTTGCGCGGATCCGCCTCCGCCACCGTGAAGGCCCACCCGTGCCAGAGGAACCGGTCCCCGCGCGAGGGGATCGCCCCGGCGATGGAGTTGATGAACCCCGCCACCGTCTCGAAGCCCTGATCCTCCGGCACGTCCGCGCCGGTCGCGGCGTTGAGCTCGGCGATGGGGGTCTGCCCCTGCACGGTGAAGGTCCCGTCGGCGTGCGCCTCGACCGCCTTGACCTCCGCGTCCTCCTCGAACTCGTCCTGGATCTCGCCGACGATCTCCTCGAGGACGTCCTCGATGGTGCAGATGCCCATCACGCCGCCGAACTCGTCCACGACGAACGCCATGTGCAGCTTCCGCTTCTGCATCTCGCGGAGGAGCTGCTCCACCGGCTTCGACCACGGGACGAAGTGCGCCGGGCGGAGCAGGTCCGCGAGGACGATCAGCTCCGGGTGCGCGAGGAGCGGGACGAGGTCGCGCGCGTGGAGGATCCCCGCGATCTGGTCGAGGCTCCCGCGGTAGACCGGCATCCGCGAGTGCCCCTCCTCGGCGAGGATCCGGATGATCTCCGGCACCGGCGTCTCGAGGTCCACCGCGACGACCTCGGTGCGGGGGACCATCACGTCCCGGGCGACCTTCTCCCGGAACTCGAAGACGTTGTGGATGAGCTCGCTCGTGGCGGCGCCGGCGCCGTGCCCCTTCGCGTACTCCGCGAGCGCGCGCTCCATCTCGTCGAGCGGCGGGCGCGGGAGCGAGAAGCGCCCCTTGCCGCGGGTGACGAGGAGCGCGAGCGCCGCGAGCGGCCGGAGCACCTCCCGGGCGGCCCGGAACGGCCCCGCCAGGGCGAGCGCGACCGTCTCCCCGTGCGCGGCGCCTGCGCCGCGGGCGAGGGCGGCGATCGGCAGGGAGAGGAGCCCGGCCGCGAGGGCGGCGGCGGGACCGGCCGCCCAGCGGGCGCCAGCGCCGGCCAGGCGCGCGCCCTCGACCCCGGCGAGGAGCCCGACGAGCAGGATCGAGAAGGTGGAGGCGGCCCGCAGCGTGAACGCGGTCGCCTCCGGCTCGCCGAGCAGCGCGGCGAGCGCCCGATCGCGCGGCCGGGCGTCCGGCGCCGCGGCGAGCTCCTCGGCGCGCGGCACCCCGACCGCCACCAGCGCCGCCTCGAGGGCGGCGGTCACCGCCCGCATCCCGAGCAGCGCGGCGAGCGCCGCGAGGACGCCCAGCACCTCCGCGCTCGCCCCGTCCGACATTCACCCGCTACCCTAGCAAACTCCGCGGGATGCGCGAGCGGCGAATCGTGTTATGAAGCCGCGCATGGCGAAGAAGGCGCGCGTGTACGTCACGCTCAAGCGCGGGGTCCTCGACCCGCAGGGCTCGGCGGTGAACCGCGCCCTGCACGCGATGGGCTACGGCGAGGTCTCGGACGTCCGGCTCGGCAAGTTCATCGAGGTCACGGTGGACGAGCGGCGGCCCGAGGCGGACGAGCGGAAGCGGCTCGAGGAGATGTGCCGGAAGCTCCTCGCGAACACCGTCATCGAGGACTTCCGGATCGAGCTCTAGATGCGCGTCGGCGTCCTCACCTTCCCCGGCTCGAACTGCGACCACGACGTCTACCACGTGGTGAAGCACGTCTGCGGCGCGGACCCCGTCTACGTCTGGCACAAGGATCGGCTCCCCGAGAAGCTGGGCGCCGTCGTCATCCCGGGCGGCTTCAGCTACGGCGACTACCTCCGCTGCGGCGCGCTCGCGCGGTTCTCGCCGGTGATGGAGGACGTGGCGGCGTTCGCGAAGGCGGGCGGCCCGGTCCTCGGGATCTGCAACGGCTTCCAGATCCTGTGCGAGGCCGGGCTCCTCCCCGGCGTCCTGCTCCGGAACGCGTCCCTCAAGTACATCTGCCGGGACGTCACGCTGAAGGTGGACGGGCAGGAGACGCCGGTGACCCGCGGCCTGATCGGGCGGACGCTCACCATGCCGATCGCCCACGGCGACGGGAACTACTTCGCCGACCCGGCCACGCTCGATCGCCTCGAGGGCGAGGGGAACGTGGTGTTCCGGTACGTCGGCGGCGCCCCGAACGGCGCCGCGCGCGACATCGCCGGGATCTCGGCCGGTCCGCGCCGGAACGTGGTGGGGCTCATGCCGCACCCGGAGCGCGCGAGCGAGGCGATCCTCGGCCGGGACGACGGGAAGCGGCTGTTCGAGGCCCTCTTCGCGGCGTGAATCGAGCTCGGCCGGGAGTCGAGCGGCGAGCGGCGGCGCGTCGCCCTCCAGGCCGATATAGGCTGTAGCCGCGTGCAGCAGATCGACGTCCAGGGGCCGGTGGGCCGGCTGGAGGCGCTCCTCGAGGGCGATCCCGGCGCACGCTTCGCGGCGGTCGTCTGCCACCCCCACCCGCGCTTCGGCGGCACCCTCCATAACCACGCCACCTACCGGCTCGCGAAGGCGGTCCGGACCGCGGGCGGCGCCTCACTCCGCTTCAACTACCGCGGGGTCGGGCGGAGCGCCGGCGCCTACGACGGCGGCCGCGGCGAGGTCGAGGACACCCGCGCCGCCCTCGCCTGGCTCCGGGCCTCCCGCCCGGACGTCCCGCTCCTCGCGTGCGGCTTCTCCTTCGGCGCCTGGATGGCCGCGCGGGCCGGGCACGCCGACCCGGCGGTCCGGGGGCTGCTCCTCGCCGGGCTCGCCCTGCGCGCCGCGGACCGGGACCTCGTGCGCGACGGCGCCGACGTGCGCGCGATCGCGAAGCCGCTCGCGGTGATCCAGGCCGCCGGCGACGCGTTCGGCGCGCCGGCCGAGGTGAGAGCGGCCCTCGCCGACTCCGCGGGGCCGCGCCGGCTCGCGACGGTGCCGGGGGCGACGCACCTGTTCACCGAGGCGCTGCCGGCGCTGCAGCGCGAGGCGGAGGCCGCCCTGGCGTGGCTCCTCGCCGAGGTCGGGGCCGCGTGAGCGCCGGACCGCGCGAGGCGGGCGAGGCGATCGCCGCCGCGGCGGCCGAGCTCACGCGCATCTGGCGCGCGGCCCGGGCCCAGGCGAGGCCGGGCGTGTTCCCCGGCGCGAGCGACGGGCTCGTGGAGCGGTTCGTCGGCGGCCTCGGCGAGGCGCTCGTCCACGGCCGGCCCGCCGAGGAGGCCTGGGCGCGCCTCGACGGCGTGGTGCGGCTCGACCCGGCGGCAGAGGGGGAGGCGGAGGAGGAGCTCCGGGCGGAGTGGCGGATCCTCGGCGAGGTCCTGGCCGCGGCGTGCGACGCGCTCCGGGCCTCGCCGGAGGTGGTGGACGCGGCCGCCCGGGCAGTCGAGGCGGCGCGGCACGGGCTCGAGCGGATCCGGGACGAGGCGCCGCCGGGCGTGCTGCGGCTCGCGTGGCGCTCGCCGTTCAGGCGGCGTAGTGCCGGACCGCGCTGAGGAGATCGTCGAGGCCGAAGGGCTTCTGGAGGTACGCGTTCGCCTCGATCGCGCCGTCCCGGCCGAGCGCCGACAGCACGACCACCGGGATGCTCGAGAGGTCCGGGTCCGACTGCTGCCGGCGCCGGAACTCCCAGCCGCTCATCCCCGGCATCATGAGGTCGAGCAGGACCACCTGCGGGTGGTGCGCGCGAGCCTGCGCCAGCCCCTCCGCCCCGTCACCCGCAGAGAAGACCTGGTACCCCTCGTCGGCGAGCACCTCGGCGACCGCCTGCCGGATGTCCGACTCGTCATCGACGATGAGCACGGTGCCCATGACTACTACAGTTAAGTCCTTGCAGCGCGAGGAGCAATTTCGCGGCCGCGGCGAACGTGGGGCGGTCAGCGAAACAGGCGGGCAGGCGCGCGGGCGGCCGTTGAAAACGCGTCAGAGAGTTCGCGTCCTGACGCTTCGCGTCTACGTCCCCGCCACCTGGACCCCCTCGAACACCAGGGTCGGCGTCCGCATCGCCGAGTACCGGTACGGGTCATTCCCTACCGCGGCGAGGCGCTTCCACAGCTCGAGGTGGTTGCCGGAGACGTTCATCTCGCCGATGGGCTCGGCGAGCTGGCCGCCGCGGACGCGGAACCCGCGGACACCGAGGGAGAAGTCCCCGGTGGTGCCGTTGGAGTTCCCGCCCAGGAAGCCGGTGACGAGGATCCCCTCGCCCATCGCCGCGAGGAGCTCCGCCGGGGAGCGGTCGCCGAGGCGCCAGGCCAGGTTCGAGGCGCGGCCGGTGGTGGGGGCCATCCCGAGCTTCCGGCCGTAGTAGGTGTCCACGTAGTAGCTCCGCAGCGCCCCGCCCTCGAACACCGGGAAGGGCCGGGCCGCGAGCCCCTCGCCGTCGTAGCGGCGCGAGCCGAGCCCGCGCGGGACGAGCGGGTCGTCGGAGACGTCGAGGAGCGGGCTCCCGATCGCGACGCCGAGCTTCCCCTCGAGGAACGACCGGCGCTGCTGGAGAGAGGCGGCGGCGAGGGGGCCGAAGAGCGAGCCCACCATCCGTCCGGCCGCGCGCGCGTCCACCGCCACGGTGAGCACGCCCGACTCGCCCTTGCGGGAGCCGATCCGGGAGAGCGCCCGCTCCCCGGCGCGGCGGCCGACCTCCTCCGGCGACTCCACGTCGGCCCGGTGGCGCGCGCCCGACGAGGCGTACTCCTCGGGGCGGCGTCCGTCGGGATCCTTCACCGTCACCTCGGCGCCGATCCAGAAGTCGGTCGAGCGGCGCGAGCCCTCGAACCCGTTCGTCGCGACGAGGACGCCCTCCCCGAGCGAGTCGGAGACGCTGGTGGTGACCGAGAGGATCGCCCCGGCGCCCGGCACCGCCCGGGCTGCCGCCTCGAGCGCCTCGGCCTGCCGGCGGCGCTCGCTCGCGTCGAGCGCGCCGTGGGTCGGGTCCTCGAGATCGAGGTCCACCTTCGACTGGCCCCGGTACAGCGCCGGGTCCGGGAGGCTGCGGTGCGGGTCGGGGGCGAGCGTCCGCGCGAGCACGATCGCGTCCTCGACGAACCGCTCGAGCGCCTCCGGCCGGAGGTCGCTCGTGGAGACCGAGGTGTACCGACCGTCCACGTAGAGATCGAGCCCCAGGCCGCGGGTGGTCGCCTCCGTGACCTTCTCGACCTGGCCGTCGCGCCAGGCCACCTCGACGTGCCGGGCGCGGTACGCCCCCGCCGCCGCCTCGCGCGCCCCCTTCTTCAGCGCGAGGTCCGCCGCGCGGCGGGTGACCTCCAGGAGCGACCTCGACCCCGCGTCCGCCACCGCGCCCTTCGCCTCCGCCGAGCCCATGGTCACCCCCTCCCCCCGACCGTCATCTTCGCGACCCGCACCGTGGGCAGCCCCTGCGACACGGGCACGCTCTGCCCGTCCTTCCCGCAGGTCCAGCCGCCCTCGTCGATGGCGAGGTCGTCGGACACCATGTCCACCTGCTCGAGCGCCTTGGGCCCGTTGCCGATGATGTTCACGTCCTTCACCGGCCGGGTGAGCTTCCCGTCCTCGATGAGCCAGCCGTTCTTCACGTAGAACGTGAAGTCGCCGGCGCCGATGTTGACCTGGCCGTTCGAGAAGTTCACGCAGTAGATGCCCCGCTTCACCGAGCGGATGATCTCGTCCTTCGCGTGCGGCCCGGGCAGCATGTAGGTCGAGCGCATGCGCGGGAGCGGCGGGTAGCGGTAGCTCTCGCGCCGGCCGTTGCCCGTGGGCGCGACGCCGTAGTGGTGCGCCGAGATCCCGTCGTGCAGGTAGGTCGCGAGGACGCCGTTCTCGACGAGCCGGGTGGTCCCCGCCGCGTTCCCCTCGTCGTCCACGTTGATGGCGCCGCGGGCGCCCGGGTTCGCCGCGTCGTCCACGATGTTCACGAACGGCCGCGCGACGGCCTTGCCGATCTTGTCCGCGTAGATCGAGACGCCCTTCCGGTTGAAGTCCGCCTCCATGCCGTGGCCGATCGCCTCGTGGAGGAGGATCCCGGAGGAGCCGGCGGCGAGCACCACCGGCAGCTCGCCCGCCGGCGGCGCGCCCGCCTCGAACAGGATCGCGGTGCGGGCCACCGCCTCCTTCACCACGCGGTCGAGCCGCTCCGGCGTGTAGAACTCGAACCCGGCCCGGCCGGCGACGTTGTAGCCGTTCTGCTCGCGCCGCCCGCCGTCCTCGGCGAGGACCGAGAGGTAGAGCAGCGTCATCGGCTGGAGGTCCTCGGCGATCCGGCCCGAGGAGTCGGCGACGAGCACCGCCCCGGACTCGTCCCGGAGGAAGACGCTCACCTTCTTCACCCGCGGGTCCGCGGCGAACGCCCGCTCGTTCAGGGCGGCGACGAGCGGGAGCTTCTCGTCCGGGCGGACGTCCTCCCACGGCCGGACGAGCGGGTAGCGATCGGGCAGGTCGGCGCGGATGTGGAGCCGGGTCGGGCCGGAGCGCGCCGGCCCGTCGGCGATGGCCGCGGCGGTCCGGGCGCACTCGAGCAGGGCGGGGAGCGAGAGGTCCTCGGTGTAGCCGTAGCCGGTCTGGTCGCCCTTCACCGCCCGGACGCCGACGCCGAGCTCGACCGACGCGTAGGCCCGGTTCACCGCGCCGTCCTCCAGGCCGAGGTCGGAGCCGACCCGGTGCTGGAAGAACACGTCGGCGTGGTCGGCGCCCCGCGACAGCGCCGCCGCGAGCGTCTCCGCGATCATCCGCTCCGTCACGCCGAAGCGCGCGAAGTAGCCGATCCCCTCGCGCGGCCCGCCCGCGCGCCCCGCTTCCTGTCCCGTCATGTGCACCCCTGCCGTGAAGCCCGCCCGCAGCCGGAGGGCGCGGCCTCCCCTTCTTAACGCGAACCGGAGGTCCCCGCCCCCACCACCTGCGGCGAAGGGCGCGCGGCCGCCCTCCCTCCCCTCCAGGGCCAGGGGGCGCGCGGGTGACGGGCGAGCGGAACTGCTGCATGCTACCGGCATGCCCGTCGCCCACCTGAACGGAACGGAGCTTCACTTTCGGGACGCGGGGTCCGCGAAGGACGCGATCGTCCTGCTCCACGCGTTCCCGCTGCACTCGGGGATGTGGGTTCGCCAGATCGCGACGCTGGAGAAGCGCCACCGCGTGATCGCCCTCGACTACCGCGGGCTCGGCAAGAGCGGCACGCCGCCCGAGGCGACCACGATGGACGTCATCGCCGAGGACGTCCGCGCGCTGCTCGCGCACCTGCGCGTCGAGCGGGCGGCGTTCGTCGGCCTCTCGATGGGCGGGTACGTCGCCTTCGAGCTCTACCGGGCGGCCCCCGGGATCTTCCGCGGCCTCGTGCTCTGCGACACCAAGGCGGCCGCCGACACCGCCGAGGGGAAGGCCATGCGCGAGAAGTTCGCGCGGACGGCCCTCGAGCGCGGGCTCGGCTGGGTCGCGGACGAGCAGGTGCCCAAGCTCCTCCGCCCGTCGCCGGATCCCGCCGTCGTGAAGGAGGTCCGCCACCTCGTCGCCGGCGGCACGCCCGCCGGCGTCGCCGCGGCGCAGCGCGGGATGGCGCGCCGCCCCGACTCCACCGCCACGCTCGCGACCATCGCCTGCCCGACGCTCGTCGTGGTCGGCGAGCAGGACGGGCTCACCCCGCCCGCGGAGGCGGAGGCGATGACGAAGGCGGTGAAGGGCGCCGCGCTCGTGAAGATCCCCGACGCCGGTCACCTCTCCAACATCGAGAACCCCGTCGCGTTCGGCGCGGCGGTGGTGCCGTTCCTCGACAAGCTGCCGGCGTAGGGCGCGACGGGGCGCCCCCGCGTCTGCGCCGCTCGGGCGCCTACGACGGCTCCCGCACGGCCCGCTCGAGGGCGGCCCCGACCGTCGCGACGGCGCGCTCGACCTGGGCGCGCTCCGCGGGGCCGAAGGTCGGGTCCTCGCCCTCGAGCACGTCGAGCTGCTCCGCCACGTACGCGGCGAAGGCCGGCTGCGCCTCCTCGAGCGGCGGCGGCTCCTGCTCGAGCGCCGCGAGCGCGCGCCACTCCACCGGCCCGAGCCGCTCGCCGAAGGCGAGGTCGAACATCACCCACGCCTCGAACGCGAGGTCCTGCGCCGCGAGCGTGCCGCACTCCGGGAGGGGCACCGCGTCGAGCCACGCCGCGAGATCCGGCTGCGCGTTCCCGAACCGATCCCGCCGGCGCTGGACCTCGCGCGGCGGCGCTGCGGCGAGGTTCCTCCACACCGCGTCCACCAGGTCCGCCGGCAGCGCCGGCCCGACCTCGGCGCCGCGCGGCGGGAGCGGCGGCGGCTCGGACGGCTCGGGCACCGCCTCCGGCGCGTCGTCGTGCGCGCCGATCCCGGCCGCGAGCCGCGCCCACAGGCCGAACAGGTTCGCGTAGAGGCGCCGGGCGTCGTCCGGCGTCGCGAAGTGCGGCTCCTCCGGGAAGAGCGAGGGGATCACCGCCGAGCGCGGCTCGCCCGCCGCCTGCGCCCTCTGGAACCTCGCCACGACGTCGTCGGCTCCGCTCGGGGAGCCCACCTCGCGGAGCAGCGCCCCGAGCACCTCGGGGCCCTCGTAGGTCGGGACGATCCCCGGCGTCGCCTCGTCGCTCTTCCCTCGCCTGCGGCTCATGGGTCCTCCGCGGGCCGGTGGGCCCGGCCCGACGCGCGGCGGATGATCGCGCGCGGGGCGAGGCGCACGGCCGCCGTGGTGAGCTTGTAGATCGGGTGCGGCACGCGCACCACCTCGCCGGACTCGAGCTGCCGGAGCGCCTCGCGGGCGGCCGTCTCCGCGGTGAGGACTCCCGGCGTCCGGGCGAAGCGGTCCCCGGTGCCCGCCACCGCGCCGAACTCGGTCGCGACCGGGCCGGGGCAGAAGGCGCCGACGCGCACGCCGCTCCCCCGCAGCTCCTCCGCGAGCCCCTCGCTGAAGGAGAGCACGAACGCCTTGGTCGCTCCGTAGACCGTCATGAACGGCGTCGGCTGGAACGCCGCCGCCGAGGCGACGTTCAGGATCGCGCCCCCGCCGCCCGAGCGGAGGTCCGGGAGGAACGCGCGGCAGAGCAGCACCAGCGCCTCGCAGTTCACGCGGAGCATCTCCACGAGCCGGGCCGGGTCGGCCGCCTCGAACCGGCCGTACAGGCCGAAGCCGGCGTCGTTCACCAGCCACTCCGCGCCGCCGAGCGCGCGGGCCCGCTCGCGGATCGCCTCCGGGGCGCCGGGCGAGGTGACGTCGAGCGGGAGCGGATGGACCGGCGCGGCGCCCGCGTCGCGGGCCGCGGCGGAGAGGGCCTCGAGCCGCTCCGCCCGGCGGGCCACCGCCAGGACCGGGCGCCCACGGCGGGCGAGCTCCAGGGCGAGGGCCCGGCCGATCCCGGCGGAGGCGCCGGTGACGACGGCGAGGCGGGGGACGCGCGGCGGGGCGGTCGTCATGGGCGGGGAGTCTAGCGTGCGCGGGCGGCGGGCGCCCCGGTGAGCGACGCCAGGCGCTCGACCGAGGTGCGCTGCGTGCGGAGGCCCGGTGGCGAGCGACCGGGGATTCCTCGATCGGGCGCGACCTGCCGGCTCGGCGCGCGCCCGCCACCGCGGGGGCTCAACGGCGTCGTTGACGCGCGGCGGCGTCGTGTCGAGCCTTCTGGCCACGAGGAGACGGACGTGGATCCCATCCAGCTCATCCAGAAGGACCACCGCGCGGTGGAGGCGCTCTTCCGGGCCTTCGAGCGCGCGGCGCGCGACGGCCAGGACGGCGAGGAGGGGCGGATCGTGCACGAGCTCGTCCGCGAGCTCTCGATGCACGGCGCCATGGAGGAGGAGCTCGTGTACCCCGCGCTCCGCGCGGCGGGGGTCGAGGACGACGTCCTGCGC
Source organism: Anaeromyxobacter oryzisoli (assembly GCF_022690765.1). Classification (GTDB taxonomy): domain Bacteria; phylum Myxococcota; class Myxococcia; order Myxococcales; family Anaeromyxobacteraceae; genus Anaeromyxobacter; species Anaeromyxobacter oryzisoli. The sequence goes on along the minus strand of NZ_JALCZA010000013.1, from coordinate 83,942 downwards.
GCCCTCGAGGAGCACCACGCGACGAAGCTCACGCTCTTCGAGCTCGACACGCTCGGACCCAACGCGGAGCGGTTCGAGGCCAAGGTCCGGGTGCTCGCGGCCGAGGTGCGGAACCACGTCGAGCGGGAGGAGCGCGAGCTGCTGCCCCGGCTCCGGCGCGCCCTCGATCCCGAGCGGTACCGGAACCTCGGCAGCGCGCTCGCCGACGCGAAGCGGGCCGCGCCGACGCGCCCGCACCCGCAGGCGCCCGACACGCCGCCCGGCAACGTGGTCGCGAACGCCCTGGCGGCGTTCGTGGATCGCGCCCGCGACCTGGTCCGCGACGCGATGGGCGTGATGCGGATGCTCGTCGGTCGCGCCGGGCAGCAGGGCGCGCAGGTGGCCCGCTTCACGATGGGCCGCGCCGAGGCGCGGAGCCGTGAGGTGCTCGGGGAGGCCGCGCAGCGCGGGCGGGAGGCCGTCCGGAGGGGTCGGGCCCGCGCCATCGAGGAGGCCGGCGTCCGCGCCGGCCCCGCGCTCGAGCAGGGCGGGCGCCGCGGCGAGGAGGCTGCCCGGCGCGTCCGGCAGGCCGGACGGAAGGTCACGAGAGCCGCCGCCCGGGCGCAGCCCGCGGCCGAGCACCGGGAGACGCTCCACTGATGATGCATGACTCATCGCCGTGACCGTGCCCGTCACCGTCACCGGCTTCTCCGTGATCCGTGACCCCGATCCCGTGGCCCGTGGCCCATCCCCGTGCTCCGACAGCGAACGGGTCGGAGACGGAGGACGGGCCAGTGGACACGGGAGGCGGGCACGGGTGATCGGTCACGGGCACGGTGACGGGCACCGTTGCGGAGCCCGAAAAAACCAGGGGCGGCGCCGCCACACCTCGGCGACGCCGTCCTTGATGGCGCCACCCCGCGCGATTCCTATCTAGTCGTCATTCTCCATCGGGCAGTCGCCGCCGCGCGGGCAGTCGTCGTCGTCACCCCCGGCCCAGCCCATCCCGCGGCCGCCGGGGCCCATGCCCATCCCGGGGCCCGGCCCCATGCCCATCCGGCCACCCCGCATCGCGCCCGGCCCGTGCCTCATTCCCCGGGGCTCGATCCGCTCGCCGAAGCGCCCGAGGAAGAGCGCCGCGCGGGCCCGCTTCTCGGCCGGCAGGTCCTTCGCGATCGCCTGGAGCATCTCGCGGTCCGACGCCTGGAGCTGGGCGCGCGCGTCGAAGATCCGCTGGATCGCCGCGTCCACCTCGGCGGTGGTCGCCTTCTCGCCGGAGGCCGCCTTGAAGAGCACCTGGCGCGCGTCGTGGAGCTGCCGGCGCGCCGCCAGCCGCCGGTCGTCGAACCTCTTCAGCGTGTCGCCGAGCTTGAGCGCCTGCTGCGGGTCGAGATCGAGCGCCTCGGCGAGGCCGAGCGTCCGGGCGAGCCGCATCCGCTTCTCCATCCGCGCCGGATCACCGCGGCCCGGCCCGAAGCCGGCCCCCGGGCCCTGGGCGCCGCCCTGCGGCTGCCCTTGCGGCTGCCCCTGCGGCCCCTGCGCGAACGCCATCAGGGGATACACCATCAGCGCAACGAGGATCTTCCTCATCTCCGTTCCTCCTTCTCTGTCAGTCAACGGCTCTCGCGAGGCGCGCCCGGACTCAGTAGTCGCCCTCGCCGTCGTAGCCCTCGTCCAGCGCGGCGACCGCCGCGTCGGAGGCCCCCTCGCCGCTCGCGCCGTCCACAGACGCGATCGGCTCCAGCTCCAGCACCTCGGTGTCGCTCCAGAGCTGGTCGAGGTCCGGGGTCTGCCAGGTCGCCGCCGCCGCGGCGGCCTTCGCCGGCGCCTCGGGCGGCCGCGGCCTCAGGAGCGCCGGCGCGGCCACGATCGCCGCCGCCGCCGCGATCGCCCCGGCCACCGCCGCCGCGCGCCTCCACGCGAAGCGCCGCGCCCCGGACCGCCGCACCGAGGCGACCAGGGCCGACGGCACGCCAGCGATCACGCGCCGCTCGTGCTCGGTGACCGGGGGGAGCCGGGCGAGCCCGAGGACCTCCGCGTCGCGCGCCGCCTCGCCCCGGCACGCCGGGCAGCCCGCGAGGTGGCGCTCGACGATCGCCTCCTCGGCGGGCTCGAGCGCGCCGGCGGCGCGGAGCGAGAGCAGCACCTGAAGGTCGGCGCAGGCCGGGCTCACGGATGGTCCTCCTCGACGAGCGCCCGCAGGCGCCGGGTGGCGTGGTGGAAGTTCACCTTCGCGGCGTTCTCGGTGATGCCGAGGGCGAGGGCGATCTCGGAGAAGGGCAGCTCGGCGTCGAGCCGGAGGGTCAGCACCTCGCGCTGCCGCCGCGGGAGCTCGAGCACCGCGCGCCGGACCCGCGCCGCCTGCTCCGCCCGCTCGAGCGCCGCCGGGGCCGCCTCGGCCGGCGACGCCTCCGCCGCGCCCAGGTCGTCGAGCGGCGCCCGGGCGAAGCGCCCCTCGTCGCGCAGGTGGTTCTTCGCGAGGTTCGCCGCGATCCGGACGAGCCAGCGCCGGAACGGGACCTGGCGGCCGAACCGGAGGGTCCGGCGCGAGGCCTCGAAGGCGCGCAGGAAGGTGCGCTGGGCCAGATCGCGGGCGTCCTCGGCGTTCCGGGCGTAGCGGCGCACGATCGCGAGGACCAGCCCCTCGTGGCGACGGAACAGCTCCCCGAACGCCTCGTCGTCCCCCACCAGGAAGGCCGCGAGGAGCCCCTCGTCCACCGGGCGGATGCGCGGCGTCTCCGCCGCCGCGACCGGCTCGCCGCGCGGGGCGCCGCCCGAGGGGGCACGCCCGGCGCCCGCCCCGCCCGCGACCACCCGCAGCGCGGGTCGCCTGCCCTGGTCGGTGTCGTCCGCCATGATGTGGATCCCCGGGGTCACGCCTGTTCCTGACCCCTTGCCCGCCTGGAGGTTAAAGACTAATCCTGCACACCGCCTTCCAGGCCCGTCTTTCCGGGCTGCGACAGCGTGGGAAGGGACCGAAGGGACCGATGCTCGACCTCAAGGCCGTCGCCGCCGACTTCGACACCTACGAGAAGCGGCTCGCCCGCCGCGGCGAGGCCGCCGCCGCGGCGCTCGCGCCGGTGAAGCCGCTCGCCGCGCGCCGCCGCGAGCTGAACGTGCTCCTCGAGAAGCAGAAGAAGGAGCAGGCCGACGCGAACGCGTCCATGCGCGCCCTCGCCAAGGGCGACAAGGCCGCGATGGAGGCCGCCCGCGCCGGCCTCCGCGCCCTCGGCGACGCCGCGAAGAAGACCGAGGCCGAGCTCGGCGAGGTCGAGGCCGAGCTCGAGCGGCTCCTCCTCACCGTCCCGAACGTCCCGCACGAGTCGGTGCCCACCGGGAAGGACGAGCACGACAACGTCGTGGTGAAGACCTGGGGCGAGAAGAAGGCGTACGGCTTCGAGCCCAAGCCCCACTGGGAGGTCGGCGAGGCGCTCGGGATCCTCGAGTGGCAGCAGGCCGCGAAGCTCTCCGGCTCGCGCTTCACCATCCTGAAGGGCGCCGGCGCGCGGCTCGAGCGCGCGATCATCTCGTTCTTCGCCGACGTCCACGGGTCGCGCGGCTACGTCGAGGTGATCCCGCCCTACCTCGTCACCGGCGAGACCATGACCGGCACCGGTCAGCTCCCCAAGTTCGAGGAGGACCTCTTCAAGACGACGAACAACCCGCCGCTCTACCTCATCCCCACCGCCGAGGTCCCGGTGACGAACATGCACCGGGACGAGATCTTCGAGGCGGACGCCCTGCCTGTCTCGTACTGCGCGTTCAGCCCCTGCTTCCGGGCCGAGGCCGGGAGCGCCGGGCGCGACACCCGCGGGATCATGCGGCAGCACCAGTTCCACAAGGTCGAGCTGGTGAAGTTCGCGAAGGCCGAGGACAGCTACGCCGAGCACGAGAAGATGCTCGACGACGCGTGCGAGGTGCTCCGCCGGCTCGGCCTCCACTACCGGGTGTCGCTCCTCTGCACCGGCGACATGGGGTTCTCGGCCGCCAAGACGTACGACATCGAGGTGTGGTGCCCCGGCCAGGGCGCGTACCGCGAGATCAGCTCCGTCTCGAACTGCGAGGACTTCCAGGCGCGGCGGATCCGGGTGCGGTACCGCGGCGAGAACGGGAAGCCCCGCCTCGCGCACACCCTGAACGGCTCCGGCGTCGCCGTCGGCCGTACCGTGGTCGCGATCCTCGAGCAGTACCAGCAGGCCGACGGCACCGTCGTGGTGCCCGAGGTCCTCCGCCCCTACCTCGGCGGCCTCGAGCGCATCACCGCGCAGAAGTTCCCCCGCGGGGTCGAGCGGTAGCCTCTTCTAGGCTCTCGAGCCGTTTTCGAGGGAGCCGCTCCGGGGCGCGTCCGGTACGCGTTCAGGGCGTGCTGCGCCCAGGTGGCGCGCCGATTCTCCGGTGCACTCCGCTCGTAGTGTGGGCCGGCTGGTGGAAAGTGTGGAGAGGCCTGGAGAAGCGGCTCCTCGGGTGGCGAGCGGGCGGGCGCCCGGAAGGGGTGCCGGCCACATGACAGCTCGCCCTGCCCTGTCCCCGCCCCGTCCCCGCCGGTCGCCGCGCAGAAGCCGCTCGCCCTGACGGAGCTCTCCCGCGCAGGGTCACGGAGTCGAAGGCCGCGCGGAGCCGCAGGCCCGCCCGCGGACGTTCGTCCCCCCACCCCGTTCGCGCTGAGCCCCCCTTCGACTCCGCCAGGCTCCGGACAGGCTCCGCGGCCGAACGGCTGCCGCGGGTCGAAGGGCGCGGTCCGGAGACCGTTCACCAGGTGCCCTGGACTCGAGGAGCGCCCGGGTTCGAGGGTCCGAAGAAGTCGTAGCGTTCTCCGCTTGATCCCCGGCCCGCCGTGCCGTATATGGGCGAACTCCAACGGCCGGGCGGCCCGGCCGGGTGATGCTGGAGCAGCAGGTAGCAGCAGGCAACAGAGGACGACGGATTCGGAGGAGTGGCCGAGCGGTTTAAGGCGGCGGTCTTGAAAACCGCAGAGGGTTCACGCCCTCCGAAGGTTCGAATCCTTCCTCCTCCGCCAGGTTGAAGAGGGAGCGACGAGGAAAGGATCTGGAAAGGTGGCCGAGAGGCCGAAGGCGCTGGTTTGCTAAACCAGTATACGGGGTGACCTGTATCGAGGGTTCGAATCCCTCCCTTTCCGCCAGTAAGCTTGCAGTCGCAGCACAGGGTTTGCGCCCTTAGCTCAGTTGGATAGAGCGTCGGACTACGAATCCGAAGGCCAGAGGTTCAAATCCTCTAGGGCGCACCAACATAGGGGCCGGATCTTCCAAGGGATTTCCTGCGGACGGTCCGGCCTCTTCTTTTGAAGCCGCCGGGGTCGTCAGCAAGGTATCAGCAACGGGAGCCATGTTCGGCTGAGGCTCCGGCTGACACGCCTTCCCGAGAATGTTCACGGCCTCCCGCGGCGAGGGTGCGGCACTCGGCCTTGCGGCAACGGCCTGCGCGAGCGGCATCAGCGGGGGCCGGTCGGACTCGCGGCTGCCCGGCACTGATCGCGACCCTGGTCTGCTACGACGTCAGCCTTGCGGCGCGGTCGTCATGGTCGTTCCGCGACGTCGTCAGCGCCGGCTCTACTCCGCGAGCGCCGCTCGCACTGTCGGTGCACTCCCCACCACCTCTTCCAACCTCGCCAAAATCCCCCTCGGCGTCCCCGCCAAGTCCACGGTTGCGAATCGCATAGGGTGCCCCTGGATCTCCACCATTTCGTCGACCTCCCCATCGACGCTCGGGTGGAGCAGGATCCCCTCACATCGCTCGGATGCCTCGTCCCCCGCCCGTTCCTGCGAGCGCAGATACGCGTAAAGCTGGTACAGGTACCCGCTCTTGAAGCTCTCCTCGCGATACCAGCCGCTCGTCACGATCGACGTGAACTTCGTGTCGATGACGATCCGCCGCCCGCTCTCGGGGTGGTCGAGCAGGATGTCGAGCTTCATCGACGGCAGGAGTGCTTCAAGCCCGGCGGTCGGCCGCTCAATGGGCCAGTGGATCGGCTTCCCGCGATTGACGCTCCAGCCGTGTGCGCGGAGCACCCGCTCGTAAAAACCGCCCACGGCTCGCTCGAAGAGCCGGCGGGCCCAGACCTCGTCGCGGCCGGGCGCGAGGAGCCGGTGCACGCCGGCGTCCTCGGTCGGCAACGCCAGCTCGAGCGCGAGCCGCGCCGCATCTACCATGAGCCGGTCGGCGACGTCGTGCCTGCCGAACTGGCCTATGGCGACCGACGCACGCGCCGGGACCTCGCACCCCACGCCGGCTTGGACGAGCGTCCGCTCGAGCGCGCTGCAGCGGTGCCGCAGGCTGTCGTCCTCCACGATTCGCGCCATCGCGGCGAGTGCGGCTCTCACGAGCCGGTTCCGTGGCGTATTGATCGTCAGCGTCTCGAACCGGCACGAAACCTTGCCACGGCTCCACGTATCGCGCCGCGCCGACGCGAGGAGGTCGATGCGGCCGCGTACGCGCGAGAGCTCGGCTGTATCGGGTTCGTAGCCGCGAGTGAGTGGGGTCCTGAGCCGCTGCTCCACGGCGTAGGCGAGAATCTCCGCCACGAGCTCGGCGGTGTCGTCGGGCGCCTCCTCGATCGCGATCGATGCGACTCCGGCTTGCCGGAAGAGGTCCGACGCATAGAACATCAGGAGCCATAGGTTCCGAACGGGGATCCTTCCGACCCTGCCCACCAGTCCGGCACTGCCGTTCGCGGCTGCCGCGGATGGGGTGAGCGCGCCGATCATCCCAGTTCCTACAGCCCTTCGACGAGCGCGCCCCGCGCAGCGAGAGCACGTTCACGAGCGTCGAACCAGTACTCGTCGAGCAGCGGGCCGATCTCGCTCTCTACGACCCCGCGAAACCACTCGCGGGTGATGGGAGCTTCGAAGCTCGGTGGCGGCGTAACAAAGCTGTGGCCGACACGGAACTGGGCGCCCAGCGACGGGTCGCCAGCGATGGTCTCGTTCAACGCCCGCATCCGGTGCTGCACCTCGTTGGCGAATTCGTCGGTCATCCCGCATCGCTCCACTACCCACGCCCGCCACGCAGGCCCGAGCTGCGGCTCCAAGTCCATGAACGCGAACCTCCGACGCAATGCGAGGTCCACGAGCGCGAGGGACCGATCGGCGATGTTCATCGTGGCGATTACGTATAGGTTTGACGGGATGTAGACCCGTTCGCCGGGCCGGGCATGGCAGAGCACCAGCGCCTCATCGGGCGTCCGCTTGTCGGCCTCGAGCAAGGTCAGCATCTCGCCGAGAATCTGCGCCGGGTTCCCGCGGTTCAGCTCCTCGATCACAACGACGAACGGAACGGCCGGCGTCGCGATGGCCGCCTTCACGGCCTCCATGAAGAGGCCGTCTACGAGGACGAGCTTCCCGTCGGCGTTCGGCCGAAGCCCCCGCACGAAGTCTTCGTAGGAGAGGCCGGCGTGGAACTGGACGGCCCGCACGCGGCTCTCGTCGCGCTGGCCGACGAGCGCGTACGCCAGCCGCTTCGCGAGCCAGGTCTTCCCTGTGCCAGGCGGCCCCTGGAGGACCATGTTCTTCTTCGTGCGAAGCTTTGCGAGCATTCGCTCCAGCACCGCGCGTTCGAGAAAGCATCCGTCGGCGACAATCTGGTCGAGGGAGTACGGCACTAGCGGCGCGGCGGGCTGGACTGTAGGGCTAGCGTCCGTCGCAGTGGGACTTCCGTGCTCGCCCTCGGCCGCGTTCTCGCCCGGCTCACTCTCGCTGGGCGACTCGGCTGGCTCCCGGTGTAGCCACGCCTCGAGTGAGGTCTCGGGGTACGAGTGCACGGGAAAGGACGGCTCCTGGAAGCGCGTTTCGAGCACCTCCATCGCCGCGAGATAGTCCTGCGCGCTGCAGCGCCGCTTCGGCCCGCTCCGCCCGATCGCGATCTTGAGCTTGTTCTCGAGGTACTCGCGGCTCTTCGCGTCGAGACCGAGAAATTTCCAGGGGCGAATCCAGTAAAGCCCGATGGTGAGGTTCCAAGCGACTCCGGCGCGACCGTTGGCATGGTCGTAGGCAGCTATGAACTCGGCCCGGGCTGTGTCGTCGCCGTCCGAGTCCGCAAAGGCGAGCGCGGCACGGAGGACGCGCCAGAGTGCAGGGATGTCCTCGGGGTCGCGCTCCTTTTCGAATCCAAAGAACCAGGACTTTTGGTTGTGAAGCACCGGAATGCCGTCGAAGTCGGCGGGGACCGGTTCGGTCACCCCCAGCTTCGCGGCGAGAGCACCGGCGATCGTGCGGCGGTTCTCGGTGGTAATGCCGCGGTTGAATAGGCCGAGGAAGGTGAAGGGGTCGATGTCGCGCACGAACCCCGTGGTGCCATCAGAGAAGCGATCCTCGAGCTGCACGGGGACGTCGCCCTGCTTCGAGATCTCGGCCAGCAACCCCAACAACTCGCCGCGCCGATCGTGGAATGCCGCGAGCCGGTCGGCCAGTGCCTCGTAGAAGCGCGTCCAAAGGAACCGGCGGTCAGCCGGCGCGGTATCACCGAACCGCTCGCGCCAGTATGGAGCGTTCCGAAAGCGCGCGAGGTCCTGCGGCGCGCCCTCGAAGGCGAAGGCGAGGAGCGCGTCTGCCGCCCACTCGCCTGGGAGGACGCGCCAAACCGTGGTGCGGCCAGTGAAGAAGTACCACTCGCGCGGCGGCGAGACGGGTGTCCAGCGGACCTCGAGGCGACGGCCATCGTTCAGATTCTTCGTGACGACGCCGATCGCCTTGATGGCCATCACGGACACGGTGTTGGCGCGCGCGTCGAAGGGCAGGTCGCGCTTCCTCGTGTAGGCGGCCTTGATGGCAATACGGTCACCAGGGCGGATCGAGCGGACAAGGTCGAGGTACCGGTCCTCGTAACCATTCTCCCAGATGCCCTCGGCAACGAAGCGCGCGGTCTGGTCTTCGGTGCCGCCATAGCTGGCGCCAACGAACCAAGCGGCGCCGCCGGTCTGCTGCGTGGTCATGAGTGGTGGCGTTCCGAGTCGAGAGGAGACGGAAGTATAGCCGGGAGAGGGACGCGGGGGGAGCAGGGAGAGACGTCGTCTGACAATCCTTGGTGCGCCGCCGCGGAGGTTGATACGGCCGCGTCCGCCGGGTTGGTGAGCCCGCGCAACTGCCTTGAAGGCGTCAGAGCGCCCGTGCACGACGCGGCTTGAGCCGCGTGCGTCATGCTGCACCCCGCTCGAACACCTGCTCGTTGTGCCACTGTAGCAGCGCCTGATCGGGTCGATCGATCGTCCGATCCGGCAATTGGATCACGCGACCTTGCAACGCGTAGTACGTCTTGCCGTTCTCGAACTCCTCTCGAAGGCGTCCGCTGACCTCGAACCTGAAATCCGGGGTCACCGTCACGTAGCCGCGGTCGAACAGCCGGTGGATGTCCGCGCGCAATAGGAGCCCGTTCCGAACATCGTGCGGCCCGCCCTCTGCGTAGCCGCGGATGTGGGCCACGTCCAAGACCGGAAGCGAATGTTCGCCGCTGACAGCGCACGCACCGTGATAGGCCTGCGTCACTGCCACGCGGAAGGTCCCCTGGCCGAGACGTGGGCGGACGATCTGTGGCGCCCCGTAACGCGGTCCCTCCGCAACCTCCGCCCATTGCGCCTCTTCTTCGGCTGCGAGGGGGACGCGGTGGGCACGCACGCGCTCCAGACACGCTTCCCAGATGCGCCGCCCTTCTCCCTCGAAAACGTCGTAGCCCGCGCCCCGGACGATGTTCCTCGAGAAGTCAGCAGGCTCGGGGACCCAATCCTGTTCCGCGAAGAACACCGGCTGCGAGATCATCAGACAGCCGACCTTGTACTGCTTCGCCGGATCCGCGGATTGACCGCGCCTGTACTTCTCGATTCGCTCGCACATTCCCGCGAAGTTTGGCGCACCGTTTCGCTCGCCGAAGGCTTCCCAAGCGAGCTTCGCGGACACAACCTCGTGCCGCGCGAAGAGGCCGAACCCAGCGATTGTATAGTACGGCTTCTTCAGCCTGAAGAAGAAGGGCTCGCCAGGAGCGAGCGCACGGAACGCGTCGCCGCCCGAGGGCTGCCAGAAGTTCACCTCCTCAAGCGGCTGACGTGCCGCGAGAAACGCGAACCAGTCGAAGTCGGTGTTGGCGACGAAGCCCCTCATGGAACGTAATTGTAGCCGAGCTTAGCGCAAGGCCACCATGCGAAGCCGACCATGCTCAGGGGGTCGCTGTCCCGTCTTCGCGCGACACCACTCAGCTCACGTTTAGTGATATCTGCTGAACGATCGACATCACAACTCGAAGGAGCCGAATGATTCAGTACGACCGCGCAGTCATACAGCAGTTCGCAGATCGGCTGTACGCTCAAGCTGCCGTGTACTGGTCATATTCACACTGGTCGGGCTACTTATTGGCCTAGCCGCTGGCATGGCCCTGGCCACGTCCGCGACAACGCCGGGCATTCTGGCGGCGGTATTGCTGGTTGTGATACTCGGCGCGCTCCTCGGGTACAGCGCCGGCCAGGCCAGAGCCTTCGCGCTTCGCTTGCAAGCCCAGATAGCTCTATGCCAAGTGCAAATCGAGGAAAACACGCGAGCCTACGCTGGCGCTCGCGTCGCGCGTTCAGCGTGACATAGAAAGCCAGTCAAGCGCTGGTCGAGACCTACCGGCGCCGCGTCTCGGAACTGCCGCGCCTGTCCCGTCCAGCGTGAGGTGTCGCCGCCCGAGCCCTCCGTGGCAAGTTGGGCTCGTGCGACCCGCACCCAGCGTTTACCCCCCGCGATCTGCTCCGCCCGATCAGCACCGTCTCCGAGCGGAAGGTCTGGAAGGCGCTCCGCGACAGGCTCCCGCCGGCTGGTACGCCTGGCACTCGCTGCGGCTCCGCGACGGCCGGGCCACCTTCGGCGAGGCGCTCGCGCTCGACTGAACGGCCTCGGCTCGGCAGCTCCGACGCGTGCGCGCAACGCGGAGCACGGATCGGAGCGGCCCCCGACCGCCCCGATCCGGCTCCGTCCCCCGCCACGAGCCCCAGCCGGTCACCACCGCTCTGAGCGCTTCCGCGTGAGACCGCTCCGCTGCGTGCTCGAGATCCTTCATGTCTCTCACCGTACGCCCGCGCCGGACACGCGCCCGCGGGCGAGTTGCCGGAGCGTGCCCGTTCCTCGGGTAGGCTCAGCAGCAATGAGGAGACGGATGAGGACCTTTCCGGACCTGAGGATTCGCGAGCTGGTTTGGGAGAGCCAGCGCGCGGGCCGGATGCTCGACGACCACGATTGGCAGGGAGCCCGACGCGTTCACCGCGCCGCGGGGACCGGTCTGCTAGCGCTCGTTGACCCTCGAGTACCGCGGAAGTCGGTGCGCGCGAGCACCCGTCCACGCTCGCAACACCTTGCGTGATGGCGACCGGCGCCGTTCCCGGGCCGCCTTCTCCCCGGGAAAGGCGGCGCCGGCCCTCTCCCCTCACCACCTCCCCGACCGCCTCCTCGCGATCCCCCCGCGCTTCGCCCCCTCCCGCTTCATCTTCAGCGGCGCCCCGAACGCCTCCTCCATCCGGTCCTGCGCGGCGGTCTTCCCGGCGCGCCCCATCGACCGGAGGTCCGCGTCGGCGGCGGCGTCGTAGAGCGACGAGACGTCCCGGGTCGAGCCTCGCCGCATGCCCGAGCGATACGCCGCCGAGGCCTCGTACGCGTCGCGGGTCCCGACCTTGCCGGCGAGCTTCCCGGCGGCGGCGGCGACGGCGCCGTGCCCGCGGTCGGCGATGGCGTGCTGGAAGAGCACCATCACCTCCCGCGCCTCCCCGTAGCGCCCCTGCCGCGCGGCCTCCTCCGCCTCGATCTGCGCCCGGACGAGCTGCGCGACGGCGACGATCGCGTCCACGTCGGGCGCGGGCGCCGCCTGGGCGTCCGCGGCGGCGACGAAGCGCGCGGTCGCCTTGCATGCGCGCCGCTCCTTCACGAGCCGCCCGTCCTCGAGCCGCTCGAACGCGACCTCCACGTCCGCGACCGCCACCGGCGCGTCGAGCGGCACGGGTCGCGGCGCGAGCCGGGCGGCGAGCACGAGGTGGCGCACCTCGTCCGCGAGCAGGTCCGGCACCCGGATCACCGCGCTCCCCGCCTCCTCCCGGGCGTCCACGTCGCTCACCACGTCCGTGAGCGCGCCGCCCTCGCGCGGCGTCACCCGCACCTCGATGGCCTGCGCGTACGTGGAGAGGAGGCCGCCCAGCTCGCGCGCGAACGCGGTGAGCGCGTCCTCGGGGCTCCGCACGGAGGCGTAGTTGCCCCTCCCGAGCGTCGCCAGCTCGCGGAGCAGCTCGTGATCGACGTCGTCGCCGTAGCCGAAGGCGGACACGGTCGCCGCGCCCAGGTTCGCCTCGAGCAGGCGGCGGAGCTCGGCCGGCGTCTTCGCCGGCCCCTCGTTCGCGTGGCCGTCGGTGAAGAGGATCACCCGCACGAGCATGCCCTCGGGGAGCCTCGTCACCTTCGCGTGGTCGAGCCCGGCGAGGAGCCCGCCGCCGAGGTTGGTGTTCCGGCGCGCTCCGAGCCGCCCGATCGCCGCCTTCAGCGCGTCCTTCCGCTCCTGCGTCATCTCCGCGGGCGCGGCGAGCGTCTCGACCTCGGTCGAGAACACCACCACGCCGCAGAAGTCCCCGGGCGCGAGGTGGTCCACGAGCTTCAGGATCGACTGCTTGGCGTAGTGGAGCTTCGGGCCCTCCATCGAGCCGGAGACGTCGAGCACGGGGATGACGCAGACCGGCTGCCGGGTGGCAAGCGCGTTCCCGTGCGGCGAGGCGAGGGAGACGACGAGGTGGACGTCCTTCGCGTCGTCGAAGCGGACGTTCTCGAACGTGAGCTGGGCGGTGGTCTTCATGGCCTCGACCCTACCCGCCGGGCGGACACGTCCCGGCCGATCGGAGGCGCCGCCGGGCCGCGCGCCGGAGCCGGAGCAGGCTCGGTTCGCCGCCCTCGGCGCGCCGTCGTCCTCCGGCGAGAGCCCGCCCGGGTGCGGCGACGCGAGGGACGCCGCGCCAGGGTGGAGCGTGGAGCGCCGCGACCGCGGAGGCGGCTCGGCTTCTCGGCGGTCGGCGTCGAGCGGCACCCTCCGCCCGGAGCAACTCCGTGTCCGCGGACGCAGGACGATGCCGGCATGCTCCGGCCCCGCGACCAGCGCGCGCTCCTCGACCTCGCCCGCGCCTGCCTGCGCTCGCGCTCGGTCCGCATCCGCTTTCGCGACACGGAGCGGTCCACCGCGCGCCGGCTCGTGGACGTGCTCGCGCTCTCGTTCGAGCCGCCGCGGTGGGTCGTGGCGACCTGGAGGCGCGAGTCCCGGTCGCTCCGGGTCCTCGACGTGGCGCGGGTCCTGGGAGTTTCGCCGGGGCGCCGCCGCGCCGGGCGTCCGCCGGAAGCCTTCGATCCGGTGTTCTTCGCGGTCCGCGGGTTCCTCGACCCGGGCGCCGGCCCGCCCGTCCGGACGACCGTCCGCCTCGGCCCGCCCTGGGCCGCGGTCGCGCGGGCGCTCTTCCCGGCGTGCGAGCTCGCGCGCGCTCCAGGCGGCGCGGTCCTGCTGCGCGTGAAAGCATCACGTCCCGAGATCGTGGGAGCGCTCGCGCAATCCCTCCTCCCCGGCCCGTGGAGTAGACTCAGCGTCACTCCGATGGCCAAGGCCCCCGCGAAGCAGAAGTCTCACGAGGCGCGCCTCCTCCGCCTCGCCGCCTGGATCCTCTCGCAGCCCGAGCCGGTCCCCCGCGCCGAGATCTACGCCCGCTTCCCCGAGTACAAAGGGAAGCCCGGGGCCGCGGAGAAGATGTTCACGCGCGACAAGGACGCGCTGAAGCGACTCGGGTTCCTCGTCGAGACCGTGGAGCTCGGGGGCGCGGACGGCTATGCCATCGACGCGCGCGCGTCGCTGCTGCCGCCGATCGAGCTCACCGCCGAGGAGGCCGCGGCGGCGTGGACGGCCGGCGTGGGGGCGCTCCGGCTCTCCCGGCACCCGCTCCAGGCCGAGCTCGAGAGCGCGCTGCGCAAGCTCGTGGTGGGGACACGGTCGCTCCCGCCGCGCGCGGCGGCCGCCGAGGAGCTCGACGCGGCGACGGGCGCGGAGGACGGCAAGCTCCTCCGCGGCCTGGTGGACGCGTGGGAGAAGCGGCGCCGGCTCCGGATCTCGTACTGGCGCGCGGCGACCGGCGAGGTGGTCGAGCGCGAGGTGGACGTGTACGGCTGGGCGCGGCGGCGCGGCGAATGGATCTTCGTCGGCCACGACCACCTCCGGGACGCGGTCCGCATCTTCTATCTGTCGCGGGTCCGGGCGCTGCGGAAGGTCGGGCTCCCGAAGGGCGCGGCGCAACAGCGGTCGCAGCGCGGGAAGGACGGGGACTACGACGTGCCGGAGTCGTTCGACATCCGGCGCTGGTCCCGGCAGCAGATCTGGGACTACGACGTCCACCCGCCGGTCGCCGCGACGGTGCGGTTCCGCGGATCGCTCGCGGGGATCGCGCGCCAGCTCCTCCCGGGCGCGCGCGTCGAGACCGACGGGACGGGCGCGCGCGTCGCCCGGCTCGAGGTCCGGAACCTCCGCGGGCTGGTGCGCCAGGCGCTCGCGTGGGGGCCGGACGCGGAGGTGACCGAGCCCGCGAGCGCGCGCGAGGCGGCCCGCGAGGTCCTCGTGTCGCTGGTCGAGGCCGGCACCGGGGGGACGCCGTGACCGGCGCCTACGATCTCCGGCGCCTCCGGCGCCTGCTCCTCCTCCTCCCGGCGGCGGCTCGCGCGGCGCGGAGCAACCGCGGCGTCCCGCTCGCCGAGGCGGTCCGGCTCACCGGGGCGCGCTCGGCGGATCAGGTGAAGGAGGACGTGGACGCGCTCCAGTCACTCTGGGTCGCGCCGGGCGAAGGCGAGTCGCTCGTGGACGTGTACCTGGACGACGGCGAGATCCAGGCGACGTACGCCCAGGCGTTCGGCAGGCCCCCCGCGCTGTCCCTCGCCGAGGGCGCGGTCCTCCTCGCCGCGCTCGCGCCCTTCGAGGAGGGCGCGGGCAAGCCGGCACGCACCGCGGCGCGGAAGCTCCGCCGGGCGATCCCGGAGCCGCTCCGGCCCGCGGCGGACCGGCTCGCGACCGGGCTCGACGTCGCCTCGGCGCCGCCGGAGCCGTGGAGCGGCGTCCTCCAGGAGGCGATCGACCGGCGCCTCGAGACGGCGATCGAGTACCAGGCCGTCGGGGACGCCGCTGCCGAGAAGCGCGTCGTCGAGCCGCGGCTCCTCTTCCAGCGGGAGGGCCGGTGGTACCTCGCCGCCTGGAACGTCGCGAAGGAGGCGGAGCACCTGTTCCGGCTCGATCGGATCGTCACCGTCGAGCCCGGCGCGCGCGTCTTCGGCGAGCACAAGGGGCCGCCCGTCGCGCGCTACGGGAAGGGGAGCCTCTACTTCGAGTCCGGCGCGGAGCGCGACGTGACGCTCCGCTTCCGGGACGGCGCCGTCCGGCTGGCGCGCGAGCGGTTCGGGGCCCGCGTGCGCGAGAACGCGGACGGCACGGTCAGCGTGTCGCTGAAGGTGACGCCGGGGAACTACCTGCTCGGCGTGGTGCTCGGGTACGGCGGCGCGTGCACGGTCGAGGCGCCGGACGACGTGGCGGCGCAGCTCCGGGCGCGGGTGGAGGAGCTGCGGCGGCTCTACGCCTGATCGTCCGGGGACGCGTGCGGGGCTCCGGCCGGAGTCACCCAGCGAACGAACGATCCCCTCCTCGATACCTGGTGCCCCCTGCCGGGTAGGACCACGCATAATACCGACGACGCCTCCGAGCCGGGATGCTCGTGGGGTTTGGCAGTGACCTTCGCCTCCCCTATCATGCCTCCCGTGCGGCGCTCCGATGCTCTCCGGGTCATTGCCTTGCATGAGGCAGAGTTGCGCGCACTCGGCGTGCGGGCCCTCTCGATCTTCGGTTCCGTCGCGCGCGACGAGGCGACCGCCGGGAGCGACGTCGACGTCCTCGTGGAGTTCGATCGACCGGTCGGCTTCTTCCACCTGTTCGACGTGCAGGAGCAGCTCGAGGCCCTCCTGGGTTGCAGGGTCGATCTCGTGACCCCCGGCGGCCTCAGGCCGGAGCTCAAGCAAGCCATCCTGGCCGAGGCGGTCCGTGCCGCCTAGGGAGTGGCGACCGCGGGTCATGGACATCCTGGCCGCCGTCGAGCGGATCGGGCGCTACACCACCGGCCTCGACCGCGCCGCCTTCGAGCGCGACGAGCGGACGGTGGAGGCGGTTTGCTTCGCGCTGGTCGTCATCGGCGAGGCGGCAGCGCACGTGCCCGACGAAGTGCAGGCCACCGCGCAGCAAATCCCGTGGCGGAAGATGAAGGCCATGCGAAACATCGCCGCCCATGAGTACTTCGGGCTCGACCTCGGCACCGTCTGGCAGACAGCCACCGCGGATGTCCCAGCGCTGAAGCCGCTCCTCGAGGCGCTGCTCGCCCGCTAGCATGGGTGGCCGGAGTGAACCAGCCCGGTGGTCTCATCCGCCCACGGTCAGTACGCGCGCTCACGATATGCCCGCATGGCCGAGGCTTCCGCCATCGCCGAGGATGGGCTCGTGAGCGCCGGCGCGGGCAGGCTTTCGATGCTGCGGGCCGGCTCGAAGCTCGTCGCCGCCGACGACTGGGCTGCCGAGGGAATCTCGCGGCGGAGCGACCAGCGTCGCAGCTACCGCGCCCCGCCCGGCCCCGGCTGGCTCCTCGCGGCGACCACGGCCGCGGTGACCCACGCGACCGCTTCCGTCTCGTCCGAGAACGGCCTCACGGTCACCGACGTGTTCCCGAGGATCTGCGAGGTGCTGAACCCGCGGGTGGCGACGACGACGGCGGGGTTCGTCGTGACGACCGCGATCGCGGCGATCCGCATCGTGCGGTCCTTGGTCAGCTCGGTCCAGTAGCTGGGGACCTCGTGCGAGACCCACTGCACGGACGGGGACACGACGAACATGATCCCGAGCGGCTGGAGCAGGGAGGTCTTCCGGAGCGCCGCTACCAGGTCACCCTGCGCCGCCGGCGAGAGCGCCTCGGGGGTGTCGTAGCGGACCACGAATACGCCGGCTCGATGCACGAAGCTCACGTGCTGCAGGTTATCAGAACGTAGGGGCCGGGAACTACAGCCGCCGCGCGATGCGAGCGCGACGCGGCGCGCAGCCGTGCTCAGAGCAGCTCCTGCGCCCGCGCCGGGCGTTCCGCTCCACGCGACCATCACCCAGGTCGATCTGCTGCCGAGCCGTCGGCGAGAAACGGACCTTCACCGGCAGCCCCCCGGTCCGCGCCGCTTCGACCGCCGCTGGAGGAGCGGTTCGCGAGCGACTTCGCCCGCGCGGCTCGTGGCTGGGCTCGGCGCGGCGGCTCGGCTGGGGCGCCTCCGCGAGCGGTTGCGAGGCCACCCTGGCCGGGCTAGGTGATCCGGTGCGCGAGGCATCGGGCCCGCGCGTCACGTCCCGCCGGGAGCGACCAGCCCCGGCGAAAGGAGAGCAGCGATGTTCCCGCACATGATGGGTGGTGGGTGCTGGCACGCGCACGGCCGCGGCTGCGGTGAAGGGGTCGGGCACGGCCACGGATTCGGCATGATGCACGGCGGAGGTCACGGCGACGAGGGAGGCCCCTTCGGCGTTCGCCGCCCGCTCCGCTTCCTCGCCTACCGCCTCGAGCTCGACGAGAAGCAGACGGAGGCGATCGCCCGCATCATCGACGAGCTCAAGACGGAGCGCGCCCAGGTCGCGGTCGACGAGCGGCGGGCCGTGTCCGCGTTCGCGGACGCGCTCGAGGGCGACGCCCTCGACGCCGCGAGGCTCGGCGAGGCCGGCGCGTCCCGCGTGCGCAGCGCCGAGCGCCTCCGCGACGCGGTCGTGAAGGCGCTCGGGCGCATCCACGCCGTCCTCGCCCCGGAGCAGCGCAAGCAGTTCGCGTTCCTGATCCGAACCGGCGCCGTCCAGTTCTGATCGTGAGCCGCGCCCGCCCCGCGCCGCCGCCCGGCGCGGCGGCGGGCTGGCTCGAGCGGGCCACCGATGAGCCGCGCGCGGTTCAGGTTCTACGCGGAGCTGAACGACTTCCTCCCGCCGGAGCGGCGCTTCCTCGAGTTCACCCACGAGTTCCGCGGCGGGCCGTCGGTGAAGGACGTCATCGAGTCGCTCGGCGTGCCGCACACCGAGGTGGACCTCGTGCTGGCCGACGGCGAGTCGGTGGACTTCGCGTGGATCCTCCGCGACGGCGCGCGGGTGAGCGTCTACCCCGTGTTCGAGTCGATCGACGTCGCGCCGCTCGCGCGCGTCCGCCCCGCGCCGCTGCGCGAGGTGCGGTTCGTCCTCGATGTCCACCTCGGCCGCCTCGCGCGATACCTCCGGATGCTCGGGTTCGACGCGCGCTGGCGGAACGACGCGGGCGACGAGGAGATCGCGCGCGCCGCGGCGACCGAGCACCGGATCGTCCTCACGCGCGACGCCGGCCTGCTCAAGCGGCGGATCGTGACGCACGGCTACCTCGTGCGCGAGGCCGACCCGCGGCGCCAGCTCGCGGAGGTCGTCCGCCGCCTCGACCTGGTCCGCGGGATCGCCCCCTTCCGGCGCTGCCTCTGCTGCAACGCGCTGCTCGAGGACGTCCGCAAGGAGGACGTCCTGGACCACCTGCCGCCGCGCGTCCGCGAGCGGCACGAGCGGTTCCGCCGGTGCCCGTCGTGTGGACGCGTCTACTGGGCGGGCACGCATCACCGCCGGATGGAGCAGGTGATCGAGGAGCTCCTCGCGAGCGAGCGCCCGGCCGGCGGCTGAGCGCGACGGCCGCGGTGCGGAGAAGGTGGTTCGCCGTCATGGGATGGCGATGGACCCGTACCCGCTCCCGTTCCAGCCGACGCTCTTCGACACCGACACACCCTCGTTCGACGCGGCCTTCCGGCAGCTCGTCCGGATCGCGCTCGACGAGGCGAGCTGGCTGGACCTCGCGCCCGGCTGGGTGAGCGGCTCCGATCGCCTGTTCGCGGAGATCCTGGGGTCGCGCCGCTGGGGCGAGCGCACGCGCTGGATGTACGACCGCCGCGTCCGCGAGCCGCGCCTCACCTCGGGCTGGAGCCTCGACTCGGGCGAGCCGCTCGAGCCGCCCATCCTGGAGGAGATGCGCCGCTGCCTCGGCGCGCGGTACGGCGTGGTCTTCGACTCCGCCGGGTTCAACCTCTACCGCGACGGCGCCGACAGCGTGGCGTGGCACGGCGACAAGATCCGCGAGGAGATCGAGGACCCGATCATCCCGATCGTCTCGCTCGGCGAGCCGCGAAAGTTCCTCGTGCGGCCGAAGGGCGGCGGCCGCTCGCGCGCCTTCCCGCTCGGCCGCGGAGACCTGCTCGTCACCGGGGGCGCGACGCACCGGGCCTGGGAGCACTCCGTCCCGAAGGTCGCGCGCGCCCGCCCGCGCATCAGCATCGCTTTCCGCTACGGCCTCGACCCGCGGGCCTACGCCGGGAAGCGGACGCTCGTGCCGGAGGTGCGCTGAGCGCCGCCGCGGCGCCGCGCCCGGGCGGCGCTCGCCGCGTCAGCGCGAGCGCCCGGCGGCGAGCCGGCGCCCGAGCCGCTGCTCCCGGGCGCCGCCGCCGAGCCGCCACCGCCGTCGCGACGCCGTCCTCCGCGGCGACGCGTTCGCGGAGCCGCCTCGCGCGCTCGCGCAGGGCGTCGTCCTCGATGCATGCGCCTCCCTCCGGCCTCGGCGTGCTCGAGGCGGCTCACGGTTCACGCTTCGTACCTGTATCCGTACCTTCCATGAGAAGGTTCGTCGCGAGAAACGCGCGCACCTGGCGGGCGAACGCCTCCGGCTGCTCCAGGTGCGCGTAGTGGCTCGCGCCCGCGATGACGCGCAGCTCGGCGACCGGGAACGCGGCGGCGAACGCCCGGGTGGCGGAGAGCGGCTGGAGATCGCGCTCGCCGTGGAGGACGAGCACGGGGGCGCGGACGCGGACGAGCGCGGCGCGCCAGTCGTGCTTGCGACCCATGCTGAGGTAGACCGCCTGCGGCATGAAGCCTCCGACCTCGGTCGGCGCCGGCACGAGCGACGGCGATCCGGCTATCGCCGCCCCGTTCCCTCGCAGCGCGGCCGCGTAGTAGGGACCGAACTCGGCGTGGAGCGCCGCGAGCTGGGCCTCACTCTTCTCGAAGAGGTGCGCAAAGTCGAGGTAGCGCTCGAGGTACTTCTGGAAAGCGATGCGTTCGGTCGCCGCGAGGCGCGCGTTCACCTCGGCGAAGAGCCCGCCCGTCGGCGACGGCACGACGAGGAGCTCGGGCGGCGACTCGAGCACGAGCGCCGCGACGTGCTCGGGAAACTCCGCCGCGTAGAGCGCCGCGATGAGCGCTCCGAACGAGTGCCCGACCACGACGAGCCGCTCCTCGCCCAGGAGCCGCCGCACGCGCTCCACGTCGGCGATCTGCGCGCCGAGGCCGAGCGTACGCTCGAGCTCCTTCAGGTTCTTCCAGGTCGAGAGCCAGGAGCCCCCGCCGAACCGGTCGAAGGGGCGCGTCGAGCGCCCGCAGCCGCGCTGGTGGAAGTAGTGGAACGCGAAGCCGTCCACACCGCGCAATCCCGCCCACGGCTCGTCCGGCGGGATCGCCGGGCCGCCGTGCAGCACCAGCGCCGTCCGCCCGCTCCCCTGCGTGAAGTGAAAGAGCTTCACGTCCGGCTCGACGCGCCAGAACTCCCGGTCCACCTGCGCCGGCGCGTCCAACCCTGCGCGGAGGTTCGCGCCGCTCCGCACCGCGCCCGGTTCGTACATCGAGCCGCCCCCGCACCCCGTCGCGGCCAGCGCGGCCACCACGAGCCACCCGCGATTCCTCGCGCCCATGCCGTCCTCCCGGACCATCTCGAAGCTCAACGGATCGGCCACTGCAGCTCGGTCCGGTACGCGGCGGGCTCGCGCGCCTGGCACGCTCCGACCAGGTAGACCTCGCGCGGCGGGCCGTCGCTCTCGTGCCCGTGCTCCTGCATCCAGCTCTGCAAGGCGGCGTAGGCGGCCGGGCCGAGCGCGTCGTACGAGCCGGCGTGGAGCGTGTAGGCCACCGTCCCGCCCGGCAGCTCGCGCCCGCCCCCGTGGCCCTGGCCGGAGACGGGGCGGTCCACGGGCACGCACCACTCGACGTCCACCGCCTCCTCGTCGAACTCGGGCCCGTGATACAGCGCGAACAGCGGGCCGGCGGGCTGGGCCTGCGCGCGACCGAGGTGAGCGATCAGCTCACCGAAGGCGCGCGGGCCCGCGTCGCCGAGGTCGGCGAGGCGGGCGCGCATCCGGGTCGAGAGCACCTGCTGGGGGGCGAGCGCCTTCGTCCTCACCTCGTACGCGCTCGCCGGCCGGCTCGCGAGCTGCTCGAGCTCGGCGAGCATCGCGCGGTATTGCTCGACGCGCGCCTCGAGGCGTGCGCGGTGCCGCTCCAGGACCTCGCGGGCGGCGGCTGGGCCGCTGGCGCGCACGTATTGCCCGATCTCCTCGAGGGGAACCTCGAGCGACCGGAGGAGCCGGATCCGCTCCGCCTCGAGCGCCTGCGACACGCTGTAGTACCGGTAGCCGGACGCAGGGTCGACGAGGGCGGGCACGAGGAGCCCCATCTCGTCGTAGAGCCGCAGCGCCTTGGGCGACAGCCGGCAGATGGTCGAGAACCGCCCGATGGGGACGAGGTTCCTCATGTCTCCTCCTCGCGCATGACTGTCCAGCCTGCCCCTGGGGGAGAGTCAAGCCCTCGCGCCGACCCTGGCTCGGCGGAAAGTGCGAAGGTGCCGATCTCGTCAGCCGTCGAGTGAACGAGTCCCCGCCGCTTTCGTCATCCACGATGACGGACGTACATCCGTGATCGTTGACGCGCGTTCATGATCCGTTATACAGGACGTGCCGACGTTATCGCGGCACCGGCCTGTTGCCGGCCCGCGCGAGGGACACGAGAGATGAGGTCGTCGGAACGTCGGCAGCGGCGATCGCGCGAGGCGGCCCGGGTCGCGAACGCGCCGGGGGCGCGAGCGCGTGAGGCGCACGCGGCGCGGCCGGGGGCGCGGCTCGCGGCGCAGATCGAGCGGCGCGCGCGGGCGCTCGGCGCGAGCCTGGTCGGGTTCGCGCCGGTGGCGCGCTGGGCGGAGGCGGGAGAGGTGCCGGAGGCGTACCGGCCCACGGCGCTGTGGCCGGCGGCGCGCACCGTCGTGACGTTCGGCGTCCCGATGCTGCTGCCGGTGATCGACTCGACGCCCTCCATCAACTACCAGGAGATGTACGACGCGTCGAACCGGCTGCTCGACGACCTCGGCTACCGGCTCGCGGTGTGGCTCTCGGATCGCGGCCACGCGTCCGTCTTCCTCCCGCGCGACGGCTACGGGAGCCTCGAGGTCCTCCTCGAGAACCCCTTCGGCTCGTTCAGCCACGCGATGGCCGGGAAGTACGCCGGGCTCGGCACCATCGGCCTCCACCACAGCCTCATCACGCCGGAGTACGGGCCGCGCGTGCGGCTGGGGTCGATCTTCACGGCCGCGGAGCTCCCCGGCGACGGGGGCATCACGGAGGAGCTCTGCAACGGCTGCCGCCTCTGCGAGCGGCTCTGCCCCGCCGGCGCGCTCCGCCGCGCGGACGGCGAGGTGGTGGGTCACCTCGACAAGGACGCGTGCACGCGTCACCACATGGTGCTCCGCGACGAGAAGCGCTGGCCGTGCGGCGTCTGCGTGAAGGTCTGCCCGATCGGCGCAGACCGGAAGGTGTTCCAGGGTCTCGACGCGCGCGCCTACCGCGAGGAGCGGACGGCGATCGCGCGGAACCCCGACGACCCGCGCTACCGCGCCCTCGTCCACCTCCGCCGCCACGGCTCGCGCGGCGATCGGATCGCGTGATGACCACTCCACTCTCGACGCGACCCGCGATCCGCGTCGCGCACGTCACCAAGTCCTACCGCGGCGCCGGCGCGGCGCCAGGCCTCCTCGCCCTCGACGACGTCTCCCTCGACGTGAGGAGGGGGGAGCTCCTCGCGCTGCTCGGCCCGAGCGGCTGCGGAAAGTCCACCCTGCTCCACGTGATCGGCGGGCTCGTCCAGGCCGAGGGACAGGTCGTGGTGAACGGCGCGCCCGTCCGCGGGCCCGGGCTCGACCGCGGGATCGTGTTCCAGGACTACGCCCTCTTCCCCTGGCGGACCGTGCTCGCCAACGTCGCCTTCGGGCTCGAGATGAAGGGCCTGCCCGCGCCGGAGCGGAGCCGGATCGCGCGCGAGCAGCTCCGGCTCGTCGGGCTCTCCGCGTTCGAGGACCGCTACCCGTCCCAGCTCTCCGGCGGGATGAAGCAGCGGGTCGCGCTCGCCCGCGCCCTCGCCTTCGACCCCGACGTCCTCCTCATGGACGAGCCCTTCGCGGCGCTCGACGCGCAGACGCGAGAGCTCCTGCAGATCGAGCTGCTCCGCGTCTGGGAGCGGACCGGCAAGACCATCGTGTTCGTGACGCACAGCATCGACGAGGCGGTGTTCCTCGCCCAGCGCGTCGCGGTGATCACGGCGCGCCCGGGCCGGGTGAAGGAGGTGCTCGACGTCGAGCTGCCCTCGCCGCGCCACGCGCGCGACGTCCGCTCGACCCCCGAGTTCACGGCCTGCCGCCACGCCCTGTGGGAGCTCCTCTCCGAGGAGGTGACGCGCGCCTCCGGCGAGGCGAGCGCGGCGCCGGCGGTCGCGACGCCGCCCCGGCGCGGCCTCCTCGGCGCGTTCGCGCGGGCGTTCTCGCGGAGGGCGGCATGACCCGCACGCTGCTCACCCGGGTCGCCCTCGCGGCGCTCATCGTCGCGGCCTGGGAGCTCCTCCCCCGAAGCGGAGTCGTGAACCCGGTGTTCCTCACCCCGGCGTCCGAGGTCGCGCGGACGATCTGGGAGCTCTTCACCAGCGGGGAGCTCGCGGTCCACGCGCGCGTGAGCCTGGTCCGGATCCTCGAAGGGCTCGGGCTCGCGATCGTGCTGGGCGTGCCGCTCGGCCTCGGGATGGGGGCGTTCCGCGGCTTCGAGCGTGCGGTGGACGCTCCCCTCCAGGCCGGCCGCCAGATCTCGGCGATCGCCCTGTTCCCGGTGTTCATCCTGTTCTTCGGGATCGGCGAGCTGTCGAAGGTGATGATCATCTTCTGGGCGTCGCTGTGGCCGGTCCTGCTGAGCACGGTCGCGGGCGTGAAGGGCGTGGACCCGGTGCTCGTCCGGTCGGCGCGGTCGATGGGGGCGCGGCGCGGGACGCTCTTCCGCAAGGTCATCCTCCCCGCCGCGGCCCCGTCGATCTTCACCGGCGTGCGCCTGGGGGCCGCCTACGCGTTCATGGTCCTCGTCGCCGCCGAGATGATCGGCGCGAACGCCGGGCTCGGCTTCCTGGTGCTCAACTCGCAGGAGGTCTTCGCGATCCCGCGCATGTACGCGGCCATCGTGGCGCTGGCGGCCTTCGGCCTCGCGGTGAACGCGGTCCTGCTCGCCGCGGAGCGGCGCGCCACCGCGTGGCGGGAAGCCGCCGGAACCTGAAGCTCGACCCCGCCCGGCGCGGCCGGGCCAACAGACGTGGAGGGAACGCATGAAGCCGTTCGAGCTCGCAGTGGTCTTGGCCTCGCTCCTCGCGCTCACCGCCGCCCCGCAGCAGGCGTCGGCGGCCGAGCCGTTCGTCATCAAATATCCCAACGTCCAGTGGTTCGACCCGGTGTACGTGGCCGACGAGAAGGGCTGGTTCGCGGAGGAGGGGCTCCAGATCAAGTGGGTGGGGGAGATCCCCGCGGCCCAGCTCGTCCCCGCCGTCGCCGCCGGGAGCGTGGACTTTGCGAACCGCCACACGCCGCTCGTCCTCACGGCGCGCGCGGGCGGCGCGAAGGTCAAGATCATCGCCGCCGGCGCGCAGACCACCCCGGACCGGCCGCACATGAAGTACCTGGTCGCGCCCGGGAGCCCGATCCGGTCGGTGAAGGACCTGCGCGGCAAGAAGATCGGCATCAACAGCTTCGGCGCGTGCTCCGAGTACGTGCTGAAGGAGTACCTCCGTCGCAACGGGCTCGAGAAGAACATCGAGTTCCAGGTGATCCCGGATCCCAACCAGGAGCAGGCGCTCGCCCAGGGGCTCATCGACGTCGGCGTCCTCCACTCCCCCTATTACGAGAAGGTGGTGAAGACCGGCGCCGCGCGCGAGATCTTCAACGACTTCGTGGTGGACGACGGGCTCTCCGGGATGCTCCCCTACTTCACGAACGAGGACTTCCTCCGGAAGCACCCGGACGTCGTTCGCAAGTTCGTGAAGGTGCTGGTCCGCGCCTCCGACTGGACCAACGCGCACCACGAAGAGGCCGGCCAGATCTTCGCGCGCCGCCGCGGCCTCGATCCGAAGTACGCCGGGAGCTGGCAGTACTACGAGCACGGGCTCGTCCCCGGCCCGGCCCAGGTGCAGTGGTGGATCGACCTGCTCGTGCGGGAGAAGAAGCTCAGGCCCGGGCAGATCGTGGCGACGGACGTCTACACGAACGAGTTCAACCCGTTCGCGAAGCACGCCTCGCGATGAACGCCGCCCGCCCGAGCGGCTCCGGCGGGCGCGCCGCGCTGCGCGGCGTGCGCGGCGCGCTCGCGGCGGGTGCGGTCGCGCTCCTCCTCGGCCCCCCGACCGCCTACGGTTCCTGCTGCATCTTCGAGGATCCGCTCCTCGCGATCGGCGACGTCGCGGCGCGGAGCGGCGCGCTCCGGCTCGCGGTCGAGACCGAGACGCTCTCGTCCACGGCCGCGATGCAGTCGGGCGACGGGATGGCCGCCGGGATGGCCATGGTCGAGCACGTCCGGCAGGCCACGGTCCGGACCGTCGTCGTGTACAGCCCGGTCGAGCGGCTGAACCTCGTCGCCGCCCTCCCGCTCGTCCGCCGCGAGTGGCGGCTGACCGGGGACGGCATGAACGACGAGCGCGTGGTGCTCACCGGCCTCGGCGACGTGGACCTCGGCGCGCGGCTGGCGGTGTGGCGACGGGTCGAGTTCGTCCAGGATCCGGAGCGCATCGCGGTGACGCGGGTGCAGGCGCTGGCGCTGTCCGCCGGGACGAGCCTGCCGACCGGCGAGGACGACGCCCGCCGCGACGGCCTCCGCCTGGAGGAGCACGCGCAGATCGGAACCGGCGGGTGGGGTCCCTACGCCGGCTTGCTCTACCAGCTCTCGCGAGAGCCCTGGGCGTTCGCGGTGAGCGCCACCGCGCGGCTGCGAACCCCGAACGCGTTCGGGTACCGGTTCGGGAACGCGGTCCTCGCCGGCCTCGACGTGCAGCACGACCTGTTCACGCGTCTCTCGATCGGGGTCGGCGCGGACGTCAGGTGGGCGGCGCAGGACCTGCTGAGCGGCGCGACGGTCTCGAACACCGGCGGGTTCATCGGCTCGGGGACCGCGTCGATGTCCGTGGGGCTCGCCCCCGGTCTGCAGGCGCGCGTCCGCGCGGTGGTCCCGATCTTCCAGCGGCTCGAGGGCGATCAGCGCGCCGGGGCGGCGTTCTTCGCCAGCGTGTCGTGGAACCCGAGCTGATCGCGGGCTCGGCTGTGCTCGCCCCTGTTCTCGGCCGGCGAGCGATTCGTGCCGCGCTGCGCGCCGAGGCCCTGCTCCGAGCGCTGGTCACGTCCAGCGCCGAGCCTCGGGATGCTCGTCCCCGAAGCTTCCGCTCCTCGACGTCTTCCGTAGCAGCTTGACGCCGTACGCGACGGGGCGCTCCAGGGCGACCCCTGCTACTTCACGGTCAGACTGTTTTTCACGTCGCGGACACCGGAGACCTGGCCCGCGACCTTCCCGGCTTTCTCGACCATGTCCTTCGAATCCACGAACCCGCTCAGCTGAACCACTCCTTTGTACGTCTTGACGCTGATCTGCAGCGACTTCAACGCCGGATCCTGGAGGATCGCGGCCTTGACCTTGGCGGTGATCGCAGAGTCATCGACGTACTCGCCGGCGCTCTCGCGGGTGCGGGTGGAGGCGCAACCCAGGAATGGCCCGCCCGTACCAAGGAGGCCCGCGGCGGTGATCGCGCTCAGGACGCGTTTGCGCATGCGTGTTCCCCTTCTCCGAATGCCCTACCAAACGTAGCGAGCCTTCGGCCGAGGAGCCTGAACCCAGGCGTGGTGTTCGTCTTGGCCTCGACGGCGGGGGAGCAGGGTGCTGCGGCCGAGCGGGGCCGGTCACGAGGCTCCGAGATCCTCGATCAGCCTGTCGAGGAGCCGTCACGCTCGCGGAGAGCGGATCGCAGTCCACGACCGCGGCGGCCCAGAGCCGGCCCCGCCCCCGCGGTGGCCGGCACCTCGGCCCAGCCCGCGACGATCGCCGGCGGACATTTGTGGGACCTCATGGTCCCCGCATACCAGCCCTTGGAGCTCGGTCGGCCCGACCCTGAGCCTAGAACGGCCGGTACCCGGTGCCCGCGCCCTTTCCGTTCTTGATCGCCGCCTTCACCGGAGCCGGAGCTGAGCGCCGAGCGGGCGCGCCCGGAGCGTGCGCCGCCTGCGCGGGGAACGCGACGCGAGCGCCCTGGCTCTTCACCTGGAAGAACGCGATGAGCTGCTGCAGCGCCTCCGCCTGCGTGGCCATCTCCTCCGCCGTCGAGCTGAGCTCCTCGGCGGCGGACGCGTTCCGCTGCGTGACCTGATCGACGAGCCCCATGGCCTTCGAGACCTGCGCCACGCCCGAGGACTGCTCCCGCGAGGCCGCCGCCACCTCGTGGACCAGCCCCGCCGTCTTGCGGATCGCCGGCACGAGCGTCTCGATGAGCTCGCCCGAGCGCTCGGCGGCCGCGACGCTCGACCCGGCCAGACCGCCGATGTCCTGCGCGGCCTTCTGCGAGCGCTCCGCGAGCTTCCGGACCTCGGTCGCCACCACCGCGAAGCCCCTGCCGTGCTCTCCGGCCCGCGCGGCCTCGATGGCCGCGTTCAACGCGAGCAGGTTCGTCTGGTAGGCGATCTCCTCGATGATCGAGATCTTCTCCGCGATGGCCTTCATCGCGCCGACGGTCTGGCGGACCGACTTCCCGCTCTCCTCCGCGTTCGCGGCGCTCTCGTTCGACACCGTCTCCGTCACCCGGGAGCTCTCCGCGTTCTGGGTGATCGACGCGCTCATCTCCTCGAGCGACGCGGTCGTCTCCTCCACGCTGCTGGCCTGCTCGCCGGTGCCCTGCGACAGGACCTGGGACGTCGCGGAGACCTGCTGCGAGGCGCCGGCGAGCGCCTCGGCGCCGCTCCGGACCTCGCCGATCACCTGGGCGAGCTTCCGCGCCATGATCGCCAGCTCCGCCTGGAGCTGACCGACCTCGTCGTGACGGTCGGCGGCGACGCTCCGGGTCAGGTCGCCGCGCGAGATGGCGGCCGCGACCTGGATCGCCTCCTGGAGCGGAGCGGTGATGCTCCGCGCGAGCAGCAAGGAGAGGAGCACGAAGCCCGCGGCGGCCACGAGGATCGTGGCGATCACGACCTGCCTGACGACGCCCGTCGCCTGGAGGGCGGACTCCTCGCTCCTCGCGAAGGCGCGCCGCTGCTCGTCGCGGAGATCGAGGATGACCTGCTTCACCTCGCGCCACACCGGGGTCTCCTTGCTCACGAGGACCGCGACGGCCTCGTCGCGGTTGCCGGCCTCGGAGAGGTTCATCACCTCCTGCTTGAGCGTGTGGTCCTCGGCCCAGAGGCGGTCCACGGTCTGCAGCCGGGCCTTCAGCTCCGGCGGCGCGATCTCGGTCGCGCGCTCGAGGGTCTTCAGGAACGCCTCGTGCGCCTCCCGGTAGTTCTTCTTCGCCGTCCCGTCGTCCGGGTTGAGCAGGACGTTGCGCGTCGCCTGCCCGGTCTGCAGCCCCGCCGAGTACATCGACTCGAAGCCGACCAGGAGATCGAGGTCGTCCCCCGCCATGCGGGCGATGGTCGCGTCGCTCTCGCGCCCCTGCACCAGCGCGGCGGATGCCACGGCGAGGAGCGCGAGGGAGCCCACGGCGACGAGGAAGGCCAGCTTGGTCCGGATCTTCAGGTTGGCGAGCATGTGCAGATCCCCAGTGAGGAACCTCGTCGTGCGGTCCCCCCGGACCCCGCGCACGCCTTCACGCATCATGCGTGTACATACCCCATCTCAACGAGCGGAGTGTGCCCGGCGACGGCCTGCGATGTACGCCGCCGGGACCGGTGTGAGCGAGCGCCCGCGCCTCGCCGACGTCGGCCCCCACATCACGGAAGGCGCGTCAATCCAGCACATCGGCGGGGGCGGATGGGCGGGGGCGGATGCTGCTGTTCCACCAGGTCGGGTTGGTCGTTCCACGAACGTGACGATGAACCGCAGGGATCCCCTGCCCTGGGGTTGCCCGACGAACGCGATCAACGGTCCGTGTCCGGG
This sequence comes from Anaeromyxobacter oryzisoli, assembly GCF_022690765.1. Classification (GTDB taxonomy): domain Bacteria; phylum Myxococcota; class Myxococcia; order Myxococcales; family Anaeromyxobacteraceae; genus Anaeromyxobacter; species Anaeromyxobacter oryzisoli. The sequence goes on along the minus strand of NZ_JALCZA010000013.1, from coordinate 54,687 downwards.
ACGCTGATATCCTGTCCTTGCGCGTGCGGACCCTCACGCAAAACGCTTTGGCTTGCCACCAGGAGTGCACGACATGGGATTGATGGATCGGCTGATCGGTCACGCGGATGTGAGCGGTGCGTCCTCGAACGACGTCGAGCGGTTCTTCGGGGAGGGCGAACAGGTCGTGGCGGCGTTCCGCTTCGTGCGCGACGAGATCGTCGTGACGAACCGTGGGATCTACGTCGTGGACGTCCAGGGCCTCACCGGGAAGAAGAAGGAGTACAAGTACTTTCCGTTGAGGGGGCTCAAGTACGTCTCGTTCGAGACGGCGGGCACGCTCGACATCGACGCGGACATCAAGATCGGCGTGGACGGCAACACCGAGATCGTGAACGGGATCCCGCACAACAAGCCGCTCTCGTTCAAGATCCCGAAGGCGCAGTCCGCGCAGGGCGAGCAGTTCATGCGGCTCGTCAAGGCCGCGATCGACGGGTGACCACGGCCAGCCGGTGTTCCCGCGAGGCAGACTTCTCCTGCGCTGCTCGGTCGTCGTGTGCCCCCGCTCCGCGACGGGCATCCTGTGCCTCGCGACGCTCGACGCTGGCGGGTGGCGATGGCTCGCCGGGCGCCGGCCAGCGTGACGTCCGCCGTCCGTGTCCGTCCCCGACGTAGCATCTCCTCTCCAGCATGAAGCTCACCGTCATCGACCCCCTCGCCTCCTGGGCCAACGCCATCGCGGCGCTGCCGGCGCCGGGGCCGCTCCCCTCGCGGTTGGTCCTCGTCCCGTCTGAGCGGCACGCGCACGCCCTCCGCCGCGCGTTGGCGCGGTCGGGGCGCGGCGGGGTGCTCGCGGGGACGCGCTTCCTGGGGCCGCTCTCTGCGGCTCTCGAGGTGCTCCGGACGGCGGGCGTGCCCTTCTCGCCGGGCGAGGACGGGCTCCGGCCGGCGCGCCTCCTCGCGCTCTTCCACGAGGATCTCCCGCTCGAGCACTTCGACCTCGACCTCCTCCGCACGACGCGCGGATGGGACGACGCCTTCGCCGCCGCGATCGCCGAGCTCGAGGCCGCGGGGCTCGGCCCGGACGACCTCCCGGCCGACGCGGCGCCGACGCGTGATCTCGCGCGCGTCTGGGAGCGCGTCTTCGCCGAAGCGGGGACGTCCTGGAGCACGGCGCGCCTGTACCGCGAGGCGACGGCCCTCCTCCAGCGCGACGGGCGCGCCTGGCCCTTCGCCGGATCGACGCTCGCGCTCGCCACCGGCCACGAGGACGCGGTCCACGCACGGTTCCTCTCGGCGATCCCGGAGCTCACGCTCGCGCTCCGGGCCTTGCGGCCCCTCTCGGCGCGGCACGCCCGTCGCCTCGAGACGCTCTACGGCGCCGAGGCGATGAGAGCGCTCGCTTCCCTCCCAAATCGCCCTTCGGGCTCAGGGCGACCGACGACGGGTCCGGCCACCACCGGCGAAGCGGCGCCCGACCCGCGAACGGCGGCGGCCACGGCGACCCGGGCCGCCGCGGCACCGCCGGCCGAACCGGCCGCGCCGATCGAGCGCGACCTCCTCGCGACCTACCTCTTCGCCGACGCCGCGGTCCTCGCGGCTCCGGACCGCCCGCGGAGCCGCGGCCCGGACGGGACCGTCGAGCTCGAGGAGCACGCGGGCGTGGAGGCGGAGCTCGATGCGACCGCGCTCTGGGTGACGCGCCAGGTCCTCGAGGCGCGCCGGCCGCTCGAGGAGCTCGCCGTCCTCGTCCCCGCCCAGGATCCGCTCGCGCAGCTCGTGGCGGATCGCCTGGCGCGCCTCCCCTTCGAGGGCGGACCGCTCCCGGTGTACGTGGCGGGCGGGCTGCCGGCGATCTCGACGACGGCGGGCGCGCGTGTCCTCGCGGTGCTGCGCGCGCTCCGCTCGCACCTCTCCGCCGACGCGCTCGCGCCGGTCCTCCCCGCGCTCCGGCTCGACGGCGACGGGGGCCGCACCCACCTCACCCATGGCGAGGCGATGGAGCTCGCCTTCGGCCTCGGCACCGTCGGCGGCAACGCGGCTCACCCGCAGGGCGCGCTCGCGTGGCAGGAGCGGGCCGCGGCGCGCGCGCTCGAGCTCGAGGCGGCGCTGGCCCGCGCCCGGACGGACGAGGACTCCGCGGCGCGGGAGGGCTGGCGCCTCGAGCGCACCCTCCGCAACCTCCGCGCGATCCGCCCCGCCCTCGACGCACTCGTCGGCGTCGCCCGCGCCGTCGTGGACGAGGCGTCGCTCGCGGCCGTCGCCGACGTCTTCGGCGGCTTCCTCGCGCGCTGGCTGCTCGCGCCCGGCGACGGTGCCGCCCTTCCAGCGCGCCTCCTCGAGGCGATCGCGCCGGCCTGCGCCGGCCGCCTCGGGAAGGCGCTCGCGGGCGAGGACGCGCTCGAGGTGATCGAGGATCACCTGCTCGCGCTGCGCATCCCGCGGGGCCGGTTCGGCGAGCCGGCGGTGTACGTCGGCACGGTGGCCGGCGCGGCGGGGCTCGACTTCGCCGCCGTGCGGGTGATCGGCCTGTGCGAGGGCGTGCTCCCGTCGCGGCCGCGAGAGGATCCGGTCGTACCTGCCGCCCTCCGCGAGGCGCTCGAGCGGGCGGCGGCCGGGCGCGTGATCGCGCGCGCCGAGGACCGCGTCTCGGCCCAGGTGCACGCGCTCGTCGCCGCCGTCCAGGGCGGCCGCGAGGCGATCGCCCTCTCGGCGCCGCGCGTGGATCTCGCCCGGACCGAGCGCGAGCCGAGCTCGATCTTCATCGACGCGGCGGCCGCGCTCGCGCGCCCACGGGCGGACACCGGGAGGCCCGCCGACCCGGTGCCGGACGGCGCCGCCCTCCGCCGGGACCACTTCCGCCCCGCGGCGCGCGCCGCCGCCGCCTTCCGCGCGGCGCACCCGGTCACGGACGCGAGCTGGCTCGACCGCGTGGCGCGGGTCGATCCGGCCCTCCCTCCGGAGTGGACCGGCGCGCCGCTCCTCGATCTCGGCCGCGTCGCCGCGCTCCGCGCCCCCGCGGGCCCGCTCGGCCCAGGGGACGGCGTGCTCGGGGCCGGCGACCATTTCCCGCCGATCCCGGGCGTCGTCCCGGAGCGGCCCATCTCCGCCTCCGCGCTCCAGCAGCTCCTCCAGTGTCCGCGCATGTTCCTCATGCGCCGCATCCTCGGCTGGGAGGAGCCCGCCGGCGCGCCGTCGCTCCGCGAGCTCGACGCGACCGCGTTCGGGAGCCTCCTCCACCGGGTGGTCGAGGTCTTCTACCGGGAGCACGGGCCCGCGTTCTCGCGGCGCGAGGGGACGGCGAAGAAGTGGCTGAAGCTCGCCGACGCGGTGGCGGATCGCGAGCTCGACGCGTTCCTCTGCGAGTACCCGCTCGTCGGGGAGGGCGTGCGCCGCAAGGAGCGCGACCGGCTCCACGACGCGGTGGGGGCGTTCCTCCGGTACGACTGGGAGGGCGCCGGGCGCCGCTTCGTCGGCGTGGAGCTCCCCTTCGGCACCCCCGCGCCGCTCGCGGTCGCCGCCGGCGGGGCGACGCTCCACGTGCACGGGTACATCGATCGCGTGGACGTCGAGGACGGCGTGGCCGTCGTGCGCGACCTCAAGTCCGGCAAGGCGCACCCGCGGGTGAAGGCCGAGGCCGGCCCCACGCCGCTCCGGGACATCCAGCTCGGCCTCTACCAGCTCGCAGCTCGGAAGCTCGCGAAGCAGTGGGGGACGCCCGCGAAGGTCGCGGTCGCCTACGCGTACGCGGACGGCCGGGGCGAGGTGATGGAGCGGGCGTTCCGCGCCGACGCGGCGGCGCTCGAGAAGGCGACGAGCGAGTGGCTCGCCACCGCGGCGCACCTCCTCCACGCGCGGGCGTTCCCGCCGTCCGCCGACGAGGACGACTGTGCGTACTGTCCGTTCCACGTGCTCTGCGGCGACGGCGCCGCCGCGCGCGCCCGGGAGGCGCTCGCGGAGGTGGAGGACGGGCCGCTCGCGCGGTTCGGCGCGCTCAAGCGGGTCGGCGAGGAGGACGAGGGATGAGCACGCGGAGGCCCGCACCCGACCAGCAGGATCGCGACGCCGCCGTCCACGCGCGCGGCGTGAACGTCATCGCCGACGCGGGCGCGGGGACAGGCAAGACGACGCTGCTCGTGGCCCGCCTCGTCGAGCTCGTCGCCCCGGCCGACGACGGCCCGGCGCTCGCCCTGGGCCGGGTCGCGGCGATCACGTTCACCCGGAAGGCGGCGGGCGAGCTGCGGCTCCGGATCCGCGAGGCCCTCCTCCGCGAGCTGGCCCGCCCGGACCTGACCGACGTCCGGCGCGAGCGGCTCGCCGGCGCGCTCGCGGCGCTCGACACCGCGCCGGTCGGGACCATCCACTCGTTCGCCGATCGCCTCCTCCGGCTGCGGCCCGTCGAGGCGCGGCTCTCGCCGTCCTACGACGTCGTGGAGGACGAGGGGCCGCTCGTCGCGGAGGCGTTCGCGGCCCTCCTGCACGCCGTGGAGGCGGGGACGCTCGCGGCGGAGCTCGCCGGCCGCGTGGACGCGGAGGTCGCCGAGGCCGCGCAGTCCGCCTTCCTGGACGCGCTCCGCGCCGGCGTCCGCGCCGAGCGGCGCGTGCACGACCACGGCGAGATCGCCGGGCTCGACTGCCTGGTCGAGGCGCTGGTGCGGACGCGCGACGTCCCGCCGGTGGTCCCGCCCGCACGGCGGCCCGACCTCGGCAAGGTCCGCGACCTCGTGGACGAGTTCGTCGGCCACGCGAAGGCGTCGAGGGGGGACGGGCGCGGCTCGCGCTGGATCGCGGCGACCGGGCGCCGGCTGGAGCGCGTCCGCGAAGAGGAGGATCCGGTCCTCGTCCTGAAGGAGCTGCTGCGCTGCGGCCCGCCGGACAAGCTCGGCAAGAAGGCGGACTTCCCCGACGACGACGCCGGGTGGGCCCTCTACAAGGCGTTCCTCGGCGACGACGGGAAGAAGGCGCTCCGCGAGGGCTCGCTGCACGAGGACCTCCTCCGCCCGCTCGCGGGCTGGCTCGCGCGCCGCCTCGTCGCCGCCGCGCCCGCGGTCGTGGCGATGTACGGCCAGGTGAAGGCGCGTCACCGCGCGGTCGATCAGCTCGATCTGCTCATCGAGCTCCGGGACCTGCTGCGCGACGACCTCGCCGTCCGCGCCGGCTACCAGGCGCTGTTCGACCACGTGATGGTGGACGAGTTCCAGGACACCGACCCGCTCCAGGCCGAGATCGTCCTTTACCTGTGCGAGCGTGGCGCGATCGCGGCGGACTGGAGCGACGTCGCGCTCGCGCCGGGGAAGCTCACCATCGTGGGCGACCCGAAGCAGTCGATCTACCGCTTCCGCCGCGCCGACATCGGGGTGTACGCGGCCGTGCGGGCGATCATCGAGCGAGGCGAGCCACGACCGGTCGTCGCGAAGCTCCAGGCCAACTTCCGGAGCGAGCCCGCGCTGGTCGAGTGGCTCGACGCGCGCTTCGATGACCTGCTGGGCCGCCCGGTCGAGGGGAAGCCCGTCTTCGATCCCGACGCCGGGACGGTCGCGAACGAGCCGCTCCTCGCCGGGCGCGAGGGCCACGCCGCCACCGCGGTCCAGCTCCTGCCGCTCGCCGCCGAGGACGGGCGGAAGCCGGTCTTCCGCGCCACCGAGGCGAAGGCCCTCGCGGCGTGGCTCCGCTGGCTCGTCGACGGGGAGAGGCGGGCCATCGTCGATCCCGCGACCGGCGCGCCACGTCCGGCCGGCTTCGGCGACGTCGCGATCCTCGTCACCGCCACGAGCAACCTGCCGCTCCTCTTCCCCGAGCTGGACCGGCTCGGCGTGCCGTACGCCGCGCGCGGCGGCTCGCTCTTCCTCGGCGATCCGCTCCACCAGCAGTTCCTGCTCGGGCTCCGGGCCCTCGCCGACCGGGACGACGGCGTCGCCCAGGCCGCGCTGCTCCGGCCGCCGTTCTTCGCGCTGGACCTGGATGACCTCGCGCGCGCTCGCGCCGCGGAGGAGACCTCGACCCACCCCGGCGTGCTCAGGGCCCGCGCCGCGCTCGAGCTCGTCGGCGAGCTCCGCCGGGAGCGGCTCGCGCGCTCGCCGGGCGCGACCGCCCGCGACCTCCTCGAGCGGACCGCGTTCGGCCGCGCCGCCGCCCTCGGGCCGAACGGGGCGCAGCGGCTCGAGGCGCTCCGGGAGCTCTGCCTCGCGCTCGACGCCCTCGCGGCCGAGGGGCTCGACTTCGACGCCGCCACGGCGCGGCTCAGGGCGTGGGTGGAAGATCCCGTGCCCCTCGATCCCCCGCGGCCGGTCGCGAGCGAGGCGGTGCAGATCCTCACCGTCCACCAGGCGAAGGGGCTCGAGTTCCCCATCGTCGTGCTCTGGGACGCGTGCGCCGACCTCGCGGCGCGCGCCGTCCGGAGCCCGTTCGTGATCGATCGGACCGGCCGGTCCTGGGGGATCGCGCTCGACGGCCTCGTCTGGGACGAGCCCGCGGACGGCGAGGTCGCGGCGCGCGAGCAGCGGTACCTCGACGCCGAGCGGCTCCGGCTCGTCTACGTGGCCGCGACCCGCGCGCGCGATCTGCTCGTCCTGCCCGTGGCGGGCGAGCCCGACCCGCGCCGCGTCACCGGCCGCCTGGTCGCGGGCGCGCCGCCGGCGCTGATGGAGGCGCTCGAGCCCTACGCGCTCGACGCCGAGCCGGCGTGGGCGAGCGCGCTCCCGGCCCCCGCGACGCGCCCGACCGGCGACGCCTCCGATCTCGCGGCCGAGGTCCACGCCGCGTGGAAGGCGGCCGTGGCGGACGCGGCGCGGCCGCGGTTCACGCCGGGCGCGGTCACGGCCGAGGCGCACGCGAGGATCGAGGCCGCCGAGCGCCCGGGCGAGGCCGGCCTGCCGCGCCCCGAGCGGAGGAGCCGCTTCGGCCCGGTGTTCGGCGAGACGGTCCACGCGGCGATCGGCCTCGCGCTCCGCGACGCGGCGCTCTCACCCGCCGCCGCCGTCGCGCGCGCGGCCTCCGCGAGCGGCCTCGCCGAGCGGCACGCCGAGGCGATCGAGGACGTCAGGCGGGCGCTCGCCGCGCTCGCGGCCGCGGGGCTCCGCCGCCCGCCCGGCGCGGATCTCCAGCTCGAGTACCCGGTCGCGCTCGCGGCGGACGGCAAGCTCGTGCAGGGCTACGTGGACCTCCTCGGCACGCGCGGCGGCCGGATCGCCGTGGTGGACTTCAAGACCGACGCCCCGCCCGCCGGTGACGTGCACGCGACGCACGCCGCGTACGTCGAGCAGGTCCGGAGCTACGCGCGGATGCTCGTCGCCCTCGGCGTCGCGAGGGAGGGCGAGATCGAGGCGGGGCTGCTGTTCACGGCGGAGGGGACCGTGAGGTGGGTGACGCACGGTTGAGCCCACCGAAGACGAGGCGCAGGCGCCTCTCCCGCGCGTGTCCGTCTCCGGGTAGGCTCGAGCCCCTTCTCACGAAGATCCGGAGCACGAACCGTGTCCATCTGGCGCCGCTCGCACGCCGAGCTCCCTGTCGGGGTCTACGACGAGGTGGTCTCCGAGGCGCTCGAGGCTCGCCTCGCGAGGCTCGAGGAGACCCACGCGATCGAGATCGCGACTGTCGGGAAGGACTCCGACGTGGACGAGCAGCTCGTCACGCTGGTGCGCGACGCCGCACGCATCGCCATCGAGGCGAAGAGCAACGCGCTCGAGAAGATCGCCGTCGCCCGCGCGATCCTCGAGCGCGTCGGCGACGGGGGACCGTTCCGGCCTGGGGAGACCGTCCTTCGCGACCGGATCCTGCACGGGATCGCGGAGCGAGCCCCCGGGCGTGGGCCGACGTCGAGCAGGCCCCCTCGCGGCTCGCTGCTCTCCTCCGGGCTCCTCACGAACGCGCACGGTGAGAGCGTGCTCTCGCACCTGGCGAGCGAGTTCGCGAGCGCGGACCGGATCGACCTCCTCTGCTCCTTCATCAAGCTGAGCGGGCTCGACAAGTTCCGCCCCCTCATCGAGCGCCACCGCGCGCTCGGCCGTCCCCTCCGCGTCCTCACGACCACCTACATGCGGGCGACGGAGGTGAAGGCGATCGAGCTGCTGCACCGCCTCGGCGCCGAGGTGCGCGTCTCGTACGACGACACCACGACCCGCCTGCACGCGAAGGCGTGGCTCTTCCACCGGAGCAGCGAGTACTCGACGGCCTACGTGGGCTCCTCGAACCTCTCGCACGCCGCGCAGACCGAGGGGCTCGAGTGGAACGTCCGGCTCGCCCAGGCCGACCAGCCCGCCCTCTTCGAGGAGATGCGGGACGTCTTCGAGAGCTACTGGGTGGACGCCGACCGCTTCGAGCCGTTCGACGGGACGGACGCCGCGACGCGCCGGCTCGTCCGGGCCCTCTCCGAGGCGGAGCGCACGACCGACTTCTTCGCCTTCGATCTCGAGCCCAAGGAGTGGCAGAAGCCCATTCTCCGCGAGCTGCAGGACGCGCGCGCGGCGGGGCGGACGCGCAACCTGGTCGTCGCCGCGACCGGGACCGGCAAGACGCTCGTCGCCGCGTTCGACTACGAGCAGCTCCTCCGCGCGGGGCAGGTCGACTCCCTCCTCTTCGTCGCGCACCGCAAGGAGATCCTGGAGCAGTCGATGCGCGTCTTCCGGCACGTGCTGCGGCGCCAGCACTTCGGGGAGCTCTGGGTGGACGGGCAGCGCCCCGAGGCGGGGCGACACGTGTTCGCGTCCATCCAGGCGCTGGCCCAGGCGACCGCGCTCGACCCCACCGCGTTCGACCACGTGATCGTGGACGAGGTGCACCACGCGGCGGCGCCGAGCTACGCCGAGCTCCTGGATCGGCTCCGCCCGAAGCAGCTCGTCGGGCTCACCGCCACGCCGGAGCGGGCGGACGCGCGCCTCTACGAGGAGCACTTCCCTCGTCCGTACGTCGGCAACCTCCGCGTCTGGGACGCCATCCAGCAGCAGATCCTCGTCCCATTCCGTTACTTCGTGCTCGACGTGGACGGGCTCGACCTGTCGGACGTGAGGTGGGACGGCGGGTACGTCGAGTCCGACCTGTCGCGGCGCCTCATCGACGCCCAGGAGCTCTGGGTGCGGGCCGTCACGCGCGCCATCCGCGAGCGCGTCGCGCGACCCGAGCAGATCCGCGCGCTCGCGTTCTGCGTGGACAAGGCCCACGCGCGCGTCGTGGCGGACCGCCTCTCCGCGCTCGGGCTCGCCGCGCGGCCGCTCACCGCCGACACCCCGCGCGAGGAGCGCGACCGGGCCAAGGGGGACCTGACGAGCGGGAGGGTCCAGGTGCTCTGCGTGGTGGACCTCTTCAACGAGGGCGTGGACATCCCCGACGTGAACACGCTCTTCTTCTTCCGGCCGACCGAGAGCACCACCGTCTTCCTGCAGCAGCTCGGACGGGGGCTCCGGCGCACGCGGGACAAGGACATCCTCACCGTCCTCGACGTGACCGGCCTCCAGCACCCGAGGTTCCGCTTCGACCGGCACCTCCGCGAGCTCCTCGGCCACACGCCTCGGGAGCTGCGCGAGTTCCTCGAGAAGGGCTTCGGCCGGCTGCCGTCCGGCTGCGTGCTCCAGTTCGAGGAGCGGGCGCAGCGGGACGTCCTCGAGCGCGTGAAGCGCGCCATCCCGTCGAGCCTGGACGGGCTGCGCGCACTCCTTGGCGCGCACCGCGAGCGGGGCTGGGATCTGGAGGCCTTCCTCCGGGAGACCGAGGTGGATCCGCTCGACCTGTACCGGGGCGGCCGGTCGTGGACGTCGCTCCGGGCGGACGTCGGGCTCGCGCAGCTCCCTGCGGGAACGGCGGAGCGCGAGGCGCTGGCGAACGTCCAGAAGCTCCTGCACGCGAGCGATCCCCTCCGGCTGTCGGTCTGGAAGCGGCTCGTCGCGCTCGAGCCGCCGCGCTCCGCGCTCGAGCGCAGGATCGCGGCGATGCTGTTCGTCGTGCTCCATGGCCGGTTCGAGGCCTCCCGGCTCGACGACCTGCTCGCCGAGTGGCGGTCGCACGCCACGCTGCGGGAGGAGCTGCGGCAGCTCCTCCCTGTCCTCGAGCGGCGCGCCGACTCGAGGCCCCACCCCGCGGCGCTCCCTCCGGAGATCCCGCTCGTCGTCCACGGCCGCTACCTCGACGTGGAGCTGAGCGCCGCGTTCGAGGCGATCACCCGCGGCGAGGGGCGCTACAAGAACTTCTACACGGGCGTCGAGCCGGTCTGCGGCGGCCGCTACGACCTGCTCCTCGTCACCCTCGACAAGGGGGACCAGAAGCACGAGCACCTCCAGTACGCCGACTTCCCGTTGAGCGAGACGCGCTTCCAGTGGCAGTCGCAGTCGCGCACCCGGGAGGACAGCGAAGACGGCCAGCGCCACCTGCGCCCGGCCGAGGTCGGCGTCACGCCGCTCCTGTTCGTCCGCGAGTCCAAGAAGGACTCCCGCGGCGTGACCAGCGCGTTCCGGTTCCTCGGCGCGGTCGAGCCGCGCGCTCACCGCGGCGAGCGGCCGATCACGGTCGAGTGGGAGCTGTCGACCCCGCTCCTCCCCGAGTGGGTCCGGCGCTGGCGCGTGAGCTAGATCGCGCTCAGGGCGCCTTCGCGCCCCGGCCGCAAGCGCTCGAGCGCGCCGGGCCCCGGCCCGCGCGTCGTTCCGGGGGCGCCACGCGGCTCCGGCGCCCGCAGAGGCGCCCGCCGATCCGCTCGCTCGCACCTCGCCGTGGACGCTTCGCGAAGGCGTCAGCGGCGCGCCAGTGAGGAGGCAGGCCGGCGGGGCGGCAGGGAGCACGCGCGCCGGCCCGTGCGCGCGGCAACCGCCGTGGCGCCACGCGCGGCGCCCGCGTCACGCGCCGGCCGCCGCGCTCCCGCTCGGCGAGAGCCGTACTGTACGTGTACGTGCAATCCCGGCCTTCGTCCCTAGGATTGATCCGGATCGATCGATGAAGGTCGATCGAGAAAGGGGGAAGGTATGGCTACCTTGGATCTCACGGCGATCGTCCGGGACGTGATCGACGCCTTCAACGCGAAGGACCTGGACAAGCTCGCTTCCTGTGCATATCCGGACGCGAAGACCCTGAACGTGCCGTACGACGTGAAGCTCGGCTTCCGCGAGGACGCGGAGATGTGGATCAGGGCGTTCCCTGACGCGACCTGCGAGCTGACGAGCCTCATCGGGCAGGGCGACTGCGTGATCGCGGAGTTCACGGGCCGCGGTACGCACACCGGCCTGCTCAAGGGGCCGACCGGCGATCTCGCGCCGACCGGGCGCAAGGTCGAGGTGCCGTGCGTGCAGGTGTTCAAGCTCCGCAGCGGGAAGATCACCGAGTCGCGGATGTACTTCGACGCCGCGACGCTCCTGTCGCAGCTTGGACTCCGGGCCCCGGCGCAGGGCCGCGAGGCCGCGGCGCCGCCGCCCGTTCACTGACGCGTAGTCAGCGGACGCGGCGCGGGACCGATTGAAGAGGCGGACGCCGACCCTGGCGGCGGCCGCCTCCGGATCGGGCCGTCACCTGAGCGCCTTCAGCGCCGCCTTCAGGTCGGACACCGCGAGGAACGCGGTCGCCTTCCGCCCGCCGGTGGTGCTCACGAACACATACTGGATGTTCACCTTGGCGTCGCCGAGCAGCCTCGCCACCTCGCCGAGCGTGCCCGGCTTGTCGGCGAGCTCCACCTCGAGGATCTCCTCCACCTCGGGCATCCAGCCGTGGGCGGCGAGCACCCGCCTCGCCGTCGCGGCCTTGTCCACCACCAGGCGGACCACCCCCTGATCGCCCTCCTTGCCCCCGTGCACGGCCCGGAGGTTCACCTTGGCCGCTCCGAGAGCGGACGCGATCTCGCCGAGCATCCCCGGGCGGTCCTCGACCCGGATCACGAGTGCCTTCGCGCGTGGCATGTCGAGCCCCCTCGCCGGACGGTCACCCGAGCGTTCGGATCGCGTGCCGCCTCGCTCCCAAAGGTCCCGACCGGCCCGGCTTACGATCTAGTCGAGGCCGTCCGGCGTGCACGGCGGTGCGCGCCCGCTCACTCCTTCTTCTTGAGCTCCTTCTCGTGCTCCTTCACGAACGCGCGGATGTCGTCCGCGATGTCGAGGAGCTTCAGCCACTGCTCCTGGTAGAGCGTCACCGGGAAGCGGCCGAGGCCGTACACGGAGACGGCCCCTTTCTCGCTCACCTTCATCGAGATGCCCTTGCTGCCGCGCGCCTTGAGCGTCGCGTTCTCCGCCTTGAGGCGCTCGAGCTCCGACCTGAGTTCGTCTTCGGTGGCCATGGGATCTCCGCGGGAGGGCCGGCTCGCGCGCCGGTCTGGAGGCGTCAGCCTACGAGGAGCCCCTGACGACGGCAACCGAGCGGTCCAGAGCAGGACGATCGTCTGCTCCCCTGAAGGCCTCTGGGTGGCACTCCTGGTGTTCGACGGGACGCAGCCCGCGCGCGCCGATTCGTGCGCGCCCGCCTCGCCGTCCGTGGGTCGGTCGGCGACCTCGACGCCGGAGCGACGCTCATCCCCGGAGCAGGATCCACCGGAAGCGTGGCTCCCACCGGCGGTGGATCCGACGTTGGGTCCGGGTATGCATCCGCCGACCCGAAGGAGGACGCCATGCCCCAGCAGCTCCGGACGTACAAGGTTCAGCGATATGGCTGGATCCGGGACCTCCCGGATCACCGCGACCTGATGTACGCGGCCCCGATCGTCAACCTGCAGACACTCCCGTCCAAGATGGACCTCCGCGACACGAACTTGTTCCCCGACGCGTACGATCAGGACGATCTCGGCAGCTGTACCGGCAACGCCATCGCGGCCGCGGTGCAGTACGTGCGGAGCAAGGAGAAGAAGAGCCCGGGCTTCATCCCGTCCAGGCTGTTCATCTACTACAACGAGCCGTGCGTCAGAGCGAATAGGCGGCACCGCTCCCGCGGGCGCGGGCGCGCCGCCGTCACTCGACGACGGCGTGCACGCTGAATCGGCGCGCGGGCTCGGCCCCGCTGAACGACCGCACGGACACGAGCACGATCTCCCCGGCGCCGCGCTGGACGGTCGTGAACGTGAACGTGTGGCGGCCCGGAGCTCCCGGCGTCATCGACGAGGGCGGCTCGAACCGATCCGAGCCGGCGCGGCATGCGGGTGCCCCGTCCGAGACCAGCCGCCAGCGGTAGCCGGTCGTGGGCGTCTCGGCGAGCGTCACCTCGAGCGTGTCCCCGGCGCGGAGCCGCAGCTCGGTGCCGGAGGCGGACTCGTCCAGGTGCATGAGGCCTCCTGCCCGCGTCGCCGCCGAGGGCGTGGCGGTGTTCGCGTCTCGCGCTCGCCCGGTGGCGCACCCGGACACCACCGAGAGCGCGCCTACGACGGCTGCAGCGACGCGCAGCACACGAGGCATCTCCGAGAGCCTCCGGGGGCTTCACCGTTCGTCGCCCGCAACCGTAGCGCAGGGCATGCGAACGAGAGGGAGCCTGTTGGGGGGCCTCCAAGGGTGAGCCGCTCCGGAGCGACACGAGGGATCGAGCCCGCCGGCGAATGCCCGCGGGCGAGGCCACGGTCGGATCGCGCCGCACCCTCCCGCGAGCGCTAGGATGGAGAGCATGTGTCGCGTCCTGCCCGTGGGGGTCGCCCTCGGCGCCGTCCTCCTCGGTGCCGTTCCGCGGGGAGGCGTGGCGGGAGGAGGAGCCATGGCGCTCACGCTGAAGTCGCCGGCCTTCGCGCCCGGCGGCGAGATCCCGGCCGTACACACCTGCGAGGGGAAGGACGCCTCGCCCGCGCTCGAGTGGTCGGGCCTCCCGGCCGGCACGAAGAGCCTCGCGCTCATCGTGGACGATCCGGACGCGCCGGATCCGAAGGCGCCCAGGATGACCTACGTCCACTGGGTGCTCTACGACATCCCGCCGAGCGCCACCGGCCTCGCCGAGGCCCTGACGCGCCTCCCGCCGGGCACGCGCGAGGGGCTGAACGACTGGAAGCGGACCGGCTACGGCGGCCCGTGCCCGCCCATCGGCCGCCACCGGTACTTCTTCAAGCTCCACGCCCTCGACCGGACGCTCGGGGACCTCGGCACGCCCACCAAGGCGAAGCTCGAGCAAGCGATGGCGGGGCACGTCCTCGAGCGCGTCGAGCTCATGGGGACGTACCAGAAGCGGCGTCGCTGACGCCGGCGCGCGCGCCGAAGCATCAGCCGGCTCGAGGCCGCGGCTTCACCGAGGGCGCGTGGCACGCCCCGGCACCGAGCCGGCGTGCTCACGTCGCCACGCGCTGGGCGACGTCCCGGTCCAGCGCCGGAACGCCCGCGTGAACGCGCTCTGCTCCGCGAACCCGACGAGCCAGCTCACCTCCGCGATCGCGACGTCTGGGGCCGTCAGGAGCGACTCGGCCCGCTCCCGCCGGACGCGATCCACCTCCGCTGCGAAGCGCGTCCCCTCCTCCTCGAGGCGCCGCTGCAGCGTCCGCGGCGAGGTCCCGAGGCGCCGTGCCACGGCGGCGAGGGACGGCTCGCGCCCCGTCAGCTCCGCCCAAATGGCGGCACGCGTCCGCGCCGCGCCGTCCCCGCCCGACGCGCGGCCGAGGAGCGCCCGCGCGTGCTCGTCGAGCGCCGCGAGCAGCCGCGGGTCGCCCCCGGAGGTCGGCGCGTCCCAGGTGGCGCGCGAGAGGACCAGCGCCGCGACGGGCGCGCCGTACGCGGGCTCGACGCCGAGAACCCGCGCGTGCTCCGCGGCGTGGGCCGGCCGCGAGAACGTGAAGCGGAAGCCGAGCTCCGGCCTGGGCGCGCGCGTCACCTGCCGCACGCGCGAGGCGAGGATCGCCAGCGTGTACTCCTGCGCCTGCGGCGGAAGCGCGCCGCCCCCCACGGCCCGGAACACGAGACTCACCGCACCGCCCGCCTCCTCCTCGACCGCGAGCGCCGCCCGGGGATCGACGAGCGGGAAGTAGGCCGCGACGCGCCGGAGACCCTCGCCGACGGTGGCGCCGCTCGCGCCGAGGTAATCGAGGACACGGAAGGCGCCGAAGGGCGTCTGCTCGGCGGCGCGGAGCGCGAGGGCCGGGTCCCCGCTCGCGAGGAGGGCCTCCCGCCAGACCGCGTCCGCCTGCCCGGCCTCGAGGCGGGAGTCCGGGTCCTCGAGCCGCGCGCGCTCGATCCCGGCGCGGGCGAGCAGTCGGTCGGGATCGAGCCCGAGGCGCCCGCACGCCTCGACGAGCGCGCGGGTGGCGACGGGGAGGACGGTGGCGGCCACGCTTCGCAGCTTATCGCGCCGCCGCCCCGCTCGACGTGAGCCTGCGTCGCGGCCGCGCCGTGTCGCTGGCGCGGGCGGGCGAACGATTGGCGTCCCGGGGCGAGGCTCGCAGGGCCCGGCGCGCGTAGGTTCCTCCGTGTCGGCACCCGCTCGCATCGAGCTGCTGCGGCGCAGGAGGAGCTCGCCATGCCCCCGACGACCCCGACCACTCTCGCGCACGATCGGGCTCGCTCCGCGCCCGCCCAGGGCACGCCGCGCCCGCTCGCCGATCGCGCCCCCACCTGGGCCCTCGCCGCGGCGGGCGTCCTCCTCACCGCCCTCGCGGCGAACCGCGCGGGCGTGGCGCTCGCGGGCTGGCTCGCGCCGGTGCCCCTCGCGCTCCTCGCCACGCGGTGGCGAGGGGCCCGCGGCCGGTCGCTCCTCTGGGCCGCCTGCGTGGCCGGCAGCACGCTGCAGGCCCTCAAGATCGTGACTCCCCCCATCGGCCCGGGGTTCGCCGCCGCCTTCGGCGTCCCGATGGGAACCGTCACCTGGCTCACCCTCGTCCTGTGGGACGCGATCCGGCGCCGGGCCGGCCCGGCGTGGGGCGTCCACGCCTTCGCCGCGCTGACCGCCCTCGCCGACCTCGCCGGCGCGCGCTCGCCCCTCGGCGCGTGGGCGATCTCCACCGCGAGCCAGGTCGAGAACCTGCCGCTGCTCCAGGTCGCCTCGCTGGGCGGGCTCGCGCTCGTCGGCTTCGTGATGGCGTGGCCGATCGGCGGCGCCGTGTCGCTCCTCGTCGCCCCGCCGGGGCGGCGGCCCTGGGCGCACGCGCTCGCGGCCGCCGCGGCGGTGCTGCTCGCGCACGGGTGGGGCGCGCTGCGGCTCGCGGCGGGGGACGACGGCGCGCCGACGGTGCGCGTCGCCGGGGTGACGGTGGACTTCCCGGCACGCATGACGAGCATCGCGGACCTGCGCGGGAACGTGGACGCGCTCTTCGCGCGGTCCGCGCTGGCCGCCGAGGCCGGCGCGCAGCTCGTCGCCTGGAACGAGGTCGCGACGGTCGTCGAGCGCGAGGAGGAGCCCGCGCTCGTCGCGCGCGGCGCCGCGTTCGCGCGGGCGCACCGGGTGGATCTCGTGATGGCCTACGGCGTCGTCGTGTCCCGGGCGCCCCTCCGGATCGCGAACGTCTACCGGTGGCTCGGCGCGCGCGGCGAGGAGATCGAGACCTACGGCAAGCACTTCCTGCCGCCGGGAGAGCCGTCGCTCCGGAGCCGCGCGCCGCTCGCCGTGCACGACCGGCCGTGGGGCCGGGCCGCGGGGGCGATCTGCTACGACTACGACTCGCCGCCGCTCGCACGAGCGCACGCGCGGGGCGGCGCGGGGCTGGTCGTCCTGCCCTCCTCGGACTGGCGCGGGATCGATCCGCAGCACGCGCTCATGGCGCGCGTGCGGGCGATCGAGGGCGGCCTGTCCGTGGTGCGTCCCGTGCGGGCGGCGACCTCGATGGCGTTCGACCCGCTCGGCCGCGTGCGGGCGAGCCTCCCCGCCCGCGAGCGGAACGACCACGTCCTCCTCGCGACGGTCCCCTCCGCCCAGGTCCCGACGCCGTACGCCGCGGCGGGCGACTGGCCGGCGGCGCTCGCCGCGATGCTGGTGCTCGCGGCGTCCGTCGCCGCGCTCCGGCGGCGAGGCGCCGGGGGGTGACCGCGGCGACCGGCTCACCGCCTGCGCCGCGGCAGCGCCCGCCACGCCACCGAGGCGGCGGAGACGGCCAGCACGAGCGCCCAGTCCGACGCCTGGAGCGGCACGATCTGGAAGATCCCGGCGATGGCCGGCACGTGCATGAACAGCGGCAGCGAGAGCGCCACGCCGCCCCACACCCCCCAGAACCGCCAGGTCCGCGGGAGCGGCGCCGACCACGGCGGCCCGTCTCCGGCCCGCTCCGCCCAGACCTGGAGCAGGCTCCCGGCGATCACCACCGCGACCCCCAGGCTGCGCGCGTAGGCGACCCCCTGCGAGAGGTGAGCCGCGTAGGCCCACAGCGCCGCGATCATGAGGATCGCCCCGGAGGCGAGCGACCGCGCCGCGAGCCGCCCCGGCACGAGCGGCGCGCGCGGATCGCGCGGCGCGCGGCGCATGAGGTCGGGGGGCGGCGGCTCGGCCTCGAAGACCAGCGCCGAGACCGGGTGGACGATGAGCTCCAGCCAGACGAGGTGGACCGGCTGGAACAGCGCGGGCAGCCCGACGAGCGGCACCAGCAGCGCGAGCCCCGCGACCCGCAGCTTGAACGAGAGCAGGTAGAGGAACGCGCGCTGGATGTTGGCGTAGATCGCCCGCCCCTCGCGCACGGTCGCCACGAGCGCGGCGAAGTCGTCGTCGAGCAGGACGAGATCGGCCGCGGCGCGGGCCACCGGCGTGCCGCGGATCCCGAAGGAGACGCCGATGTCGGCGCGGCGGAGCGCGGGCGCGTCGTTCAGGCCGTCGCCCGTCATGGCGACGACCTCGCCGGCGCGCGAGAGCGCCTCCACGATGGCGTGCTTCTGCTCCGGGCGGACGCGGGCGAAGATCGCGCAGGTGCGGATGCGCTCCGCGCGCGCGTCAGGAGGGAGCGCGTCGAGCTCGTCCCCGGTGACGACGCCCTGGTCCGCGTGGGGGATCCCGGCCGCGTCGGCGATGGCGTGGGCCGTGAGCGGGTGGTCGCCGGTGACCAGCTTCACCCGGATCCCCGCCCGGCCGCACTCCTCCACCGCGGCGGGCACCTCCGGCCGGAGCGGATCCCGGAAGCCGAGCAGCCCGAGCAGCTCCAGCCCCGCCTCGTCCTCCTGGCGCACCCCCGTCATGTGCGCGCTCCGCCGCTCCGCCACGGCGAGCACCCGCATCCCCTTGGCCGCCAGCGCGGCGTTCGCCGCCTCGGCGCGGGCGCGCTCGCCGGCGGCCAGGCGGCAGTGCTCGAGGATCCCCTCGAGCGCCCCCTTGGCGCACAGGCGCCATGGTTCCGCCCCGCCCTCGGCGCGCCGCCAGACGTGCGACATGTGCTTGCCGACGGCGTCGAAGTCGTGGTCGTGGACGAGCTGCCACGCGGCGAGGAGCGGAGCGAGCCGCAGGCCGTGCTCGCCGCAGTGTGCCGCGATCGCGCGCTCCATCGTGTCGGCCGGCTCCGGCTCGCAGGCCAGGACCGCGGCCTCGAGCAGCGCGTCCTCCGACGCGCGCGGGGAGAGCACCTCGTGGGCGTCGAGGGCGAAGCGGCCCGCGGTGAGGGTGCCGGTCTTGTCGGTGCAGATGACGGTCGTCGAGCCGAGGGTCTCGACGGCCGCGAGGCGCCGCACCAGGACGCCGCGCCGCGAGAGGCGGAACGCCCCCATCGACAGGAAGATGGTGAAGACGAGCGGGAACTCCTCCGGGACGGACGCGATCGCGACGGACAGCGCCGTGAGCAGCGCGTGGTACACGTCGCCCCCGCGCCACAGGCCGAGCAGGAAGACCAGCACCGCGACCGCCACCGCGGCGAGGCCGAGGACGCGGAACATCCGCCTCGTCTTGCGCTGCAGAGGCGTCGCGGCGGGGACGGCCTCGGCGACGAGGTGGGCGATCCGCCCGAAGCGCGTGCGCGGCCCGGTGCGCGTCACCTCGCCGATCCCCTGGCCGGTCAGGACCAGGGAGCCGGCGAAGAACGCGTGCCCGGCGTCGGCCGGCTCCGGGGGCGCGCCCGCGGGGACCGCCTCCTTGCGGACCGGCTCGGACTCGCCGGTGAGCTGCGACTCGTCGAGGGTGAGGTTGGCGGCGCGGCGCACCACGCCGTCGGCGTGCAGGAGATCGCCCTCGCGCAGGAGCAGCAGGTCGCCGGGCACGATCTCCTCGCGCGGGATCTCGCGCTCGGCGCCGTCGCGGAGCACCCGGGCGCGAAGGCTCACGGCGGCGGCGAGCTTCTTCAGGGCGGCCCGCGAGCGCGCCTCGAGGAGGACGTCCACCCCGAGGACCGGCGCGATGGCGGCGAGGAGGATCACGCCGTCCTTCACCTCGCCGAGGAGCAGGTAGACCGCCCCGGCGATGGCGAGCATGATCGCCATCGGGTCGCTCACCAGCCGCAGGAGATCCCGCAGCCACTCCCAGCGATGGCGCTCGACGAGGCGGTTCGGGCCGAACGCGCGGAGCCTGCGCCGCGCCTCGGCCTCGGAGAGGCCGCCCGGCCCTGCGCCTTCCGGCGAGCTCGCGGCTGCGGAGCGCGGCTCCATCCTCTTCCTCGCGCTAGAGCGCCACGTGGACCCGGCCCGTGAGCACGTGGACGGGCCCGCGGTCGCGGTTGTAGCCCGGGTTCACGATCGGCTGGTAGTTCGCCCCGAGCGAGATCTCCCGCGTGAGGCCCGCCCGATAGTAGACCTCGCCCAGCACCTCCGGCCCGTAGCGGAGCGCCCCGTCGCCGAGGATGAAGCCGAGCCCGCCCGCGGCGAGGTAGCGGCGGTGCAGGGAGGAGAGGCCGCTCACCACCACCGCCGCCCCCGCCTCGTCGTTCGGGCGCCCCCAGCGCGCGCCGGACTGGACCGCGCCGGCGGCGAACGAGCGATCGATCTCGGTGAAGGCCCAGCTCTCGTTCTCCCCGTCGTTCCAGCTCACGCGCGCGAAGGCGGCGAGCCCGTGGCCGAGGTCCTGGTTCGCGCTCGCCGCGACCCCGAGCTTGGTCCGGCCATACGCGCGGGTCGTGGTCACGTCGGGCCGGGGCTCCTCCAGCGCCCGCGCGTAGCTGCCCATGTGGGCCTCGTTCAGGAAGAACAGCACGCGCGCCGCCCCCTCCCGCCCGGCCACGGCGTAGCGGCGCTCGACCTCGACGACCCAGGCGCGCGCCCGGTCGAGGCGCCACTCGAGCTGCATCTGGTTGGCGACCTTCGGCTCGAGGAAGATCCCGGCGCGCGCGGACCACCGCTCGACGGACAGGTCCGCGGCGGCACCCCAGGTGTACCCCTTCGTGTCGGCCGGGTAGTCGTAGGCGCCGGCGGCGAACAGGCCCCAGCTCATGAACCCAGTGTGCGGATCGTTCGAGACCGGGTTCGAGTCCACGAAGTCCGGGGTCGAGACCTTGCCGACCGTCAGGGTGAGCACGTCCCGGTCGCGGGTGCCGGCGAGCTGGGTCGGTCCCCCCTCGATCGCCACGCGCCCACCGCCGAGCCCGAAGCGTTGACGCAGGAACAGCTTCCCGACGATGACGGCCGGGGCCGGGTTGCCGACCCGATAGACCTCGCCGCTCGGGAACGCCGCGACGCCCAGCGTCGAGCCGAGCCCGCGCCCGCCGGCGAGCTCCGGCTGGAGGTACGCCTCCGCGCCGCGCCAGAGCCGGAGCCCGCCGAAGAGGTCCGTCACGACGGACGTGGCCGACTCATGGGAGGACCGCAGGCTGTTCGGGCCGGAGTAGCGCGCGCCGAACGCGGGGTGCCCCTGGGTGGCGATCGTCGCCTGGAAGTGCAGGCTCGCTCGCTCCTCCGGCGGCGCGGCCTCCGCCGGCGCCTCGTCCGCCTGCGCGGCGAGGTACGCCCCGGCCGGTGGTCCGCCGGCGCCTCCGCCTGCCCGGGCGCTCGCGCAGAGGAGGATCCCGAGCAGCGCGCCGAGCGGTCTCGTGTCCGGTCTCATCGAAGGGCCGCCCCCGAGAACACCGCCCCGTCCGCGATCCCCGCCGTCCCCGTCCGTATCACGCCGCGACCGGCGACGCCGCCGCCTTCGGGAGGCGCGACGCGCGGCCGCTCCGCCGGGGGCCGCCCGCGCGGCGGCGGGCGCGGGCTCCTCCCGCCTGGGGCCCGTGCCCGGGGTTCGCTCACCGGGGGACGTCCGGGAGCTGCTCGACCCCGTGCCGCTGGTGCGCCAGCACCAGGAGCGGCGGCTGCATGAGGCGGGTGAGCAGCGCGAGCGCGAGCGCGCCGCCGATGACGACGATGGCGAGCGGCTTCTGGGCCTGCGCGCCGATCCCCGTCGAGAGGGCCGCCGGGAGGAGCCCGATGAGCGCCACGAGCGTGGTCATGAGGCCCGCGCGGAACCGCTGGCGCGCCGCCGCCCGGGCGCCCTCGACCAGCCCGAGCCCCTCCTCCCACTTCCGCTGGGCGTAGGTGACGACCAGGATCGAGTCCTGGATGGCGATGCCGAAGATCGAGACGAAGCCCATCGCCGCCGACACCGAGAACGGCTCGCGGGCGACCATCAGCGCGATGAGCCCGCCGGTGCAGGCCACCGGGATCGAGAGCAGGACCAGCACCGTGTCCACCCAGCTCCGGACCGCGGCGTAGACCAGGAAGGCGATGAGGAAGATGGAGAGGGGGATGATCCAGGCGAGCCGGCCCATGGCCTCGCGCAGCTCGTTGATCTGCCCCGCCCACTCGAGGTGCGTCTCGGGCGGCAGGCGCACCTTCTCGGCGATGGCGCGGCGCGCCTCGTCGATGGTCGAGCCGAGGTCGCGGCCGCGCACGGAGAACTTCACGGGCGCGTAGCGGCTCCCGTCCTCCCGGTAGACGACCGAGGGCCCCTCCTCGAGATCGATGCTCGCGATCTGCGAGAGCGGGACCTGGCCGCCGCCGGGCGTCGCGACGCCGATGGAGCGGATGGCCGCGATGCTGTCGCGGTACGCCGGGAGCCAGCGGATCGTGAGCGCGAAGCTCCGCTCACCCTCGAACACCTGGGTCACGGCCTGCCCGCCGATGGCCGCCTGGATCACCGCCGCGACGTCGCCGGTGTTGAGCCCGTACCGGGCGCACGCGACGCGGTCCGGCACGATCCGGATGGAGGGCTGGCCCATCGAGCTGAACAGCCCGAGGTCCTTCACCCCCCGGATCCTGGACATGACGTCCACGATCGCGTCGGCGGTCGCCTCGTTCTTCGTCAGGTCGGGGCCGACCACCTTGACGCTGTTCTCGCCCTTCACCCCCGAGATCGCCTCCTCGACGTTGTCGGAGAGGTACTGCGAGAAGTTGAAGACCACGCCCGGGAAGCTCCGCGTGAGCTCGCCGTTCAGCTCGTCGGTGAGCCTCTCCTTCGTGAGGCCGCGGGGCCACTCCCCGTACGGCCGGAGCGGCGCGAACAGCTCGATGTTGTTGAAGCCCGCGACGTCGGTGCCGTCGTCCGGCCGACCGAGCTGCGAGACGACGGTGGTGATCTCGGGGTGCGCCTGGAGGATGGCGCGCATCCGGCCGACGTGCCGGGCCGACTCCTCGAGGGAGACCGACTTCGGGAGGGTGGCCCGGATCCAGAAGTTGCCCTCCTCGAGCTTGGGCATGTACTCCGACCCGAGGAGCGGGAAGATCACGATCGTGAGGAGGATGAAGACGAGCGGGGGGATGGGCGCGAGGCGCGGGTGGCGCAGCGCGAGGTCGAAGAGCGGATCGTAGATCCGGTGCAGGAGCCGCATGAGCGCGGTGTCCTTCTCCTCGGTGTCGGCGGAGAGGACGCGCGAGGCCGCGACCGGCGTGAGCGTGAGCGCGAGCGCGATGGCGCCCCCGATGGCGAAGGCGTAGGTGAGGGCCATCGGGCCGAAGATCACGCCCGACACGCCGGTCATGGTGAAGAGCGGCAGGAAGGCCACCGCGATGATGAGGGTGGAGAAGGCCATGGGCCGCCCCACCTCCGCGGCGGCGGCCCGGATGGCGTGGAACACGTTGCCGTGCGCGGCGCGCCCGAGGTGCCGGAAGACGTTCTCGACCATGATCACGGTCGAGTCCACCACGATCCCGAAGTCCACCGCCCCGAGCGAGATCAGGTTGGCGGAGGTCCCGGTGGCCACCATCCCGATGAACGCCGCGAGCAGGGCGAGCGGGATGTTGAGGGCGGTGACCACCGCGGCCCGCGCGCTCCCGAGGAAGGCGAGGAGGACCAGGGTGACGAGCCCCATGCCGACGAGGAGGTTCTCGAGCACCGTGCGCGTGGTGAGGTGGATCAGCGTGGAGCGGTCGTAGTACGGCACGAGCTCCATGCCCGGCGGGAGCAGGTGGTTGCGCCGGATGTACTCCACGCGGTCGTAGATCCCCTGGAGCGTGGACGAGGTCTCCGCCCCGTAGCGCATCAGCACGGTCCCCTGCACCACGTCGTCGTCGCGGTCACGCCCCACGACGCCGAGGCGCGGCGTGTGCCCGATCGAGACGTCGGCCACGTCGCGCACGCGCACCGGCACGCCGCCCTTCTCGAGCACCACCACGTCGCTCACGTCCTCCTCGGTGGCGATCAGGCCGACCCCGCGGACGGTGTACGACTGCGCGCCGACGGTGATCCGCTGGCCGCCCACGTTCCGGTTGGCGTTGGCGATCGCTGCGGTGAGCTGCGCGAGGGTCACGCCGCGGGCCCGGAGCCGGATGGGATCGACCTCGACGTGGTACTCGCGCGTCTCGCCGCCGAAGGTGGTGACGTCGATGACGCCGGGGACCTGCTTGAACTGCCGCTCCAGGATCCAGTCGGCGGCGGTCTTGAGCTCCTGCGTCGAGTAGCCCTTCCCCCGGACGTCGTACCGGAACACCTCGCCGATGGCGTTCCAGGGGGAGATCTGCGCCTGCACGCCGGCGGGGAGCTGGATGAACTGCAGCCGGTTGATCACCTCCTGGCGCGCCGCGGTGTAGTCGATGCTCCACTTGAAGTAGCACTTCACGTCGGAGAGGCCGTAGAGCGACTGTGACCGGAGGTGATCCAGCCCGGGCATCCCGGCGAGCCCCACCTCCAGCGGGATGGTGACGTACCGCTCGGCCTCCTCCGCGCTCCAGCCGGGCGGCTGGACGATGACCTCGACGAGGGGCGGCACCGGGTTCGGGTAGGCCTCGACCGGCAGGCGGCGGAAGGCGAAGAGCCCGAGGGCCACCAGGAGCAGCGAGAGGACGGCGACGAGCGCGCGGTACCGCAGCGCGAAGGTGACGATCCGCTGGACCATGCTGGACGGCGCCTCCTGGACCTAGAGCATCCCGAGGACGAAGATCGCGCCGCGCGTCACCACGCGGTCGCCCGGCCTCACCGCGCCCGAGATCGGGACCAGCCCGCCCGCGCGCCCCTCGTCCGCCGTGACGCGCCGGCGCTCGAGCACGTGCTTCCCGCCGGCGGCGCTCCGCTCGACGAACACCACCGTCTCGTCGCCGACCCGGAGGAGCGCCTCGCGGGGCACCGCGAGCAGGCGCGCGCCGGGGACCTCGATCCGGACCGGCTCGTACATCTCGGGCCGGAGGAGCCGCTCCCGGTTGTCCACCGAGCAGCGGACCTTCACGGTCCGCAGCTGGGGATCCACGACGTCGGAGACCCACTCGATCTTCCCCGCGGCGGCCCGCCCCGGGGTCGCGGCGGCGCGGACGGACACCGGGGCGCCGGCGCGGAGGCGCGGGAGATCCACCTCGTAGGCGTCGGCCAGCACGAGCAGCCGGCCGGGATCTCCCACCGTGAAGAGCTCCACGGGGTTCGCCGCGCTCGCGTACTGGCCCTGCACCTCCATGCCGGGGTTCACGTTGCGGGCGACCACCTCGCCGTCGATGGGGCTCGCCAGCAGGTACTCCTGCGTCACGCGATCGACCGAGCCCTCGCGCAGCAGGCGGGCCTTCGCGCGGGCCCGCTCCAGCTCGGCCCGGGCCTTCTGGAAGGTCGCCTGCGCCGCCTCCAGGTCGCGGCGCGCGCCCGCCCGCGCCTCGTACAGCTCCTGCTGGCGCTGCAGCTCGTGGCTCGCCTGCGCGAGGTCGGCCTCCGCCTTGACCACGTCGGCGACGGCGCCGCCCACGTCCGGCGAGAGGATGGCGGCGAGCGGCGTCCCCCGGCGCACCTTCTGCCCGGGCCGTGCCAGCACCCGCGTGACGCGGCCGGTGACCGGCGAGAAGACGTGGGTCACCCTGAGGTCGTCGAAGGTCAGGCGGCCCCCCAGCTCCACCGCGTCGGGGACATCCGACGCCGCGAGCGCCTTCACCTCCAGGCCCGCCGCGGTGAACTGCTCGTCCGACAGCTCCACGCGGTCGCCGCCCTCCTGCTTCGACGGTCCGTCGCGCTCCACGAGCACCGCGTCCCCCTCCGAGAGGCCGCCGGTCACCTCGACGAGCGGCCCGCCGTGATCGGCGATCCGGATCAGCCGGCGCTTCATCGCCCGGCGGCGTCCGGGCGCCACCCCGACGTCCACGTAGGCGAAGGCCGCCGTCCCGATGCGGGTGATCGCGCCGCGGGGGATCGCGAGGGCGCGCCGCGGCGCGGCGGCGATGGAGACCTGCGCGTACATCTCGGGCTTGAGCGCCTCGTCGTCGTTGGCGATCTCGGCCCGCACCCGGGCCGTCCGGAGGGCCGGGTCGAGCGCCGGCGCGATCCAGTCCACCCGCCCGCGGAAGACGCGCCCCGGGTAGGCGGCCACCTCGGCCGTGACGTCGGCGCCGATCGCGACGCGCGGGAGGTCGGCCTCGGCCACGTCGGCGAGGACCCACACCCGGCGGATGTCGCCGATGGTGAACAGCTCCACCGCCTGGCCGCCGGAGTACTGCCCCTGCACCTCCGCCCCGGGGTTCACCTGCCGCGCGATGACCTCCCCGTCGATGAAGCTCTTCAGCGTGTACTCCTGGGTCACCGCGTCGAGGCCGCCGGACCGGAGGAGCGCCGCCTTCTGCTGCGTGCGGTGGTACTCCGCCTCCGCCCGGCGAGCGGCGTCCTCGGCGGCCTCGAGCTCGCGCTGCGTCGCGGCCTCCACGCGCGCGAGCCGCCGCTGGCGCCCGAGCTCCGCCTCGGCCTGCTGCAGGTCCGCCCGGGCCTTCACCACGTCCGAGAACGCGCTGCCCACGTCGGGGGACTGGATCGCGACGAGCGGCGAGCCCTTCCGGACGCTCTGGCCCGGCTGCGCGAGCACCCGCGTGACCCGGCCGGTGACCGGCGAGAACACGTGCGTGACGTGCAGGTCGTGGAACGCGATTCGGCCGCCGGCCGCCACCCGCTCCTGCAGCTCGGCGCGCTCCGCCCGCGCGATGGTGGGCCCGCCCTCCACCGAGTCCGCGGCCACCCAGAGCTCGTCCTCCGGCGGCCCCGCGGGCCCGCCGCCCTGGCGCGCGCACGCCGAGAGCCCCGCGAGACCCGCGAGACCCGCGAGCCCCGCGGCCCCGATGACCAGGGCCGCCACCGCCCTCGAGCCCTTCATCGCAGCGACGCTCCGGTGGCCTGCTCGAGGCGGAAGATCGCTTGCCAGTAGCCGGCCATGTCCTGCAGGTACTCGAGCCGCGTCGCGATCCAGGTCCGCTGGGCGTCGAGGAGGTCCAGCAGCGACGCGGCGCCCTTCCGGTACTGGATGGTCACGAGGTCGAAGGCGGTCCTGGAGCGCTCGAGGAGCCCGCCCTTCTCCATCCGTTGCACGAGCGCACGCGAGGCCTCGTAGGCCGCCCAGGCGGATTCGACGTCGGAGACCGCGGTGCCCTCGGCCTTCGCGACCGTGAGTGACTGCGTGAGCCGGTCGGCCTCGGCCTTCTCGATCTCGCCCCGCTGCCGGTAGAAGATCGGCAGCGGCACCGAGACCCCGACGCTCCAGGTGGGCGGCGTGACCGCGGTGGGCGTGTTCCCCTCCTGCGCGTACGAGGCGGAGAGCGTCACGTCGGGGAACCGCAGCCGGCGCGCCAGGTCGACCGCCGCGCGGGCGCGCTCCGTCTGCCGCCGCGCGGCCAGCACGTCCGGCCGGGATTGCAGGGCCCGGGCGATCAGCGACTCCCGCGTCTCCGCCGCGAGCCGCGCCGGCGCCGTCGAGCGCCCCAGCTCTCCGGGGACCACCTCGAAGTCGGGGACCGGCCCGCGCACGCCCAGCAGGAACGCGAGCGCCACCCGCGCCGTCCGGAGATCGGCCTGCGCCCGGTCGACGGCCTGATCCGCCTCCAGGCGTGCGGTCTGGACGCGCGCCAGGTCCGCCTCGGAGATCGCGCCGGCGTCGTACCGGGCCTGCGTGAGCTCCACGGTCCGCGCCTGGGCGGCCGCCACCTCGCGCGCGAACTGGAGGCTCTGCGTACCGAGGACCGCTTCGACGAACCGCTGCTCGACCTGCGCCGCGAGGCTCCGCAGGGCGTCGTCGCGAGAGAGCCGCGCGGCGGCGAGCGCCTCGCGCGCCACCCGGGTCCGCAGCCCGCGCTTGCCGGTCAGGCTGTCGAAGACCGCCCCGCCGTCGGAGAGCGAGGCCGAGTAGGCGGGTGGGTAGGAAGGGCACGCCACCTCCGCCCCGACCTCGTTCGTGCAGCGCCCGGTGAGGAAGGACCGACCGTAGCCGAGCCCCAGCGTCGGGTTCGGGATGGCGCCGGCCGCCGCGAGGTCGCCCTCCGCGCCGTGCACCGCGGCCTCGGCCACCAGGAGGTCGAGCCCGCGCTCGCGGACCAGCGCGAGCGCGCGGTCGAGATCGAGCCGCGGCGGCAGCTCGAGCGGAGGGGGGACCTCCGGCAACGCTCCCGCCGGGCCGGGCAGGCCGGCGGAGGCGAGCAGCATCGCGGCTGCGAGCGACTGGACCCGACACATCGCGCGCGCACCCAGCAACCCTGGTGCCAGAGTCGTACCTGCCCCCGCCCCCGCGGAACAGGCCGGATGCGGGGCCCGCCGAGCCGCCGCCCTGGCGGGCGCGGCGCCGTGTCACAAGATCCTTTCGAAAGGACCTTCCCCCCCACGCCGGCCCCCGGGTCGGCCGGGCCCGGCGTCCGCCGCCCGGGACGGCCGATGCGGGGCGCGGGCCTGCCCGCCGTCGGAATTGCTTGCGCTCTCAATGGTTGCCCGCACAAGATCCGCGCGCCCCCACCGGGGGGCGAGGAGGTCCTCGATGGAGGAGCACGTCGGGCTGCTCATCGCGATCGCGCGGCGCCGGCTCGAGAAGCTCGCCGTGGCGCGCGCGGCGCAGCACCAGCTCTCGATGCCACAGTTCTGGTTCCTCGTCGCGGTCGCGGAGCATCCCGGCGCGTCCCAGGCGGAGCTGTGCGCCTGGCTCCATCACGACGCGCCCACCGTGTCGCGGCTCGTGACGGCGCTCTCCGGGCAGGGGCTGGTGCGGACGGAGGCGGATCCGCGCGACCGCCGCCGCACGCTGCTCGCCCTCACCGCGGACGGCGCGCAGCTCGCCGCCGGGCTCGCGCCGAGCGCGCGGGAGATCCGCGACGCCGCGACCGAGGGCATGTCCGCGCCGGACGTGGACCGGCTGCGCCGCGGGCTGCGGCGCGTGATCGCGAACGTCGAGGATCGCCTCGCGCGCGAAGCGGGGAGCCCGGGCTCCACGGGTGGCCTCACGACCGCCGCGCCGGCGCGGCGCGCGGGCGCGAGGGAGCGCCGCGGAGCGCTGCGGTTCGTGGCGGCGCGCGGCGGCGGTGCGGCGGCGAGGCAGACCGAGGTGCGGCGCCGGAACGGGCACGCGGCGATCGCGCGCCGCGGCGAGAGGACGGGACGATGACGCGGAGGCGGTGGGTGATGGCCGCGGTGGGCGCCCTGGCGATCGCGGGCGTGCTCTGGGGCGTCCACCGGCGCAGCGAGGTGCGGCCGGCGGGCGCCGGGTCGGCGGCGGGCGCGCGGCAGCCCGCGCGCGCGATCCCGGTCGCGGTGGCCACCGCCGCGCGGCGCGACGTGCCGATCTTCCTCGAGGGGCTGGGGACGGTCGTCGCCAACAAGACGGTCACAGTGCGGCCGCAGGTGGACGGGCGGCTCGAGGCCGTCCTGTTCCGGGAGGGCCAGGCGGTGCGCCGGGGCGACGTCCTCGCGCAGATCGATCCGCGGGCGTTCCAGGCCCAGCTCCACCAGGCCGAGGGCGCGCTCGCCCGCGACCGGGCCCAGCTCCAGAACGCCCGGCTCAACGTCGAACGCGACCGGCAGCTCGTGGCCCAGAGCCTCATCGCCCAGCAGCAGCTCGACACGGACCTCGCGGCCCAGGGGCAGCTCGAGGGCGCCGTGCGGATGGACCAGGCGGCGATCGAGACCGCCCGCCTCAACGTCGAGTACTCGCGGATCACCTCGCCGATCGACGGCGTGACCGGCATCCGCGTCGTGGACCCCGGCAACGTGGTGCGCCAGACCGACCAGAACGGCATCGTCGTCGTGACCCAGCTCGATCCGATCGCGGTCCTGTTCACGCTCCCGCAGGACGAGCTCGGTCCGGTCGCCGAGGCCCTCGCCGGCGGCCGGCTCGCGCTGGACGCGTACAGCCGGGACGGCTCCACGCTGCTCGGCACCGGCGAGCTCGCCCTCATCGACAACCAGATCAACCAGGCCACCGCCACCATCCGGCTCAAGGCGCTCCTGCCCAACCCCCGCCGCGTGCTCTGGCCGAACCAGTTCGTGAACGCGCGCCTGCACCTCCGCACGCGCAAGGGCGCGCTCGTCGTGCCGACGCTCGCGGTGCAGCGCGGGCCGAGCGGCCCCTACGTGTACGTGGTCGGCCGCGACGACACCGTCGCCCTCCGGCCGGTCGTGCTCGAGGCGACGCAGGGCGATCTCGCCGTCGTCGCGAAGGGGGTGGAGGAGGGGGAGCGGGTGGTGGTGGAGGGGCAGAACCAGCTCCGGCCCGGCGCGCGGGTCGTCGTCCGCGGGGCGGCCCAGCAGAAGGCGGGCGCCCCGGTCGCGCGTGACGGCGGCGGGCGCGGGGCGGCGGACGGGGCGCGATGAGCATCTCGGAGCCGTTCATCCGCCGGCCGGTCGGCACCGCGCTCCTCACGGTCGGGCTCCTCCTCGCCGGCGTGGCCGGGTACCGGCAGCTCCCGGTCTCGGCGCTCCCGCAGGTGGACTACCCGACGATCGTGGTCTCGACGGCGCTCCCCGGCGCGAGCGCCGAGACGATGGCGTCCGCCGTCACCACGCCCCTCGAGCGGCAGTTCGGGCAGATGCCGTCGCTCGCGCAGATGACCTCGGTGTCGAGCTTCGGCACCTCGCAGATCACGCTCCAGTTCACGCTCGACCGCGACATCGACGCCGCGGAGCAGGACGTCCAGGCGGCCATCAACGCCGCCTCGAACCTCCTCCCCCGCACCCTGCCCGCCCCGCCGACCTACGCGAAGAGCAACCCGGCCGACACGCCCATCCTCACCTTCGCGGTGAGCTCGAAGACGCTCCCGCTCGACCAGGTGGACGACTTCGCCGACTCGATCCTCGCCCAGAAGATCTCCCAGGTGTCGGGGGTGGGGCTCGTCACCATCAACGGCGGGCAGAAGCCGGCCGTGCGCGTCCAGGTGGACCCCGCCGCCCTCGCCGGGGCCGGCCTCACCCTCGACGACGTGCGCCAGGTGCTCGTCGCGGCGAACGTGAACCAGCCGAAGGGCAACCTCGACGGCCCGCGGCAGGACTACACGCTCGCGACGAACGACCAGCTCTACCGGGCGGAGAGCTTCCGATCGCTCGTGCTCGCGTACCGCAACGGCGCCCCCGTGCGCCTCGCCGACGTCGCCACCGCGATCGACGGCGTCGAGAACGCGCAGCTCGCCGGCTGGGCGGGCCGGGACCGCGCGATCATCCTGAACGTCCAGCGCCAGCCCGGCGCGAACGTCATCGAGGTGGCGGAGCGCGTGAAGGCGCTCATCCCCAA
Source organism: Anaeromyxobacter oryzisoli (assembly GCF_022690765.1). Classification (GTDB taxonomy): domain Bacteria; phylum Myxococcota; class Myxococcia; order Myxococcales; family Anaeromyxobacteraceae; genus Anaeromyxobacter; species Anaeromyxobacter oryzisoli. Next base: position 24,056 of record NZ_JALCZA010000013.1, on the reverse strand, counting down.
GCTCTCCTCGGCGCTCCCGCAGGGGCTCGAGGTGAAGGTCCTGAGCGACCGCACCGAGACGGTCCGCGCCTCGGTGGACGACGTGCAGTTCACCCTCGTCCTCTCCGTCGTCCTGGTCGTGGCGGTGATCTACGTCTTCCTGCGCAGCCTGCGCGCGACGATCATCCCCGGCGTCGCGGTGCCGCTCTCGCTCGTCGGCACGTTCGGGGTGATGTACCTGTTCGGCTACAGCCTCAACAACCTCTCGCTCATGGCGCTCACCATCTCCACCGGGTTCGTGGTGGACGACGCCATCGTCATGATCGAGAACATCGCCCGCTACGTGGAGCAGGGCGAGTCGCCGCTCCAGGCGGCGCTGAAGGGGTCGAAGCAGATCGGGTTCACGATCGTCTCCCTCACCGTCTCGCTCGTCGCGGTGCTCATCCCGCTCCTCTTCATGGGCGGGATCATCGGGCGGCTCTTCCGCGAGTTCGCCGTGACGCTCGCGATCGCGATCGGCGTGTCCGCCCTCCTGTCGCTCACGCTCACCGCGATGATGTGCGCGTTCCTCCTCGGGAAGCCCCCCCGGCCCGGCCCGGTCACGCGCGCGTTCGAGCGCGGCTTCGACCGCACGGTGGCGCTCTACGAGCGGACGCTGCGCTGGGTCTTCGACCACCAGCCGCTGACGCTCGCGATCACCCTCGCCACGCTGGCGCTGACGGTGGCGCTGGCGGTCGTCGTGCCGAAGGGCTTCTTCCCGGTGCAGGACACGGGCCTCGTCGTGGGCGTGACGGAGGCCCCCGCGGACGCGTCGTTCCCGAGCGTCATGGCGCGGCAGCAGGCGCTCGCCGAGGCGGTCATGGGCGACCCCGACGTCGTCACGGTCGCCTCCTTCATCGGGGCGGACGGGACCAACGCCACCCCCACCACCGGCCGGCTCTCCATCGCGCTCAAGCCCCGCAACGCCCGCGACGCGAGCGCCGCCGAGATCGTCGCCCGCCTGAAGGAGCGCGCCGCGGCAGTGCCCGGGATCTCCCTGTACCTGCAGCCGGTCCAGGACCTCCAGATCGACGCCCGTGTGAGCCGCACGCAGTACCAGTACACGCTCGAGGATCCGGACCTCCAGGAGCTCTCCGCCTGGGCGCCGCGGGTGGTCGCGAAGCTCGAGGGCCTCCCCGAGCTCCGCGACGTCGCGAGCGACCAGCAGGCCGGCGGGCTCCAGCTCGCGCTCACCATCGACCGCGACACCGCCGCGCGGCTCGGGATCCAGGCCCAGGCCATCGACGACGTGCTCTACGACGCCTTCGGGCAGCGCCAGGTCTCGACCATCTTCACCCAGCTCAACCAGTACCGCGTCGTGCTGGAGGTGAAGCCGGAGTTCCAGCAGAGCCCCGACGCGCTCGCGCACCTCTACGTGCGGTCGCAGACGGGCGACCTCGTCCCGCTCTCCGCCTTCACCCGGTTCGAGACCCGGACCGCCCCGCTGGCGATCAGCCACGAGGGCCAGTTCCCGTCGGTGACGATCTCCTTCGACACCGCCCCCGGCGCCTCGCTCGGCGAGGCGGTCGGCGCCATCCGCCGCGCGGAGGCGGAGCTCGCGCTCCCGGCCGGGATGCGGGCCGGGTTCTCCGGAGCGGCGCAGGCGTTCCAGGAGTCGCTCGCGAGCGAGCCGCTCCTCATCCTGGCCGCGCTCGTCACCGTCTACATCGTCCTGGGCGTGCTCTACGAGAGCTACATCCACCCCGTGACGATCCTCTCCACGCTCCCCTCGGCGGGCGTCGGCGCGCTGCTCGCGCTCCTCCTCACCCGGACCGAGTTCACGATCATCGCGCTCATCGGGATCATCCTGCTCATCGGGATCGTGAAGAAGAACGCGATCATGATGATCGACTTCGCCCTCGAGGCGGAGCGCGAGCAGGGGCTCGCGCCGCGCGACGCGATCTTCCAGGCTTGCCTGCTCCGCTACCGGCCCATCATGATGACGACGATGGCCGCGCTCCTCGGCGGCCTCCCGCTCGCCCTCGGCTCCGGGACGGGCTCGGAGCTGCGGCGTCCGCTCGGGATCAGCATCGTGGGCGGGCTGCTCGTGTCCCAGCTCCTCACCCTGTACACGACGCCCGTCGTCTACCTCTACATGGAGCGCCTCGGCCGCCTCCTGCGGCGCCGGCGGCGCGAGCCTCCGCGCGAGGCCGGCGCGCCCCCGCGGGCTGCCGCGAGCGGGCGATGACCCTCTCCGAGCCGTTCATCCGGCGCCCGGTCGCCACCACCCTCCTCGCCGCCGCGATCCTGCTCGGCGGGGCGGCCGCCTACACGCAGCTCCCGGTCGCGCCGCTCCCCCGGGTGGACTTCCCGACCATCAACGTGAGCGCCGGCCTGCCGGGCGCGAGCCCGGAGACGATGGCCTCGGCGGTGGCGACGCCGCTCGAGCGGCGCTTCGGCCGGATCGCCGGCCTCTCCGAGATCACCTCGGTGAGCTCGCTCGGCTCGACGAGCCTCACCCTCCAGTTCGCCCTCGACCGCGACGTGGACGCGGCCGCGCGCGACGTGCAGGCGGCGATCAACGCCGCGGCGGGCGACCTCCCCCCGAACCTCCCCACGCGCCCCTCCTACCGGAAGGTGAACCCGGCGGACGCGCCGATCCTCATCCTGTCGGTCACCTCGGACTCCCTGCCGCTCTCCCAGGTCTACGACACCGCCAACACGATCCTCGCCCAGAAGATCGCCCAGGTGCCCGGCGTCGGGCAGGTGTTCGTGGGCGGCGGCCAGCAGCCCGCGGTCCGCGTGCAGGTGGACCCGGTCGCGCTCGCTGGGACCGGGCTCGGGATGGAGGACGTCCGGAGCGTGCTCGCCCGCGGCACCCTCGATCAGCCGAAGGGCGCGCTCGTGGGGGCCGAGCGCACCCAGGTGATCGCCGCGAACGACCAGCTCGGGCGCGCCGAGACGTTCCGGCCCCTGGTGCTCGCGTACCGGGACGGCGCGCCGGTGCGGCTCGGCGACGTGGCGACGGTCCGCGACGGCGTGGAGAACGAGCGGGTCGCGGGCTGGATCGACGGCCGGCGCGGCGTGGTGATGCTCATCCGCCGGCAGCCGGGCGCGAACATCATCGACGTGATCGGGCGGGTGGAGGCGCTGCTGCCCGAGCTCACCCGGGCGATCTCGCCGGCGATCGACGTCCGGGTGGCGATGGACCGGAGTCGGACCATCCGCGCCTCGGTGGACGAGGTCCAGCGGACGCTCGGGATCAGCGTGCTCCTGGTGGTGCTCGTCGTCTTCGCGTTCCTGCGCAGCGCCCGCGCCACGCTCATCCCCAGCGTCGCCGTGCCGCTCGCGATCGTGGGGACGTTCGGCGGGATGTACCTGTTCGGCTACAGCCTCGACAACCTGTCGCTCATGGCGCTCACGATCTCCACCGGCTTCGTGGTGGACGACGCCATCGTGGTCACCGAGAACGTCACGCGCTACATCGAGGCGGGCGAGCCGCCCATGGCCGCGGCGTTGAAGGGCGCGCGCCAGATCGGGTTCACCATCGTCTCGATCACGGCGTCGCTCCTCGCCGTGTTCATCCCGCTCCTGCTCATGGGCGGGATCGTGGGCCGCCTCTTCCGCGAGTTCGCGGTCACCCTGAGCCTCGCGATCGCCCTCTCGGCGATCATCTCCCTCACCCTCACCCCGATGATGGCGTCTCGCCTGCTCCGGCCCGCGCGCGACGTGGAGCACGGGCGCGCGTACCGCGCGTCGGAGCGGATCTTCGCCGGGATGCTCCGTGCGTACGATCGCGGCCTCCGCTGGGTCCTCGACCACGCCCCGCTCATGCTCGCGGTGACGGCCGGCACCGCCGCGCTCACCGTCTACCTGTACGTCGTCGTGCCGAAGGGGCTCTTCCCGCAGCAGGACACGGGGCAGCTCGCCGGCATCTCGGACGCGCCGCAGGACGTCTCCTTCCCGGCGATGCGGGAGCGGCAGGAGCGGGTGAACCAGGTGGTGATGGCCCACCCCGCGGTGGATCACATGGTGTCCTTCATCGGCGGCGGCACGCTCAACACGGGCAACGTGTACATCGCGCTCAAGCCCACGTCGGCGCGCACGCAGACCGCGGATCAGGTCATCGGCGAGCTGCGCCCGAAGCTGGCCCAGGTGCCGGGGATCGCGCTCTACCTCCAGTCGGTCCAGGACGTGCGGGTGGGCGGCCGCTCCTCGCGCACCCAGTACCAGTACACGCTCCAGGACGCGAACCTGGACGAGCTGAAGGAGTGGGCGCCGCGCCTCCTCGAGAAGCTCCGGGGGCTCCCGGAGCTCCGCGACGTCGCCACCGATCAGCAGTCCGCGGCCTTGCAGCTCTCCATCGAGATCGATCGCGACACCGCCGCGCGCCTCGGGATCACCCCGCAGGCGGTGGACCAGGCGCTCTACGACGCGTTCGGGCAGCGGCAGGTCGCGACCCTGTACGGGCCGATGAACCAGTACCGCGTCGTCCTGGAGGTGAAGCCGGAGTTCCAGCGCTCGCCGGACGGGCTGCGCCAGATCTTCGTCTCGACGCCGACCGGCGGGCAGGTCCCGCTCTCCGCGATCGCGCACTGGGGGCCGTCGGCCACGTCGCTGTCGGTGAACCACCAGGGGCAGTTCCCCGCGATCACCCTCTCCTTCAACCTCGCGCCCGGCGTGTCGCTCGGGCAGGCGCTCGAGGCGGTGCGCCGGGCGCAGCAGCAGATCGGCCTCCCGGCGGGCGTCCACGCCGCGTTCCAGGGCACCGCGCAGGCGTTCATCGACTCGCTCGCGAGCGAGCCGCTCCTCGTCCTCGCCGCGCTCGTCGCGGTCTACATCGTGCTCGGGGTGCTCTACGAGAGCCTCGTCCACCCCCTCACGATCCTCTCCACCCTGCCCTCCGCCGGGGTCGGCGCGCTGCTCGCGCTCATGCTCTTCAAGAGCGACTTCAGCGTCATCGCCCTCATCGGCGTCATCCTCCTCATCGGTATCGTGAAGAAGAACGCGATCATGATGATCGACTTCGCGATCGAGGCGGAGCGCACCCAGGGCCTCTCCACCCGCGAGGCGATCCACCAGGCTTGCCTGCTCCGGTTCCGCCCGATCATGATGACCACGATGGCGGCGCTCCTCGGCGGCCTCCCGCTCGCGCTCGGTCACGGCGCCGGCGCCGAGCTGCGCCAGCCGCTCGGGATCACCATCGTGGGCGGGCTCCTCCTCTCGCAGCTCCTCACGCTCTTCACCACCCCGGTGGTGTACCTCGCCCTCGATCGCTTCACCCGCCGGCAGCGCGGGCCGCGCGCCGCGCCGGCCCCGGCCGCTTGACGGCGGCCCCCGACTCGCGTCGAGCTTCCGCGGCGCGCGCCGCCTGGCGTGGCCATCCGCCGTGCCCAGGTCGAGGCGCCCCCACGACACGCCCGGAAGCGCCGTGGCGGTCGCGCCCCGGAGCACCAGCTTGTCCGGCGTCCCGTGAGCTCTCGCTCGACGCCCGCTCGCCGCGGGCTTTCACGCTCCGGGGGGGAGGAACGCATGAAGCCACATGTCCTGCTCTCGGGCGCGCTCGCCGCCGGCGCACTCTCGCTCTCCGGCTGCGGCGCCGATCGCCCGTCCGCCAGCAGCACGACCCAGGCCACGGCGGCGGCGCAGGCCGCCGCCCGCTCCGAGGCGGCGGGGACCACCGGCGGCCTCTACGTGCAGCGCAACCTGGTGTCGAACGTCGCCGGGCTCGCCGAGCACCTCGACCCGAACCTGGTGAACTCCTGGGGCATCACCCATCGCGGCACGAGCCCGTGGTGGGTCTCCGACAACGGCACGGGCGTCGCGACCCTGTACGACGGCGAAGGGGTCGCCCAGTTCGGGATCCCGCCGCTGGTGGTGAACGTCACCGGCGCGGGCGGGGCGCCCGCCGCTCCCACCGGCGTCGTCGCCAACACCGGCACGGGGTTCGTCGTGTCGAGCGGTGGCGCCGAGGGGCCGGCCTTCTTCATCTTCGCGAGCGAGGACGGGACGATCAGCGGCTGGAACCCGAACGTGCCTCCGCCGGTCCCGCCTGCCACCCGCTCCACGACGACGATCGTGGTGGTGGACAACTCCTCGCCGAACCCGCTCGGCGGCGCCGTCTACAAGGGCATCACCATCGCCTCGGCGGAGAGCGGCGAGCGGCTCTACGCCACCGACTTCCGCGGCGCCAAGGTGGACGTGTTCGACGACACCTTCGCGCCGGTGTCCACGACGGGCGGCTTCGCCGACCCGAGCCTCCCGGCCGGCTACGCGCCGTTCGGGATCCGGGCGATCGACGGCACGATCTACGTCACCTACGCCCTGCAGGACGCGGCGAAGCACGACGACGTCGCCGGCAAGCACCACGGCTTCGTGAACGCCTTCACCCCCGACGGAGTGCTCCTCGCGCGGATCGCGTCGGGCGGGAAGCTCGACTCGCCGTGGGGGCTGGCGATGGCCCCCGCCTCCGGCTTCGGGCGCTTCAGCGGCAAGCTCCTCGTCGGCAACTTCGGCGACGGCCACATCGTCGGCTACGCGGTCGAGGAGGAGCAGCGACAGGGCGACGGCGGCGCCTACCTGACCGGCAAGGGCGGCCGGATCACCATCGACGGCCTCTGGGGGCTCGGCTTCGGGAACGACGCCGCGGCCGGGCCGAGCGACGTGCTCTTCTTCGCCGCCGGGCCGAACGACGAGTCGGACGGCCTCTTCGGCCGGATCGACTTCCAGCACGGGAACGAGTAGCGGCGTGAGTCGGGGGAACGGGCGAGCGCCGCGGGGGCTGGCGCTCCGCCCCGCTCCCGGCGAGCGAGCTTCGTCCAAAGAGCGCCTCCCGGGCCGAGCCACGCTCCTGCGGGCGTTTCCCCGACCGGGCTCGGATCGCGGCCGCGCGGACGAATAGACACGCGGGGAGCTGCGAAGGGAGCGAGGCCATGAGGTGGACTCGGCGCGAGTTCGTCGTCCGGACCGGCGTCGCGGCGATCGCCGCGACGCTGCCCCTCGACCGCGGCGGCGCCCAGCCGCAGCGCGCGTCGCGCGCGGGCGACCGGGTGATCCTCTGCAACGAGGACTCGGATACGCTCTCCGTGATCGATCCGGGGACGAACACCGTCTCGACGACGATCAACCTGACCTCGTTCGACGAGGATCCCCGTCCGCCCTTCCGGCTGGTGACGGGCGGCGTCACGCCCACCCACGCGGCGATGATGAACAAGCCCCTCTACCATGGCGCCGTGTACGTCCACGGCGCAGCGCCCTCGCCCGACAACCGGCTGCTCGCGTGCACCGGCCGCGGCTCGAGCAACGTCTACCTCGTGGATCTCGTGACGCTGAAGCCCGTCGGGAACGCGCCGAACCCCCAGGCCGGGAGCCAGACGAACCCGGAGCGGCTCACCAGCGGCATCCTCGTGGGCCGGGAGCCGCACGAGCCCACCTTCAGCCGCGACGGCAAGGAGCTGTGGGTGACGATCCGCGGCGAGAGCCGGATCGCGATCCTCGACGTCGCCGCCGCGATCCGCGAGGCCGGCGGGGTCGCGGCGGGCGCCGTCCGCAGGTATGTCGAGTGCCTGAACGGGCCGGCGCAGGTCTGGTTCTCCGCCGACGGGCGACTGGCGTTCGTGATCTCGCAGAAGCTCTCGCAGCTCGAGGTGATGGAGACGGGCTTCGGGGCCGACGGCGCGAGCCAGCCGAAACGTCGCGCGGTGATCGATCTGAAAGCGCAGGATCCGTTCGGCTTCACGCCGTTCCAGAAGACCACGCCGGACGGGAAGGAGCTGTGGCTCTCGCACAAGCTCGCGGATGCCCTCTCCGCCTGGTCGGTGGAGCCGCAGCCGCGAGCGCTCGATACCGTCCGGCTCGGGAAGCTCGCCCGCCCGAACCACCTCGAGTTCGTCGAGAACGCGCGCGGCAAGGTGATCTACGCCTCGCTCGCTCGGGTGGACGATGGCGGCCCCGGCGGGGTGGCCTCGAGCCAGCTCGCCGTGATCGATCGCGCGCCGCCGCCCGGGCATCGGAAGGTCATCAAGACGTTCTTCACCCATGGGCGCGAGTCCCACGGGCTGTGGACGAACCCCGAGAACACGCTCCTCTACGTGGCGCACGAGCAGGACGAGCTCCCGGGCACGCCCAACGCGGGGCAGACGGTGTGCAGCGCGTTCGACGTGAGCGATCCGCTGGACCCGCGCTTCGTCGCACAGATCCCCCTCGGCGAGCTCGCGCTGCCGTCGGGGAAGCTCCGCAACAAGAAGAGCATCAACCTGGTGTACGTACGCCCCGGCGCGCGCAGCCAGACGGCCTGAGGGCACCCTGTCGCGTCGAGCCATGACCGGCGTGATACCGGCAGCCCGACGCGAGCGGTGTCGCCCCTGAGGAGCGAAGCCATGGAAGACGGGAAGCGAGTCGCCGCTCCGGACGCGCACGCTGGGCATGCCCATCCTCCCGCCGCGGAGCGCGGCGGCGCCGCGTTCTCGCCGGAGTTCCGCGCGTTCGAGAGAGAGATGGACGCGGGCATGGATCGGATGATGAGGGACATGCACGCCCCCGGCTACACGGGGAACGTGGACGTGGACTTCCTCGCCATGATGATCCCGCACCACGAGGGGGCGGTGGAGATGGCGCGCCTGCTTCTCGTCCACGGTAGGGACCCGCTCACGCGGCAGCTCGCCAGCGAGATCATCGCGTCCCAGGACGCCGAGATCGCGGCGATGCGGCGGCGGCTCGCGATCCTGCGCCGCGGTGAGGACTCCGAGCCCGGCGGGTTCCCGGCGATGCAGGGGACCCGGGGCGACGGGTCAGGTCGGTAGTCGAGCCGAGCCGCGCCGCCCCCTCACCGCGGTCGCGGACGGGCGCGTGGTGCCGCGACGGGTAGCCGGCCGCGCGGATCGGTCAGCAAGATGTCGGGACGCGTTGCAGCTCGGAGGATATGACGGTCATGCTCACGCCGCTCTCGCGACCTGAGCGCCGTGAGGCCTGATCTGGCATGCCGCGCCCTGCACAGCCGTGGCTGGTCCGGGTGACGCACTGGGCGAACCTCGTCCTCTTCACGATCATGGCCGGGAGCGGCCTCCGGATCCTCGTCGCCTATCCGCTCCTCGGCCCGAGGGGCGAGCCCTACGAGTGGTACCCGCTCCAGGGGGCGAGGCCGCCGGCCGCCCTGACGGTCGGGGGATGGCTCGCCGGCGCGCGACACTGGCACTTCGCGTTCGCGTGGCTGTTCGTGGCGAACGCGCTCGTGTACGCCGCCTACCTGTTCGCGAGCGGGGAGTGGCGGCGACGGCTGTTCCTCCCCCGCCGGGACGCCCGGAACGCCTGGGGCACCCTCCTCCACGATCTGCGCCTCCGCGAGGAAGCCCCGGCGCCCGTCGGCCTGTACAACGGGATGCAGCGCCTCGCGTACACCGGCGTCCTCGCGACGGCGCCGCTGCTCGTCCTCTCGGGGCTCGCGATGTACAAGCCGGTCCAGCTCCCGCGCCTCACCGCGCTGCTCGGCGGCTACGACGCGGCGCGCGCGATCCACCTCCTGGCGCTCGCCGCGCTCGCGCTCTTCACCGCGGTCCACGTGATCCAGGTGCTGCTCCACCCGCGGACGCTCGCGGACATGACCGTCGGCCGCGACGAGCGGCCGGAGGAGAGGGCGTGACCGGCTCGACCCGACGCCGCTTCCTCGCCACCGGCGTCCGCGCGACGGCGCTCCTCGGCCTCGGCGGGCTCGCCTGCGACAGCGACCGGCCGCACGCCGGCTTCCTGGGGCTCATGGAGCGCGTGAACGAGCGGTTCCAGCGGGCGACGTTCGACCCCTCGCGGCTCGCCCCCGAGCTCCCCCCGGAGGACGAGAGCCCCCCGGACGCCTTCCCGGCCTACCGGATCTCGAAGCGGATCCCGCTCGCCCCCGCCGGCTGGGCGCTCGCCGTGGGCGGCCTCGTCGCGCGCCCCCTGACCCTCTCGCTCGCGGACCTCCGGCGCCTCCCGCAGACGCGCACCCGGGTCCGGCACCACTGCGTCGAGGGGTGGTCGGCGGTCGCGTCCTGGGACGGCGTGCGGCTCTCCGAGCTCGCCCGCCTCGCGGGCGTGGACCCGCGGGCGCGCTACGTCGAGTTCCGCTCGTTCGACTCGGGCTACTGGTCCTCCTGGGACCTCGCGAGCGCGCTTCACCCGCAGACGATCCTCGCCCTCGCCATGAACGGCACGCCGCTCGGGCCGGAGCACGGCGCGCCGGTCCGCCTCTACTCGGCGGTGAAGCTCGGCTACAAGATGGTGAAGTACCTCACCGCAGTGAGCTTCCTCCCGGTGAGGACGGGCGGGTACTGGGAGGACCAGGGATACGAGTGGTTCGCGGGAGTATGAGCCGGGTGGCCGGCCGGCCCCTCAGCATCATGGGCTCGCGCCGCCCGGGGGAGAGGCGTGCTCGCCCTTCTCGAAGAGCGGAAGGAGGTCGCCGTAGCCCTCCGCCGCGAGCCGCGCCGCCGGGACGAAGCGAAGCGCCGCGGAGTTGATGCAGTAGCGCAGGCCCGTCGGCGGCGGCCCGTCGTGGAAGACGTGGCCGAGGTGCGAGCCGGCGAGCCGCGAGCGGACCTCGGTGCGCTCGAAGAAGAGGGCGCGATCCTCGCGGGTGGTGACGTGGCTCGGGTCGAGGGGGCGGGTGAAGCTGGGCCAGCCGGTCCCGGAGTCGAACTTGTCGAGCGAGCTGAAGAGCGGCTCGCCGGAGACCACGTCGACGTAGACGCCGGGCGCGTGCTGGTCCCAGTACGCGTTTTCGAACGGCGGCTCGGTCCCCGCGAGCTGCGTGACCCGGTACTGCTCGGGCGTGAGGCGCTCCTGGAGCGCCTCGTCGGACGGCTTCGTGAACCCGGACATGTTCGCGGTCTCCTCGCCCCGGACCGGGCGCGCCCTCTCCTCGAGCGCGCCCGCGTCGGATCGGCAGCCGAGGCTCGCGCCGCCCAGCAAGGCCGCCGCCGCCCATCGGCCGACCCGACGCGTTCGCCGCGCCATCTGCTCGCTCCACACGGCTCGCTCCTCGGCTGGCCGCGTGCTGCTCCAAACGCCCGCGACCGGGCTCGCCGGTCACGCCGATCTCCGTAACGGGCGGGGCGCGCGTTGCGCAGCGCGGACGAGCTGGACGAGGCGGCCCTCATGGGGACGATCCGGGGTGGACCGGTGGGCCGGTGGGCCGGGGGGGCGCCGGGGGCGCCGTGCGACGACTTGCGTGCTCCTCGAGCTCGGCAGGCCCTGATACAGAGGGGCTGCCAAGGAGCGGCCCCCATGACGTTTCTGCGCACCCTCGCGGTCCTGACGCTCGCCTCCACCGTCGCCTGCAACCGGAGCACCTCGTCGAGGCTCCCGGCGCCGATCGGGGTCGATCGCAGCCCCAGCCTCACCTACGCGGCGAGCTGCGGAGAGCTCGAGGGCGCGATCGAGGATGCGCTCGTCCTCGAGATGAAGAGCCGGGTCGAGCAGCTCCGGGAGGGATGGGGGGTGGCCGTCCCGGTGGTCGGCGGCTGGGCGAACTACGCGGGCGCGGCCGGGCCGGAGAGCTTCACCACGACCAACGCGCAGGTGGCCGGGGTGGACGAGGCCGACTTCGTCCAGAACGACGGCACCCGCATCGCCGCCCTGGCCGACGGCCGCCTGCACCTCGTGAGCAGCTGGCCGGCGGACGCCATGACGGAGACCGCCTCGCTCGCGATCGAGGGCTGGCCCCGCGATCTCTTCCTGTCCGGCGACCAGGTGGTGGTCTTCAGCACCGTCTACGTCCCGCGCGCGCTGGAGGGGACTCAGCCGATCTGCGCCGAGCCGCTCGCCGGCGCCGGCACGGCGCCGGGCTCGATGTGGTGCGGGTACCAGGCGAGCAACGTCACCAAGGTCACCACGGTGGACGTGTCCGCGCTCTCCGCCCCCCGGGTCACCTCCGAGATCTACCTGCCGGGGAGCTATCTCGCCGCCCGCCGCATCGGCACCCGGGTCCGCCTGGTGATGAGGGACGAGCTCCCGTTCCCGGACGGCGTGGCCCTCTGGCCCGAGCTGTCCGCCGACGCGAGCCAGGCCGATCGCGATCGGGCGTTCGACGACCTCGTCACCCGGAACGAGGCGCTCATCCGTGCGCGGACCCTCGACGACTGGCTGCGCCGCGGCGCGGTCGAGCGGCCCGACGGCTCGACGGAGGAGCTCGGCTACGCCTGCGGCGACTTCGCGATCGGCTCGGCCCCGGTCCACCTCGGGATCCTCACCCTCGCCACGCTCGATCTCGACCGGCAGGCGCTGGCCGCGCGGACGTCGGTCCTCGCGCGCGCCGACGTCGTGTACGCCTCGAAGGACACCCTCTACGCGGCCGCGGGGCACTGGTGGTGGTGGCCGATGCCGGGGCAAGGCGACGCCACCTACCTGCACGCCTTCGACCTCCGCGATCCCGACCGCGCCGCCTACCTGGGCTCCGGCGTGGTGGACGGCACCCTGGACGATCCGTACCAGCTGGACGAGCTCGACGGTGCGCTGCGCGTGGCGAGCACGCTCTCCACCCGCGTCGAGGACCCCACCCAGCCCTGGGGGCGGATCGAGCTCTCGAACCAGATCGCGGTGCTGGGGCTCTCCGGCGGCGCGCTCCGGACCCTCGGGAAGACCGAGCCGTTCGGCGACGGCGAGCGGCTCTTCGGGACGCGCTTCGTGGGATCGCGCGGCTTCGCGATCACCGCCCGACAGATCGACCCGCTCTTCACCTTCGACCTCTCCGATCCGGCGCAGCCGCGGAAGCTCGGCGAGCTGACGCTCCCGGGGTTCATCGCCTACCTCCACCCGTTGGACGACACCCACCTGCTGGGGGTCGGGCGCGAGCTCGCGGCGAGCGGCGCCATGCAGGTGAAGGTGCAGCTGCTCGACGTCGCCGATCCGGCGGCTCCGAGCCCCCTCTCGACCGTGCTGGTGGGAGAGGGGGCGTCGTGGTCGGAGTCGCTCTGGGACCCCAGGGCGTTCACCTGGTTCCCGGCGCGCGGGCTCCTCGCCATCCCCTTCACCGACCTCGCCGCGGACGCCTTCGTGAGCGACCTGCGCCTCTTCAAGGTGGACCCGGCCGCAGGGATCACGCCGGCCGGCCGCCTCTCGATGGCAGACGTGTTCGCCACCGCCTCGGGGCCGGGCTGGAGCTTCGCCTGGTCGCCCTCCGTGAGGCGCAGCGTGCTCGCCGACGACTTCGTCTACGCCATCAGCGACGCGGGCGTCCGCTCGGCGAAGGTGGCCGACCTGCCCGCCTGGCTGCGGACGGTGCAGTTCGCGCCGCCGTAGGCAAAGGTCTACCCGGCCTCGATCGCGGCCCGCGCCCGCCCGACCAGCGCCCGCGCGTCCGCCACCACCGCGGCGACGAGCGGCTCGGGCGGCGGGATGGCGGCCGCCCCGAACGCCCTCGCCGCCTCGCTCGCCCGCGCGAGTGCGCCCGCCTCGCCCTCGGAGACGAGGCCGGCCGGCACGAGGTGGCCGTGCACCGCGGCGAGGAGCGCGGCCGGGTCCTCCCCGGGATCGCCGCGGGGATCGAGGGCGCGCAGCGCGAAGGCGATGGCGTCGCGGCAGAGCCCGAGCACCTCGGCGGGCTGCCCCGCCGCGACGAGGGCCTCGGCCGCGGCGCGCTTCCGGGCGGCGACGGCGACGAGGCCGCGGCGGGCGGCCGCCCGCGCGTCGGCGGAACCGACGGCGGGGGCGCGGTAGAGGACCTCCGCGCCCGCGAGCGGCGAAGCACCTCCGAGCGGCGCCATCCCCTCCGCGACGCGCGCCGGCAGGAGCACCGCCCCCTGCGGCGCCGCGTCCGGGACCTCGCCCCGGACGACCCCTACGATCCGCCCGTCGGCGAGCCGGACCACCTGCTCGAGCGCGTCGCCCACCCTCGCCCGGAGCGCCTCCACCGGCTCCGCGTCCGGCTCGGCCGAGCCGTCGGGCCGCTCGCTCGAGACCGGCCGGCTCTCCTCGAGGACGGTGGCGAGCCGCCGCGCCAGCGAGGACCGCTCCACGGTCACCGTGTCCGGATCGTCCCCCACCGCCGCGGCGAAGAGGGCCCGCTTGGAGTCGAGCGACGCCTCGAGCCGCTCCTCGAAGCTCCCCTCGGAGACGAGGGTGACCACGTTCACCGGCTCGCGCTGACCGAGCCGGTGCACCCGCGCGATGCGCTGCGCGAGCACCGCCGGGTTCCACGGGAGGTCGAGGTTCACCACGTGGGTCGCGACCTGGAGGTTCAGCCCCACGCCGCCCGCGTCGGTGGAGAGGAACACCCGGCACGCGGGATCGTCCCGGAACCGATCGATGAGGGCGCCGCGCGCCTCGGAGGGGACGCCGCCGTGGAGCCGGACGTGGCCGACGCCGAGCCGCGCGCAGACCTCGGCGGCCATCGCCTGCATCTTCTCCCACTCGGAGAAGACCACCACCTTGCGCCCCTCCTCGACGCAGATCTCCTCGAGGAGCCGCTCGAGCTCGTCCAGCTTGGGCGCGCCGGGCGTGTCCCCGTCCACCAGCGCCGCCGCGTCGCACGCCATCCGCATCCGCTGGAACGCGCGCATGAGCCGCTGCTCCTCGGCGGGCGTGAGGGGGCGCTTGCGGAGCACGGAGAGCAGCCGTGCCGCGCCGGCCTCGGCGTCGTCGTGGATCTCGCGCTGCTCCGGGGAGAGCGGCACGACGAGGCGCGAGACCAGCCGCTCGGGGAGGTCCGCGAGCACCTCCTCCTTGCGGCGGCGCAGCACCACCGGCGCGATCCGGGACCGCAGGCGGTCCAGGTTCCGGTAGCCGGCCGGCTTCCCGGACGGATCGAGGGTGGTGAACTCCTCGTTGAACCGCCAGAGCGGGCCGAAGAGGTGCGGGTCCACCACCTGCATCAGGCTGTAGAGGTCGTCGAGCCGGTTCTCGAGCGGGGTGCCGGTGAGGACGAAGGCGAAGCGGCTCGGGATCCGCTTCACGACCGAGGCGGTGCGGGTGCGCCAGTTCTTGATCCGCTGCGCCTCGTCGAGGACCAGGAGGTCCGGGGCGAGGTCGAGCAGCTCGCGCTCGTCGGCGCGGGCGAGCTCGTAGCTCGTGACGAGGACGCGCGGCGGGTCGGCGTAGCGGGCCCGCCGCTCCTCCCGCCCGCCGGAGACGACCACGACCTCCTCCGGGGCGAGGTCCGCGAACTGCCGGAGCTCGCGCAGCCACTGGTGCTTGAGCGAGGTCGGGCAGACCACCAGCGTCCGCCGCACCTCGCCGCGGCGCGCGAGGACCGCCATCGCCGCGATGGCCTGGGCGGTCTTGCCGAGCCCCATTTCGTCGGCGAGGAGCGCCCGCCCGCGCGAGGCGAGGAAGGCGACGCCCTCCACCTGGTACGGGTAGAGCGGCAGCCGGAGGCCGGGCTGGTCCCGGCCGGCGGCGCGGACCTCCTCCTCGACCTGCCGCCGCCGTCGCTCCCGGCGCGCCGCGTCGATCGCGCGCTCGGCGAGCCGGGTCACCTCGGCCGGGACCTCCACCCCGGCCTCCACCGCGTCGCGCGAGAGCTCGGGCCAGACCTCGGCGACGGCGCCGCGGAGCCGCCCGTCCGGCGCGAAGTAGCGGGCCGCGAAGCGACGCGCTGGCGCCTCCGGCGCCTGGTGCAGCCCGATCGACTCCTCCGGCTCGAAGACGAGGTGCAGGTAGCTCGCCGGCGCGCCCTCGCCGGCCGCCCGCGCCAGGCGGCGGGGCGCGTCGCGGCGGAGGTGGTGGAGCACCGCCTCGACGTGCTTGCAGGTGCCGAGGAGGTTG
This sequence comes from Anaeromyxobacter oryzisoli, assembly GCF_022690765.1. Classification (GTDB taxonomy): domain Bacteria; phylum Myxococcota; class Myxococcia; order Myxococcales; family Anaeromyxobacteraceae; genus Anaeromyxobacter; species Anaeromyxobacter oryzisoli. The sequence continues at coordinate 8,366 of NZ_JALCZA010000013.1, read as the reverse complement.
GTCGCGAAGTCGGGGCAGGTGCACCCGTTGTGCGGAGCGTCGAGGGACCGCAGCGTCACGCGGTAGGCCTGCGAGGACGGCGAGGCGACCTCGTACTGGCCGAGGAGGCGCGAGCCGCCCACGCGGTGGATGTCGAAGAGCTCGCTCGCGCCGCGCGCCTGCCGGCGCCGCCGCTCCTCGTCGCGGAGCGACGCCACGGGGCGCGCGTCCGGTCCCGCCGGGCGCGCGTCGCCGGCGAGGAGCAGCGCGAGGGCCGCGGCGTGCGCGCAGCGCGGCCGCCCGCAGCTACAGCTCGTGGTGAGCCCGCGATCGCCCCACGCGAGCGCCACGCGGCGCGCCATCCGGTCCTCCCCGACCACGATCGCCTCGACGCTCGACGGCCGGATCTCCGGCCGCGACGCGCGCCCCTCCTCGATCACGTCGCGCCCCTCGACGATCGCCGCCTCCGAGAACGCCGCGTGCACGGCCTCCGGGGTGAGGCGCTCGACCAGGGTCGGGGCGCGAGGGGGCGCGGCGCGGCGGGCGGCTTCGGGCATGGTGTGCTCCTCGGCCCGAAGTTCTACCCGGGGGGTCTGACGATCCGTTCAGTGGTGACGCGAACGCGACGAGCCGTCCCGCAACTCGGTCGGCGACCGGCGCCGTGACGACGCAGTGAACGATGAGCCCCTCGCGCCTCGAGCGACTCCGGACGCCGCAGGAGAACGCGTCGGTCCGGACCACGGCGATCTTCGTGTTCGACTCGCGATCCAGGTGAACCACGAAGGCGCGACGACCTGGCGCGGACGCGCAGCGCCCCGCGCGTCTTTCACCGCAGCTCCACCTCGACCGGCTGCAGCACGCGGCGCAGCGCCTCTGCGAGCGCGGAGTGCTCGTACGCCGCCGAATGCAGATCGATCACGAGCGGCTCCGCGAAACCGAAGCATTCCTTGGCAGCGTCGGTCAACGTCAGCGTCAACGCCTCGGGCGACAGCGACGCGCCGACGATCCCCCCGTACATCCCCGCGCCGCTCTCGTCCGAGAGGTGTACGCGATCGTGGCCGAGCTCGCGATCCGCCGCGGTCGGCTCCAGCGTGCGCTGGAGCAGGATGCATCGCTCCGGCGACTCTGGATGATCCCCGAACGCCACGATGAACACGCCGTTCTCCTCCAGCACACGAACGATCCGCGCCACCCGCTCGCCCATGATCACCTCCGATCGCGGTTATACGGCGACCTCGCCGGTCGGCGCGATGGTTCGCCGGAAGCGCGCAGCTCGAGCAATCGACCCGCAACCTGTTTACGATTCGTCACTGAACCGTGCGACCGTGCTTGCGTCTCGCCCAGCGCAGGGGGCCCAGCGCGCCTGGTGACGCTGCGCCTTCGGCGCGCGCTCACTCTGCGAGCGAAGCCGCCGCCCCGCCGGTCGGATAGAATCACGGCGATGGCCCCGACCTGGTTCCCGCTGTTCGTCGCGGGCATGTTGATCGCGCTCACGCACCTCCTCGCGGCGATCGCCGGCCACCCGGCCCTGCTCGCCCGCCACCCGCCCGTCGACGAGCCACTCGAAGCGCTGCACCGCTTCGCGAGCGGCTCGATGAGGGGCGTGGGCTTCGGAAACGCGCTCCGTGTGGGCATCGGAAGGCGCGGGCTCCACCTCGCCCCGTCGTGGCCCTTCCGGCCGCTGCTCTGGCCCGGCGTGCCCTGCATCCCGTGGAGCGAGGTTCGGCTCCTGGCGCCCAGCCCCGGAGGCGTGCGCGGTTGGTTCCGCGGGACTCGGCTCGAGATCCGCTCGATCGGCGCCAAGGTCGAGCTCGGCGGAAGCGCGGGTCGCGCCGTCGAGCGAAAGCTCGGCGCGGCGGTGGGACCGGCCCTGATCCGAACCCGATGATGAGCTGCGGCGGGGGCGCGCCATCTCGTGCACGTCGAGCGTTCACCGTTCGCCGTTCGCCGCCCCCTCCGGATGTTCCGACCGAGCAGCGACGAGCCCTTCGCCGTGCGCCCGCCCCGACGTTTGCGCTAAGACATCGCCCGGGCGCGCCACGCACGGACGCGCCGCCGGGAGGACGGATGCCAACCTTCGGACCGGACATGGCGACCTGCGAGGTCCTCACCTTCCGCGAGGGGCTGCTCTCCGCGGCCGCGCACGATCTCGTGCTGCGGGTCGAGGCGTTCGCGATCGAGGTCGATCCGGCCGCGGTCTCCGTGAAGGCCACCTTCGACGCCGGGTCGCTCCGCGTGGTCTCGGCGCTGCGCGACGGGCGCCCTCTCCCCGGCGCCCTGAGCGCCGCCGACGTCCGGGACATCGAGCGCGCGATCCGGGAGAAGGTCCTGCTCGCGGCGCGATACCCGGAGATCCGGTTCACCTCGACCGGCGCCGCGCCGCGGCAGGGCGGCTACGAGCTGCGCGGCACGCTCGCGCTCGCCGGCCGCTCCCGCCCGCTCGTCGTCGCGGTCCGGGAGGCGGCGGGCCGGCTCGAGGCGGAGGTCCCGCTGCACCAGCCCGACTTCGGGATCCGCCCCTACTCGGCCATGCTCGGCGCGATCCGCGTGAAGCCGGACGTGCGGGTGCGGATCTCCGTCCCGGCGCTCGTCTCCGCACCACACGGCTGAGCCTCGCACCCGGCTGACTGTGAGCCTCGGGTGGGCTGGGGCTCCGGCGGCGGGGCGCCCTCGCTCCGTACAATCGTCAGACCGCGAGCCGCGCCCGCACGCCGTCGCGCTCCATCGCGGCGCCGTCGCCGCGCTTCACGATCTCGCCGCGCTCCAGGACGAGGTACCGATCGGCGAGGCTGCTCGCGAAGTCGTAGTACTGCTCGACGAGCAGGATCGCCATCCGGCCGTCCGCCGCGAGCGCGCGGATCGCGCGCTCGATCTCCTTGATGATCGACGGCTGGATCCCCTCGGTCGGCTCGTCCAGGACGAGGAGCGAGGGCTCCATCGCGAGCGCCCGTCCGATGGCGAGCTGCTGCTGCTGGCCGCCGGAGAGATCGCCGCCGCGCCGGCCGAGCATGGTCCGGAGCACCGGGAAGAGCTCGAAGACGCGCTCGGGGATCCGCGCGCCGCGCGGCCGCGCCGCGAGCCCCATGAGCAGGTTCTCCTGCACGGTGAGCCGCGAGAAGATCTCGCGCCCCTGCGGCACGTACCCGATGCCGGCCCGCGCGCGCCGGTGCGGCGGGGTCCTCGTGAGGTCCTCGCCGCGGAAGGTGATCCGGCCGGAGGAGATCGGGACCACGCCCATGATCGCCTTGAGGAGCGTGGTCTTCCCGACGCCGTTGCGGCCGAGCACGGCGGTGACCTCGCCCGGCGCGGCCTCGAGCGACACGCCGCGCAGGATGTGGCTGCCGCCGTAGTGCTGGTGGACGTCCTCGAGCCTCAGCATCGCGTCACCTCCCCAGGTAGACCTCGACCACGCGCGGATCCGCCTTCACGTCGTCGAGCTTCCCCTCGGCGAGGACCGCGCCCTCGTGCAGCACCGTCACCTTCCCGCCGAGCCGCGCCACGAACGCGAGGTCGTGCTCGACCACCACGATCGAGCGCTCCTTCGCGAGGCCGACCACCAGCTCGGCGGTCCGCTCGGTCTCCTCGTCGGTCATGCCCGCGACCGGCTCGTCGAGGAGGAGGAGCTGCGGCTCCTGGACGAGCAGCATCCCGATCTCGAGCCACTGCTTCTGGCCGTGCGAGAGCTGGCCGGCCAGCCGCCCCGCCTCGCCGGAGAGCCGGACGAGCTCCAGGATCTCCGCGATCCGGTCGCGCGCCGCGCCGTCCAGCGTGGCGAAGAGCGTCCGCCGCGCGCGGCGATCGGCGCGCAGGGCCAGCTCGAGGTTCTCGAACACGGTGTGGTGCTCGAAGACGGTCGGCTTCTGGAACTTGCGGCCGATCCCGGCCGCAGCGATCTCGGCCTCGCTGAGCCGCGTGAGATCGAGCGCCTGGCCGAAGAAGGCGGTCCCGGAGTCGGGGCGGGTCTTCCCGGTGATGACGTCCATCATCGTGGTCTTGCCCGCGCCGTTCGGGCCGATGATGCAGCGCAGCTCGCCCGCGTCCACGTACAGGGAGAGCGCGTTCAGCGCGCGGAAGCCGTCGAACGTGACGGTGACGTCCTCGAGGTAGAGGATCACCCGGTGCGAGACGTCGGCGGCGCCGTGCGCGCCGAGCGCCGGGACCCGCGGTGCGGGCTCGCGGGCCATGGCGAGGGAGGGAGCGGCGGTCACGCGGACACCCCCCGGCGCAGCACGCGCCGCCCGAGGCCGAGGACGCCGTCGGGCAGGTAGAGCGTCACCAGGACGAAGATCGCCCCGAGGAAGAAGACCCAGAGCTGGGGGAACGCCACCGTGAACCAGCTCTTCGCCAGGTTCACGAGCGCCGCCCCGAGCACCGGCCCGAGCAGGGTCCCGCGGCCGCCCACCGCGACCCAGATCGCGATCTCGATGGAGCTCGCGGGGGACATCTCGGAGGGGTTGATGATGCCGACGTGCGGGACGTACAGCGCGCCGGCGATCGCGCAGAGCACCGCCGCGAGGGTCCAGGCGAGGAGCTTGTACCAGAGCGGATCGTAGCCGAGGAACCGCACCCGCTCCTCCGAGTCCCGGATCGCCGCGAGGACGCGGCCGTACTTCGACGTGACGACGAAGCGCACGAGCACGAGGGTCCCGGCGAGCGCGGCCGCGGTGAGCGCGAAGAGGGTGGCCCGCGTCCCCGGGGCGACGATGGAGAACCCGGCGATCCGCTTGAAGTCGGTGAACCCGTTGTTGCCGCCGAAGCCGGTCTCGTTGCGGAAGAAGAGCAGCATCGCGGCGTAGGTGAGCGCCTGCGTGATGATGGAGAAGTAGACGCCCTTGATGCGCGACCGGAAGGCGAACGCGCCGAAGAGGACGGCGACGAGCGCCGGGACCCCGATCACGAGCGCGAGGGCCCAGGCGAGGTGATCGGTGCCGCGCCAGAACCAGGGGAGCGCCTTCCAGTCGAGGAAGACCATGAAGTCGGGGAGGTCGGACTGGTACACGCCGTCCCGCCCGATGCCGCGCATCAGGTACATGCCGAAGGCGTAGCCGCCCAGCGCGAAGAAGAGCCCCTGGCCGAGGGAGAGGATCCCCGCGTAGCCCCAGATCAGATCCATCGCGACGGCGACGATCGCGTAGCACATGATCTTGCCGCCGACGGTGAGGACGTGATCCGGGACGTGGAGCGGGCTTCCCGGCGGCGTGAAGAGGTACAGGCCGGGCACCACGACGAGGGCGGTCAGGGCGAACGCCCCGAGCGCGAGCCAGCCCGCGCGCGGCGTCGCGGCGAGGAGGCGGAGGACGATCGGCTGCCTGGGCGCGGGTGTCATGTCAGCCCTCCACGACCCGGCCCTTCAGGGCGAAGATCCCCTGCGGCCGCTTCTGGATGAACACCACCACCAGGACGAGCACCGCGATCTTGGCGATCACCGCGCCGGACCAGCCCTCGAGGAGCTTCGTGACGAGCCCGAGCCCGAGCGCCGCCCAGACCGCGCCGGCCAGCTGCCCGACGCCGCCCAGCACCACCACGAGGAAGGAGTCCACGCAGTAGGCCTGCCCCATCTCCGGCCCGACGTTGGCGATCTGCGAGAGTGCGACGCCCCCGAGCCCCGCGATCCCGGCGCCGAGGCCGAACGCGAGGGTGTCGACGCGCCCGGTGGGGACGCCGGTGCAGCCCGCCATGACGCGGTCCTGCGTCACCGCCCGCACGAACATTCCGAGCCGGGTGCGGCCGATGAAGAGCCATACCAGCGCGAGCACGCACGCCGAGAAGCCGACGATCGCGATGCGGTTCCAGGGCAGCACCACGTCCGGCATGAGCTCGAACCCGCCCGACATCCACGAGGGGTTCGCCACCGCCACGTTCTGCGGGCCGAACAGGCTCCGCACCGCCTGGATGAGCACGAGGCTCAGCCCCCAGGTCGCGAGGAGCGTCTCGAGCGGCCGCCCATAGAGGAAGCGGATCACGGTGCGCTCCATCGCCATCCCGACGACCGCCGCGGCGAGGAAGGCGACCGGGATCGCCGCCGCGACGTACCAGTCGAGCGCGCCGGGGAAGCGCCGCGCGAACACCGACTGCACGGCGAACGTCGCGTACGCGCCGATCATGAGGAGCTCGCCGTGCGCCATGTTGATGACGCCCATGACGCCGTAGGTGATGGCGAGGCCGAGCGCGGCGAGGAGGAGGATGCTGGCGAGCGAGATCCCGGAGAAGAGGCGGCCGGCGTACTCGCCGAGGGCGAGGCGCCGATCGACGGCGGCGAGCGAGGCGGCGGCGGCGCGCCGGACGGCGGCGTCCGGCTCCTCCTCCCCCGCGTGCCGGGCGAGCAGCGCGCGCACCGCCGAGCTCGCGCTCGCGCCGAGGTCCGTCGCGGCCGCGGCCCGCGCCGCGGGATCGGGGCTCTCGAGGCTCGCCCGGGCGTGGGCGAGCGCGAGGAGCGCGCGCGTGGCGGGATCCCTCTCGCGCGCGAGCGCCCGCCCGAGGAGCGGCGCGAGCTCGGGGGAGGCCGCGCCGGCGAGCTCCTCGGCCGCGGCGCGGCGCACCTCGCGCGCCGGATCGAGGAGCCGGAGCGCCGCGAGCCCGGTCTCGACCTCGCGGCGCACCCGGTTGTTCACGTCGATGGTCGCGGCGTCCGCCGGCGGCGGATCGATCGCCTCGCCGGTGGCGGCGTCCACCGTCCGGCCCTCGACGGGGCGCACCACGCGCTCGCCGGCGAGCGCCAGGGTCCCCTCCGAGAGCGCCTGGAGGACCGGCGTCGCCGCGGGATCGCCGTCGGCGACGAGCTGCCGGACCGCGGCGAGCTTCTCCTCCGAGCCCTCCGCGCCGAGCCGGCGCACCGCCGCCGGATCGAGGGCGGCGGCGAGCGCGGGGAGCGCGAGGGCACAGAGCGCGGTGGCGACGACGGACGGCGAGCGCATGGCGACCTCCGGCGGCCGGCCTCGTGGGCCGGCCGCCCGTGTGAGTGGGCTAGAGCTTCTGCCTGGCCTCGTTCCCGGGGATGAACGGGCTCCACGGCTGCGCGCGGATCGGCGCCTTCGTCTTCCAGACGACGCTGAACTGGCCGTCGGGGCGGATCTCGCCGATGAAGACCGGCTTGTGCAGGTGGTGGTTCGTCCGATCCATCTCGAGGACGAAGCCGGAGGGCGCCCGGAAGGTCTGGCCCGCCATCGCGGCGATGACCTTGTCCGTGTCGGTGCTCTTCGCCTTCTCGACGGCCTGCTTCCACATGTAGATGCCGACGTAGGTGGCCTCCATCGGATCGTTCGTCACCACGTGGTCGGCGTTCGGCAGCCCCTTGCGCTTCGCGTACGCGCGGAACTTCTTCGTGAACGCGTCGTTGGTCGGGTTCTTGAGCGACATGAAGTAGTTCCAGGCGGCGAGGTGGCCGACGAGCGGCTTCGTGTCGATGCCGCGCAGCTCCTCCTCGCCGACCGAGAACGCCACCACCGGCACGTCGGTCGCCTTCAGCCCGGCGTTCCCGAGCTCCTTGTAGAAGGGCACGTTGGAGTCGCCGTTGATGGTGGAGATCACCGCCGTCTTCCCGCCCGCCGCGAACTTCTTGATGCGCGCGACGATGGTCTGGTAGTCGGCGTGGCCGAAGGGCGTGTAGACCTCCTCGATGTCGCGATCCTTGACACCCCGCGAGTGGAGGAACGCGCGGAGGATCTTGTTGGTGGTGCGCGGGTAGACGTAGTCGGTGCCGAGCAGGAAGAAGCGCTTCGCCCCGCCGCCGTCGGCGCTCATCAGGTACTCGACCGCGGGGATCGCCTGCTGGTTCGGCGCGGCGCCCGTGTAGAAGACGTTCTTCTCGAGCTCCTCGCCTTCGTACTGCACCGGGTAGAAGAGGAGCCCGTTCAGCTCCTTGAACACGGGCAGGACGGACTTGCGGGACACCGACGTCCAGCAGCCGAACACGACCGCGACCTTGTCCTGCGCGACGAGCTGGCGCGCCTTCTCCGCGAACAGCGGCCAGTTGGACGCGGGATCCACCACGACCGGCTCGAGCTTCTTCCCGCCGACGCCGCCCGCGGCGTTGATCTCCTCGATGGCCATGAGCGCCACGTCCTTCAGCGCCGTCTCGGAGATCGCCATCGTGCCCGACAGCGAGTGGAGCACGCCCACCTTGATCGTCCCGCCGCCGCGCCCGGCGGCGGCGGCGGGGGCAGGGGCGACGGCGGCGGCGAGCAGGGCGGCCGCGCCCAGCGTGAAGAGGAGCGGAGTGCGTCTCATGAGGCGTCCTTTCTGGTTGGCCCTTCGTGAAATGGCGAAGGCGACGGAGGACGGTTCAGCGAGAACCGTGCCACCCCGCGCGCAGCGCGCGCGGGGCCCCGATGCGCGCGCGCCGGGCCGCCTCCGGCGCCGGTTCCGTCGGTGCGCGGGCGCGTCGCCCG
>NZ_JALCZA010000129.1 GCF_022690765.1 Anaeromyxobacter oryzisoli | reverse complement strand
GCCCGCGCCCACACGGCGAGCCGTCCGAGCAGCAGGAACGCGATCTCGACGTTCCGCTCCGTCACTCCTTCTCCGTCCTCGAATCCGTCTGAGGCGCCATCCCTGGGACTCTAGCACGGGCTCCCGGCGGGCCCCCGTCGGCGGAACGAACGGGCGCGGCCCGGCGATCCGTCCTAGACTGTCGAGGCGCCCCAGGGAAAGGGCGCGCCCGCCGCGCGCCCCCTCGAAGCCGATGCCCCGTCCGCCCCTCCTCCTCTCGCGCCGCGCCCTCCTCCGGGGCGCCGCCGCGGCCGGCCTCGCCGCGATGCTCCCGCGCCGCGCGCGAGCGCTGCCGGCGGCGTCGCTCCTCGCCGTGGGGCAGATCCAGCACCGGGGCAACTGGAACCCGCGCCCCTCCGCGATCCGCCGCCTCGGCTGGGAGCTGGCCCGGCGGACCTCCATCGAGCCCGCGCCGGACGCGGTCCCCGTCCGGCTCGACCGCCCCGGGCTGCACCGCCACCCGATGCTCTACCTCGCCGGCGCCGGGCCGTTCCCGCCGTTCTCCGAAGCGGAGCGCGCCGCGCTCCGGCGCCACCTCCAGTACGGCGGGTTCCTGCTCGTGGACGCCGCGGACGGCTCGGACGGCGGCGGCTTCGACGCGGCGGCGCGGCGCGAGCTCGCCGCCGTGCTCCCCGCGGCGCCGCTCCAGCCGGTCCCGCGCGAGCACGTGCTCAACAAGACCTTCTACCTGCTCGACCGGCAGGGCGGCCGCGTGCTCGTGAAGCCCTGGGTCGAGGCGCAGGCGCTCGACGGGCGCCTCGCGGTCGTCTACTCCCAGAACGACCTCGGCGGAGCCTGGGCCCGCAGCGAGCTCGGCGAGTGGGAGTACCCGTGCACGCCCGGCGGCGAGGCCCAGCGCGAGACCGCCTTCCGCGTGGGCGTGAACGTCGCGATGTACGCGCTCTGCACGGACTACAAGGACGACGCCGTGCACCTGCCGTTCATCCTGCGCCGGCGGAGCTGAGGGGGATCGCCTGGACGCGCGCTACGACGCGTGGCGGCTCACCGCCCTCTCGCCCCTCCCGACCTGGGCGCTCGCGCTGCTCGGGCTCGCGGCGCTCGCGGCGATCGCCCTCGCCTGGCGCGGGCTCCGCGGCGAGCCCCGGCCGCGGCGGCGGGCGGTCCTGCTCGCGCTGCGCGCGGGCTCGGCGGCCCTCGCGGTCTTCCTGCTCGTCGAGCCGGCATTCGAGCTGCTCCAGACCGCGCGGGTCCGCAACCGCTTCGCGGTGCTGGTGGACGCGTCGCGGTCGATGGCCTTCCCCGTGGAGCCGGGCGGGCCCACCCGCGCCGCCGCGGCGGGCGCCTTCCTCGCCGAGCACCGGGCGGAGCTCGCGCGGCTGCAGGACCGGGCGGACGTCGAGTGGTACGCGTTCGGCGGCGACGTCGCCCCGGCGGACCCCGCCGCCGCGGCGAAGGGGCTCCCCCCCACCGGCGGCCGGACCGACCTGCTCGGCGCGCTGGAGGCGGCCGCGGCGGGCGGCGGCGCGACCCGCAAGGTCGCGGGCGCCCTGATCCTCTCCGACGGCGCCGACAACGCCGCGCTCCAGGGCGGGCTCGACGGCGCCGCGCGCGCGAAGCTCCGCGCCCTCGGGTTCCCGGTGAACACCGTCGCGGTCGGCCGCGGCGCCCCCCGGGACCTCGCGGTCGAGCGGGTGGCGGCGGACGACTTCGCGTTCGTGCGCAACACCGTCACGGTGGAGGTGACGCTCCGCGCCCGCGGCTTCGGCGACCAGGACGTCCCGCTCGTGCTGCGCCGGGAGGGCAGCGTGGTGGCCGAGACCACCGTCAAGCTCGAGCGGGGGAAGGACCGCTACACCGTCCCGCTCCGCTTCGCGCCGGACCAGACCGGGACCTTCGTCTTCACCGTCGCCGCGCCGGTCTTCCCGGGCGAGGCGATCGTCGAGAACAACCAGCGGTCGTTCGTGCTGCGGGTGATCCGGGATCGGGTGCGCGTGCTCCTCGTCGCGGGGCGGCCGAGCTGGGACGTCCGCTTCCTGCGCGGCCTGCTCAAGCAGGATCCGAACGTCGATCTGGTGAGCTTCTTCATCCTGCGGTCGAACACCGACCAGCCCGGCCCGCAGGAGGAGCTGTCGCTCATCCCCTTCCCCGTCGCCGAGATCTTCGGCGATCAGCTCAAGACCTTCGACGCGGTCCTCTTCGTGAACTTCGCGTACGGCCCCTACCGCGGCCTGGAGATCGATCGGTTCCTGCCGAACCTGCGCGACTACGTGCTCGACGGCGGCGCCCTCGCGATGGTGGGCGGGGAGCAGAGCTTCGGCGACGGCCGCTACGGCGAGACCCCGCTCGCCGAAGTCCTCCCCGTGGCGCCGCTCGACGGCACCGCCGAGGCGGAGGCCGAGGTGCGCCCGCGGCTCACCGCGGAGGGGCGGCGGCACCCCGTCACGGCGCTCGCGCCGGGCGACGGGCCGAACGCTGCGGTCTGGGCGGCGCTCCCGCCGATCACCGCCGTGAACCTGACGCGCGCCCTGGCGCCGGGCGCCGGGGCGTCGGTGCTGCTCGAGGCGCCGGGCGTCGAGGTCGAGGGTCGGCCCGCCCCCGTCGTCGCGGTGCGCGAGGTCGGGCACGGCCGCACGCTCGCGGTGGCGACGGACGCGACCTGGCGGTGGGGCTTCGTCGCGGCGGAGTCCGGCCAGGGGAGCCGCGCCTACCTGCGCTTCTGGAACGGCGCACTCCGCTGGCTGGTGCGCGACCCGTCGCTCGCGCCGCTCCAGGTCGAGCCGGACGCTCCCGCCGTGGAGCCGGGCGCGCCGGTGGGCCTCACCGTCTCGACGCGCGGGGCCGACTGGGGCCCGGCGGCGGGGAAGAAGGTCTCGGCCGAGCTGCGATCCGACGACGGGCGGCCGGTCGCCCGCGGCGAGGCGGTCGCGGGCGCGGACGGCACGGCGCGGCTCGAGCTCGTGCCGCCCGGGCCGGGCGCCTACAAGATCGTCGCGCACGCCGAGGGCGAGGCGGAGCCGGCGACGGCCGCCGTCGCGGTGCGCGGCGCCGGCCCCGAGGACGCCGACGTCGCGCCGCGCCCCGAGCTGATGTCGGCCATCGCGGAGGCGACCGGCGGCGGCAGCTCGGCGCTCCCCGGCGGCGAGCTGCCGGACCTCGCGCTGCACGAGGCGGAGGTGGTGGAGATCGGTCGTCGCAAGGCGGTGCCGATCTGGGATCGCTGGTGGACGCTCGCCGCCCTCGCGGGCACCCTCGCGGCGGAGTGGGTCCTGCGCCGGCGCTGGGGCTACTGGTAGGCCGCCGGCTCACCTCGCAAACCTTTCTCCGGCCGGCCGGGCGACGCATGCGTTTCGTGCCGCCCCGCGAGTTCCCTCGCGGGCGCGGGGCCCCGATGCCCTCGGCGCGCAGTTTTTCGATCGGGAGCTGCCCGGCCGCCTGCGGCACGAAGGCTGCAGCGCTCTCACGACGTCGCCGCTTCACGGGCGCCCGGTGCACGGACCGGGCGTCGCATCACCGCCGGCCGCGCCGATTCCCGGGCGCGGCCGGCGTGCTTTTTTCCTCCCCCTCGAGGCGGATTCGCTTGCCGGGCCGTCGGGAATCGCGGAAATACCCGGCGAGTGGGAAAGGCGCCTCGCCGTCCCCAAACTGTCAGGCCTGCGGAGGGCCGAATGAAGATCGCGAAGGGCAACGTCGTGGGCATCGAGTATTCCCTGCACCTCGGGGACGGGCAGGTGATCGACGCGTCGGACCCCGGCGAGCCGCTCACCTACCTGCACGGCGGGGGGCAGATCGTCCCCGGCCTCGAGAACGCGCTCGACGGGCTGGACGTCGGGGACAGCAAGAAGGTCGTGGTGGCGCCGGCGGAGGGGTACGGCGAGCACGATCCGGAGGGCATCCAGGAGGTCCCGCGCAGCGCCTTCCCGCCCGGCTTCCAGCCGGAGGTCGGGCTGGAGCTCACCGCCGAGGGGCCCGACGGCGAGCCGGTGCCGTTCACGATTCGTGAGGTCAAGCCGGACGCGCTGACGATCGACCTGAACCACCCCCTGGCCGGGAAGACCCTCCACTTCGACATCACCGTCCGCGAGGTCCGGGCGGCGACGGAGGAGGAGAAGGAGCACGGCCACGCCCACGGGCCGCACGGGCACGGGGACGAGTAGGCTTCAAGCTGCGGCGGGGCCCGGAGGTGATCGGGCCCCGCGCGCGCCTCCGTGAGCCGTGAACGGATCGCCGGGGCTCGGGCTGCGGCGGCCACGGGGCCGTCGAACACGGGCCACGGGCCACGGGCCACGGGACTAGGGACTCGGTTCACGGGGAGGCCGGTGACGGTGACGGGCACGGGGCACGGGCGGGCCCCGCTGCCCGACGCCGTCACCGATCACGGCTTCGGCGTCACGTCGTAGGTCATCGTCTCGCCGGAGTGGATCGTGAACCGCTCCGACACCTTGGCGTCGCCGCGCCGCGCCTCGACGCGGTGGGCGCCCTCCCAGAGCGGCACGCGAGCGTCGCCCATCCCGATCCGGCGGCCGTCGATCAGGATCTCGGTGTCCGCCGGCGCCCGGACCTGGAGCGCGCCACGGCCCAGCTCGAAGCGGACGGGCGTCGCCGGACCGTGCACCTTCACGCGCCGGCGAGCGTCGATGCCCTGCGCGGCATCGCTGAGCCGCACCTCGTGCTCGCCGGCCGCGACCGGGACGGTGAGCGGTGGGCGGCCGGCGCGCTTGCCGTCCACGAAGACGTCCACCGCCGGCTCGGCGCTGATGGCGAGCGACGGGGGAGCCTCCGGACGCCGCGGGGCCGCAGGGGCGGCGGTCTTCGGCGTTGCGGACGGCGCGCGCGATGGCGACGGCGCGGTGGCGGCCGCCGGGCCGGCGGGCGCGCGGGCCGAAGCCGGCGCGGGAGACGCGGGGACGGGCGACGGCGCCGCGGACGCGGTCGCGGTCTGCTCCGCCGTGGTCACCTCGCGTGCGGACCGGCGAACGAGCTCGCCCCGGAGCACGCGAACGGCGACGACCCCGAGGACGACGCCGAGCGCGGCCCCGGCCACGCCGAGGACGAGCGGGAGGCGCGAGCGCGCGGGCGGCGGAGCCGGGAACGTGATCGCGGGGTCGGGCGAGGGCCGGACCGACGTGGAGCCCGGGGCGGACGCGGCACTGGGCGCGGGGCTCGCGACCGGGGGCTGGCTCGCGGCGGGGTTGGGATACGCCGCCGGGTTGGCGCCCGGGTTCGGGTACGCGCCCGGGCTCGGGTACGCCGCCGGATTCGGGTAGGCGGCAGGGTTCGGGTACGCGCCCGCATTCGGGAACGCAGCGGGGTTCGGGTACGCGCCCGGGTTCGGGAACGCAGCCGGGTTCGGGTACGCGCCCGCGTTCGGGAACGCGGCCGGGTTCGGGTACGCGCCCGCGTTCGGGAACGCGGCCGGGTTCGGATACGCGCCCGCGTTCGGGAACGCGGCCGGGTTCGGGTACGCGCCCGGGTTCGGGAACGCAGCCGGGTTCGAGTACGCGCCCGGGTTCGGGAACGCGGCCGGGTTCGGGTACGCGCCCGGATTCGGGAACGCGGCCGGGTTCGGGTACGCGCCCGTGTTCGGGTATGCGGCCGGGTTCGGGTACGCGCCCGGGGGCGGGTACGCGTTCGGGGTCGGGTATGCGTTCGGGTTCGGATACGCGTTCGGGTTCGGGTACGCGCCCGCATTCGGGAAGGCGGCTGGATTCGGGTACGTGCCCGGGGGCGGGTACGCGGCGGCGTTCGGGTGCGCCGCGGCCGGATCCGAGGACGCCGACGGCGTCGCCGCCGGGAGGGGCGTCGAGGCCCGATTCGCGGGCGCAACGTGGCCCCCCCGGGCCGCCGCCTGAGCCGGAGTCACGATCCAGGGCTCGACCTCCGCGGCGCTGCCGGCCTGCGCCGGTCGCGCAGCGCCCCGCACGACGGCCCGTGACGAGGCTTCGCCGGCGCCGGCGGCGCCCGCCCGCGCCGGCCCCTTCGTCTCCGGAGCGGTGGCTGCATGGCCGGCCAGCTTCACCGCGAGCACCGCCCGCTCCGGGCGTGCCGGGGCGATCGCCTCGACGTACGCCGCGACCTGCTCGCCCGGCGCAGGCGGGAGCGCGCTCGCGATCGCCGCGACGAACGCGGCGGCGGTCGGCGTGCCGGTCCCAGCGGCGGGCGCGAGGGCGCCGTCCACGACGGCCGCGAGCGTGTCGGGGATCCCCGGCCCCGCGAGCGGACGCGACGGGGTGGACGGCGGCGCGCCCGAGAGACAGCGATACAGGATCTCCGCGAGCGCCCGGACGTCGTCCGCGGGGGCGCCCGCGCCCGCGGACGCGCCGACGCCGCCCACGCGCGTCCCGCCGTCCGCGCCGACCCAGATCCACGCGGGCGAGAGCGCCCCGTGCACGAGCGGCCGTCCTTCGCCCGCGTCCGCCGCGTGCACCGCCGCGAGCCCCGCCCCGGCGTCGCACACGATCCGCGTCGCGATCTCCGGGGGCAGCCGGCCGCTCGCGGAGAGCACCGCCTCGAGCGCGACGCCGTCCACGTGCACGGAGGCGAGCGCCACGGACTCGTCCACGGTCTCGAGACCGAGCGCGGGGAGGAGGTTCGGGTGCTGGACCCGCGCGGCGACCTCCGCGAGGCCGGCGAGCGCCGCGAGGCGTTCGGCGGCGTCGGCGATCTCGGGGGGCGCGAACGCGAGGACGACGGGCCGGGGGCCGACCGCGGTGTCCTCGAGGTGGAGCGCGCGGCGCCACCGGCCCGCCGGGGCCAGAGGTGCGACGAGGTGGTGTCTTGCGTTGTCGGGCACGGCGCATCGTAACATCCCGGCGGACTTCACGCGCCGTCCCGCGCTCGGTGCCGGTGGCGGCGTCGCTCCCACCTCGCTACGATGGCCGCGTGCCGCGCCTCCGCGCCGTCGTCACCGACCTCGACAACACGCTCTACTCCTGGGTGGACTACATCGTCCCCAGCCTGGAGGCGATGGTCGCCTCGCTCGAGCAGACCACCGGCCGGCCACGGATCGACATCATCCAGTCGCTCAAGGCCGTGTACGCGCGGCACGGCTCGAACGAGTACCCGTTCGCCATCCAGGAGTCGTCGCTCTTCCACCCGTACGACTCCGACTTCGACTCGTTCGAGGCGCTGGTGATCCGGCCGGCGCAGCACGCCTTCGCCGAGGCCCGCCGCCGCTACCTCGTCCCCTACCCCGGCGTCCGGGAAGCGCTCCTCGAGCTCAGGGAGCGCGGCGTCCCCGTCATCGCCCTCACCGACGCCCCGCGCAACGCGGCCGAGTACCGGGTGCGGCTCCTGAAGCTGGACGGCCTCCTTCACGGACTGTACACGCTCCGCGGGTACACCCTCCCACGGAACGTGAACCCGGAGATCCGCCGGCGCGACGCCGCCGGCCACTACCGGCTCGAGCGGACGCGGGTGATCGAGCTGCCGCGCGCCGCGGAGAAGCCGGATCCGCGCGGGCTGCGGCGCGTGCTGCGCGACCACGGCCTCGATCCCGCCGAGGTCGTCTACGTCGGCGACAACGTGAAGAAGGACATGCAGGTCGCGAAGACGTGCGGCGTCACCGGCGTCTGGGCGGAGTACGGGACCTACGTCTCGAAGGAGTACCGCGACCGGCTCGCCATCATCGCGGCGCAGAAGGTCACGCGCCGCCACGTCCCCGACGAGGGTCAGGGCCGGTGGCCGTGCGCCATCTCGAGCTTCGCGCAGGTGCTCGAGCTGCTCGACCGCGCCGCGGCGATCCCGCGCGCGGCGCGCCGCCCGTTGCCACGGCGCCGCTGAACGCGGCTGGCGGCGCCCGCCCGCGGCGGCTAGACAGGCTCTCGTGCGCTTCCGCCACCACGTGTTCGTCTGCGAGAACCACCGCGACCCGGCCGATCCTCGCGGCGCCTGCGGGAACAAGGGCAGCGAGGCCGTCCGCCGGGCGCTCAAGGACGAGCTCGCGCGCCGCGGGCTGCAGCGCGAGATCCGCGCCAACTCCGCCGGGTGCCTGGACGCGTGCGCGTTCGGGCCGTCGATCGTGGTCTACCCGGAGGGCGTCTGGTACGGCCACGTCACGCCCGCGGACGTCGCGCAGATCGTCGAGGAGCACCTGATCGGCGGCCGCCCCGTGGAGCGGCTCCGGCTGCGCAAGCTCGAGGGCGGCGGGTAGCGCCGGCGCCGCCCACGCACCTCGCCGCCTGCCGGGCGCCCGGGTGCCCGGCCGCGTGGCGTGCGGGGCGTTCGTGGTAAAGCCATCGCCCTGGCGCCGCGCGCGCCGGACGGACCCGCCATGGACGTGCTCTCGAACGGAGTCGGCTGGACGGCGCTCGCGGTTGGCGCGGTGCTCGGCGCGTACGCCGCGGCGTACGCCGGCGTTCGCCGGCTGCGCCGGCTCCCCGCCTCGATCGCCGCCGCCCTCGCGCTCGCGCTCCTCGTCTGCCTCGAGGCGGCCATCGCGAACGGCCTCTCCCTCGCGGGCGCGCTCACGCGCGGCGGAGTGCTCGCGGCGCACCTCCTCGCGATCGCGGCCGCCGGCGCGGGCCTCGCGTGGCG
>NZ_JALCZA010000128.1 GCF_022690765.1 Anaeromyxobacter oryzisoli | reverse complement strand
GCCGTCCGGCGCGCGCCGAGCTCGCGCCGGGTGCGCGCGTCGAGCGGCGCCGGCGCGCCGGGCACGAGCGTCGCCACCGGCTCGCCCGCGCGGACCGCGTCGCCCTCCCGCACCGCGAGCCGCTCGAGGTGTCCGGGGACCGGCGCGGTGACGACGAAGAGATCGCGCACGCGAGTCCGGCCGGTGCCCTCCACCGTCGCGCGGATGGGACCGCGGACCGCGGTGGCGACCTCCACCGGGACGGGCCGGGGCCGGAGCACGGCGAAGGTCGCGATGGCGAGGATCGCGACCGCGCCCACGGCGACGCTCGTCTTGCGGGACGGCTTCTTCACCACTTTCTCACTCCTTCGACTTCAGCACGTCGAGCAGGTCGGCGCGGCGTACCCAGCGGGTCGCGGCGAGGAGGACCGCCGCCGTCGCGGCGAGGATCAGGAGCGCCGCCCGCACGAAGGTCGCGGCCGAGATCTCGGCCGGGATCCGGTACAGGTCGGTGCTCGCCCGCGCGGCGGTCCACCCGACGAACCCGAGCCCGAGGGCGCACCCCGCAGGGATCCCGAGCGCCGCGTGGACGCCGATCTCGCCCGCGAGCACGCGCCAGATCTCGGCGCGGGTGAACCCGAGGACCCGCAGCGTCGCGAGCTCGCGGGCCCGCTCCGCCCAGGTCACCCGCGCGGCGTTGTAGACCACCCCGGCCGCGATGACGGCGCCGAGGGCGCCGAGCGCGGCCATGTAGGCGAGGATGAAGCCCGCCACCAGGCTCCTGAAGGCCGCGACGCTCGCCGCGCGCGCGGTGGTGCCGGCGACGCGCGGCCGCTCGCGGAGGCGCGCCTGGACCACGTCGAGCGCCGCCGGATCGACGGAGAGCTGCGCGCCGGAGAGGAGGTCCCCCTCCCCGAGGAAGTCCGCGAGCGCGCGCCGCGAGAGCGTCGCCTGCACCCCGAGGAGGTCGTCCACGAGCAGCGCGACCGTCAGCGGCCCGGTGCGCCGGCGCCCCTCGAGCACCTCGATCTCCACGCGGTCCCCCGGCGCGGCGTGGAGGAGCTCGCCGAGCTTCGCCGAGAGGACGAGCCCCGCGGGCGGCAGGGGGACCACCCGCCCGTCGGCGGTGACGAGACGGGTCAGGTCGGCGCCGGGATCGACGCCGGTGAGCGCCGTCCGGTAGCTGCGGTGCCCGCGCCGAAGCGTCACCGGGACCGCCCGGAACCCCTCCACCGCGCGGACCCCGGGCAGGCTCCGGAGCTCCAGGGCGCCGGCGGGCGCGACCGCGTCCGTGAAGGTCACGGTCAGATCCTGGCGCTGCGCCACGACGAGCTGCTGCTCGAGGATGAGGTCCATCGCGTCCGCCGCGAACCAGGCGACCACGAGGATCGCCACCGCGCAGGCGAGGCCGGCGGCGGAGAGCAGCGCCCGGATCGGGCGGCGCGCCACGTCCCGGGCGATCATCCGGGCGGCGGGCGAGAGCGGCCGGAAGAGCCCCGCCCGCTCGAGGAGCGTCGGGCGGTAGGAGGCTGGCGGCTCCGGCCGCATCGCCTCGGCGGGCGCGATGCGCACCGCGCGCCGGACCGCGCCGAGGCTCCCGGCGAGCGCGGCCGCCAGCGCGACGAGCACCGCCACGACGACCACGCCGGCCTCTCCCTCGAAGGCGAGCACCGGGAGGCGGTAGAAGTCGGCGTAGCTCCGCGCGAACGCGCGGCCGAGCGCGATCCCGCCGATCGCGCCCAGCGCCCCTCCGGCGAGGGCGATGATCGAGACGAGCTTCGCGTAGTGGAGGGCGATCGCCCGCGCTCCGTACCCGAGCGCCTCGAGGGCGCCGATCTGCTGCCGCTGCGTCGTCACGAGGCGCGAGAGCACCACCGAGACGACGAACGCGGCGACGCCGAGGAAGATCGCCGGCACGAGCGCCGCCATCGCCCGGAGCTGCGCCAGCTCGTCGGAGAGGAACCGGTGGGAGACGTTCCGGTCGCGGCCGTGCGCGCCGAGGCCGCCGTACGGCGCGAGCAGGCGGTCGATGCCGGCGATCACGTCCGCCTCGCGGGCGCCCGGCGCGAGCAGGACCGCCACCTCGTCGAAGGCCCCCTCGAGGTCCGCCGCGGCCGCGAGCCCGGCGCGGGAGGTCCAGAGGATCCCGTAGGCCCGGTCGTCCGGGAAGAGGTCGCCGGGGCGGATGGCGTACACGAACTCGGGGGACAGGGCGACGCCCGCGATCCGCAGGACCTGCCGCTTGCCGTTCACCACCACGCCGAGCCGATCGCCGGGCCGGAGCTGGTTCGCGAGGGCGAACCCCTCGGAGACGAGCACCTGGTCGGTCCGGTCGGGGTCGAGACCGCTCCCGGCGCGGAGGTACGGCACGTTCACGCGGGCGCCGCCGGGCGGCAGCGAGAGGATCCGGGCGGACGCGGGCGGGCCGCCCGCGGGGCGCTCCACCGTCGCGCTCGAGGCGACGCGCGTCTCGACCTCCGCGACGCCGGGGAGCGCCGCGATGCGGGCGGCGATCCCCTCCGGCGCCCGGCGGGCGGCGGCGAAGACGTGCGCGAACCGGTGCTCGGCGTAGTAGCGCGCCTGGGACCGCTCGAGCGCGCGGGCCGTGGCGACGGAGCCCACCAGCGTCGTCACCGCGCACGCGAGGAGCACCGCGATCGCCACCGCCTGCCCGGCGTGCGCGCGCAGATCGCGGAGGACCTTCCTGTCGAGCGCCCTCACCACGCCAGCGCCTCCGGCGGCGCCCGGTGCGCGTTCCGCTCCTCGCGCACGATCCGGCCGTCGCGCATCGAGATCACCCGGTCCGCCATCGCGGCGATGGCCGCGTTGTGGGTGATGATCACCGTGGTGGTGCCGAGCTCACGGTTCACCCGCTCGAGCACCGAGAGGACGAGCCGCCCGGTCTGCACGTCGAGGGCGCCGGTGGGCTCGTCGCACAGGAGCACGTCGGGGCGCTTCACGATGGCGCGCGCGATGGCGACGCGCTGCTGCTCGCCGCCGGAGAGCTGCGACGGAAAGTGGTCGACGCGCGCCGCGAGCCCCACGCGCGCCAGCGCGTCGGCCGGATCGAGCGGGTGCTCGGCGATCTCGGCGGCGAGGGCGACGTTCTCGCGGGCGGTGAGGCTCGGGACGAGGTTGTAGAGCTGGAAGACGAAGCCCACGTGGTCCCGGCGGTACCGGGTGAGGAGCCGCTCGTCGGGGTTCGCCAGGTCGTGATCGCGCCAGGTGACGGTCCCGGCGGTGGGGACGTCGAGTCCGCCGAGGACGTTGAGGAGCGTGGACTTGCCGGAGCCGGACGGGCCGAGGAGGACCACCAGCTCGCCCTCGTAGAGATCGAGGTCCACGCCGCGGAGCGCGGGGACGGCGATCTCGCCCACGCGATAGACCTTCTCCAGGCCGCGCGCCGCGAAGACCGGCGCGCGGCCGGCGACGGCTTGTGCGGTCGTCGTCACGGCCCGCGCTCTCCGGCTCGACAGTGCGCGCCGTCCGCCGGCCCGACGCAAGGGACAGGGAGCCGCGGGATCCCCCGGCCGGCCTCCTCGTAGGAGCCGCCCGCGCGGGGACCCAAGGGTCGGTCGCCCTCTTCGCGCCCCGGGACGCCCTCTTCCCGTCGCCGGTCGCGCGCGACGGCCCGCTCGCTTATCCTCCACCCCCGAGGGAGACAGGAATGCGCATCCTCCACACCATGCTCCGCGTGGGCGACCTCGAGCGGTCGCTCGCCTTCTACACCGGCGTCCTCCGCATGACGCTGCTCCGCAGGCAGGACTTCCCCGAGGGGCGCTTCACCCTCGCCTTCGTCGGCTACGCGCCCGAGTCCGAGCAGGCGGCGATCGAGCTCACGCACAACTGGGACACGAAGGCCTACGACCTCGGCGCCGGGTTCGGCCACGTCGCGATCGAGGTCCCCGACGCCGCCGCGGCCTGCGCCGAGATCAGGCGTCGCGGCGGCACGGTCGTGCGCGAGGCCGGGCCGATGAAGCACGGCACCACCGTGATCGCGTTCGTGCAGGATCCCGACGGGTACAGGATCGAGCTCATCCAGAAGGGGAGCTAGGCGGGCCTCGGGGCGCGGGCCTCGGGCCTGCGGCCGGTCCCGCGGCGTTGTCGTCGAGTCGGGTCACCAGCACCTTCCATGGACGACCTCGGGAGGTCGCCCCATGATCGAGCCCCAGCCGCCGCGCGCGGAGCTCCCGTCCGGGCTCGAGCTCCGCGGCTCGATGCCGGAGGGGTGGGAGGAGGTCCTGACCCCGGGCGCCCTCGCCTTCGTGGTCGAGCTGGTCCGGACGTTCCGGCCCCGGGTGGAAGGGCTGCTCGAGCGGCGCGCCGACCTGCAGCGCCGCCGCGACGCCGGCGAGCGGCTCGACTTCCTCGCGGCGACCGCGGAGCTCCGCGCCGCGGACTGGACGGCCGCTCCCATCCCGGCCGATCTCCAGGACCGGCGCGTCGAGCTCACCGGCCCGGTGGACCGCGACGGGCTCGCCGCCGCCCTGGGCTCCGGGGCGACCGGCTTCGTGGCGGATCTCGAGGACGCCACCTCGCCCACCTGGCGGAACGTCGTCGAGGCGCAGCTCGCCCTCGCGGTCGCCGCTCACGGCGCGACGGAGCAGGCCGCGCCGGGCGGCGCGAGCGTCCGCCGGTCTGGCGGCCGGAGCGCGGTGCTGATGGTGCGTCCGCGCGGCTGGCACCGCGTCGAGGAGCACGTGCTCGTGGACGGCCGGGCCGCCCCGGCCGCCCTCTGGGACTTCGGCGTCCACTTCTGGAGGGGGGCGCGGGCGCTCGTCGCGAAGGGGAGCGGCCCCTACTTCGAGCTCGCCAAGCTGGAGGATCACCTCGAGGCGCGGCTCTGGAACGACGTGTTCGTCCGCGCGCAGGCGCGGGTCGGGCTCCCGCGCGGCACCGTCCGCGCCACCTGCGCGATCGAGACGCTCCCCGCCGCGTTCGAGATGGACGAGATCCTCTGGGAGCTGCGCGAGCACGCCGCCGGCCTGAGCTGCGGGCGCGCCAGCTACGTCCGCTCGTTCGTCGAGCGGCTCGGCGCGGACCCGCGGATGGTCCTCCCCGATCCCGCGAGCATCCCCCTGGGTCGCGGCTTCCTCCGGGCTCACGCGCGGCTCCTCGTCCAGACGTGCCACCGGCGCGGCGTCCACGCGCTGGGCGGCCCGGCCGCGCGGCTCCTGGCGGGAGGCGGCCCGGGGGCGGACGCGCGCGCCCTCGCCGCGGTCCGCGCCTGCGTGCTCCGCGAGGTGGCCGACGGTCACGACGGGACGCGGGTCGCGCACCCCGGCCTCGTCCCCGTCGCGAGGGCGATCTTCGACGAGCGCGTGAAGACGCCGAACCCGCTCCGCCGCCGGCGCGAGGCGGCGCGTGTCACCGCCGACGAGCTGCTCCGGCCGCCGCAGGGCGCGCGCACCGAGGCCGGCCTCCGCCTGAGCGTCCGCGCCTCGATCCGGATCCTCGCGGCCTGGCTCCACGGCTCGGGCCGGATCCCGCTCCACGGCGTCCTGGAGGACGTGGCCACCGCGGAGCTCTCTTGCGCCCTGGCGTGGCAGTGGATCCACCACGGCGCGCCCATGGAGGACGGGCAGGCCCTGACCGTCGAGCGGCTCCGGACGATCGTCGCGGAGGAGGTGGACCGGATCCGGCTCGAGGTGGGCGACGCGCGCTTCGCGGCGGGGCGCTTCGAGGAGGCCCGCGCGCTGTTCGAGCGTGCGAGCACCGGGCCCGAGCTCGGCGAGCTCCTCACGGTCCGCGGCTACGGGCTCCTCGAGGCGAGCCCCGCCCAGGCGGGCCCTGCCCAAGCGGACCCCCGCGCGGCGTCCGACGCGGCGGGGTCCGCGGCGCCGGCACACCCCGATCCGCGGCGCTGGGAGGGGATCGTCCGCGGTCACGGTCGCGCGGACGTCGAGCGGCTGCGCGGATCGGTGCGGATCGAGCTCACGCTCGCGCGGATGGGCGCGGAGCGGCTCTGGGCGCTGCTCCACTCGGAGCCGTACGTGAACGCGCTCTGCGCGCTCACCGGCGGCCAGGCCGCGCAGATGGTGAAGGCAGGTTTCCAGGCGGTGCACGCCGGCCGCCTCCCGGCCGACGCCAACGCCGACGCCTGCCCCGGCCGGAACCGCCCGGGGGCGAGCTCGATCGCCGAGCGGGTCCGGCGCATCAACCGCGCCCTCCAGCGCGCCGACCAGCGCGAGCACGCGGAGGGCCGGCACGGGACGTACTGGTTCGCCCCCGTCGTCGCCGGGGTGGAGGCCGGCGCCGGTCGGCCGCTCGACGCCTTCGAGCGCGTGAAGGACGCGATCGAGGCGGGCGCGGCGGCCGTGCACCTCGGCGACGAGGTGGCGAGCGCGGAGCGGCGCGGCCGCCCCGGCGGGAAGGTGCTCGTGCCGACCTCGACCTTCGTCCGCACCCTCACCGCCGCGCGCCTCGCGGCGGACGTGGCGGACGTCCCCACGGTGCTCGTGGCGCGCACCGTCGCGACGGGCGCGGCCCTCGTCACCAGCGACGCGGATCCCCGCGACGCCCCCTTCCTCGTGCCGGGCGAGCGGTCCGCGGAGGGCTTCCACCGCTTCCGCGGCGGCCTCGACGCCGCCATCGCGCGCGGGCTCGCCTACGCGCCGCACGCGGATCTGATCTGGTGCGAGGCGCTGGCGCCCGACCTGCACGAGGCGCGGCGGTTCGCGGAGGGGATCCACGCCCGCTTCCCCGGGAAGCTCCTCGCCTACGACTGCGCGCCGCTCGCCCGGTCGCGGCGCCTCGACGCCGCGACCGGCGCGCGGTTCCAGCGAGAGCTCTGCGCCATGGGGTACCGGCTCCAGCTCGCGACGCTCGCCGGGCTTCGCGCGCTGGACCACTCCGCCCGGCGGCTCGAGGCGCGCGGGATGGCGGCCTTCGCGGAGCTCCGGCAGCGGGAGCTCGAGCCGGCGCGGCACGGCTCCCCCGCCGGCGGCGGTCGGCGCGCGGCCGGCGCCGGGTATCTCGCCCGCGTCGCCGCGATCGTGGCCGGCGGCGGCGGCCCCCTCGCGCGCGACGCGGCGCCGGAGCGGGTGCGGGTGCAGCGCCGAGGCGCGGACCGGGCGCCGCCGACGCACGGCGTCGAGCAGGTCCAGCGCGCCGTCGAGGCGGACCACGCGCGCCTGCGCGAGCTCGTGCTCCGGATCGAGCGCTCCACCGGATCGGCGGCGATCTCGGCGGCGCTCGACGAGCTGTTCCAGCAGCTCAGCGAGCACTTCGCGCACGAGGAGCACGCGAAGGGGCTGTACGGGCTCCTCGCGACGAACGGGCCGGGCCGCCGCGAGGAGCTCGCGCGGATGGCCGACGAGCACCGGCAGATCCTCGGCCAGCTCGCGGCGCTCCTCGAGCGCACCCGTGGTCCGGGCTCCCTCGCCGCGGGCGACCTCGGCCCGCTCGCCGCCGAGCTCACGAGCCGGATCATGGACCACGAGGCTCGGGAGTCCCGCCTCGTGGACGCCCTCGCCTGAAGGTGTCCCCCGCTCGCGTCGAGCTCTTCGCGCCTCACGCTCCCTGCCTGCGCGGCGGGTACGCGCCGACCCCGGCCTCCGCCCTCGGGTGGGTGCGTACGAATCCGCATGCGGAGCTCTTCCATCCGAAAGGGGCACCCTGATAGGACTTTGGGAGGTCCCACGAGGGAGGAGCCCGGATGTCGCCACGTCAGTCGATCGCTGCGCTCGCGGTGGCGCTCTGCGCGTGCAGCCGGCCCTCGCGGTCCGAGCCGCAGCGCGAGGAGCCGCTGAGCTACGACGGCGCGACCACGATCTCGAACCGCATCCTGCCTGAGGCGCTGCCGCTGTTCGAGCGGAGCACCGGGCACCGGTTCGCGCGCATCGAGCGGAGCGGCGCCGGCAAGGGGCTCGACGCGATGTTCGCGGGGCAGGTGAGCGTCGCGGGCGTGACCCGGAACCTGACGGAGGCGGAGCTGGCCCGGGCGCCGCACGTGGTGCTGATCGGCTACGACGCGCTCGGGATCTTCGTGAGCGACGCGAGCGCCGTCCAGGGACTGACCCGCGCGCAGCTCAAGGCGATCTACACCGGCCGGATCCGGAGCTGGAAGCAGGTCGGCGGGGCGGACGTGCCGGTCACCGTCTGCACCGAGCGGCTCGCGAGCAAGCGCGCGACGCTCGACACGGTGCGTACGGTGGCGCTCGACGGCGAGCCGTACGGTCCGGTCCGCGAGCTGGACGACCCCGCCGACTGCCTGCAGCTCGCGCTGCGCGAGCCCGGCGTCGTCACCGCCGCGACGATGGCGTACGCGATCCCCGGGGTCCGCGCCGTCCCGCTCGACGGCCTCCTGCCGGCGCCCGACCAGGTGCGCTCCGGGCGCTACCTCCTCTCCCGCCCGATGCTCCTCGTGACCCGCGCGCCCCCCACCGGAGCGCTGAAGGAGTTCTTCGACTTCGTGGTGTCGCCCGCCTCGCAGGACGTGGTCGCCCGCCGCTTCGTCCCCATCCGCTGACCGCGTCCCGCGCGTGGCGCGCAGGAGGCGAGCGGGCGCGCGGCCGGTGACCGGCGGCCGTGCCGGCGCGGCCCGGCCGTGCCCTCGCCCGCGCGCGCCCGATCCGGCGCC
>NZ_JALCZA010000127.1 GCF_022690765.1 Anaeromyxobacter oryzisoli | reverse complement strand
CGGCTCGGGCACCTCCCGCTCCGCCGCGGCGCGCTCCTCCGCCGGCGGCGCGGACGGCGCCGGCTCCTTCCGGCGGGTGACGACGGAGCGCTCGTCGAGCCGGCTCGCCGACGCCGCTCCGTCCGTCTGCCGCTCCCCCGCTGCCGGCGCGTGCGCGAGCGCGCCGCTCGTGCTCGCGCCGCCGCTCGCCTCCGCCTTCGCCTCCCCGTCCGGCCGGGCCGCCTGCGTCGGCGCTCGCTCCGGCGCGGCGCCCAGGAGCGCGTCCGGATCCTCCCGCTCGAGCCGCGCCGGCCGCAGCGCGTACAGCCGGTACGACAGCGCGACGGCCGCCGCCGCGGTCACCGCGGCGATGGTCCCGCGCCAGAGCCAGGACGGCATCCACCGGCGCCGGCGGCGGTCCCGGACCGCCTCGCGCGCGGCGGCGAGCAGGATCCGCTCCCCCGCCTCCGGCGCCGGCTCGGGCGGCAGCGCCGACACGAGCGCGCGCGTCTCCCGGAGGCGCCGGAGCGCCGCGCCGCACTCGTCGCAGCCGGCGGCGTGCGCCTCCACCTCGCGCGCCTCGCGCGCCGGGAGCTCGCCGTAGGCGAGGTCGAGCAGCGCCTCCCGTGCGGTCTCGTGTGTCATCGGGCCGCGCTCCACGGCGGCGACGCCGTCTCCGGGGTGACGCCGAGCGCGGCGAGCTCCTGGCGGAGCGCCTCCAGGGCGTAGCGCATCCGGCTCTTCACCGTGTTCTCGGGCGTGCCGGTCACCGCCGCGATCTCGGAGAACCTGAGGCCGGTCTGCTCGCGCAGGAGGAACACCTCGCGCTGCTCCGCCGGGAGCGCCGCGACGGCCGCCTCGAGCTTCGGCCGGACCAGGGCGGCGTCGGCGGCGCGCTCGGGGGACGGTCCGCCGGACGGCACCTCGGCGGCGCGCGCCGCCGGGCCGTCGAGCGGCTCCGCCCGGCGGAAGGCGACGCGGCGGGCCTCGTCCACCGCGAGGTTTCGCGCGATCGCGTAGAGCCAGGTCGCGAAGCGCGCCCGCTCCTCCCAGCGCTCCGCCCCCTTGATCACCTTCAGGAACGCCTCCTGGCAGAGATCCTCGGCGCGGCCGCGGTCGCCGGTCAGCCGGAGCAGGAACGAGAAGACGGGCGTGCGATGGCGGCGCACCAGGACCTCGAAGGCCCGCGGGTCGCCGGCCTGGAACCGGAGCATCAGCCTCTCGTCGCTCTCGTCCAAGCGGCCTCGGACCTCGCTGGTGAGAACGCGCGAGGCGGGAATCGGATCTGCGGGAGTCTAGCTCACGCCACCCGGCCTCGGCGCTCCGGCACGCGATCGGGCGACTCGAGGAGGCGGCCGTTCGGGAGGAGCCGGGGCGGGACCTCGACGCCGGCCTCCGCGAGCTTGAAGCGCTCGCAGCGCGTGTGGACGCCGTCGCAGTAGAAGCTCCGCCAGACCCGGATGGCGGCCTGCATCCCGAGGTTCTGGTGCAGCCCGCAGCGCTCGAAGTATGGACACCCCGCCATTCGACCCTCCGTTCGGCGGCCGAGTGCAAGGGCGGGGCCGCGCCCACGGGCGGGAGATCTCCCCGTCGTTGCGGTTGCATCATTCGACGCTCGGTCGGCGTCCCGGTGACCCACGGGTTGTCCCCGCCCCCCGACCTACGGGTGCGGCCCGCGCCGGGACGAGGACGGCAGGGCGTGGTCAGCGCGTGGGACGGAGCGGAGCCGCGCACTCCGCGCCGGACGCCGGCGCGGGCCCCCCGGCCCGGAGCGCCTCGCGGAGCACCAGCCGCCCGGCGAGCTGCGCGTCGTCCACGAACTCGCTCTGCCCGGTCACCTGGGCGAGCACGGTGCAGCCCTCGAGCAGGACCTTGAGCGCCCGCGCGAGGCCGCGGGGGTCGGCGGCGCCGGCCTCGGCGGCCAGCCGCTCGATGAAGGCGAGGGCGAGCCGCTTGTGCTCCGCGGCCGCCGCGTGGACCGGGTCGTCCTGGGCGGCGAACTCGGCGGTCACGTTGATGAAGGGGCAGCCGAAGAAGTCCTTCCCCCGCACCCAGTCGCGCACCACGTCGAAGAGCGCGTCCAGCCGCGCGACGGGCGTGGCGGCCCGGCGCTCCACCGCCGCCATGAAGTCGTTGCGGAAGCGCTCGTCCATGCGCCGCAGCGCGGCGAGGAGCAGCTCGTCCTTGGAGCGGAAGTGCCGGTAGAGCGTCATCTTCGCCACGCCCGCCTCGGCCAGGATCGTGTCGATACCGACCGCGTGGCAGCCGCGCCGGTAGAAGAGCTCGGCGGCGGTCTCGATCAGCCTCTCGCGCGGCGACATGGCTTTTCCGGCATCCTCCTCCCTGTATACCACTGGGTCTTCATGATTTCTCGTCTTCAGCGCCACTACCCGATTATTTCGACTGGATCGAGTAGACCGATCTGTCTATAGGATGGCCGTGCCCGGGCCCGCCTGGTCGCTGGTGATCGGGATGGGCGCGGGCGCTCGAACGAACCCTGGAGGAGTCCGCACCCATGAGCTTCACGAAGAAGGAGCTGTCACACCTCGTCCTGGCGGTCGCCGTCGCGCTGGCCACGCTCGCCGCGCCGGCGGCCCGCGCCGCGCCGCCCGCCCGGGCCGCCGCCTACGGCAACGCCGACGCGCTGCGGGGCGTGAAGACCGGCAAGGCCGTGTTCCTCGTCGATCTCGGCGACGCCAAGAAGCTCGCGATGTACCTGAAGCTCCTCGCCGGCACCCGGGAGAACCTCGTCCGGCAGGGCGTCGCCGCCGACTTCAAGGTCGTGATCATCGGCCCGAGCGTGAGGTTCCTCTCGACCGTGCCGCCCGCCCAGGCGACGCCCGAGGAGCTCGCCGCGCTCCCCGAGATCGCCCGCGCCGTGCACGCGCTGAAGGTCCAGGGCGACGCCCTCGAGGTGTGCGCCATCGCGACGCAGGTATTCAAGGTGGACGACGCGACGCTGCTGCCGGAGCTGAAGGTCGTGGCCGACGGCTTCATCTCGCTCATCGGCTACCAGGCCCAGGGCTATCACCTCGTCCCGATCTTCTGATGATGACCCTCCGGGCCGGGCGCCGCCCGGCCTGACGAGCTAGCCCAAGCCGAACGCACGACGGCCCGGCCCCGCGCGGAGCGGGACCGGGCCGCCTTCACGTCCTTCACATCTTGGCGCCGGGAGGCTACGCCCGCGGCTTCGACGCCGCGCCGGGGACGAGGTTCGCCGGGGTCATCGCCCGCGCGAGCTGCTCGTAGAGCGCGTAGCGCTCCTTCACGTCCTTCTGGGCCTGCGTGATCAGGTTCTTGAACCGCTCGGGGTTCGCCTGCTCGACCTGGCGGAAGCGGGTCTCGGACTTCACGAACTCGGCGAGCTCGAGCTTCGGCGCCGGGCTGTCCAGCTTGAGCGGGCTCTCGCCGGCCGCCGCGCGCCGCGGGTCGTACCGGAAGAGCGGCCAGTACCCGGACTCGACCGCCCGCTCCTGCTGCGAGATGCCGTCCGCGAGATCGTAGCCGTGCGCGATGCAGTGCGCGTAGGCGATGACGAGCGAGGTGCCGTGGTAGCTCTCGGCCTCCTTGATCGCGTTCACCGTCTGCGCGTCCTTCGCGCCCATCGCGACCCGGGCGACGTACGGGTGCCCGTAGCTCATCGCCAGCATCGCGAGGTCCTTCTTGGGGAGGCTCTTCCCGGCCATCGCGAACTTCGCCGCCGCGCCCATCGGCGTCGCCTTGGACGCCTGGCCGCCGGTGTTCGAGTACACCTCGGTGTCGAGGACGAGGATGTTCACGTCGCGCCCCTGCGCGATGACGTGATCGAGGCCGCCGTACCCGATGTCGTACGCCCAGCCGTCGCCGCCCACGATCCACACCGACTTGCGCACCAGGTAGTCGGCGATCCGCGAGAGCCACCGCGCCTCGAGGGACTCCTGCCCGCCGAGCTTCTCCTTCAGGAGCGCCACGCGGGCGCGCTGCCGCTGGATGCCCGCCTCGTCGGACTGGTCGGCCTCGAGCAGCTCCTTCACGAGGCCGTCGCCGACGACGGCGCCGAGCTTCGCGAGGAGCTCCCGCGCCTGCTCGTTCTGCTTGTCGATGGAGAGGCGCATGCCGAAGCCGAACTCGGCGTTGTCCTCGAACAGCGAGTTCGACCAGGCGGGGCCGCGCCCGTCCGCGTTCTGCGTGTACGGCGTCGTCGGGAGGTTGCCGCCGTAGATCGAGGAGCAGCCGGTCGCGTTGGC
The DNA here is from genome assembly GCF_022690765.1 of Anaeromyxobacter oryzisoli. GTDB lineage: Bacteria > Myxococcota > Myxococcia > Myxococcales > Anaeromyxobacteraceae > Anaeromyxobacter > Anaeromyxobacter oryzisoli. The sequence continues at coordinate 4,523 of NZ_JALCZA010000127.1, read as the reverse complement.
GATGATGGCGCGGTCGCCGAAGAGCTGGGTGACGAGCTTGAGGTACGGGGTCTCACCGCAGCCGGTGCAGGCGCCGGAGAACTCGAAGAGCGGCTCGAGGAGCTGCGTCCCCTTGACGTCGAGCTTCACCTTGGTGCGGTCCGCCTGCGGCAGCTCGAGGAAGAAGGCGAAGTTCCTCCGCTCCTGCTCCTTGAGCGGGAAGGCGTCCTTCATGTTGATCGCCTTCTTGCCCGGCTCCTTCTTGGACTCCGCGGGGCAGATCTGCACGCACAGCGTGCAGCCGGTGCAGTCGTCCGGCGCGACCTGGAGCGTGTACTTCGCGCCCTTCACGTCGGCCGACCGGTAATCCGTGGACTGGAAGCCGGCCGGCGCCTTCGCGAGCGCCTCGGCGGGGTAGAACTTCGGCCGGATCGCCGCGTGCGGGCAGATGAGCGCGCACTTGTTGCACTGGATGCAGAGGTCCTTCTCCCAGGTCGGGATCTCGAGGGCGATGGACCGCTTCTCCCACTTGCTCGTGCCGGTCGGCCAGGTGCCGTCCACCGGGAACGCCGAGACGGGGAGCAGGTCGCCCTTCCCCGCGAGCATGAGGGCGGTGACGCGCTTCACGAAGTCGGGCGCCACCTCGGCGACCGTCGGCGGGCGCGGCGCGCCGCCGGCCACCCGGCCGGCGACCTTCACCTCGTACAGGTGCGCGAGGGTGTGGTCCACCGCGGCGAAGTTCTTCTGCACCACCTCGGCGCCCTTGCGCGAGTAGGTCTTCTCGATCGCCTTCTTGATGTGGGCGATGGCCTCGTCGCGGGGCAGCACGCCCGAGATCGCGAAGAAGCAGGTCTGCATGATCGTGTTGATGCGCACGCCCATGCCGGTGTCGCGGGCGACCTTGTACGCGTCGATCACGTACACCTTGAGCCGCTTCGCGAGGATGGTCTCCTGGACCTCGCGCGGCAGCCGCTCCCAGAGCTCGTCCGGCCCGTACGGTGCGTTCACCAGGAAGGTGGCGCCGTCCACGCAGTTCTCGACCATCTCGTACTTCTCGAGGAAGCCGAACTGGTGGCAGGCGACGAAGTTCGCCTTCTCGATGAGGTACGCCGAGTGGATCGGCTTGGGCCCGAAGCGGAGGTGGCTGATCGTCACCGACCCGGACTTCTTCGAGTCGTAGACGAAGTAGCCCTGCGCGTAGTTGGGCGTGTCCTCGCCGATGATCTTGATCGAGTTCTTGTTCGCGCCGACGGTGCCGTCGGCGCCGAGGCCGTAGAAGAGCGCCCGGACGACGTCCTTCCCCTCGGTGTCGAAGGCCGGATCGGTCCGCAGCGACAGGTGCGTCACGTCGTCGTTGATGCCGACCGTGAAGTGCCGCTTCGGGGTCGCGCGCGAGAGCTCGTCGAAGACCGCCTTCACCTGCGCCGGGGTGAACTCCTTCGAGGAGAGCCCGTAGCGACCCCCGATCACCCGGAGGCCGTCCCGGTCGCCCTCGCGGAGCGCCGTCACGACGTCGAGGTAGAGCGGCTCGCCGAGCGCGCCCGGCTCCTTGGTGCGATCGAGCACCGCGACGTGCTTCGCCGTCCGCGGGAGCGCGGCCGTGAACGCGCCGACGTCGAAGGGCCGGAACAGGCGGACCTTCACCATGCCGACCTTCTCGCCCCGCGCGAGGAGGGCCTCGATGGTCTCCTGGGCGGTCTCGCAGCCCGAGCCCATCAGGACCACCACGCGCTCCGCCTCCGGGTGGCCGAAGTACTCGAACAGCTTGTAGCTGCGCCCGGTGAGCTTCGCGAAGTGGTCCATCGCGTCCTGCACGTGGCCCGCGGCCGCCGCGTAGAACGGGTTGCAGGCCTCGCGCGCCTGGAAGAACGCGTCGGGGTTCTGGGCGCTGCCGCGGAGGAACGGCCGGTCCGGCGTGAGGGCGCGGGCGCGGTGCGCGGCGACCAGCTCCTCCGGGATCATCCGGCGGAGATCGTCGTCGGTGAGCTCCTCGATCTTCGCGACCTCGTGCGAGGTCCGGAACCCGTCGAAGAAGTGGCAGATCGGGACGCGGGCGTGGAGCGCCGCGCGCTGGGCGATCGCGGCGAAGTCGTGCGCCTCCTGCACCGACGCCGACGAGAGGAGCATGAAGCCGGTCTGGCGGACCGCCATCACGTCGGAGTGGTCGCCGAAGATCGAGAGCGCGTGGGTGGCGACCGTGCGGGCGCTGACGTGCATGACGAACGACGTCAGCTCGCCGGCGATCTTGTACATGTTGGGGATCATCAGGAGCAGGCCCTGCGACGCCGTGAAGGTCGTCGTCAGCGAGCCCGCCTGGAGCGCGCCGTGGACCGCGCCGGAGGCGCCGCCCTCGGACTGCATCTCCGAGACGCTCGGGATGGTGCCCCAGATGTTCTTGCGGCCCTTCGCCGACCACTCGTCCGCCCACTCCCCCATGTTCGAGGAGGGGGTGATCGGGTAGATCGCGATGACCTCGTTCGTCCGGTGGGCGACCGACGCGACGGCCTCGTTGCCGTCCATCGTCACCATGCGCCTCGACGCCATGTGGGCCTCCTCGTCAGCAGGGAGTGCGCTCTGGCGCGCCGCGAGACCGCCACACGCAAACCTTGCAAAAGTGACGCAGGTCAAACTGCTCTTGCAACTGCCGGGCCTTGTTGCGTTTACAGCGATATTTCTGAAGGGGGCGCGGAGTGTAGCAGATTGTCCACCCCCCCTGCCAACCCCCCCGGATGCGTACCGGGCGCCCGAGACGCGATTCTTGCGCAAGCGTTCGCGCAGAACGGGCGGCGGCGATGTACTCCTTGAGTGAGCGCGGGGCGGCGGGCGATCCTCGCCCCGCATGGTCCGCAAGGTCGGAACGAGCCGCATCGTCCGCGAGATCGGCCGCGGCGGCATGGGCGTGGTCTTCGAGGCCTTCCAGGAGGGGCTCGACCGGCCCGTGGCGGTGAAGGCGCTCGACCAGAAGGTCGCGCGCTCGCGCGAGGTGGTGGAGCGCTTCCGTCGCGAGGGGCGGGCGTACGCGCGGCTCCGGCACGAGGCGATCGTCGCCGTGCACGACCTCGTGGAGCGGGACGACCAGCTCTACCTCGTCACGGACTTCGTGAACGGCGCCGACCTCGCCCGCGTGCTGCAGGCGGGCGGCGCGATCCCCGCCGAGTGCGCGGCCATCGTGGGCGCCCGCGTGGGCGAGGCCCTCGACTACGTGCACTTCAACGGCCTGCTCCACCGCGACGTGAAGCCGGCGAACGTGATGATCTCGCGCGACGGCGAGGTGAAGCTGATGGACTTCGGGATCGCCAAGGTCGAGGGCGATCCCGCGCTCACCCGCGACGGGATGCTGGTCGGCAGCCCCTCGTACATGGCGCCCGAGGTGCTCGGCGGCGACGAGGCGGGGCCCGCCGCGGACGTGTGGGCGCTCGGCGTCACGCTGTACGAGCTCGTGGCCGGCGAGAAGCCCTTCCGCGGCGCCGGCGCCGACCAGCTCTTCGGCGCCATCCGCCGCGGCCGGTTCCGCCGCCTCCGCGCGCTCGCGCCGGACTGCCCGCGGCGCGTCGCCCGGATCGTGGAGCGCTGCCTCGCGCGCCGCCCCGAGCGGCGCTGGAAGTCCGCCGGGGACCTCGCCCGCGCCCTCGACGCCGCCGCCGCCCGCCGGCTGCGGAAGACCCACCCGCGGGCGCGGCTGGTCGCGCTCCTCGCCCACCGCGGCTTCGCCACCGAGGAGATCGCGCTCTCGAAGATGGACCTCGCGACGCTCCAGGCGACGCGGGTCGCCGACGCCCGGGGCACCCGGACCGCGGTGGAGTTCCCGGTGGCGAGGAGGCGCCGGGCGCGGCTGGCGCTGACGTTCGCCGTCGCCCTCGCGGCGGGGATCGCGGCGTGGCTGGTGCGCCTGCCGCTCGTACCGTGAAGAGGGTCGGAGCGTCACCGTGCCCGTCACCGGTCCCGTCACCGTGCCCGTGACCGTGACCGTTTCCCGTGCCCGCCTCCCGCGTCCCGCATTCCGTGGCCCGTGTCTCCGTCGGATCACGGGAACCGGCCACGGGCCACGCGAGCCGGCTCTCGGGTCACGGAACGACCGGTGACGGTGACGGGCACGGAGCACGGGGCGCCGTGCGCCTCGTGCTCCCTCGCTACGCGACCGTGAACCGCGGAGCGTCGGCCCAGAGCCCCTCGAGGTCGTAGAAGCCCCGCGACTCGCGGTTCATCACGTGCGCCACCACGTCGCCGTAGTCCACGAGGATCCAGCGCCCGCCCTCGTACCCCTCGACGCCCACCTTGGTGATGCCCTGCGCCTTCATCGTCTGCTCGACGTGGTCGGCGATGGCGCCGGCCTGCCGGTCGGACTCGGCGGTCATCACCACGAAGTAGTCGGCGTAGCTCGTGAGGCCGCGGACGTCGAGGACGGTCACGTCCTCCGCCTTCTTGTCGAGCCCGGCGTGGGCGATCGCGAGCGCGGTCGGCCGCGCCGTGTCCGGCGCCGCGGGGGCCGCCGGCGCGGCGGGCGCCGACGGGGCCGCCGCGGGCGCCGTGGCGCGCTTCGGGCG
>NZ_JALCZA010000126.1 GCF_022690765.1 Anaeromyxobacter oryzisoli | reverse complement strand
CCCGGCGAGCGCGCCGGGCTCCTCGCGGAGCTGCGCGGGATCCTCGAGGCGGAGCTCCAGGATCCCGGGCTCGCCTTCCTCGCCGCGTGCCGCGCCTTCGCCGAGGGCGGGCCGGCGCGGGCCGGCGTCGAGGAGGACCTGGTGCGCCTCGCGGAGGCGACCGGGAACGCGGGCGACCTCCCCGCCGTGTACGAGCAGGCCGCCGCGGGCGCGGAGCCCGCGGAGGCGCTCGCGCTCCGGCGGCGCGCGGCGCGCGCGGAGACCGCGCAGGGCGGCGGCGCGGCCGCCGTCGAGGCCTGGAAGGCGGTCCTCGCGGCGGCGCCGGAGGACGTCGAGGCGCTCGAGGCCCTGGAGAAGCTCTACGAGGCCGCCCGCTCCGGCCGCGAGCTGCTCGAGGTGGCGCGGCGGCGCGCGGCGCTCGCCGCGGGGGAGGAGCGGACGGGGCACCTGCTGCACGCGGGCGCGCTCGCGGAGGAGCTCGACGATCCCGCCGCGGCCGCCGAGGCGTACCGCGCGGTCCTCGCGGACGTCCCGCTGGACGTCGCCGCGCTCGAGGGGCTCGACCGGATCCTGGCGCGCGACGCGCCGGGGCCGGAGCTCGCCGCGGTGCTCGAGGCGCTCGCGCGGGCGGTGGCGGACGATCCCGCGAGGCGGATCCCGCTCCTGCTCCGGCGCGCCCGGCTGCTCGAGGGCGATCCCGATTCGCGGCGCCCGGTGGAGGCGTACGCGGAGGTCCTGGCGGAGCGCCCGCGGGAGCCGGAGGCGGTGGCCGGCCTGCAGCGGCTGGTGGAGCGCGCCGACGCCCGGGAGCTCGCCGCCCGCGTCCTCGAGGACGTGCTGCGGACGGCCGGCGACGCGGGCCGGCTCGCGGCCCTGCTCGAGGTGCGGCTGGAGGGGGCGGACGCCGCCGAGCGCGGGCCGCTCCTCGCCGAGATCGCCGCGCTGCGCGAGCGGGTCGGGGATCGCGAGGGGGCGTTCCGCACCCGGGCGCGCGAGCTGGCCGACGCGGCGCGCGCCGGCCAGGACGCCCCGGCCGCGCGCGCGGATCTCGAGCGCCTCGCGGCCGCCTCCGGCGCGTGGGGCCCGCTCGCCGCGGCGCTCGAGGACGCGCTCGGCGCGGGGCTCCCCGCCGGCGCCGCGCTCGAGGTGCGCCGCAGGCTCGCGGCGATCCACGCCGAGCGGCTCGGGAAGGCCGACGTCGCGGCCCGCTGGTACGAGGAGGTCGCCGCCGCGGCGCCCTCCGTGGAGACGTTCGGCGCGCTCGCGCGCGTCTACCGCCGCCTCGGCGCGCACCGGGAGCTCGCCCGGACGCTGGGGCGGCTCGCCGACATCGCGCCCGCCCCCGCGGCGCGCAAGGAACTCCTGCTCGAGGTGGCGAAGATCATGGCCGAGCACCTCTCAGATCGCGATGGCGCCGTCGAGGCGTACCGGAAGATCCTCGCGGTGGACCCGGAGGACCCGCAGGCGCTGCGGCTCCTCGGACGGCTCCTCGGCTCGGCGGAGCGGTGGGAGGATCTCGCCGACGTCCTCGGGCGCGAGGTGGCGATCGCCGATCGCCAGCCGAACCTCGTCGCCGAGGCGGCGGAGCTGCGCTTCCGGCTCGGCCGGATCCGGCACGAGCGGCTCGCCGACGCCGCGGGCGCCCTGGCCGCGTACCGCGAGGTGCTCGAGAAGGTCCCGCGCCACCCCGCCGCCCTCGCCGCGCTCGAGGCCCTCGCCCGCTCCACCGGCCCGGCGGCGCTCGAGGCCGCCCTGCTCCTCGAGCCGATCTTCACCGCGGAGGGCGAGCACGCGAAGGTCATCGAGATCCTCGAGGCGCGCGCGGCGAACGAGACCGACCCCGCGCGTCGCGCCGAGCTCCTCCGGCGCGTCACCCGCACCTACTCCGGCCCGCTCCGGAACGCGGAGATGGCGTTCCTCGCGGCGAGCCGCGCCCTCGCCGCGGATCCCGACTCGCTCGAGTCGCTCGAGCTCGCCGCCGGCGCGGCCGAGGGGGCGGGGCTCGGGGACGAGCTGGCGGCCCTCCTCGCCGAGCACGCGGATCGGGCCCGCGAGCCGGCCGCGCGCGCGGAGTTCCAGCGCCGCATCGCGCGCCTGGCGAAGGGGGACGCCGCCCGCGCCGCCGAGGCGTGGCAGCGCCTCCTCGACCTCGCCCCGGACGACCGCGAGGCGCTGGTCGGGCTCATCGACGCGCTCGAGGCCGGGACCGATCCCGACGCCCTCGCGCAGGCGCTCCGGCGCGCCCTCGCCGTGGAGGAGGCGCCCGAGGCGCGGGCCCACCTGCTGCGGAAGCTCGGCGCCGTCCTCGACGAGCGGCTCGACGACTCCGCGGGCGCGGTCCAGGCGCTGCGGTACCTCCTCGAGCTCGCCCCGCGCGATCGCGAGGCCCTCGCGCGCCTCGACCGGCTCTGCGTCCGCGCCGAGCGGTGGGTGGATCTCGCCGAGGTGCTCGAGCGCGAGATCGTCGCCGCCGCCGAGGCCGGCGACGAGGGCGCGCTGGTCGCCTTCCGGCAGCGCCTCGCCGAGCTGAAGGAGACGCGGCTCCTCGACAAGGAGGGCGCGCTCGCCCTCTACGAGGAGGTGCTCCAGTCGCGTCCGGACCACCCCGAGGCCATCGCCCGGCTCGAGGCGCTCCTCCAGCGCGATCCCGGGAACGCCCGCGCCGCGATGGCGCTCGAGCGCGCCTACGCGACCGGCGGCGATCCGCTCAAGCAGGCGGCGGTGCTCGAGCTCCGCGCCGGCGAGCGGCCCGACCCCCAGGAGCGCAAGGCGCTCTTCCTCCAGCTCGCGGAGCTCCGGGAGAAGGCGCTCGGCGATCCGGAGCTCGCGTTCCTCGCCCTCTGCAAGGCGTTCCGCGAGGACCCTGCCGACGCCGCCCTGCGGGCCCGCATGGAGGCGCTCGCCGCCGCGAGCGAGCACGACGAGGAGCTCGCGGCCATCTACGAGGACGAGATCGACCGGCTGCCGCCGGCCGACACGGCGGCGGTCGCGCTGCGCCTCGGCGCCCTCTACGAGGAGAAGCTCGGCGACCCGACCCGCGCCGCCACCTTCCTCCGGCGCGCGCTGGCGCTCGACCCGGCCGCGGCGCCCACGGCGCTGCCCGCCCTCGAGCGGCTCCACGCGCGGCTCGAGGCCTGGCCGGAGCTCGCCGACACCCTCTCCGCGCGGGCGGCGGCGGCCCAGGGCCCCGATCGCGTCCAGCTCCTGTTCCGGCTCGGGCAGCTCTGCGAGGAGCGGCTCGCGGCGCCGGACCGCGCGGCCGAGGCCTACGAGGCGGCGGTCCAGGCGGATCCGCGCCACGTCCAGTCGCTGCGCGCCCTCGAGGCGCTCTACGAGGGGGCCGGCCGCCGCGAGGACCTCGTGAAGAACCTCGCCGCGCAGCGCGCGGCGGCGACGGACGACGCGGCGAAGGAGCGCGTGCTCGCGAAGATGGGGGCGCTCGTCGCCGATCTCGGCCGGCGCGACGAGGCGGTGGTGCTGTGGAAGGAGCTGCTCGCGCTCCGGCCGCGCCACGAGGGGGCGCTCGCCGCCCTCGAGGACCTCTACGAGGCGCTCGAGCGCTGGCAGGATCTCGCCCAGCACCTCCGGGTCCGGATCCAGGCCACCGTGGACCGCCGCGAGATCGCGCGGCTCAACGACAAGCTCGGGGCGATCCTCGGCACGCGCCTCGGCGATCCGGCGCAGGCGATCCAGTCGTACAAGGCGGTCCTCGACTCCGATCCGAAGAACCGCCACGCCCTCGAGGCGCTCCGGGACATCTACGCCGCCCAGGGCGACGAGGACGCGCTCATCTCGGTCTACCGGCGCCTCGTCCCGCTCCAGGAGGACGCCGCCGGCGTGAAGCACGCCCGGCTCGAGCTGGCCGACGTGCTGCTGCGCGCCGGGCACAAGCGCGACGCCGTGGAGCAGGCGAAGCTCGCCTTCGACCTCGAGCCCCACGGCTCCGAGGACCTGGTCCACATCGAGGAGATCTTCCGCCAGGGCGGCGCCGTCCCGGAGGGCGTGCGCGCCGCGGAGGCGCGCGCGGCGCTGCTCGCCGCGCAGGGCGGGCCGGCCGAGGCGATCCCGGCGTGGCTCGCCGTGGCGGACCTCTGGCGCGAGCAGAAGCGGCCGGACGCCGCCGCCGCCGCGCTCGAGAAGGTGCTCGAGCTGGAACCCGCGAACCGCTCCGCGTACGAGGGGCTCCGGGCGCTGCACCAGGAGGCGGGGAACTGGCGCGCCTTCACGCGCGTGTGCGATCTGTTCGTCCCGCACCTCGTGGACCCCGCCGAGCGGCTCGCCCTCATCGAGGAGGTCGCCGCGATCCACGAGAAGCGGCTCGGGCAGAAGGAGATGAGCTTCCTCGCCTGGTGCCGCGCCCTCGCCGAGGCGCCGGGGGACGATCCCGCGCTCGCCGAGGCGGAGCGGCTCGCCGGCGAGACGGAGGCGTTCGAGGAGCTCGCCGCGGTCCTCGAGGAGGTGGCCGAGAAGGCCCGCGGGATGGTGAAGGCGAAGCTCCTCCTCCACCTCGGCAACCTGCAGGACGCGTCGCTGGACGACGCCGACGCCGCCGAGGCCGCCTACCGCCGCGCCCTCGAGGCGGACCCGTCGAGCCCGGAGGCGCTCGAGGCGCTGGCGAAGCTCTTCAAGCGGCGCGGCCGCGTGCGCGACCTCGTGATCACGCTCGAGCAGCGGCTCGAGGCGGCCGCCGCCCTCGACGAGAAGAAGGCGCTGCTCCTCGAGGTCGCCCGGATCTACGACGGCGAGCTGCACGACGTGGAGGAGGCGATCGGGGCGCTGCGCCGGGTGCTGGAGCTCGACGGCGGCGACGCCGCCGCGCTCGAGGCGCTCTCCCTCCTGTACCGGCGCGAGGGGCGCTGGGCGGACCTCGCCGGCATCCTCGCCCGCGCCCGGGACCTCGCCCCCACGGACGCGGCGCGGATCGGCTACCAGCTCCAGATCGCCGCCCTCGACGAGAACGAGATCGGCGACGACGAGGCGGCGGTCGAGGCGTACCGGACGGTGCTCGGGCTCGACGACCGCTCGGCCGAGGCCCTGGCGGGCCTCGAGCGGCTCTACACGAAGCTCGACCGCTTCGCCGAGCTGAACCGCGTCTACGAGCGGCAGATCGCGCTCGCCGAGGACCCGCGCGAGCAGGTGCGGATCCTCGCGAAGAGCGCGGCGATCCACGAGGAGAAGCTGCACGACCCGCGCTCCGCCATCGAGCGCGACGAGCAGATCCTCCGGCTCGACGGCGCGAACGCCCCGGCGATCAAGGACCTCGAGCGGCTGTACCGCGAGGAGGGGCTCTGGGATCGCCTCATCACCGTGATGCAGCACCACCTCTCGCTCGTCCAGGACCGGCGGGAGCAGGTCGCCCTGGAGGTCGCGATCGGGGAGGTGTGGTGGAAGGACCTCTCGCGCGTGGACCGCGCCGAGGCGATCTTCAACCACGCCCTGAAGCTCGATCCGGACTCCCGCACCGCGGTGTCGGCGCTCGGCCGGCTCTACGAGCGGAGCGGCAACTGGAACCTCGCCCTCGACATGCTCCGGCGCGAGGCGCGCATCGTCGGCGGCGCGAAGGACGCGGTCGAGCTCCACGTGCGGATGGGGGCGATCCACGAGGACATGCTCCTCGACCCCGCGAGCGCGAAGGAGGCCTACAACCTCGCGCTCCAGCTCGACCCCGGCCACCTCCCCGCGATCAAGGCGCTGAAGGGGATCTTCGAGCGCGAGCGGAACCGCGACCGCTACCTCGAGCTGCTGGTGGACGAGGCCCGCTACGAGACCGACGTCCAGGCGAAGACGGAGCGCTACACCGAGGCGGCGCGGATCTACCAGGAGGAGCGCGACGATCGGGAGAATGCGACGCGCTACTACGAGGAGGCGCTGAAGCGGACCCCCGGCCACCTCCCCGCGGCGCGCCCGCTCTCGGACATCTACGTCGCCGAGGCCCGCTGGCCCGACGCCGAGCGCGTGCTCGACGGCATCGTCGAGGCGCTCGGGCAGGGGGGCGACGCGAAGGAGCTCTGCCGGCAGTCCTACCGGCAGGGCTACGTGGCGGAGAAGCTCGGGAAGCGCGAGAAGGCGCTCGCCGCGTACCGGCGCGCGTACGAGCTCGACGCGACCTACCTCCCGGGCCTCGAGGGGCTCGGGAACCTCCTCGTGCAGGAGCAGCAGTGGGAGGAGGCGCTCCGGATCTTCACCGCGGTCATCATCCACCACCGCGAGGGGCTCACCGACCTCGAGGTGGTGGAGACGCACTGGCAGATCGGCGAGATCGCCGAGAAGCTCGGCGAGCTCGACCGCGCCGCCAACGCCTTCAAGAAGGCGCTCGAGATCGACGCCAACCACGAGCCGTCGCGCCGGAGCCTCGTCCGCATCCTCGAGGCCACCGGCGACTTCGAGGGCGCCGTGGAGCAGCGGCAGCGGCTCCTCCCGCTCCTCGAGGGGCGCGCGAAGTTCGAGGACCTGGTCGCGATCGGCGAGGCCTGCCGCGACCGGCTGAAGGACTCGTACCAGGCCATCGACGCCTTCCTCGGCGCCGCGAAGCTCGACCCGACCGAGCTGCCCGTCACCGAGGCGCTCCTCGGGCTCTACCGGGAGACGCGGCAGGGCCAGAAGGCGGCCGACGTGCTCGCGCTGATGCTGGAGCGCCCGGAGGTGCAGGCGGAGCCGGAGCGGGCCGCGAGGCTGCACCTCTCGCGCGCCGAGATCCTGCGCGACGAGGTGAAGGACGAGGACGCCGCCCTGGCGGAGCTCGAGCTGGCGCTCGACCGGGACGCGCGGCTCGTCCAGGCGTTCGCCGGGGTCGAGGAGATCCTCGCCCGCCAGAAGCGGTGGGCGGACCTGGAGCAGGCGTACCTCCGGATGGTGCAGCGGCTCCCCAAGACGCCGGAGGCGGCCCAGGCGCGGCTCGCGCTCTGGAAGACCCTCGGCGACCTGTACCGCAACGTCCTCCGGAACGAGGAGGGCGCGCGGATGGCGTACCAGGTGGTCGCGCGGGCCGATCCGGAGGACGCGGCGGCGGTCGAGATCTTCGCCGACCTGTCGGCGAAGAGGCCGGGGGCGCAGGGCGAGGCCGTCGCGGCGTACCGGCAGCTCCTGCGCAGCGGCGCGAAGGCGCAGAAGGCCGCCCAGGCCCTGGTCGCGCTCCACGCCGGCGCGCGCCAGTACGACGCCGCCTACACGGCGGCGCAGGTCCTCGTGCACCTGCTCGGCCAGGCGAGCGGCGAGGAGGTCCAGGTGGTGGGGCGGCTGCGGAAGTTCGCCCGCGATCAGGCGAGCCGGCCGCTCGACGACGCGCTCTGGGCGCTCGTCCTCCACGACAAGCTGAAGGGGCCGCTCGCGGACATCATGACCCTCCTCGCGCTCCACGCGCGGCCGATGTTCGTGCAGCGGGAGAAGGACCTCGGCGTGAACCCGAAGAAGGACGAGGTCGACGTGCAGGGCTCGATGCTCTTCTTCGCGAACATGTTCAAGTACGTGGAGCGGACGCTCGGCTTCGCGGGGCTCCGGCTGTTCCGCAAGGAGGAGGTCCCTGCGAGGCTCCAGCTCGTGTCGACCGATCCGCCCGGCGTCCTCGCCGCCGAGGAGATGTTCGAGGAGCGGCCGAAGAAGGAGCTGTGGTTCGCCATCGGGAAGGCGATGGCGTTCGCCCGGCCCGAGCTCCTGATGGCGCGCCTCATGCCGCACGATCAGCTCGACCTCGTGTTCCAGGCGGCGTGCTCGGTGGGGACCTCCCGGTTCGTGGTGACCGCGGATCCGCACCTGGTCGCGCGCCTCCAGCGGGAGCTCGAGCGGACCCTGCCGGAGGGCGTGCGGAAGAACACGCTCAAGGTCCTCGCCCGCGCCTACTGCGACGTGCAGCACCCGGGGGACGTCCGCGCGTACCTCGACGGCGCGGAGCTGACCTCGAACCGGGCGGGCGCGCTCCTCGCGGGGGACCTCGAGGTGGTGCGCCGGGCCGTCATCGCGGAGCGGCCCCAGGTCTCGAAGCTCAGGGAGGAGACCCGGCTGCGCGACCTGACGCTCTTCTGCGTCTCCGAGGAGTACGCCACCCTGCGCGAGCGGCTCGGGCTCTCATGCGTGGTGCCCGCCTGACGCGCGCCGCTTCCTTGACCGCCGCACGGCTGAAAACCTAGGATCCGAACGGGTTCGAACACACATGAAATTCACCTGCGAGCGCTGTGACGCCCAGTACATGATCTCGGACGACAAGGTCGGCCCGAACGGCGTCAAGGTCCGCTGCAAGAAGTGCAGCAACGTCATCCTCGTCCGGCACGCCGCCGAGAACGGCGCCGTCGCGGCGGAGGCGCCCGCGGGCGCGGCGACCGAGGGGGCGGAGGCGAGCGCGACGCCGGTCGGCACCGGCGAGCACTCCCTCGAGCGAGAGCTCGGGGACGCCTTCGATCAGGCCTTCGGCGAGCCCGCCGCGGCGTCCTCCACGGCACCAGGGGACGCGGCGGCCGCGCCGGCCGGCGGCGACCCCGACGCGACGCAGCAGGTCTCCGCGGACGAGGCCGCGCGCCTCGGGGCGTCCTCGGGCTCGCCCGCGGCGGATCCCGAGCCCCCGGCCAGCGAGTGGTACGTCGCCATCGGCCAGGCGCAGGTGGGGCCGCTCCCGCTCGCCGAGGTGAAGCGCAAGTGGGAGGCCGGCGACGTCGGCCCCGACTCGCTCGTGTGGCGGCCCGGGATGGGCGACTGGGCGCCGCTCTCCACGATGTCCGACCTCGCCGCGTACCTCGCGCCCGTGCCGCGGTCGCCGCGCGTCCCCGCCCGGGCCGAGCCGGCCGCCGCCGCGCGCGCCGAGCCGATGCGCACCCCGGCGCCCGCCGCCGCGCCGACCGCCCC
>NZ_JALCZA010000125.1 GCF_022690765.1 Anaeromyxobacter oryzisoli | reverse complement strand
GTGGCGCGCCCGCTCTCGGTCGGCGAGCTGACGCGGGCGCTCCGGAACGTCGTCGAGCCCCGGTTCCGCGACGTCTGGGTCGCCGGGGAGGTCGCGAACCTCCGGCGCCAGGCGAGCGGCCACGTGTACTTCTCGCTCAAGGACGACGAGGCCGTCATCGGCGCGGTGCTCTGGGCGTCGCAGGCGCGTCGGGTCCCGTTCGAGCTCGAGGAGGGGCAGGAGGTCCTGGCCCGCGGGTTCGTGGAGATCTACCCGCCGCACGGCAAGTACCAGCTCGTCGTGCAGGAGGTGGAGCCGCGCGGCGCCGGCGCCGCGGCGCTCCTGCTCCAGCAGGTGAAGGAGCGGCTCCTGGCGGACGGGCTCCTCGATCCGGCGCGGAAGCGGGCGCTCCCGCACCTCCCCCGGCGGGTGGGGGTCGCGACGAGCCCCACCGGCGCCGCGCTCCGCGACTTCCTCCGGGTGCTGCACGGGCGCTTCCCGACGCTGCCGGTCCTCGTCGCGCCGTGCCGCGTCCAGGGCGAGGGGGCCGCGGCGACCGTGATCTCCGCGGTGCGCGCGCTCTGCCGGGCGGGCGTGGACGTGGTGGTGGTGACCCGCGGCGGCGGCTCGCAGGAGGATCTCTGGGCGTTCAACGACGAGCGGCTCGCCCGGGCGATCGCGGCGTGCCCGGTGCCGGTGGTCTCGGCGGTCGGGCACGAGACGGACGTCTCCGTCGCCGATCTGGTGGCCGACGTCCGCGCCGCGACCCCGACGCACGCCGCGCAGCTCGTCGCGCCGGTGAAGGACGAGCTCGTCGCGCGCGCCGCCCAGCTCGGGGCCCGCCTCGATCGCGCCCTGGCGGCCGCGCTCGACGGGCGCCGCAGCGCGCTCCGGGCGCTGCGGGCGGAGCTCGCCGATCCCGCGCACCTCCTCTCCCGCGAGCGCCACCGGGTGGACGACCTGCTCCACCGCGGCGAGGCCGCCGTCCGCGCGCCGCGCCGGCGCGAGCGCGCCGCCCTCGAGGCGCTCCGCGTGCGCCTCGCCCGGCGCGAGCCGCGGGCCGAGGTCCGGGCGCTCCGCGCGCGGATGGAGTCCGCCACGGTCCGGCTCGGGCGGTGGCAGGCGGCCTGCTTCCGGCGCGAGGGGCTGCGCGTGGAGCGGCTCGCGGCGCGGCTCGAGCCCGCGAACGTCGCGAAGCTGCTCGCCCGCGGGTTCGCCCTCGTGCTCGATCGGGGGCGGCTGGTGACCTCGAGCGCCGCCGTGCGCGAGGGGGACGCGCTGCGCGTCGCGCTCGCGGAGGGGTGGCTCGACGCGCGGGTCGAGCGGGTGCGCGCGGGCGAGGATCCGCTGCCCGGACGGACGAGCAGGCCCGGCGAGGGGGCGAGCGCGGCCGGCTCGGGCGGGGCACCCGTTGACCCCCTTTCGCGACCCCGTTAATCAGGTGAAGAGCGGAGGTCGCGTGACGGAGAACGAGCGAGGAGCGGCGGTCGGCGGGCCGGGGGCGGCGGACGAGCCGTACGACGTGCTGGTGGAGCGGCTCGAGCGCGTCGTGGGCGAGCTCGAGTCCGGGCAGCTCACGCTCGAGCAGTCGATCGAGAAGTTCGCGGAGGGCGTGCGGCTGGCGAAGGACGCGTCGCGCAAGCTGGACGAGGCGGAGCGCCGGGTGGAGCTCCTCGTCCGCAGCGCCGACGGGGACGAGGAGGCCGTACCGTTCGAGCCCGCCGGTGGCCGAGGTCCGTGAGGCCGTCCGATGCCGGGCGAAGAGGGCATGAGGAAGCCGAAGGTCATCATCGTCGACGACGACCGCGACACGCGCGAGATGCTCACGCTCGCGCTCGAGCTCGAGGGCTTCGAGGTCGGTCAGGCGGCGAACGGCCTGCGCCTCATCTCGGCCATGCACGTGGACCGGCCGGACGTGATCCTGCTCGACGTCATGATGAGCTGGATCGACGGCTTCGAGCTGTGCCGGGCGATCAAGAAGAACCCCACCTTCGGTGACATCCCGGTCATCTTCATCTCGGCCCGCAAGAGCGTCGAGGACGAGCGCGCCGGGATCGAGGCGGGCGCGGTGGACTACTTCCCGAAGCCGCTGGACATGGACGCGCTCGTGGCGCGGATCCGGGAGATCCTCGATCGTCGCGCGGGCGCGGTACACACGACCCCTGCTTGATGACGACGCGGAATCCGTCCCCGCCGTCCCGCGTGGCCGCCAGGCCGCCGACCCCCCGCTGGTGTCGTCCCAAAGGCTGCCTTCCGTGGTAGAAGGCCCCCACCTTGTCCGACTCCCTCTCCATCGAGAACTATCTCCGGTCGGTCGCCGGTCGGATCGAGCCCCACCTCGCGGCGCTCGCCGACGCGCACCGGGGCCACCCCCGGCTCGCCGCGGCCATCAAGTACGCGCTCCTCGGCGGCGGGAAGCGGCTCCGCCCCGCCCTCGTCTTCGCCGCCTGCGAGGCGTACGGCGGCGATCCCGCCGACCCGCTCGCGCTGCGCTTCGCCGTGGCCATCGAGGCGATCCACACGTACTCGCTGGTCCACGACGACCTGCCCGCGATGGACGACGACGACCTCCGCCGCGGCCGGCCGACCGTGCACAAGGCGTACGACGAGGCCACCGCGGTGCTCGTCGGCGACGGGCTCCAGTCCCTCGCCTTCGCCCACCTCCTCGCCTCCGACGACGCCCGCGCCCCGCAGCTCGCGCGCGTCCTCGCCGAGGACGCGTTCCTGATGGTCGAGGGGCAGGCCCGCGACATGGACGGCGAGCACGCCGCGCTGGACGAGGCGGCGGTGATGGAGCTGATGCGCACCAAGACGGGCGCGCTCCTGTCGGGGTCCGTCGTGGCTGGCGCGATCTGCGCCGGGGTGCCCGTGAACGAGGTGCTCGAGCGGATCCGCCCGGTGGGGCTGAAGCTCGGGCTCGCGTTCCAGATCGCCGACGACCTGCTCGACCTCACCGCGGACACCGCGACCCTCGGCAAGCGCGCGGGGAAGGACGCGGGCGCGGGGAAGTCCACCATCCCCGCCCTGGTCGGCATCCCCGAGGCGCGCCGCCGGGCCGAGGCGCTCCTGGAGGAGGCCCTCGCCGCGCTGGCTCCACTCGGACCGCGCGCCGAGCCGCTCCGTGCCCTGGCGCAGTTCGTGCTCTCGCGCAAGAAGTAGGAGACGAAAGGAAGGACGCATGGACCGCCTCCTCGACTCGATCGACTCCCCCGCCGATCTCAAGAAGCTGCCGGTGGAGAAGCTCCCGGCGCTCTGCGAGGAGATCCGCGCGGAGATCATCCAGACCTGCGCGAAGAACGGCGGTCACCTCGGCTCCTCCCTCGGCGCCGTCGAGATCAACGTCGCCCTCCACTACGTGTACTCCTCGCCGGAGGACGAGCTGGTGTTCGACGTCGGGCACCAGGCGTACGCGCACAAGCTCCTGACCGGCCGCCGCACGCGGTTCCGGACGATCCGCACCGAGGGCGGCCTCGCCGGCTTCCCCGAGCGGCAGGAGTCGGAGCACGACGCGTTCGGCGTCGGCCACGCGTCCACCGCGATCAGCGCCGCCCTCGGCATGATCGAGGCGAAGCGGATGACCGGCGCGCCCGGCAAGGTGGTGGCGGTCGTCGGCGACGGCGCGATGACGGGCGGGGTCGCGTTCGAGGGGCTGAACCAGGCGGGCTATCTCAAGCGGGACCTCGTGGTCGTGCTGAACGACAACGAGATGTCCATCTCGCCGAACGTCGGCGCGATGAGCGAGTGGCTCTCGAAGAAGTTCACCTCGCGCACCTACAACCGGTGGCGCAAGGGGGTGAAGGACTTCCTCGCGACGTTGCCCAAGGGGTCCGAGGCCATCCAGATGATCCGCCAGGGGATCGCCGCGACGAAGGCGTTCGTCACGCCCGGCATCCTCTTCGAGGGGCTCGGCTTCGCCTACGTCGGGCCGGTGGACGGCCACGACGTGAAGGGGCTCGTCGAGTCGTTCCAGAAGTTCCGCACCTTCGACGGCCCCATCCTGCTCCACGCCGTCACGACCAAGGGCAAGGGCTACCGCCCCGCCGAGACCGACAAGGCCACCCGCGGCCACGGCCTCTCGTTCTTCGACGTCGCCACCGGGAAGCCGGTGAAGAAGGCGTCCGCGACGAAGGCGTACACCGATCTGTTCGCCGAGGCGCTCTGCGAGGAGATGGAGCGCAACCCGCGGGTGGTCGCGATCACCGCGGCGATGCTCGAGGGGACCGGCCTCATCAAGGCGAAGCAGCGCTTCCCGGACCGGACCTACGACGTCGGCATCGCCGAGCAGCACGCCGTGACCTTCGCGGCGGGGCTCGCCTGCGACGGCGTGCGGCCGGTCACGGCGATCTACTCGACGTTCCTGCAGCGCGCCTACGACCAGATCATCCACGACGTGGCGCTCCAGCGGCTGCCGGTCACCTTCGCCCTCGACCGCGGCGGCCTGGTCGGCGCCGACGGGAAGACGCACCAGGGCGCGTTCGACCTCGCCTACCTGCGCTGCGTGCCGAACCTCGTCGTGATGGCGCCCTCCGACGAGAACGAGCTGCGGCACATGCTGCACACCGCGCTCGAGCTGGACGGCCCCGCGGCGTTCCGGTACCCGCGCGGCTCCGGCGAGGGCGTCGCGCTCGAGCCGCTCCGCACGCTCGCGGTCGGCAAGGGGCGCGTCGCGCGGAGCGTCTCCGGCAAGCCGGACGTGTGCGTGGTCTCCATCGGGACGACGCTCCGCCCCGCGCTGGCCGCCGCCGAGGCGCTGGCGGGCGAGGGGATCGCAGCCACCGTCGTGGACGCGCGGTTCGTGAAGCCCCTCGACGAGGACCTGATCTGCGCCGAGGCGGCGCGGGCGAAGCGGGTCGTCACCGTGGAGGAGGGCTGCCTGCCGGGCGGCTTCGGCAGCGCGTGCCTCGAGGCGTTCGAGCGGCGCGGCCTGCTCGAGGACGGCCTCGTGGTGAAGCGGCTGGGGATCCCGGACGAGTTCATCACCCACGCCGAGCAGGCGAAGCAGCGCGCCTGGGTCGGGATCGACGCCGCCGCCATCGCCGCCGCCTGCCGGGCGACGGTGGGCGATCGCAAGGAGCGCGGCGCCGCCTAGGGCGAGAGGTCCGGCATCGCCCGCGTCTCGATGGCCAAGAGACAGCGCATCGACCTCCTCCTCGTCGAGCGGGGGCTCGCCGAGTCCCGCACCCGCGCGCAGGCGCTCGTGATGGCGGGGGCGGTCGTGGTCGGCGAGGCGCGGGTGGACAAGCCCGGCGCGCTCGTCGATCCCGAGGCGCCGATCCGGCTCAAGGCCGGCGCGGCCCCCCAGCGATACGTCTCGCGGGGCGCGCTCAAGCTCGAGAAGGCGCTCGACGTGTTCCCGGTGGACCCACGCGGGAAGACCTGCGCCGACCTGGGCGCGTCCACCGGCGGCTTCACGGACCTCCTGCTCCAGCGAGGGGCCGCGAAGGTGTACGCGGTGGACGTCGGGTACGGTCAGCTCCACCCGCGGCTGCGCGGCGACCCGCGCGTGATCGTCCGCGAGCGCCAGAACGCCCGGCTGCTCGACGCGGCGGCGCTCGGGGAGCAGGTCGAGCTCGTGGTCGGGGACCTCTCGTTCATCTCGCTCCGGCTGATCCTGCCGGCGGTGAAGGCGATCCTCCGGCCCGGCGGAGATGCGGTCCTGCTCGTGAAGCCCCAGTTCGAGGTCGGGAAGGGCGAGGTGGGCAAGGGCGGGGTGGTACGCGACGACGCGAAGCGCCGCGCGGCGCTCGAGGCGGTCGCGCAGGCGGCGCGCGAGCTGGGGTTCGAGGTGCTGGGGCACGCCGAATCGCCGATCGAGGGACCGGCCGGGAACCGGGAGTGGCTGCTCGGCCTCCGGCTGCCGATCCGCTGATCGTCTGATCGTCGCGGGCCCCGTCCGGGGGACGAGCGCGAGCGCTCGAGCGCCCGTGGAACAAGGCGTTCCTTGACCTGGGTCGCTCGTTCTGTTATCGACACGCCGACATTTTCGGCCCGGGCTTCGCCGGGTTACGCCCGGGCGTTGCCGGGTTACGAAAGTGGGCCGCGTCGCCCACTTTTTCTTTTTTAGGGGTCATGACGGGGATCGGAGAACAGTCGATCGCGGAGCGGGCGCGGAGCCTCCTCGAGCCGGTGGTGGCGCGAGACGGCTTCGAGCTCGTGGACGTCGAGTGGCTCCGCCTCGCGGGCCGCTGGACGCTCCGCGTCTACATCGACAAGCCCGACGGCGTGCACGTGGACGACTGCCAGTCGGTGTCTCGCACGATCGAGGCGATGCTCGACGTCGAGGACTTCATCGAGCAGGCGTACGATCTCGAGGTGTCGTCGCCGGGCCTCGACCGGCCCCTCCGCAAGCCGCAGGACTTCGAGCGTTACGCCGGCCAGCGCGTCCACGTGAAGTCCTACGGGCCCGTCGCCGACACCGCGCCCGGCTCGCCGGGGCGCAAGCACTGGACCGGCGTCCTGGGGGGCTTCAAGGACGGTGCCGTCGAGATCGACGTCGACGGCGTCGTGCACCGCGTCCCGCACGATCAGATCGCGAAGGCCCACCTCGAGTACGACGCCGGGGCGGACCTCCGGAGGAAGGACTGAGCATGCAGCAGAACGTCAACCTGAACCTCATCCTCGACCAGGTCGCCAAGGACAAGGGGCTCGACCGCCCGCGCCTCGTGGAGATCCTCGAGGAGGCGATCTCCAACGCGGGCAAGCGTCACTTCGGGCTCGAGCGGAACATCAAGGCCCGGTACGACGAGGAGAAGGGGCAGGTGGACCTGTTCCAGGTCCTCACGATCGTCGCGGATCCCACGGAGGAGAGCCCGATCGCCGACCCGGTGAACATGATCCCGGTGTCGCTCGCGCACACGAAGGGGATCGACGTCGAGCCGGGCGACGAGCTGGACTTCCCGATCTACTACCGGCCGGACGACGAGGCCGAGGCGCGCGCGCAGGACGAGCAGTGGGGAGACCTCCTCAAGCTCAAGACGTACCGCCGGTCGTTCGGCCGCATCGCCGCGCAGACCGCGAAGCAGGTGATGATCCAGGGGACGCGGAACGCCGAGCGCGAGAACGTCTTCAACGAGTACAAGGACCGCAAGGGCGAGGTCATCACCGGCATCGTCCGCCGCTTCGAGCGCGGCAACGTCATCGTGGACCTCGGGCGCGCGGAGGCGGTGCTCCCGGTGCGCGAGCAGGTGCCGCGCGAGAGCTACCGCGCCGGCGACCGGATCCAGGCGTACGTGATGGACGTGCTCCGCGAGTCGAAGGGGCCGCAGATCATCCTCTCCCGCGCCTCGGTCGAGCTCCTGAAGCGGCTCTTCGAGATGGAGGTCCCCGAGATCGCCGAGGGCGTGGTCGTCATCGAGGCGGCGGCCCGCGAGCCGGGCGGCCGCGCGAAGATCGCGGTCAGCTCCCGCGACTCGGACGTGGATCCGGTCGGCGCCTGCGTCGGGATGAAGGGCAGCCGCGTCCAGGCCGTCGTGCAGGAGCTCCGCGGCGAGAAGATCGACATCGTGCCGTGGGACGAGGACTACGCCCGGTTCGTGTGCAACGCGCTGGCGCCGGCCGAGGTCTCCCGGGTCCTCCTCGACGAGCAGAACCGCGCGATGGAGATCATCGTCCCGGACGACCAGCTCTCGCTGGCGATCGGCC
Organism: Anaeromyxobacter oryzisoli; assembly: GCF_022690765.1. Classification (GTDB taxonomy): domain Bacteria; phylum Myxococcota; class Myxococcia; order Myxococcales; family Anaeromyxobacteraceae; genus Anaeromyxobacter; species Anaeromyxobacter oryzisoli. The sequence continues at coordinate 1,348 of NZ_JALCZA010000125.1, read as the reverse complement.
GCCGCGGCCAGAACGTGCGGCTCGCGTCGCAGCTCACCGGCTGGAAGCTCGACATCAACTCCGAGTCGCGCGTGAAGGAGATGCACGAGTTCGCGAAGGAGAGCTTCACCGCGCTCGACGTCCCGGAGCAGACGCAGGAGATGCTCTACGCGCACGGCTTCCGCAAGGCGCAGGACCTCGCGAACGCGGCGCCGGAGATGCTCACGCAGTTCCCCGGCTTCACGATGGACATGATCCCCGGCCTGCAGAAGCAGGCGCGGGAGCAGTCGATCGTGGACGCCGAGAAGGAGATGCGGCTCGAGCAGGAGCGCGAGGCGGCCCGCATCGCCGAGGCGCGCCGGCACCCCGACAGCCTCACGCAGGAGGAGCGCTTCGCGCGCGTCCGCGGGGTCGGCGAGAAGACCATCGAGCAGCTCAAGCTCGCCGGCTACCCGACCGTCGAGGCGGTGCACGCCGAGGCGGACATGATGAAGCTCGCCGAGTCGTCCGGCCTCGGCATCAAGAAGGTCCGGCAGATCAAGCACGCGGTGGGCGTCTACCTCGAGGAGGAGGCGAAGCTCCGGGCCGAGCTGGACGCCGAGAAGGCGAAGCAGGGGGCGGGGGCCTAGCCGATGACGTCCGCGCCGATCCGCACCTGCGTCGGCTGTGGCGGCAAGGCCGCCCAGGCGGGCCTCGTGCGCCTCGTCGCGGCGGGGTCGCGGGTCGTGATCGACCGCGCGCGGAGCGGCGGACGTGGCGCGTGGCTCCACCCGACCGTCCCCTGCCTGGAGCGGGCGGTGAAGCGGCGCGCCTTCGGCCGGGCGCTCAGGTCGGAGGGCGTCCAGGCGGACGCGATCGCGCTGCGGGGCGAGTTGACGGGAAATCCCCGTAAGGATTAGGAGTCAGCACAATGTCCAAGAAGCGGGTCCATGAGCTCGCCAAGCAGCTGAAGGAGCAGGGTATCGAGCTCTCGAACCAGGAGCTCGTCGAGAAGCTCCACGCGCTCGGCTACTACGAGGTGAAGAGCCACTCGTCCTCCCTCGAGGACGATCAGGCCCACGCCGCGTTCGAGAAGATCGTCGCCGAGAAGAAGCCGAAGCCGGCGCCGGTGCGGCCGGCCGGGCCCGGGTTCGTCGTCCGCCGGAAGGCGCATCACGAGGTCGCCGAGCAGCCGGCGCCCGCCGCCGAGCCGGAGGTCGCGCACGAGCCGGTCGCCGCGCAGGAGCCGGTCGCCGCGCAGGAGCCGGAGGTCGCGCAGGAGCCGGAGGCGGCGCCCGTCGAGGCGGCGCCCATCGAGGCGCCGGCGCCGACCGCGGTCGCCGCGCCCGCTCCGGTCGCGGCCCAGCCGGTCCCCGCCGCGTCCGCGCCG
>NZ_JALCZA010000124.1 GCF_022690765.1 Anaeromyxobacter oryzisoli | reverse complement strand
CGACCGCGCGGTCGAGCAGCGTGCCGCGCTCGAGCGTGGCGAGCAGGAACCCGGGCGCGCGCGCGGGCGGGCCCGCCGGGTGCGGCGCCGGCCCGCGCGGCGGGCGCGCGAACCAGGACAGCGCCTCCTCCATCGTCGGGAAGCCCAGGTCCTCGAGGCGTCCGGTGCGCCAGCGCAGCGCCGTCTCCTCGAGCTCGCTCGGCAGCTCCCAGCGGATGGACGAGAGGAGCCGCGAGGCCTTGAACGGATCCCGCGCGTACAGGTCGTCGACGATCCCGCGGATGGCCAGGTACTCCGTGCCTTCCACCAGGAACTCGACCACGAACTTCCCCTCGGGCGTCCGCAGGAAGCGATCCGTGGTCAGCTCCGGGTCGGGATCCTGCTCGAGGTCGTGGATCCGCAGCGCGTCGCGGAGCAGCAGGTACAGCACCTCCGCGTCGAGCGCGTCGAGCTTGTGGCTCCAGCGCGCGGCCGACGTCGGGTCGAGGTGGGCGCCCGCCCGGGCGGCGCGCAGCCAGGGGAGGGCCCTGCGCGGCGCGAAGCGGCCGGCGGACCACGCGTCGAGGTCGAGGAAGGTCCTGAACTGCTCCGGCGAGGCGAGCCGGACGAGCGCGGCGGCGTCGCCCAGGCCGATGTCGCGGATCGTGAAGTAGACCTCGTCGGGGGGGAGCGCGCGCACGAGCGCCTGCGGATCCCGCGCCTCCAGGATCACGTCGAGCCGCTTCCGGCCGCGCGCCTGCGCGAGCGCGGCGCGCGCCTGGTTCAGCTCCGCCGGTGCGAGCGTCCGTTCCTTCTTCGGCATCCCGATCTCCCCTCAGCGCTTTCTGGACCCGAACCCGAACCCGCGGCCCGTGCCCGCGTCCCGGATCCCGTGCCCCGGTTCCCGCGCCCCGTCGTCCGTGCCCCGCGGCCCGTCGTCCCGCGCCCCGTCGCGCGCGTCTCGCCCGCACGCTCCACCGCCTCGCGCACGCTCCACCCGCACGCGTCGAGCAGCGCCCGCGCCGGGCGGGCGCCCAGGCCGGCGAGCGCCATCACGTTCCGGACGGCGCGGTCGCGCAGCTTCGCGCTGGTGGTCCCGAGCGCCACCATCCGGCCCTCCCGCACCGCGCCGAGCTGGACGAACACCGCGGTCGAGAGCAGCCCGAGCGCCATCTTCGCCGCCGTCCCCGCCTTCATGCGGGTGGACCCGGCCACCAGCTCCGGCCCCGTCGGGAGCACCACCCGGCGATCGGCGGCGGCCCGCGCCGCCGGGTTGGACGTCACGAGGGCGGTGCGTGCGCCGCGCCGGCGCGCCTCCGCGAGCGCCGCGGCGACGAACGGGGTCCGGCCGGAGGCGCTCACGCCGACGACCACGTCCCGCGCGCCGACCCGCGCCCGCGCGACGGCGACGCGCCCCGCGGCGGCGTCGTCCTCGGCGCCCTCGATCGCGCGGCGGAGGGCGCGCGCGCCCCCGGCCACGAGCGCGAGGACGCGCGACGGCGCGACGCCGAAGGTGGGCGGGCACTCGGCGGCGTCGAGCGCGCCGAGGCGCCCCGACGTGCCGGCGCCGGCGTAGATCAGCCGCCCGCCGGCGCGCAGCGCGTCCGCCACCTCCGCGGAGAGCCCCGCGAGCGACGGCAACGCGCGGCCCACCGCGCGCACCGCCTCCCGATCGCCGGCGTGGAGCCGCGACAGGAGGCGGCCCGCGGAGAGCCGCTCGAGGTCCGAGCCTCTGGGGTGTGGCGCCTCGGTGACGGGGAGCCTGCGCATGCGAGCGCGCGCTACGTCCCGCTCACCGGGGCGCCGCGAGGACCTGCGCTACGCTTGGGCGGCGGGCGCCGTCCGGCCGCGGCCCGCCTTCAGGACCTTGCCGGCCTTGAGGCAGCGGGTGCAGACGCGGATGTGCTTCACCTCGCCCGCGAGGTTCGCCCGGACCGAGCGGAGGTTCGGGAGGGACCGCGTCTTGTTCTTGTTGTTCGCGTGGGAGACGGTGTTCCCGACGAGGGGACCCTTCCCACAGATCTCGCAGCGGCGTGCCATGTGGAGACTCCAAAAAACCGAAAGGAGCGCGGGATATTACCGATCCGCGCCCGAAAGGCAAGGGGTCACTTCAGGACCTCCTTGCGCCCCAGGGCTGCGATGACGTGCCCGGCCGCCTGGATGCCGGCGTAGAAATCGCCCTCGATGCCGAGCCCCGGGAGCACCTCGCGCCCGGCGAAGAAGAGGTTCTTCCACGGCCCGCGCACGTTCAGACCGGTGACGCCGAGGGTCGAGTCGAGATCCAGCTCGTAGAGCGGGTGGGAGAGCTGCCGGACCCCCGCGGCGAGGCCACCGGGGACGCTCAGGACCGGCGCGGACTCGCCCACGAGGTGACGCTCGAAGAAGGGGATGGCGTCGGCGACCGCCTCCCGGATCCGGGCCGAGGCCTGCGCGAGCTCCTCCCGCGTCGCGACCTCCGCCGGGAGGTACGCGCTCGCGCACACGACCCGCTCGTCGGGCACCGTCTCCGGCGACCCCTTCTTGGCGTCGCGCCGGGCGGGGAGCACCTGGAGGAACACGGCGTTGTCCAGCCCGTCGCCGCCGGCCGGATCGCGCAGCGCCAGCACGTTCTCGCCGAGGGCGGGCGGCAGCGCCGCCTGCTTGACGATGAGGTTCAGCGTGAAGAGCCGGCGCCGCGGGCGGATCCCGCCGAGCGCGCGCGCGGATCGCGCGTCGCGCTCGCCCTCGGGGAGGAGGCGCCGCACCTCCTCCGCGTCGATGGCCATGACGAAGGCGCGGGCGACGTGGACGTCGGAGGAGTCGGCGAGGCGGATCGCCGCGACGCGGCCGCCGTCGAGCTCGATCGCCGACGCGGGGGCGGGCTCGCCCGGGCCGCCGCGGAGCTCGCCGCGCGACTCGGCGATCCGGCGCCGGATCAGCTCGCCGAGCATGCCCTGGCCGTGGGCGAGCCGGTGCGTTCCCCGCAGCGCCCCGCCGAGGAGGCGGACCTGGGAGAGCGGAGAGGGCGGGCCGTCGAGGTAGGTGAGGAAGCGGTGCACGATCCCGAGGCTCCGGACGAGCTCGTGATCCGCGAGATCCGCGAAGGGGCGGCCGACGCCGACCGGCTCGCGCGGCGCGTTCGGCGCGGTGGACGCGAGCTTGAGCGCCTTCTTCACGCTGTGCCGCTCGCCGAAGCCCTCCGGCGGCAGGGGCGGGGCGGCCTTCAGGAAGAAGCCGGCGAAGTCGTACAGCGACGACAGGGTCGCGAAGCCCGCCTCGAGCGCGTCGGCCTCGCCGGGCCACTCGCGGCGCAGCTCGGTGCGGAGCACCGCCGGGTCGCGCCAGACGTCCACGCGGTGCTTCGGCAGCAGGAGCTGGAGATCGGGGTCCGACGGCTCGAGGACGCGGGCGACGTCGGTCGAGAGCCCCAGCTCCGCGAGCGCCGCCTCGGCCGCGGGCATGAAGCGCGGGCTCGGCACGACGGCGGGGCCCCAGGGGAGGGCGTACCCACCGTCCGTGTAGGTCGGCCCGCGGTCGTCGTGGGCGACGTGCAGCACGCGGAAGCCGCGCCGGGCGAGGAGGGCGCCCGCGACGATCCCGCCGAGCTGGGAGCCGAGGATGCAGACGTCGTAGATGCGCTGGGTCGCCGGAGGCCGGAAGGTTTGCGCCACGGCGGCGGAGTCTATGACGCGGGGGCGCCGGGCGCCACCCGGTCATGTGTCGCCATCAGCGTTCGACGGGCGGGTTCTCCAGGGGGGCGCCCGCGGCGGCCACGCCGTCCACGCGGACCACGCGCCCCTCGAGCGCGAGCCGCCCCTGCGCGATCCACTGCACCGCCTGCGGGTACAGCCGGTGCTCCTCCACCTGGATCCGCGCCTGCAACGCGGCCTCGTCGTCGCCGGGCAGCACCGGGACCGCCGCCTGCGCGATGATGGGCCCGGTGTCGGTCCCCTCGTCCACGAAGTGGACGGTGCAGCCCGCGACCCGCGCGCCGTAGGTGAGCGCCTGCCGCGCGGCGTGCATCCCGGGGAACGCCGGGAGCAAGGCGGGGTGGACGTTCACGACCCGCGGGCAGCCGCGGGACGACGCGCTCGGGCCGAAGGCGCCGAGGAACGCCGGCGTGACGATCCGCATGTACCCGGCGAGGCACACGAGCTCCACCTCGTGCCGCCGGAGCGTCTCCACGACGGCGCGGTCGTAGGCGGCGCGGTCGGCGACCCCCTTCGACGGCAGCACCTCCGTCGCGACGCCGGCCCGGCGCGCGCGCTCCAGCGCGCCGGCGCCGGGCACGTTCGAGACCACCACGGCCACCTTCGCGTCGAGGCGCCCGGCGGCGGTCGCGTCGAGGAGCGCCTGCAGGTTGGTGCCGCTGCCGGAGGCGAGGACGCCGAGCCGGATCACCGCACCACCTCGCAGGTGGCCTCCCCGGGCCCGCCCTGCTCGACGGCGCCGACCGTCCACGCGGCGAGGCCGCGGGCCGCGAGCGCCGCGTGGGTCGCCGCCTCGTCGCCGGGGGCCACGATCGCGACCAGGCCGAGCCCCATGTTGAAGGTCCGGTACATCTCGTCGCGCGGGACCTGCCCCTCAGTCTCGATGAGGTCGAAGATCGCGGGGCGCGGCCAGCGCCGCTCCTCGAGGATCGCGCGCGTCCCGTCCGGCATGTTGCGCGGCACGTTCCCGGGGAGGCCGCCGCCCGTGACGTGCGCGAAGGCCTTCACGCGGACCGCCTCGAGGAGGGCGAGGACGTCCTTCGCGTAGATGCGCGTCGGCTCGAGGAGCGCCTCGGCGAGCGTCTTGCCGCCGAGGGCGTCGAAGCGCTGGCCGAGGGGGTACCGCTCGGTGAGCGCCTTGCGGGCGAGCGAGTAGCCGTTCGAGTGGAGCCCCGACGAGGCGACGCCGATCACCACGTCGCCCGGGCGCACCGCGGCGCCGTCCACGATCCGCGAGCGCTCGACGCACCCGACCGCGAAGCCTGCGAGGTCGTACTCCCCGCGGGCGTAGAAGCCGGGCAGCTCGGCGGTCTCGCCGCCGATGAGCGCGCACCCCGCGAGGACGCAGCCGTGCGCGATGCCCTTCACCACCTCCGCGCCCTGCTCGGCGGAGAGCTTCCCGGTGGCGAAGTAGTCGAGGAAGAAGAGCGGCTCGGCGCCCACGACCGCCACGTCGTTCACGCACATCGCGACCAGGTCCTGGCCGATGGTGTCGTGCCGGTTCGCCGCGAACGCGACCTTGAGCTTCGTCCCGACCCCGTCCGTCCCGGAGACGAGCACGGGCTCCCTGTACTTCTTCACGTCGAGCGCGAAGAGCCCCCCGAAGCCGCCGATCCCGGCGAGGACCTCGGGGCGGAGGGTGGGGCGGGCGTGGGGCTTGATCAGCTCGACGAGCCGATCGCCCTCGTCGATGTCGACGCCCGCGTCGCGGTAGGTCAGGGACATGGCGGGCGTCTACCGCGACGGCGCTGCCGCCGCAAGCCCCGCCCGCCGGGGCGATCCCCGGTCCTTTCGGCCCTTCGTCCTGCCCGCGTCCCTTCAGATGATGACGGCGGCGAGGACGGCGGCGGCGAGGAAGAGGTTGAACGGGCGCATGGCGGGTGAAACGGATGGTACTGGAGCAGCGGCGGGTGGCCAGAAAACGTCATCGACGAGACGGTCCCGCGGGCCGGCGCGCCCCCCCCCCGAGGCGGCGCCGACCGGCGCGACGCAGGCGGGGCGTGCCCACCGGGACGGGCGCGCGCGGGCGGCCTCGACGCGGCGTGGCGCGGCTCTGGCGCGCCGCGTCGGTGCCGGACCGTTCGTTGACAGCTCTCGGCGAGGTCGGCTAAGCACCGGGCACCCCATGGCCGACGACCCGCTCTTCCAGCGCTTCGGGAAGGAGTACCCGGCCGGCGCGGTGCTGTTCCGGGAGGGCGAGCCAGGACGCGAGATGTACGTCGTCCACCAGGGCCGGGTGACGATCTCCAAGCGCGTCGGGGACGTCGAGAAGATCCTCTCGACGATGGGGCCGGGCGACTTCCTCGGCGAGATGTCGATCCTGAACAACCGTCCCCGCTCGGCGACCGCGACCTGCGCGGAGGCGTCGCGGCTCCTGGTGGTGGACGCGAAGACCTTCGAGGCGATGATCCGCGGCAACGCCGAGATCGCCGTCCGCATGATCCAGAAGCTCGCGGCCCGCGTGCAGGAGGCGAACGAGCAGATCGAGAACCTGCTCTTCCACGACGCCTCGTCGCGCGTCGTCCACTTCCTCGCGACGGCCGCCGAGCGGTCGCCGCGCGGCGTCGCCGGCCACGTGGTCGCCGTCGCCCCCGCGGACCTCGCCGCGCACGTCGGCGTCCGGCCCGAGCAGGCGGAGGAGGTCCTGCACAAGCTCCTCCAGGCGGGCATCGTCGCGCTGGACGGCGGCGGGCTCCTCGTGCCGGATCTCTCGAAGCTGCGCCACTTCCTGGAGTTCCTCCAGGTGAAGGCGCAGTGCGGGGAGCGGGCTTGAAGTTCCGCGTCCTCGGCTGCTCCGGCGGCGAGCTGCCTCGCCACCGGACCACGTGCTTCCTCGTGGACGGCCGGCTGGCCATCGACGCCGGCGCCCTGACCGCGAGCCTCCCGCTCGCGGCGCTGCTCCGGATCGACGACATCGTCCTCACGCACGCGCACCTGGACCACGTGAAGGACGTCCCGCTCCTCGCCGATCTGGTCGCGGGCCGCCGCCGGACGCCGGTGCGCGTCCACGCGTCGCCGGCGTGCGCCCGCACCCTGCGCCGGAGCCTCTTGAACGGCGAGCTGTGGCCGGACTTCACGCGGCTCCCCGACCCGCGCCGGCCCGCGCTCGAGATCCGCACCTTCCGTCCCGGACGGCGGTTCCGGATCGGCCCGTACACGGTCCTCCCGGTCCCGGTGGAGCACCCGGTCGAGGCGGTCGGGCTGCTCCTCTCCGACGGCCGCGCGACGGTCGGCGTCTCCGGCGACACCGGGCCGACCGAGCGCTTCTGGAAGGCGGCGAACGGCGAGGAGCGGCTCCGCGCCCTGCTCGTCGAGCTGTCGTTCCCGAGCACGCTCCAGCGGGTGGCCGACGCCGCGGGGCACCTCACGCCGCGCACGCTGGCGGGCGAGCTCGCCAAGCTGGAGAGAGACGATCTCCCGGTGCTGCTGTATCACCTCAAGCCCGCGTACCTCGCCGAGCTGAAGCGGGAGCTCGCGAGGCTCGCGCTGCCGAACGTCCGCGTGCTCCGACTCGGTGACGCGTTCACGCTCTAGACGGGAAGGTCCATGGCCTGGTTCTCCAAGCAGAAGAAGCTCAAGTCGAAGGACACCACCCCCGCCGCGCCGCCGACCCCGGCCGCGAAGGGCGAGGGCATCTGGTACAAGTGCGACGGCTGCGGCGAGGTCGTGCCGCGCGCCGAGTACGAGCGGAACTGGAACGTCTGCCCGTCGTGCGGCGCGCACGACGCGCTCCCGGTCCGCCGCCGCCTCGAGATGGTCCTCGACGCGGGGACCTTCCAGGAGCTCGACGTGGAGCTGACGCCGCAGGACCCGCTCGGCTTCTCCGACTCGAAGAAGTACCGCGACCGCCTGAAGGGCACGTTCAAGTCCACCGGGCTGCGCGACGCGTTCGTGTCGGGCGTCGGGGCCGTCGGCGGCGAGCCGGTGTCCATCGGGTCCTTCGCCTTCGAGTTCATGGGCGGGTCGATGGGATCGGTCGTGGGCGAGAAGGTCGCCCGCGTCTTCGACCGTGCGTACGAGCGGCGCATCCCGGCCATCGTGTTCTCCTCCACGGGCGGCGCCCGCATGCAGGAGGGCATCTTCTCCCTGATGCAGATGGCGAAGACCTCGGCGGCGCTCCACCGCTTCCGCGCCGTGCGGCGCCCCTACGTCTCGGTGATGCTCCACCCGACCACCGGCGGCGTTGCGGCGAGCTTCGCCTGGCTCGGCGACTTCGTCATCGCCGAGCCGAAGGCCCTCATCGGCTTCGCGGGGCCGCGCGTGATCGAGCAGACCATCCGCGAGAAGCTGCCGCCGGGCTTCCAGCGCTCCGAGTTCCTCCTCGAGCACGGGATGATCGACGCGATCGTCCCGCGGCTCGAGCTGCGGGATCGGCTCGCGCAGCTCCTGGCGCTCACCGCCTGACGGACCGCGCCGCCGTCCGGCGCGCGAGTCGCGCCGGCGCGCCCGGGCCGGCGCGCCGCGCGCCGTCGTGTTAGGACGAGCCCGCCATGCTCGACGTCCATCGCTACCTCGAGGGGCTCCAGCCGCTCTCGATCCGCTTCGGCCTCGAGCGCGTCGAGCGCGCCCTCGACGCGCTCGGCCACCCCGAGCGCGCCTACCCGATCCTCCACGTGGGCGGCACGAACGGGAAGGGCTCGACCTGCGCCATGGCCGCCGCCGCGCTGCGCGCCGCGGGGCACCGGGTCGGCCTCTACACGTCGCCGCACCTCGTCCGGTTCAACGAGCGGATCCAGGTGGACGGCGTCGAGATCGAGGACGCCGCGCTCGCCGCCCGCATCGAGGCCATCCGCCGGGCCTGCCCATGGCACGAGGGGGGCGGGGAGGGCGACCGGCTCACCTACTTCGAGTTCGCCACGCTCCTCGCCCTCCTCCACTTCGCCGAGGCGCGCGTGTCGGTGGCGGTGCTCGAGGTCGGCCTGGGCGGCCGCTTCGACGCGACGAACGCGGTGGTGCCCCGCGTGACCGCCATCGCCCGGATCGGCCTCGATCACACCCGCCTCCTCGGCGACACGATCGAGCAGATCGCGTTCGAGAAGGCGGGCATCTTCAAGCCGGGGGTGCCGGCGGTGGTCCACGCGCTCCAGCCGCCCGGCGCGCTCGAGGTGCTCCGCGCCGAGGCCGCCCGCCGCGGCGCGCCGTTCACCGTCGCCCCGGCGGACCACCCCGGGCCCATCGCGCTGGCCGGCCCGCACCAGCGGGGCAACGCGGGGCTCGCTGCGGCGGCGCTGCGGGCGCTCGCCGCCGCGGGCGTGCGCCTCGACGAGGCCGCCATCGCCGCCGGCATCGCCGGGGCGCGGTGGCCGGGCC
>NZ_JALCZA010000123.1 GCF_022690765.1 Anaeromyxobacter oryzisoli | reverse complement strand
GCCTCCGCGCCGAGCCGGTCCAGCTCGCCGCGGAGCCGGGCGAGGTGCGCGCGCCGCCGGTGCGCCGCGTCGGCGAACGGCTCCGCCGCGGCGGTGCGGGCGAGCGCGGCCCGGACCGGGCGCTCCTCGGCGTCCAGGTCGTGCTCCCATCGCCGGACCGACTCCTGGAGCGCGCCGATCCGGGCGGCGAGGCCGTCGCCGGCGTGGCGCGCGGCGCGGAGCTCCGCCTCGAGCGCCTGGAGCCGATCGAGCCGCTCCACGTCGAGCCGGATCGAGCCGAGCGGTCCGCCTCCAGCCGGCGCCGCCACGGGGGGGCCGGCCGGGGGTGCCTCCCGGGCGAGCCCCTCCAGCGAACGCCGCTCGTGAGCGCGCTCGTCGCGCAGGCGCTGCCCGGCCTCGTCGATGGCGTCCACCGCCTCGAGGAGCTGGTCCACCGGCGGCGGCGCAGGCGCGGGCCGCCCCTCGCGCGACGCGGCGAGCAGCCCCTCCATCCGCGCGGCCGCCGCCTCGATGAGCGGGACGCTGGCTGCGCGCGCGGAGCCCTTCACGCTGTGCACCGTGCGGAACAGCCGCTGGAGCAGCTCCGCCCGGTCCTCCGGCCCGGCGCGCTCGAACGCGAGCAGGTCGGTCGTCAGGGAGCGGACGTGCTCCTCCAGCTCCACGAGGAACGTGGCGCGGAGGCTCGCCTGGAGGCGGTCCGGATCCATCGAGGCCCCGGGCGGCTAGGCCGCCGCCCGCTCGGGCTCGGCGAGCAGGTGGGTGAGCTTCACCGCGAGCGTGGAGAGGTCCTGGACCGCCTGCTCGGTCTGGCGGATCGAGGAGACGGTCTGATCCGTGGTCTGCTTCACGTCGCGCATCGCCTGGTTGATCTGACCGAGCCCCTGCGCCTGCTGCGTCGCCGTCGCGGAGATGTGCGCCGTCGTCTCCGCCATCTCGGCGATCGTCGCGGCCAGCGCGCGGATGTTGTCGCCCGCGCCGCGCGCCGCGTCCGTCGCCGCGGCCATGCCCTTCGAGTACTGCTCGGTGGAGAGCACGGACTGGGTGGCCATCTTCTGGATCTCCCCCAGGATCCGCCGCACCTCCACGGTCGCCTTCTTCGTCTGCTCCGAGAGCGACTTCACCTCCGCGGCCACGACGGAGAAGCCCTTCCCCTGCTCACCGGCGCGGGACGCCTCGATGGCCGCGTTCAGCGCGAGCAGGTTCGTCTGGTCCGAGATGTCGTTCACGAGGTTGATGATGTCGCCCACCGCCTGGGTCTGCTCGGCGAGGCGGACGATGCTCTCGGCGACGGAGTCGGCCTGGTCCTTCGCCGCGGTCATCTGCGTCACCGCGCGCTCCACGGACCGGCGCCCGTCCTGGCCGATCTGGTCCGAGCGCTTCGCGGTCTCGGCGGCGGCCGCCGCGCGCTGCGCGGCCTGGGACGACATCTGGGCCAGCTCCTCGACGACCGCGACCGTCTCGGTCACGGCGCCGGCCTGCTCCTGCGCGCCGGTCGCCTGCTGGTTCGTGGAGGTCACGATCTGGTTCGTGCCCGTGGCGAGCCGGGTGGCGGTCTCGCGGACCGCCGCCAGGAGCGACTCGAGCTGGGAGCGCATCGCGCGCTCTCGCTCGAAGCCGGCGCGGATCTTGGTCGTCATCGCGTCGAACGAGCGGCCCAGGATTGCGACCTCGTCGTTCCCCGAGATCTCGACGCGCGCCTGGAGATCGCCGGCGGAGAGCCGGTCGGCGGCGGTCGCGAGGGTGCGCACCCGGTGCGAGGTCCGGCGCGTGAGCGCCAGCACGAGCGCGAGGACGATCGCGACGAGCCCCGCGAAGGCGAGCTGGAGGAACAGGAAGGAGCGCATCCGGCGGCTCGTCACGTCGCTCGCGATCCGCACGTTCTCGCGCATCTGCGGCAGGTACTCCTCGTGGCGGGCGCGGAGGTGCTCCAGATCGGCCCGAACGGCGGCGCGGTCCGGCGCCGCCTCGATGCGGGAGAGGACCGGCCGGATCTCGTTCCGCCACATCCCGTCGCGGTTGCGGATCGAGTGGACGAGCGACGGCTCGCGGATGGGGTCGATCCCGCGCTCCTCGCTCCCCTCGAGCAGCACGCGGTACCGCTCGTCGAGGTCCGACATGGCCTGGGAGAGCTGCGCCTGGATCCCTGGCCGCTGCTGCGGCGCCACGTCGAACTGATGCTCCGCGAGGTCGAGCACGCGGTAGCGGAGCACGCCGCCCTCGACGAGGTAGGCCGTCCAGTCCTCCTCGCCGCGGATGCCGGAGAGGATCCACACGTTCAGCGCGATGAGGAGCATCGTGGCGGTGAACAGGGCCAGCACCGAGCCGCCCAGGCGGAACCCGAGCGAGCGCGTCCAGCGGATCTCCTTCTGCATCACGTCTCCTCCGTCGGAGCGACCGCGCCGTCGAGGACGAGGCGCGGATCGCCGAGGATGGCGGCGCCGTCGAGCAGGACGCCGCCTTCCGGGATGAGCCCCCGCGCGTACTCGGGCCGTCGCCGCGCTGGGGACTCGGGCACCGGCGCGAGCCGGCTGGGGTCGATCGTCTGGAGCTCGAGCACTGTGTCCACGGCCAGGGCCAGCTCCTGTCGCTCGCCGCCGAGGACGAGGAGCCGGGTCGGGGGGCCTCGGGCGGGCGGGACGCCCAGGAGCTCGCGCACGTCGAGGACGTCCACGATCTCGCCGCGCAGGTTGGCGAGGCCCGCGAAGAACCCGGGCGCGCCGGGGAGGCGCGCCAGCGGCGGCGCCGGGACGGCCTCGCGGACGAGGGCGGCCTCGAGGGCGTATCGCTCGCCGCCCAGCGTGAACGCCACCACCGGGAGCGTCCCGCCGCGCTCCGCCGGCGCGACGGGCGCGGCGAGCGCCCGGGCGCGCTTCGCGAGGATCGCGGCGGCCTCCGCCCTGGACGGCCGGACGCCGCGGCGGATCTCCTCGCCGGCCCGCCCGAGCCGCGCCGACAGGGCGGCCCAGTCGATGGGCGCGTGTCGTCGGTGTTTACTCAACGTTCGGGTCTCCGCGGAGGAGCGAGAGCTGGGCCGATGCTATCTCGGAAAGCCGGCCGGCGCATTCACCATCGCCGAGGGGGAGGGGCGCGTCGGGCGGGACGGCGGCGCAGAGCCGGCGGACGTTGCGCCAGGCGCGGCGGGCGCCCTCGACGTCGCCCCGGCCGGCGAGGAGGCCCGCCAGGGCGGCGTGCGCGACCGCGAGCCCCGGCGCCAGGTAGAGCGTCCGGCGCACGGCCGCGAGGGCGTCCGCCGTCCGCCCGACCTCCGCGAGCATCGCGGCGCGGAGCAGGTGCAGCTCCGACGCGAGCGGGTGGCGGGCGATGGCGCGGCCGGCGAGGTCGTCGGCGCGCTCCAGGTCGCCGGAGTTCGCCGCGGCGCGCAGGGCGGTCGCGGCCCCCTCCGGCGTCTCGAGCAAATCGTCGGCGAGCTCGAGGACGGCGTCCCAGTCCCCGGCGCGCGCCGCCGCCGAGGCGAGCGAGAGCGGGTCCGGGGGGTCCGTGGGGGCGGATCGTTCGGAGGGGCTCGGGCCCGGGATCGGCGACGAAACCGGACCGGCGGCGGGCGGCGCGGGCGGCGGCCGCGGCGGCGGAGCGGGTGGTGGCCGAGGTGGAGCGAGGACCGGGGATCCAGGCGGCCCCGCCGCCGCCCCGGCGTCCGGCCGCTCGGGCGGCGTCCACCGGACGCCCGCCGCCTCGCCGCGGGCGGGCCTCCGGTACACCACGCCCGCGACGGTCGAGATCGACTGGAGCGGGGCGAACGCGCCGAGCGGGGGGTCGGCGAGGCCGGTGAACAGCCACCCGCCCTCGGCGAGGCACGCGTGGAGCCGACGCGCCACCGCCGCCACCACGTCGCGCTCGAAGTAGATGAACACGTTCCGGCAGAAGATCAGGTCCAGCCCGGAGGTCCCGCTCAGCACCGACGGGTACACGTCCTCGGCGAGGTTCAGGTACTCGATGCGGACGCGCGCTCGCAGGCGCGCCGGCACCACGAAGCGATCGTCGGCGTCGCGCTCGAGGGCGCTCTCCGCGCGGTCGCGGGCGGCGCCGCGCAGCGACCAGGGACCGTACGCGCCGGCGCGCGCGCGGGCGAGCGCCGGCCGGGAGATGTCCGTCCCGAGCACCTGCCAGCGGTCTCCGAGGCCCGCGCGGTCGAACAGGATCGCGAGCGTGTAGGGCTCCTCGCCCGACGCGCAGCCGGCGCTCCAGGCGCGGAGGACGTGGTTCGGCGGGCGGCGCGCGAGGAGCTCCGGGAGGACGCGCGCGCAGAGGAGATCGAGCTGGGGGGCGTCGCGGAAGAAGTAGGTCTCGCCCACCGTGAACGCGCCGACGAGATCGGCGAGCGGGAGGTGCCCCTCCGCGAGGTTGCGGGCGTACTCGCCCGGATCGGCGATCCGGGCGCGGGCCATCCCCCGGCGGATGGCCTGCTCGAGCTCCGGGTAGCGGTGCGGGGGGATCTTCAGCCCGGCGTGACGCGCGAGGGCGGCGGCCACCTCCGCGAAGCCGGCGTGGCTGAAGACTCCCGGCGGCGGCGAGTGCGTGCTCACCGAGGGTGCGCGCCGGGCGCCGCGCCCTCCCGGCCGCGGGGGGCGGCCCTCCGTCCGTCAGCGGTGCTCCTCGCCACGGCGTGAGTGTAGTCGATGCCCGCCCGGATCTCCGCGCTCGACGCGCGGCCGCGCCTCCTCCCGCGGCCGCCTCCCGGCGGCCCGCCCGCTCGCTCCCCCATCCGGCCCCGGAGACCCGCCCCCGCGTCGGGTAGGCTACCGGCATGGCGGCCGTCTTCTTCACGGGGTTCCCGGGCTTCCTCGGGGGCGCGCTGCTCCCGCGCGTCCTCGAGCGACGGCCCGAGGCGACGGCGGTCTGCCTCGTCCAGCCGCGCTTCGCGGCCCTGGCCCGCCGCCGCGCCGAGGCGCTCGCGGCGGCGCGCCCGGCCGTCGCCGGGCGGATCCGGCTCGTCGAGGGGGATCTCACCCGCCCCGGGCTCGGCCTCGCGCCGGGCGATCTCGCGGTGGCGGACGTCGTCGAGATCTTCCACCTCGCCGCCGTGTACGACCTCTCGGTCCCGCGCGAGCCGGCGATGAAGGTGAACGTGGAGGGCACGGTGCACGTGCTCGAGCTGGCCGCGGACTGCCCCCGGCTCGAGCGGCTCCACCACGTCTCGACCTGCTACGTGTCCGGCCGCCACCCGGGGCCGTTCGGGGAGGACGATCTCGAGAAGGGGCAGGCCTTCGCCAACTTCTACGAGGAGACCAAGTACCTCGCCGAGGTGGAGGTCCGGGCGCGCATGAGGGCGGGCCTCCCGGCGACCATCTACCGCCCCGCCATCACCGTCGGCGACTCCGCCACCGGCGAGACGCAGAAGCTCGACGGCCCGTACTTCGTCATCCAGTGGCTCCTCCGTCAGCGGGGCCCCGTCGCGATCCTGCCCACCGTCGGGGATCTCACCGCGGAGGTGAACGTGGTCCCGCGCGACTTCGTGATCTCCGCCATCGCCCACCTGGCCGGACTCGAGCAGTCGCGCGGGAAGACGTACCAGCTCGCCGACCCCGCGCCGCTCCAGGTGGCGCCCCTCCTCGAGGTCCTCTCGCGCGCGGTGGGCAAGCGGATCGTGCGGATCCCGCTCCGCCTCGGGGTCGCGCGGTGGGCGATCGAGAGGGTGCCCGGCGTCTACCCGCTGCTCCGCATCCCCTCGGGCGCCCTCGACTACTTCGTCCTGCGGACGCGCTACGACACCCGGAACGCCCTGGCGGATCTGGCCGGCTCCGGCATCGCCTGCCCGTCGTTCGCGTCGTACGCCGATCGGCTGGTCGCCTTCGCGCGGGCGCACCCCGAGGTGACCTCCGCGGCGATGACGTAGAGCCGGCGCCCTCGGGGTCGTCGGTCACACCCCACCAAGGAAGGTGCGGGGGCCTTGCCTCGCCTGGGCTCCTGGGCTTCTCTCTGCGCAGGAGGCGCGGAGCGGTGTCGAGCCCGGTTCCGGAGGAGACGCTCGAGCGGCTCCAGCAGGACGAGGCGGCGCTCGAGCGCGCGATCGGCGAGGCGCGGCGTGAGGCCGCCGCGATCGTGGAGGAGGCGCGCCGCGCGGCCGAGGCGATCGTGGCGAAGGCGCGCGTGGAGGCCGAGCGCGACGCCGAGCGGATCCGCGCCGGCGCCGGGGAGGCCGAGGATCGCGAGCGCGCGCGGGCGCAGGCCGCCCTCGACGCCGAGATCGCCGTGCTCGAGGGCCGCGCGAGGGCGAACCTCGGCCGGACGGTCGAGCGCGCGATCGCGGCGGCGCTGGGGGAGGGGCGATGATCCGCGCCATGGCCCGCGTCGAGATCCTCGGCCCGCGCGACCTGCTCGGGCCCACGCTGGAGCTCCTTCAGGCGCGGGGCGTGCTCGAGCTGCGCACCCCCGTCGCCGGGCGCGCCGCGCCGCCGCTCCACCCCGCCGCGGCGGCGGCGGACGCTGCCAGCCGCCGCGCAGGGCTCCTCGAGACGATCGCCCGCATCGACGCGCTCGCGACGCGGCTCGGGCCGCCTGGCCACGCCTCCGCCGGGCTGGCGCCCCCGCCGCCGACCACGGGGGAGCTGGCCGGGTGGCTCTCCGGCCTGGCGGAGTCGCTCGACCGTCTGGACGCGCGACGGGCCGCGCTCGCGGAGGAGCGGACCGCGACGGAGCTGTTCTCGGAGCTGGTGGTCGCCCTCGCTCCGCTGCGCCACGGGATCGCGCCGGCCGCCCAGCCCGAGCTGCACGGCCTCGTCCTCCGGACGGATCCGACCGCCCTGCGGCTCCTCGAGGCGGAGGTCGCGCGCCTCACCGACGGCACCGCCGAGCTCCAGTCCCGTCCCCTCGACGACGAGCGGACCGGCGTGCTCATCGCCGTACCGAGCGCTCACGCCGGGGCGGTCTCGGGGCTCCTGTACGAGCGCGGGGTCGAGGAGATCCACCTCCCGGCCGCCTACGCGGGCCGGCCGCTCGTGGACGTGCTCCTGCTCCTCGCGTCTCGCGCGCGGGCCCTCCCCGCGGAGCTCGCACGGCTCGACGCGGAGCGCGCCGCGCTCGCCGCCGGGTGGCTGCCCGCCCTGAGCCAGGCGCGCGCGGCCGCCGACGCCGCCCGCGGCCGGCTGGAGGCGGCGACGCGCTGCGGTGAGACCCGCTTCGCCTTCGTGGCCTCGGGCTACATGCCCGCGGACGAGGTCGCGGGGCTGCGCGAGGCGGCCCGCGAGGCGCTCGACGACCGCGTCGCCGTGTCCGCGCGCTCCCCCGCGCCGGCGGAGTGGCCCGACGTGCCGGTCGTCCTCCGGAACCGGCCCTGGATCCGGCCCTTCGAGCGGCTCCTCGGCCTCGTCCCGCTGCCGCGCTACGGCTCGCTCGATCCCACCCCGTGGCTCGCCGTGACCTTTCCGCTCTTCTTCGGCCTCGTGCTCGGCGATCTCGCGTTCGGCCTCGCGGGGGTCGTGGTCGCGCTCGCCGCGCGCCGCCGCGGGGTGGGCGGGCCGGTGGGGCGGGACGTGGCGTGGATCGCCCTGTGGTGCTCGGTGGCGGCGGCGATCTTCGGGATCCTCTTCGGCGAGGCGCTCGGCGAGCTCGGCGCGCGGCTCGGGCTGCGCCCGCTCCTGCTGCACCGGCGCGGGTCGATCCTCGCGCTCCTCGGGCTCGCCGTGGCGGTGGGCGGCGCCCATGTGGCGCTCGGGATGGCCCTCGGCGTCGCGAGCGCGGTGCGTGGCGGGCACGCGCGGGAGGCGGCGGCCCGCGCCGCGAAGCTCTGCGCGCTGGCGGCGGGCGGCGCCGCCGGGGTCGCTGCGGCCGGCCTGCTCCCGGGGGCCGTCGTGGAGCCGGCGCTCGGGGTGGGCGCCGCGGCGCTCCTCGCGGCCCTCCTCGCCGGCGGGCCCATCGCCGCCCTCGAGCTGGTCCTCGGGGTCGGGAACGTCCTCTCGTACGCGCGCCTCATGGCGCTCGGGCTCGCCTCGGCGATGCTGGCGGAGGTCGCGAACGGCATCGCCGGCGCGCTCCGGCCCGCGGCGGTCGGGCTCGTCGTCGCGGTGCTGCTGCACGCCGTGAACTTCACGCTCGGGCTGCTCAGCCCGGCCATCGCGGCGCTCCGGCTCCACTACGTCGAGTTCTTCGAGAAGTTCTACGACCCCGGGGGCGTGCCGTTCCGGCCGTTCGCGCGCTCGGGGTGACCACGGAGGGAGGAAGCCATGGAGAAGGTGCTCATCGCGCTCGCGGCCGCCGCCGCGGTGGGGGTGTCGGCGCTGGCCACCGCGTGGGTCCAGTCTCGCATCGGCTCGGCCGGCGCGGGCGCGCTCGCGGAGAAGCCGGAGGTCCGCGGGACGATCATCGTGATGCTCGCCATCCCCGAGACGCTGGTCATCCTCGGCTTCGTGGTCGCCGTGCTCATCCTGACCGGAGGCTAGCGTGGGATACGCCGAGCTCCTCCGCGTCATCGGCGAAGAGGCGGCCCGCGAGGCGGAGGCGATCCGCGCGGCCGGCGTCCGCGAAGCGGCGCGTATCCGCGCCGAGGCCGGGGCGGCCGCCGGGGCCGCCGCGGACGCGCTCCGGGCGCGGGCGCGGGCGCAGCTCGCCGAGCGTGTCCGCCTCGATCGCGAGGCCGGGGCGCGCGACCGCGAGCGGGCGCTCCTCGTGGTCCGGCGGCGAGCCCTCGACCTCCTCCGCGCGGAGGCGATCCGCGCGCTGGCCACGGCCGGCGGCCCCGCCCTCGACGCGCGCCTCCTCGCCGAGGTCCGCCCGGAGATCGGGCCCGGCCCCGTGGAGGTGGTGGTGGACGCCGGCGCGGAGGAGGCCTGCCGCGCCGCCCTCGAGCGGCTCGATCCCGCGCTGGCGGCCCGGACCCGCGTCCACGCCGCGCCGGCGCCGCGCGGCGGGATCGAGGTGATCGTGGGCCGGCTCGTGCTGGACGACACGCTGCCCGCGCGCCTCGACCGCGCCTGGCCCGACGTCGAGGCCGAGCTCGCGGCGATCCTCTTCGGGGACGGGGCATGGCCCGGCTCGACCGCGTGAACGCGCGCGTCGCGGCGCGCCGGCCGGGCCTGCTCGACGCAGCGGCGCTCCGCGATCTCCTCGCGCGGCCCGGGCTCGAGGCCCGGCTCGCCGCGCTGCGGACCGCGCCGGCCGGGGCGCGGCTCCC
>NZ_JALCZA010000122.1 GCF_022690765.1 Anaeromyxobacter oryzisoli | reverse complement strand
ACGAAGTCGTGCACGCGGCGGGGGCGGATGGCCTGGTTGCGCATGGGCCCCGCACCATGATCTCAACCCCGCGGAACGTCTACAACTGGCCCCATCCCATGACCGTGGGAATGAGGGGATCGGTCAGGGCGTGATCTGGATCGTTTCCTAAGGGATCGGATCCGCACATCTCTTGCGCGGATCGCGATCATCCGCTCTACCCCCGAACGGGGCGCAGCCGATGGCGCTTCAGAACGCCCGAACGGCCGCGGAGCCTCGCATACGGTCGACAGGCCCTCTCGTCGTTCTCCGTTCTTCAGGACTACGGAGTCTTGAGGATGTACTCGCGGTGCCACGAGGCGGCCCTTTAGGGGACAACGCCGCTGTTACGAATGCAGCCGTACGCCGAGAGTCCGCCAAAACCCTTGGTGAATGGCTACTCGCACGCCTGGCAGTTCCTGCTCGGCAGACGAGATGCTCTTGTGGCCGGCGTAGGCCCACTCGATCCCCTCGTGTTTCTCGAGCTTCAGGCCGATGATTCCGGTTCGATAGAATACATCAAGAGCCATTGCCCGAAACACGGAAGGCGAAACGAGCCCATTAGCGGTTGCTAACGCGGCCGCCCCCAGAGGACAGGGCGGCGACGCCTCGTCACTGATGGCGAAGCGCAGGCAGCTCTCAGCGACATCGGAGTCGCTGATCTCTTCGAGTGGGAATAGGGCCTGCCGGTTCTTCAGAATTCCGATGTGGCGAAGCAGGGTGGGGTAATCGGCCGCCCATTCATCAGCTATCGCCCTTAGCCGCGCAGGGGAATAGACGCCTTCCGCTTGACGAACGTTGTCCACGGAGATCGCAGATCGATCGATCGCCTGCTCGATGCAACAGTTCATGAACTGAATAGCATCCCGCGGGCGACGCAACGTACGACTCACGATGTACTCGAGAGCAGGGAGTTGGTCGATGTACTTCGGCAGGAGGTCCGAAACATCGGGCACGTCCCGCACGCCACGCTTTTTCAAGAGATACCCGAGGCGCGCGCGGAGAAGTTCCACGAGTTCTCGCTCGCTCCAGTCGAGCCGAAGATAGATCGACTCATACTTCTCCTGCTGAAAACCCGCGTCGCGAGTGAGCTTGAACACTCGATCGATGAGATCCCGCCGTAGCGCTACGACAATTTTCGCGTTCCGAACCTTTCGGAAATCACGAACCGTCTCGAGAAGCGCGCGGACGAGGAGGTACCGAAAGCGATCCTCGATCCAGTTCTCATCCAGGCGGTCGATGAGAACGTAGTAGGGCTTCTGCGGATCATCGAGTACTGCGTCAAGCATCTCGAGGACCTCGGAAAGCTCCCGGATCTGGACTTGGTTCACAACAACTTGGGCGCGCTCCACGACCTCTTGAATCTGCTGCTGTGTCAGCTTATGGGCATCCGACGCGGTGAAACTCACGCCTGGAACTTTGCTGTTGATCGACCCAGAGATCTCTCGTTCAAGCTTGGTTGTGAGCTCCTTGATGCGGTAGTCGGTCTCTTTCCAGAACGTTCTACCCCACTCCTCCAGATATTTCACGGCGCGTCTATGCTTGACGTCGAAGAGCGTGCGCACTTTCTGGAGAAAGCTCACCTGATCTGCTTCACTGTAAACTCCGAAGTGAGACCGCAGAATCTCGACCGTAAATACGTGCCGCCAAAGAAGCTTGAAGAAGATGTCGAGCTTCACGCCGAGGGACAGGAGGTACTTGAGAATCGTCGAGTTCGTGATGTGGGCGAGGGCGAGACTCTCGGGGGCAATCGTGAGCACGCGCACATGCGTGCGAGACAGGCGATCCAGGAGCGCTGTCTTGCCACATCCGGTGCCGCCGACGACGACCCTGCGAGAGTCCCCGCAGTCAAGCAGCGCCTCGACATCTTCCGTATCGACGAAGCAGTGCTCCAAGAACTCCCGATCTTCGCCAGCGTCCGGCACACCGATTCGATCCAAGCGCTTGAATCTGAACTTGCTTCGGGTCATGGGTTCTCCCGATAGATCGATACACTCAGCCCCTGACTCTGTTGACCGCGCTCCGGAATCCCGTGGCTCTTCAGGCGATTTCGCCCAGGCACAGCTGGACGCCAGCGGAGTCGCGACTCAACGTGCAGTTTGAAGTCAGGCGGGCCTAAGCAGCGATGCCATACCGTTCGTAGACGTGCTGGAAGACGGCGCCCGACTTCGCCTCGAAGAGCTCGCGCGTATAGGACGGCGGAAGGCCCGCGTCGAGCGCATCCTTGATCGCCTCGAGGACCCGGGCGCGGGACTGCGTTGTTTTCTGCCAGTCGACAGTAAGGATCCCCCGGATCGTCGTAAGAAGATGTCGGGCCACTTTCTTCACCTCGTTCCGCTCCTCGGTCGTGAGTTCGGGACCGGGGCGGGTCAGGAGGTCGAACACGACCAACTCCTCCTCGGAGAGTTGCTCGCGGACGTGGCGTGATTCCTCCTCGGTGAGGTTCCGGCTCAGCTCCAGGAGCTCGAGGAAGAGCTGCTCGATCTGCTTCGACCCGATGTTGTACTCGTCGATGAGCGCCTCGAAGCGCTCGCGGAGGTCCACGCGCGTCTCGTTCGCGGCGATGAGCCGGTCCAGCTGCGCGCGGATGGCGGCCTTGAGCCGCTCCAGGTCGAGGTTCTTGGTAATCGACGTCTTGAACCGCTCGGCGAGCGCCGGGAAGTCGATCCGCGAGAGATCGATGGGAGGCGGCCCTCCCTCGCGGACCATCTCCGCGCCCTCGATCGAGCGGTCGAGTACGTCGCCGATGCGGCGAAGCACCTCACCGAGTTCCGCCTGCTCGGGGGCCGTTTCGCTCCGGATCCGGTCGACAAGGGCCGCCAACGTCGACATCCGGGCCGCGAACTCGGCCGCGCGCTGGTGAGGCTTGATGGCCGCGTACAACCGCTCGGCGAGGCGCGCCTGGGCGAGGAAAACCTTACGGCGCTCGTCGGGCGCGAGGAGCGCGTTCGTCGCCTCCCCGACCCGCGTCAGCCGCTCGAGCGCGTTCGCGCTCGCCTCGATTATGGCGAGCTGCACACCGGCCGCGGCGCAGAAGGCGTCGAGCTCACCGATCGCGTCTCGCAGTTCGTCGATGAGCGCGTCCTTTTCGCGCACCGGCGTCCGCACCCCGGCCGCGGCGCCGTAGATCGCGAGCGCCTTCTCGAGCGATTGGAAGACGTTGGAGTAATCCACGATCACGCCGCTGTGCTTGCCAGGGAAGACCCGGTTCGGGCGCGCGATGGTCTGCATAAGCGTGTGGTTGCGCATCGGCTTGTCGAGGTACACCGTCGAGCAGCTCGGCGCATCGAAGCCCGTTAGCCACATCGCACAGACGAAGACGAGCGACAGGGGGTCGTCGGGGTCCTTGAATTTCTCGTCGAGTGGTGGCTGCGACTCGACCATCCGCTTCCGGTGGGAGACGATACCGAGGCCGAGCTTCCGCATCTCCTCGACCTCATTCTGCCCCGGCGAGACGATGACGGCCATGTCGACCGCGTCGAGGCGCCGGAGCCGCTCGACTAGCTTCGCCTGCTCCCCCTCGCCTTGCCCGTAGTCGATCGCTGCACGCACGCGCGCCCGCTCCGCGTCCCACTCCCGGCGGACCTTCTCGTACGTCCGCAGCGCGGTCGCCTTGTCGATCGTGACCACCATAGCCTTCCCCTGGAACCCGCGTCCCAGAAAGTGCTGCACGACGTCCTTCGCGACGGTATCGAGCCGGTCGTCGCGCGTGATGAGATGGTAGCGCTGGCCGAGGAGCCGCTGCAGCCGCGCTTCGCCCTGCTCGTCCAGGCCGGCCTCGTCGATGACGTCGTAGAGATCCTCGTTCAGTTCGGGGTTCACGAGCCGCAGCTCCGGCGTGCGGTTCTCGTAGAACAGCGGGACCGTCGCCCCGTCCTCGATCGACTGCTGGAAGTCGTAGATCGAAACGTAGTCGCCGAAGACCTCGCGCGTGCGCTCCTCACCGGCGATGAGCGGCGTGCCCGTGAACGCGACGAATAGCGCGTTCGGCAGCGCCGCGCGCATGTTCATCGCGAGCTGGTCATACTGCGAGCGGTGCGCCTCGTCGGCGATCACGATGATATCGCGCCGGTCGTTCAGCACCTCGGCGGTCTGGAACTTGTGGATGAGGGTGAAGACGTAACGATGGTTCTCGCGGAGGAGGCGGCGCAAATGCGCGCCGCTCGACGCGTGGCAGGCCGTCGCGTCTTGGACAGCGCCGCAGGCCGCAAAAGTCTTCGCAATCTGCTCGTCGAGCTCGACGCGATCCGTGACGACCACAAAGGTCCAGTTGCCCGGGACAGTGCGCAGGATCTTCTGCGCGAAGAACACCATCGAGAAGCTCTTCCCCGATCCTTGCGTCTGCCAAAACACGCCGGCCCGGCCGTGCCCCGCCTCCCTCGCCTCGAGTGCCTTGCGGATGGCGTTGTTCACGCCTAGGTACTGATGGTTCTGCGCGAGGATCTTGGCAAGCCCGGTCTTGTGCTCCGAGAAGAGCGAGAAGTTCCGGGCCAGGTCGAGCAGCCGGCCCTTCTCGCAAGTTCCCCGGAGCAGGACCTCGAGCGACACCCGCCGCGGCTCGTCCTCGCGCTCGACCCGCTTCCATTCGAAAAAGCGACCCCAGTCGGCCGTGAGCGACCCCACCTTCGCGTCGGTCCCGTTGGACGCGATGAGCAGCGCGTTGAACGCGAAAAGCCTCGCGACACCGTTCTGCACGTGCTGGTAACTGGTGAGGTTCTCGTCGAACGCCTGCCGCACCGGGACACCCGGCCGTTTCAGCTCGACGACGACCCACGGCAGGCCGTTCACGAACAGCACGACGTCCGGGATGCACCGATAGAGCGGGCCCTGGACCGCAAGCTGCTCGACCGCGAGGAAGTCGTTTTCGGAGGGGCGCTCCCAGTCTACCACACGGAGCGTGCGCGGCTCTTCCCGTCCCGTGCGCTCGTCCTTGACTGTAACCTTGATGCCGTCAGTCAGAAGCCGATGCACCTCCCGGTTTGCGGCCGCAGGCCCCATCGCTACGCGCTCGCGAGTTAGCTCGTCAGCCGCGAGGTTGATCGCCGCGGCCGGCGCGTCGGGGTTCAGCTTCCCGAGCGCCGCCCGCAACCGGCCGAGCAGAACGACCTCGCGTTGTGATCCGCGGCCAAGCGTCGCGCCGACCCCGAAAGTCTCTTCGACTGCCGACACCGCTGGCCAGTCGAGCGAGGCGAGGACCTCCATGGCCGCGGCCTCGACAAGCGCCAGCTCCGTGTAGGCGCCCGGACTCATGCGGCTTCGGCAACCATGAGTTGGCCCGAGAGCAGCCGAACGAGGAGAATGTCGCGGGTCCTTCGAAGGATGGCTGCTTGCTCCATAAGGACGCCGGTGAGGTCATCGGGTGGTCCGAGCATCTTTTCCGCCTCCAGCAGCGATGTCCGGTCTGGAACGCGAACGCTCATTCGTCGCTGATTCGTGAGGCTTACGTAGTCTGCCATGTCGGTCGAACCCTTTACTCGATCAACCTGGTCGAGGAACTCCCGGGTCTGCATCCAGCGAAACAGGTAGTTCGGCGTCAGCACATCCGCGTCGCGAACACGCCAGAAGCAGATCTGCGGCGAGTACACGAACCGCGGCGTCCGCGCCCTCACCTTCGCGAATCGGCCTACCGTTCCCTTGGACGTAAACAATACGTCTCCAACGTTTGAGACCTTTGAACCCGCCCTCTCGAGATACTCAGCAGACAACACGTCCGCGTCTTCGAAGTGGAACCCAGCATCGATGTTTCCTGCACGAACAAACGGTAGTCCTGGTGCGCCAAGCTCCGAATTCTTTGCGCGATACCCATCATTGATTTCGAGAACGCGCTCGTCGATCAGTTGCTGCGCAGGTACGAGACGCGACGTCGCCTGCGCCGCCGTTAACCATTCGCGAAATCGCGCCCATGCCATCTCGTCCAGCACCCGGATGCGCTGCTCGCAGTTCCGAATGAGGTCGTCGTACGCTACGAGAATAGACACTATGCGTTGCTGTTCGGCCAGCGGCGGGACGACAACCGTCAGCCGGGCGAGGTCACTCCCGCGTACCCCAGATACGGCCGTTTGGCTCGATATCGCGGCGACTGCTGCTCGCAAGTATGGCGCGCGAAAGCTGTAGAAGAGGAACCGCGGGTCGATGACAGAGCGGTTCGGTCTGGCGCGGATGATCGAAGATTCGAACGTGGTATCCTCGAGCGGGTTCACGACTAACGCGCACTTCCCCGAGCCCTCGAGCACTACCGAGCGCCGTGCGAACAGGATGTCACCGTCGCGAATGAGAAGCTTGGATTTCTCCACATCGCTCAGACGAAGGCGCTTCATCTCCTGATTGGAGATGAAGTCATTACCGAACAACTCCCCCATGTTTACGATCTTGGTTCCGCTGCCGTGGTGCTCCTTCGGCTTATACACACCATTCCGGAGCGGCTCGGCGAGCAAGTCCTCAAGTACGAATCGTCGCCACTCGCTCATCGCCCCCCCAGGATCTCCGCCGCGTTCTTCGCGATCGTCCTTTCCGCCTGTCTCGCCTCGACCGTGAGTCGTTCGAGTTGCTCGTTCAGCGCCGCGAATTGCTCCTTGAAGTCTTCGTCGCTGACATTGTCGCCTGGTGCGACACCGACGTAACGCCCTGGGCTCAGGCTCCAGTCCTGCGCCTCGATGTCGGCAATTCTTCCGACCTTGCAGAGACCGGCCACATCCGCGTACTTCGGCTTCTTACCGAAGAGTTCACGCAGTTTCTCACCAGCCTCGTCGCCGCCAAAAGTGAGGTCAACCGCCTCGGCGCGGTAGAGCCGGATCACGTTGGCGAGGAAGCCGATCTGGGCCTCGGTCCAGTCGCGGTGCGCACGGTCGACCTGGCGGTACACGTGCCGCGCGTCCAGGAACAGCACCTTGTCCCGGCGCTCCTTCGACTTCCCGCGGTCGAGGAACCATAGCGTACACGGCAAGGCTACCGTGTAGAACATGTTGGGGCCGACTGAGACCATCACGTCCACGGACCGCGACTCGACGAGTTGCTTCCGCAACTCCATCTCGGACGCGCGCGCGTCGGATGCCGAGTTGGCCATCACGAACCCGGCCCGGCCGGTCGCGGAGAGCGCCGAGTAGAAGAGCTGAATCCAGAGGTAGTTCCCGTTGTCCGGGTTCGGAAGGCCGAACGGGAACCGGCGGCCGGGACCCGTCGCCTCCTTCACGCGATCCTTGTCAACGTTGTTCACGTTGAACGGCGGGTTCGCGAGCACGAAGTCGAAGCGGCCGACTGCGTTGTGCGGATCGTCGTAGTAGCTGTTGATCTCGCCGCCGTGCCGAATATCGCCCTCGAGACCGTGGACCGCGAGGTTCATTCGGCAGAGCCGGCCCGTCGAGTCGACCTTCTCGACGCCGTGGATCGCCAAGCCGTTCCCGTTTCCGTTCTTCCGGTGCTCGGCCACGAAGCGCGCGCTCTGCACGAACATGCCGCCCGAGCCGCACGCGGGATCGAGCACGCGCCCTTTGAACGGCTCGAGGATCTCGACCATCAGCCGGACGATCGAGGTCGGCGTGTAGAACTCGCCGCCGCCGTGTCCCTCCGCCATCGCGAACTCGGCGAGGAAGTACTCATAGATCTTCCCGAACGAGTCGCCCTCGAGGTCAACTGGGATGGTCGAGAAGATCTTCAGCAGCTCTTTCAGCAGCCGCGCGTTGAACGCCTGAAACGTCTTCGACAGCACTCCCGAGAGCTGCGGGTTCTCGCGCTCGATCGCGCGCATCGCGTCGTCAACCGCTTGGCCAAGCGATCTGCCGTTCTTGCCGCCCTCCGGGTAGTCGAGGAGTTCGCCGAACCGCGCCTCCGGCGGCAGGAAAATAACGCCAGCCGCGTGGTACGCGCCGACGTCGCCGACGCGAGAACCGCGCCTTCCGCTCGCCGCCTTCTCGAGCTCGGCGCGGCGCGCGGCGAACTTCGCGTCGGCGAACCTGAGGAAGATGAGCCCCAGCACCGGCTGGCCGTACTGGGCCGACGTCAGGTCGCTGTTCGCGCGGAGCTCGTCGGCGGCGGCCCAGAGCCGCTTCTCCAAGGTGATGGTTGCGACATCGTTCTCCGCAGGGGCTATCCAGCGCATGGCTTGGTATACCTCGGATTCGCTCGCTTCGATTCGTCGCCGGCTCCTGCTTCGAAGCAACTCACGAGATCGACTTGCCGCGCGAAGCCGCCAGGTCCACGACCGCCGATACCGCCCCCTCTGCAACGAGGCCATTCGCCGATGACCCGAGACACGCCCATCCAGATGGCGAAGCGGCGTTTCATAGAGTCTTCGGGCGCCAGCGCTAACGATGAATCGAAGGCAGGGGTGGGTAGTCTGGTGCAGACTGGATGGGATCGCAGCAACGGCCGCACCCGGCTTGGGCGAGGCGGGTGCGGCCTGAGGTCGCGATGGCGGCTGGCACATCCGGTGCGCCGAGAAGGCCGGTGCCGCGCACGCGCGGCACGTCCGCCGGTACGTCCGCCGGCGCTCGCTCCATCTACGCGAGCAGCGCGGCCGGCCGCTCCTGCTGCACGAAGTGACCCGCCCCCGGGATGACGACCTCCTGCACGTCGGGCACACGAGTGCCTTCATCGCATCCGCGGGCGCCAGGGCTCGCCCGGAATCCCGGTCGCCGACGAGATACAGCACGGACTTGAGGATCTTCGCGGTTCCGGCGACGCCGGGCTCCTGGAAGTACAGGACGTGGGACCAGGCGTCGCCGAAGAGCGCCTTCAGGGATCGGATGGGCGGCATCGGCGGGCGCCCGAGGTAGCGGACGCTCATGCCGACGACCGCGCGCACGCGATCGGGGTGCAGGGCGGCCCACACCCACGCCGCGGCGGCCCCCAGTCGTGCCCGGCGACCACGGCGGTCCGCGCTCCGAAGGCATCCAGCAGGATGAGGCAATCCCCGACGTCCGCGAGGCGTCCCCCTCCGCGCGCGGCGCTCCACGACCCGCGCTCGCTCGCAGCGGCCAAGTGTTGCCGCGCATCTCCGATGACGGCGTAGCGCTCGATCTCACGCAGGCTGCGTGAGGGAGAGTGGCGCGTCATGACGGTGACGGCCATCGAGCAGCCTGGAAACTGGCGATCACGGTCGGTGATGATATCGACGCCACCGAGGAGGGGGCACCGGCAC
>NZ_JALCZA010000121.1 GCF_022690765.1 Anaeromyxobacter oryzisoli | reverse complement strand
GGCGGGCTTCGGCGCGGGCGCGCCCGCCGCGCGCGGCGGCCGCGCCACGGCGTCGAGGATCCGCGACTCGGCCTGCGCCACTGCGGTGAACACCGCGCGCGACTTGTTCAGCGTCTCCTGGTACTCGGCCTCCGGCACCGAGTCGTACACGAGCCCGCCGCCGGCCTGGACCGAGACGCGCCGCCCGTTCGCCATGAGCGTCCGGATGGCGATGCACATCTCCATGTCGCCGCTGCGGTCGAAGTAGCCCACCGCGCCCGCGTACGGCCCGCGCCGCGCCGGCTCGAGCTCGTCCACGATCTCCATCGCCCGGACCTTCGGCGATCCGGAGACCGTGCCCGCCGGGAAGCCGGCGCGGAGCACGTCCACCGCGCCGAGCCCGTCCCGGAGCCGCCCCTTCACCTCCGAGACGAGGTGCATCACGTGCGAGTAGCGCTCCACCGTCTTGAGCTGGGTGACCTTCACCGAGCCGACGGCGGAGACGCGCCCCACGTCGTTCCGGCCGAGGTCCACGAGCATCACGTGCTCGGCGTTCTCCTTCGGATCCGCCCGCAGCTCCGCCTCGAGCGCCTGGTCCGCGGCGGCGTCCTGGCCGCGCGGCCGGGTGCCGGCGATGGGCCGGAGCGTCACCTCGCCGTCCCGCAGCTTGACGAGCGTCTCGGGCGAGCTGCCCACCAGGGCGCGGCGGCCGTCCTTCACGAAGAAGAGGTACGGCGAGGGGTTCACCCGGCGGAGCGCGCGGTAGATCTCGAACGGCGGGACCGAGACCTCGGCGTCGAACCGCTGGGCGAGGACGATCTGCTGGCAGTCGCCGGCGCGGATGTACTCCTTCGCCCGCTCGACCGCCGCGAGGTAGTCGGCCTTCGCGACGCGCGGCACGAGCTCGGACGTCCGCGTGACGCGCCGCGCGCGGCGATCCACGAGCGGGCGCGCCAGCGTCCGGAGCCGGGCGCGGATCCGCCGGATCGCCCGGTCGTACAGCGCGCGGGGATCGTCGCCGGCGTCGCAGCGGACCTCGCAGATGACGTGCAGGGAGTGGCGCAGGGCGTCGAACGCGACGACCTCGTCGAAGTCCATGAGGAGGACGTCGGGGAAGCCGAGCTCGTCCGGCTTCGCCATCGGGACGCGCGGCTCGAACAGCTTCACCGCGTCGTACGCGACGTGGCCGACCAGGCCGCCGGAGAAGGGCGGCGTCCCGGGGACGCGCACGGCGCGGTGGGTGGCGAGGGCGGCGCGGATCGCGCCGATGGGATCGCCGGGCGCGCCGAGCTTCCAGCGGAGCACCGCCCGCGGTCGCGCGCCGAGGAAGGAGAACCGGGCGCTCCGCTCGCCGCCCTCGACGGACTCGAGGAGGAACGCGCGGTCCTCGCCGCGGGACAGCTTCAGGAACGCCGAGACCGGCGTGTCCGTGTCGGCGTCGACCTCGACGCGGACCGGGACCGCACGGCCTGGCTTGCAGAGCGAGAGGAAGGTCTCGAGATCGGGCTGCGGCCGGACTTCAGTCGCGGCGCCAAAGACACACCGTCATGCCGTCACCCTTCGCGCAGGCCCGGCCACCTCGGCGGCGTCCCTGGCCACGATCTTGTTCGCCTTGTCCACGAGGACCACGGTCGGCTTGAGGCTGCGGGCCTCGGCCTCGTCGAAGTCGGCGAACGTCGCGAGGATGACCAGGTCGCCCGGCTTGTTGAGGTGCGCCGCCGCGCCGTTGATGCAGATGATGCCCGAGCCGCGCTGGCCCCGGATCGCGTACGTCTGGAGCCGCGTTCCCCGCGTGATGTTCCAGATGTGGACGGCCTCGTACTCCAGGATGTCCGCCGCGTCCATGAGGTCCTCGTCGATGGAGACGGAGCCCTCGTACTCGAGGTCGGCGTGCGTGACGGTGGCGCGGTGAATCTTCGATTTGAAGAGCGTCCGACGCATGGCGGAATGAATCTCTTACCTTCTCGGGCGGGGGTTCGCAAGCTCGGGCCCGGCAGCCTGGCCCCCGAAGGGGCGGATGCCGGGCCGTCACGGCGCTACTTGCCGGCGAGGTGCCGGTCGATCTCCGCCTTGAGCATCTCGAACGGGACGGCGCCCTCGATCTTCACGCCGTTCACGAACAGCGTGGGCGTGCCCTGGGCGCCCACCTTCGCCGCGAGCGCCTGGTCCTCGGCGATGCGGGCCCGGGTCCGGGGCGCGCGGCGCGCGGCGTCGAACCGGGCGAGGTCGAGGCCGAGCTCGTGGGCGTACTGAACGTACGCCTGCTCCGACAAGGCCTGCTGGTTCGCGAAGAGCTTGTCGTGCATCGGCCAGAACTTCCCCTGCTCGCGGGCCGCCTCGGCGGCGAGCGCCGCGGGGAGCGCGTTCGGGTGGAAGGGGAGCGGCTGGTTCTTCCAGACGATCCGGACCTTGTTCCCGTACACCTGCTCCACCTGGGCGAGGGTGGGCTCGACGCGGCTGCAGAACGGGCACTGGAAGTCGGAGAAGACCACCAGGGTCACCGGCGCGCGGGCGCCGCCCTTCGCCGGGTCGTCGGGGCGGAGCGTGAGGCCCTGGACCGGCCCGGCCGGCGCGGGCGCCGGGGCGGCCGCGGGGACGACGGTGGGCGCCGGCGCGGCGGGGGGCAGGGCGAGGTTCGCGGCGCAGGCCTTCGCGTAGACGTCGGGGCCGGCGAGCCGCCCCGCCTTCGCGAGCTCCTCCCGGGCGACGGCCTGGAGCTGCTCGAACGGCCGCGCCCCGACGACCTGGCGGCAGTTGAAGAACATCGTCGGCGTGCCCTGCGCGCCGACCTGGGCGGCGAGCTTCTGGTCCTCGGCGATGCGGGCGGCGCCCGTCCGCTGGTCCACCGCGGCCTGGTAGCGGCGCATGTCGAGCCCGATGGCGCGGGCGGCGCTGGCGAGGTCGTCGGGCGAGAGCGCGCTCTGGTTCCCGAAGAGCCGGTCGTGCATCGGCCAGAACTTGCCCTGCTCCCGGGCCGCCTCGGCGGCGAGGGCGGCCGGCATCGCGTTCGAGTGGAACGGGAGCGGCTGGTGCTTCCAGACGATCCGGACCTGGCCCGGGAAGGCGCTCTCGAGCTGCTTCAGCGAGGGCTCGACGCGGCCGCAGAACGGGCACTGGAAGTCGGAGAAGAGGACGACGGTGAGCTTCGCGTCGCGCGGCCCGCGGGTCGGGTCGTCGGTGCGGATCGTGACGTTCCGGTAGATCGTCGGCGGCGCCGCCGGCGGGGCGGACGGCGCGGCGCCCGGCGCGGCGCCGGGGGCGCCCGGGGCGCCGGGGAGGAAGACGGGCTGGGTGGCCCCCCGCTCGACGATCCTCGCGTACACGGCCGACGCCGGCGTGCCCGCCTTCACGAGCGCCTCCGCCTTCGCCAGCTCCTCGTCGACGAGGGCGCGGAACCGCTCGAGGGGCTGGGCGCCCACGAGCTTGCGGCCGTTCACGAAGAAGGTGGGGGTGCCGAGGGCGCCGAGGCCGGTGACGACCTTCTGGTCGCGCTCGATCCGGTCGCGGCCCCGCTGCGCGGTCACCGCCTCCGTCACCTTCGTCGCGTCGAGGCCGACCTCGGTGGCCGCCTTCGCGAGGCTCGCGGCGTCGAGCGCCGGCGCGAGCTCGAAGAGCTTGTCGTGCATCGCCCAGAACTTCGCGTCACCGCCCTGCGCGCGGGCCGCCTCGGCGGCGAGCGCGGCCGGCATCGCGTTCGGGTGGAACGCGAGGGGGTTGTGCTTGAAGACGATGCGCACCTTGCCCGGGTAGGCCTGCTCGACCTGCTTCAGCGTGGCCGCGCCGCGCTTGCAGAACGGGCACTGGAAGTCCGAGGCCTCGACGATGGTCACGAGCGCGTCGGCGGGGCCGCGCGCCGGCGAGTCATCCACCGCGATCCGGTAGACGGCGTTCGGGTCCTCGACCTGCCGCTGCGCCCGGGCCTGCGCCGCGGGGGCCGGCAGGGCACCGGCGCCGCCGCGTCCGAAGGCGAAGAGGGGCGGACCCTTCATCGCGCCGACGGTGACCGCGCCGAGCACGTATCCGACGACGAGCGCCAACACCCAAGAGACGTGCTTCATGGCTCCTCGCTTCCTTCGCGTTGAGTACGGCAGCGGCGGTGTAGCAGAACCGCCGTGCCTGGACAAACAATCCCGCCGGCAGAGCCTGGCCCCGGCCGGCCGGAACGGCGGCGACGCCGGCCGTCCCCGACGCGGGTCCGGGGCGTGCCGGGGCTCAGAACCGGAAGGCGGCGCCGCCGCGGAAGAGCAGGGGGACCCCCGCCACGTCGTTGAGCGGCACGCCGGTGTCCACCTCGGCGTACAGGCCGAGCTCGCTCGTCACCCGCATCTCCGCGGCGAAGCCGACCAGGAGCCAGCGCCAGCCGAACCCGTGCCCGCGGGAGTTCGCGGCGTCGAGGGCGGCGCGGAGCTGGAACGGCGTCGCCGGGAGCTGGAAGCGGACGCCGGGCCGGAGCGCGACGTGCGAGTCGGGGGCGAGCCCGAGGGCCGCCGCGAGCTCGCCGCGCAGCCCGAGCTCCGGGGACTCGATCCCGGCCGCGAGCTCGAGCTCCCCGACGCCGGCGCTGCCGTGGTCCTGGCCGAGCTCGGCGCCGCCGGCGAGGGACGCAGAGAACGTGGTCACGGCGGCCCGCCCGCCCTCCTGGGCGGCGGCCCGGCTCGCCGAGAAGACGAGCGCGACGGCGACTGCGGCGAGGGCGAGAGTGGGTGTGCGAGGCATCCGGGCGAGGGTACCGCCGGCCGCGTGCGACGGGCAAGGCGCCGGGACGTTGCCCGCCGCGGGGGGAGACGCTAAAGGGAGAGCCCCGTGATGCCCCTCGAGGACATGCCCCTCCCTGCGCGGACGATCGACACCTCGGGGCAGCTCTGCCCGTTCCCCATCGTCGAGACCGCCCGGGCGGTGAAGGGGCTCGACGCCGGCGCGGTGCTCCTCGTCATCGCCACCGATCCCGGCATCGCCACCGACATGCCCATGTGGTGCAAGGCGACGCGCAACGAGCACCTCGGCACGTTCCGCGACGGCACCGCCTGGAAGAGCTTCGTCCGGAAGCAGACGCGCTGAGAGCTCGTCGAGGAATTCGACGAGCTCTCAGGCCGACCCCGCGCGACCGGGGCGGCGGGTGGGGTGAAGCGCCCGAATTCACTTCGGGCGCGAGGGGCGGGCAAGGGCCCGCCCATCCTGGAATTGACCGCACTGGCGGGAGAAGAGGTCCAGCATGAAGCGGCAGGCGAAGGCGATCGCGATGATCTCCGGCGGGCTCGACTCGACGCTCGCGCTCGCGCTCGTGCGGCGGCAGGGCGTCGAGGTGAAGGCCGTCAACTTCTACACCGGGTTCTGCATCACCGAGACGCAGCGCCGGAAGGGCGGTCGCCCCGACGGGACGATCCCGCGCAACGAGGCGCTCCGCGCGGCCGCCGACCTCGAGGTGGACATCGAGTACGTGGACATCTCGGGCCGCGGCTACTTCGACATGCTCGTGAACCCGCGCTGGGGCTACGGCGCGAACGCGAACCCCTGCGTGGACTGCCGCGTCTTCATGATGCGCCGGGCGAAGGAGATCATGGAGGCGGAGGGCGCGGACTTCGTGTTCACCGGCGAGGTGCTCGGCCAGCGCCCGAAGAGCCAGCGCCGCGACACGCTCCGGATCGTCGAGCGCGAGAGCGGCCTCGACGGCCGCCTCCTCCGCCCCCTCTCGGCGAAGCTCCTCGCGCCCACCATCCCGGAGCAGGAGGGGCTCGTCGATCGATCCCTCCTCGAGGACATCAGCGGCCGCTCCCGCCACCGGCAGATGGAGCTCGCCGCCCAGCTCGGGATCGCCGACTACCCGCAGCCGGCCGGCGGCTGCTGCTACCTCACCGACGAGAACTTCGCGCGGAAGTTCTTCGACGTCCTCGACGCGCGGGAGGCGCGGGGCGAGGCGCGGCGGCTCGAGCGCGAGGACGTGC
Organism: Anaeromyxobacter oryzisoli; assembly: GCF_022690765.1. GTDB lineage: Bacteria > Myxococcota > Myxococcia > Myxococcales > Anaeromyxobacteraceae > Anaeromyxobacter > Anaeromyxobacter oryzisoli. The sequence goes on along the minus strand of NZ_JALCZA010000121.1, from coordinate 3,308 downwards.
TGCTGCTCTCCACCGGGCGCCACTTCCGGCTGTCGCCGCGGGCGAAGCTCATCGTGGGCCGTACAGAGGTCGAGAACGCGCTGCTCGAGCACCACGTCGAGGGGCGCGCCCGGGTGGAGGCGCGGGACGTGCTCGGCCCGGTGGCGCTCGTCGAGGGCGTGCCGACCTGGGAGGAGCGGGTGCTCGCCGCGCGGATCGTCGCGCGCTACGGCAAGGGGAAGGACGCGCCGCGGGTCGCCGTCGAGTGGCGCGAGGGCGACCTCGTCGAGGTCTACGAGGTGGAGCCGGAGCACGACGAGGCGAAGCTCGAGGCCCTTCGCGTGTAGCACGGAGCGCCGCGCACCCGCCCCTTCCGGGGGCGCGCTCGCATGCGCCCGAGCCGCCGGTCCCTCGCCAGCCTCGCAAGGAGGACGTCCGCCGCGACCCATTGTCGCCCGCGGCGGATCGATCGAGCATGTTCACTCCTGTCTCGCGACGACTTTCCGGTCGATCTGCAAGATCCGGCGGAGGTGAAGCATGTCGGCGAAGCGCATCTACTCCTTCGGCGGCGGCAAGGCGGAGGGAAACAAGGACCTGAGGGACCTGCTCGGCGGGAAGGGCGCCGGGCTCGCCGAGATGTCCAACATCGGGATCCCCGTCCCGCCGGGCTTCACGATCACGACCGAGGTGTGCGGCGAGTACGGCCGCGCGGGCAAGAAGCTGCCGCGCTCCCTCGAGCCGGAGCTCCGGGCCGCGCTCCGCAAGGTCGAGGCGCTCACCGGCAAGGGCTTCGGCGACCCGCGCGACCCGCTCCTCGTCTCGGTCCGCTCCGGCGCGCGCGCCTCGATGCCGGGCATGATGGACACGGTCCTCAACCTCGGGCTGAACGACCGGACCGTGGAGGGGCTCGCGGCACGCAGCGCGAACCCGCGGTTCGCCTGGGACAGCTACCGCCGCTTCGTCGCGATGTTCGGGGACGTGGTGCTCGGGCTGAAGCCGGAGCGGAGGGAGGACCGCGATCCGTTCGAGGTGATCCTCTCCGCGAAGAAGCGGGCGCGAGGCGTGCGGCACGACTCGGAGCTGCCGGAGGACGCGCTCCGCGAGCTCGTCGCCGAGCAGAAGGCGGAGATCCTCCGGCGCAAGGGCGTGCCGTTCCCGGAGGAGCCGTTCGAGCAGCTCCTCGCCGCCATCGGCGCGGTGTTCCGCTCCTGGGACAACGACCGCGCCGTCGCCTACCGCCAGCTCAACGGGATCCCGTCGGACTGGGGGACCGCGGTGAGCGTCCAGGCCATGGTCTTCGGCAACATGGGCGAGGACTCCGGCACCGGCGTCGCGTTCACCCGCGACCCCGCCACCGGCGCCGACGAGTTCTACGGCGAGTTCCTCGTGGACGCGCAGGGCGAGGACGTCGTCGCCGGGATCCGCACGCCGCAGAAGATCGGCGAGCTCCAGGCGCGGTGGCCCGAGATCTCGCGCCAGCTCCTCGCCGCGCGGGAGAAGCTCGAGCGGCACTACCGCGACATGCAGGACATCGAGTTCACCATCGAGCGCGGGAAGCTCTACCTGCTCCAGACGCGGAGCGGGAAGCGGACCGGCCTCGCCGCGGTCCGGATCGCGGTGGAGATGGCCGAGCAGCGGCTCCTGTCGCGCGAGGAGGCGGTCCTCGCCGTCGAGCCGGAGGCGCTGAACCACCTGCTGCGCCCGGTGTTCGACGCGGACCGGAAGGCGGCGGCCGTGCGCGACGGCCGACTCCTCGCGAAGGGGCTCCCCGCGGGGCCGGGCGCCGCGAGCGGCCGGCTCGTCTTCTTCGCCGACGACGCGGCCGCGTGGCGCGCGCGCGGGGAGACGGTCATCCTCGCCCGGCACGAGACCTCGCCGGAGGACATCCGGGGCATGGCCGCGGCGGAGGGCTTCCTCACCGCGTTCGGCGGGATGACCTCGCACGCGGCGCTCGTCGCCCGGCAGATGGGCAAGGTCGCCATCGTGGGCTGCGGCGCGCTCTCGTTCGACTACGAGGCGCGACGGGCGACGGTCGCGACGATCGCAGGCGGGGAGCGCGTGCTCTCGGAGGGCGACTGGATCTCCATCGACGGGCTCGCGGGCGAGGTGATCGAGGGGCGCCTCGAGACCCGCCCGCCCGAGGTGGTCGAGGTCCTCGTGGACCGGGCCCGCGACCCGCGGAGCGCGCCGACGTACCAGCGCTTCGCGAAGCTCCTCGCCTGGGCGGATGCCGCGCGCCGGCTCGGCGTCCGCGCGAACGCCGACCAGCCGGACCAGGCGCGCGTCGCGGTGGCGTTCGGGGCGCAGGGGATCGGCCTGTGCCGGACCGAGCACATGTTCTTCGGCGAGGGGAAGATCGGCCCGATGCGGGAGATGATCGTCGCGGAGACGCACGAGGAGCGCCGCGACGCCCTCTCGAAGCTCCTGCCGCTGCAGCGCGAGGACTTCCGGGGGCTGTTCGTCGAGATGGCGGGACGGCCGGTCACGATCCGGACGCTCGATCCGCCCCTGCACGAGTTCCTGCCCCACGACGAGGCCGGGATCGCCCAGCTCGCCCGCGACACCGGGCGGACCGTCGAGCAGGTCCGCGCGCGCGTCGAGGATCTCGCCGAGGCGAACCCGATGCTCGGCCACCGCGGCTGCCGCCTCGGCATCTCGTACCCGGAGATCACGGAGATGCAGGCGCGGGCGATCTTCGAGGCCGCGTGCGACGTCGCCGAGCAGGGCGTGAAGGTCGAGCCCGAGGTGATGATCCCGCTGGTCGCCTCCGTGAAGGAGCTCGACGACCAGGCGGCGATCGTGCGCGCGGTCGCGGCGGAGGTGTTCCGGGAGCGCGGCCGGAAGGTGCGGTACCTCGTCGGGACCATGATCGAGGTGCCGCGCGGCGCGGTGACCGCCGGCCAGATCGCGCGCACCGCCGAGTTCTTCTCGTTCGGCACGAACGATCTCACCCAGACCACCTTCGGCCTGTCGCGCGACGACACCGGGCCGGTGATCCGGACGTACCTGGACAAGGAGATCCTGACGGTCGATCCGTTCGTCTCGATCGACCAGGAGGGGGTGGGGGCCCTCATGCGCGTCGCCGTCGAGGGCGGCCGCGCCACCCGCCCGGACCTGCACCTCGGGATCTGCGGCGAGCACGGCGGCGATCCGGCGTCGGTGGCCTTCTGCCACGCGCTCGGGCTCGACTACGTCTCGTGCTCGCCGTACCGGCTCCCCATCGCGCGGCTCGCGGCGGCGCAGGCGGCGCTCCGCGAGCTCCGCGCGGCGAGCCGCCCTCGCGCCGCGAAGGCCGCCGGCACCCGCGCGAAGCGCGCGCAGCCGGGCCG
>NZ_JALCZA010000120.1 GCF_022690765.1 Anaeromyxobacter oryzisoli | reverse complement strand
TGAGCGGGGCGGCGGGTGGGGTGAAGCGCCCGAATTCACTTCGGGCGCGAGGGGCGGGCGACGGCCCGCCCCTCCTAGATGGTCAAGGCCCGTCGATTGTTCGACGGGCCTTGACCCGTCGTCCGCGCCCGCGCAGCCCTGGGGCATCAGCGGCCGGAGGCGACGCGCGCCATGCGCGCCCGAGGCGCCGGCGCGGGCGGCGTGACCGTCGCGGCCGGTCCCGCCGGGACCACCTGCACCTGGACCTGCTGCGCGCCGTGCTGTTCGCCCGCGCCCTGCGTCCGTCCGCCGCCGAGGACGGCGACCGTGAGGAGAACGGGAGCGAACAGGAACCGATACAAGGCCATGGCGGGGGCTCCAGCAGGCGGCGGGCGGGAGAAGAGCTTCCCTGCACGGTTAGGCATGGAGCGATCCGGGCACAAGCGGCCACGGATGGGGGGACGCCGCGCGGCGCGTTGTTCTATACTCGGCAGCCCATGTCCATGATCATCGACGGCAAGCAGATCGCGGCGAAGGTGAAGGCCGAGGTGGCCGAGGCCGTGAAGGCCCTGAAGGCGAAGGGCGTCCACACCGGCCTCACGGTCGTCCGGGTCGGAGAGGACCCCGCCTCCGCCATCTACGTCCGTGGCAAGCGCAAGGACTGCGAGGAGGTCGGGATCCGCTCCGAGGAGCACCACCTCCCGGCGACCGTGACGCAGGCGGACCTGCTCGCGCTCATCGGAAAGCTCAACGCCGACCCGAGCGTGCACGGCATCCTCGTGCAGCTCCCCCTCCCGAAGCACGTGGACGAGCGGGCGATCCTCGACGCGATCCTGCCGGCCAAGGACGCCGACGGGTTCCACCCGTTCAACGTGGGCGCGCTCTCCATCGGCATCCCCGGCGTCCCCCGCCCGTGCACGCCGGCGGGCGTGATGCGCATGCTCGAGGAGGCGAAGGTCGACCCGAAGGGGAAGCGCGCCCTCGTCGTCGGGCGCTCGAACATCGTCGGCAAGCCCATGGCGATGATGCTCCTCGAGAAGCACGCGACGGTGACCGTCGCCCACTCGCGCACCCAGGATCTCGCCGGCGAGGTGGCGCGGGCGGACATCCTCGTCGCCGCCATCGGCAAGGCCGAGTTCGTCAAGGGCGACTGGATCCGCGAGGGCGCCGTCGTGATCGACGTGGGGATGAACCGGCTCCCGGACGGGAAGCTCGTCGGCGACGTGGAGTACGCGGCCGCCGCGCGGCGCGCCTCGGCGATCACGCCGGTGCCGGGCGGGGTCGGCCCGATGACCCGCGCCATGCTCCTCGTGAACACCGTCGAGCTCGCCCGGCGCACGCTGGGGTGAGCGCCCGGGGCGCGCTCGCGGCCGCGATCGCGCTTGTCGCGCTCGTCGCGCTGGGCGGCTGCCGCGCGGGTGACGACGCCGCCGCGTTCACCATCCGCGCGGGCGCTGCCCTCCGCCCCGCCCCCGCGCCTCCGCCCCTCGCCGCGCCCGCCGTCCGGGCCCTGCACCTCGCCGACTTCGGCGACCGGACCCGGCAGCAGGCCGCCGTCGCCGTGGCGCACCGTCGCGCCCCGTTCGACCTCGCGCTCTTCCCAGGCGACAACCTGTACGACTGCGGACCGGACGCGCGCCTCCCCGGCGCGGCCTCCTGCGTGTTCGCCCCGGACGGCAACGCCGTCGCGCCCGGGTTCGCGCCTCCCGCGGATCGGACGTTCGCCCGGCACGAGGAGCCCCTCGCGCCCCTCGCCGCCGCCCCGCACCCCGCGCAGGTCTGGCTCGCCCTGGGCAACCACGACGTCGCGCCGTGCGGCGGGGGCGCGTCGATCCAGCGGCTGAAGGCCTGCCTCGAGGTCGCCCACGCGTCGCCGACCTGGGCGATGCCAGGGCGGCACTACGTCGTGGACGAGGGGCCGGCGCGGTTCGTCTTCGTGGACTCGAACCTCCTGGGCGGCGACTACGGCGGCTTCTCCTTCGACGACGAGGTCGCGTTCGTCGCCCGCGCGGCGGCAGGGTGCGGCGAGCGGCTCTGCTTCGTCGTCGGTCACCAACCGCCGGCGCTGGCCGGGACGCACCGCGACGAGCCCCGCCAGGCGCTCCAGGCGGCGCGCACGGCGCGGCTCCTCGCCGCCGGCCGAGGCCGCATCCGGGCCTGGCTCGGGGGCCACGACCACGACCTGCAGCACCTGCGGACCGCGGAGGGGCTGGACGTCCTCGTCTCGGGGAACGGCGCGCGCGCCCGCCCCGGCGAGCGCTTCGAGGTCGCCTCCCCCGGCGCTTCGCTCCTGTTCGCGTCCGGCCGCTGGGGCTACGGCGTGCTCGAGGTCGGGTCCGACGGCTGGCGCTACCGGTTCGAGGGAGGCGACGGCGCGCCCCTGTACTGCTGCGCGGCGACCCGCACCGGGCCTTGCGAGCCGGTCTCCTGCGCCGCGGCGCCACGGCCCCCTTCCGGTCCGTGACGCGGCGGCCGGGCGCACTTGCGGCCGCGATCCCCGTTGGATACTGCAATAGACCGCCGGCGCGACCACGGAGCGCTGCTTGACCGTCGGGTCTGCCCCGATAGAATTTCGCCCGCCCGCACCATCGACGCCCCGAGGCCCCATGGCCCAGCGCACGCCTCTCCACGACGTCCACGTTCGCTCCGGCGCGCGGATGGTCGAGTTCGCGGGCTGGGACATGCCCGTGCAGTACGCGGGGCTCCTCGCCGAGCACGCCGCCGTGCGAGCGCGGGTCGGCCTCTTCGACGTCTCGCACATGGGCGAGGTCGTGATCCGCGGTCCGCGGGCGCTCGAGGCGCTGAACCGGGTCTTCACGAACGATCTCTCGAAGGTGGTGGACGGCCAGGCGCAGTACGGCTGCCTGTGCCGCGAGAGCGGCGGGATCGTGGACGACGTGATCGTCTACCGCCGCGCCGCCGACGACCTGCTCGTCTGCGTGAACGCCGCGAACCGCCAGAAGGACTTCGAGTGGCTCGCGGCCCACGCGGGCGGCGCGGACGTCCGGAACGAGTCCGACGCCTGGGCGCAGCTCGCGGTGCAAGGGCCGCGGGCGGCCGCGGTCGTCCAGCGGCTCACGAAGCTGGACCTGTCCCAGCTCCGGACGTACCGGTTCGGCCGGGGGGACGTGGCGGGCGTCGCCTGCGTCGTCGCGCGGACCGGCTACACCGGCGAGGACGGGTTCGAGCTGTTCTGCCCGTCGGCCGACGGCCCGCGCCTGTGGGACGCCGTGCTGGAGGCGGGCCAGCCGGACGGGATCGCGCCCTGCGGCCTGGGCGCCCGCGACACGCTCCGGCTCGAGATGGCGTACCGGCTCTACGGCGCGGACATGGACGACACCACCACGCCGCTCGAGGCGGGGCTCGCCTGGGTGGTGAAGCTCGACAAAGGGGACTTCGTCGGGCGCGACGCGCTCGTCCGGCAGCGCGAGCAGGGGCTGACCCGCAAGCTCGTCGGCTTCCAGCTCGTCGAGCCCGGGATCGGCCGGCACGGCTACCCGGTGCTCCAGGACGGACGGAAGGTCGGCCAGGTGACGAGCGGCACCCGCAGCCCCTCCCTCGGGACGTCGATCGGCCTCGCCTACGTCCCGCCGGCGCTCGCCGCGGAGGGATCCTCGTTCGCCGTCGAGATCCGCGGCAAGCCGGTCGCGGGGCGGGCCGTCAGGACGCCGTTCTACACGCGCAAGTGACGATCCTTGGAGGGAGTGACATGGAAATCCCGGACGAGCTCCTCTACACCCGCGATCACGAGTGGGCGAGGCGGAAGGGCGTTCACGTCGTGGTCGGCATCACCGACTTCGCCCAGGATCAGCTCGGCGACGTCGTGTTCGTCGAGCTGCCGGCGGTCGGCGACCCCGTGAAGAAGGGCGAGTCCTTCGGCGTCGTCGAGTCCACCAAGGCGGTGTCGGAGCTGTTCGCCCCGGTCAGCGGGAAGGTGGTCGAGGTGAACGACCCCCTCGCCGACGCGCCCGAGACGATCAACGAGGACCCGTACGAGGAGGGGTGGCTGATCGTCGTCGAGCCCGCCGATCCCGGGGAGCTCGACGGGCTGATGGACGCCAAGGCGTACAAGACGTTCGTGGAGGAGCAGGACTAGGCAGGGCCCGGCGCGCGACATCGCCGGCGCCGCCGCGGAGGCTCGCCTTGCGCTACCACCCTCACACCCCCGAGGACGTCCGGGCCATGCTCGACGCCATCGGGGTGAAGAGCGTCGCCGAGCTGTTCCGGTCGATCCCCGAGCCGCTCCGCCTCGCCCGCCCCCTCGACCTCCCGCCCGCCCTCGACGAGATCTCGCTCCTCGCCGAGCTCCGGCGCCTCGCCGGGCGGAACGACACCCGCCACCCGCCCTTCGCCGGCGCGGGCGCGTACCCGCACCACGTCCCCCCCGTCGTCGATCAGCTCCTCCTCCGGGGCGAGCTCTTCACGGCGTACACGCCGTACCAGCCGGAGATCTCGCAGGGGACGCTCCAGGCGATCTTCGAGTGGCAGACCTTCGTCGCGCTGCTCACGGCGCTCGACGTCTCGAACGCGTCCATGTACGACGGCGCCACCGCGACCGCCGAGGCCGCGCTCATGGCGGCGCGCATCACCGGGCGGCACGAGATCGTCGTCTCCGAGGCGGTGCACCCGGAGTACCGGAGGGTCCTCGCGACCTACCTGCGGGCGAAGCACGACGCCCTGGTCACGGTCCCCTTCGGAGCCGACGGGCGGACCGACCTCGCCGCGCTCGAGCGGGCGGTGGGCGCCGCGACGGCTTGCGTGATCGTCGGGTACCCGAACTTCTTCGGGATCGTGGACGCGCTCCCGGAGGCGGCGGCGATCGCGCGGCGCGCGGGTGCGCTCACCGTCTCCGTCACCGCCGAGGCGGTGGCGCTCGGGCTGCTGCAGGCCCCCGGCGCCCTCGGCGCGGACGTCGCCGTCGGGACGTTCCAGAGCTTCGGCAACCCGCTCTCGTTCGGCGGCCCGGCGCCCGGCTTCTTCGCCACGCGCGACGCCTACGTCCGCCAGATGCCGGGCCGGATCTGCGGCGCCACCGTGGACACGCAGGGGCGCCGCGGCTTCGTCCTCACGCTCTCGACGCGCGAGCAGCACATCCGCCGCGAGAAGGCGACCTCGAACATCTGCACCAACTCCGGCCTGTGCGCCCTCGCCGCGACGATCCACCTCGCCCTCCTCGGCCGGAGCGGGCTCGCCGATCTGGCCCGGCTGAACCACGGCCGCGCGCGGCTGCTCCGGGACGCGATGCGCCGGGCCGGGTGCGACACCGTCTTCCCCGGGCCGATCTTCAACGAGCAGGTGTTCGACGTCGGCGACGCGGAGGCGGTGGTGGCGAGGCTCGCGCGACGCGGGATCGTCGCCGGCGCGCCGCTCGCGCGCTGGTACCCGGACGCGCCGCGCGCGAAGGGCGCGCTCCTCTGCGTCGCCACCGAGCTGCACGACCCCGAGCTCGTCGAGCTCTTCGCCCGCGAAACGAGGCGCGCGCCATGACCGACCCGGCCGGCCGGAAGCCCAGCACGGAGCGGGGCGACGCCTCGGCGGCGAGCGCGGACGGCGCGACGCGCGGCCTCGTCCACGAGGAGCCGCTGCTGTTCGAGCAGGGCGCGCGGGGACGCACCGGCGCCTCGCTCCCGCCGGCGCCGGCGGGGCTCGATCCGGCGCAGGAGATCCCAGCGGCGCTGCTGCGCCCGTCCCTCGAGGGGCTCCCGGAGCTCTCCGAGCTGGAGGTCGTCCGCCACTTCACGCGGCTCTCGACCTGGAACCACGGCATCGACACCGGCTTCTACCCGCTCGGCTCCTGCACGATGAAGTACAACCCGCGGTCGAGCGAGGCGCTCGCGCGCCTCCCCGGGTTCGCGGACCTGCACCCGCTCGCGCCGCCCGAGCTCGCCCAGGGCGCGCTCGAGCTCATGCACCAGCTCGAGCGGGCGCTCTCCGAGATCGCCGGCTTCGACGCGACCACCCTCGCCCCCGCCGCCGGCGCGCACGGCGAGCTCTGCGGGCTGATGATCGTCCGCGCGTGGCACGCGTCGCGGGGGAACCCGCGGAAGAAGATCCTCGTCCCGGACACCGCGCACGGCACGAACCCGGCCTCCTCTGCGCTGAACGGCTACGCCGTGGTCCAGCTCGCCTCCGGCCCGGACGGGCGGCTCACCCCCGAGGCGGTGCGCGCGGCGATGGACGAGGACGTCGCCGCGATCATGATCACCAACCCGAACACCCTCGGGATCTTCGAGGGCCACGTCGCCGAGATCGCCGCGATCGTCCACGCGAGGGGCGGCCTGGTCTACGGCGACGGCGCGAACATGAACGCGCTCCTCGGCGTGGCGCGCCCCGGCGACATGGGGTTCGACGTCATGCAGTACAACCTCCACAAGACGTTCGCGACGCCGCACGGCGGGGGCGGCCCGGGGTCCGGGCCGGTCGCGGTGAAGGCGGCCCTCGCGCCCTTCCTCCCGCTGCCGGTCGTGGTGAAGGAGGGCGCGACCTACCGCCTCGTGACCGACGCGCGGGAGCGGCCCCAGACGATCGGGCGCCTGCGGGAGTTCTGGGGCAACTTCGGGATGTTCGTCCGGGCCTGGGCCCTCCTCCGCGAGTACGGCCCCGAGGGCGTCCGCGCCACCGGCGAGCTCGCGGTGCTGAACGCGAACTACCTGCGCGCCCGGCTCCGCGACACCTTCCACCTGCCCTACGAGGCCGACTCCCTGCACGAGGTGGTCTTCGACGACCAGCGCCAGCAGGCGAGCGGCGTGAGCACGATGGACGTCGCGAAGGCGCTCATCGACCACGGGTTCCACCCGCCGACCATCTACTTCCCCCTGGTCGTGCACGGCGCGCTCATGATCGAGCCGACCGAGACCGAGTCGAAGGAGACGCTCGACGGGTTCGTCGCCGCGATGCGCGAGATCGCGGAGCGGGCGCGGACGGATCCCGAGGCGCTGCGCGCGGCGCCGCTCCTGCCGTTCCGCGGCCGCCTCGACGAGACCCGGGCGGCGCGGAAGCCGGTCCTGCGCTGGCGGCCCGGCATGAAGGTCGAGTAGCCCCGCCCGCGCCTCGCCCCGTGGGGGGAGCCGCGATGGTCGGACCCGGCGGGGGCCGCGCTCGTTTGAGCCGCGATCGTCCTGGACGCGATCTATGATCGGGAGCGTCGCACCCCCGCGGCGGGGTGCGCCGGGAGGCTCACATGTCGCGCACGCGCCCGATCGTCCTCCTCTCGCTCCTCGCGCTGCCGGCGCTGGCGGCGGCCCAGTACGATCCGAACTCGCCCGTGCCGCCCCCGCCCCCGCCCCCCGGACGGCCGCGTCGCCCGCCGCCTCCGCCGCCCCCGCCGGCCGCGTACGCACCGCGCGAGACCGGGCTCACCCTGAGCGCGCGGCTCGGGTACGGCTCGCCGGTCGGGAAGATCTCGAACGAGGGCGATCCCCGCCTCGACGACCTCATCGACTACAAGATCCCCATCTGGCTCGAGATCGGGTACCGCTTCAACCCGGCGGTGTGGGGCGGCTTCTACGTCGAGCTCGCGCCGATGTCGGTGAACTCCAACTTCTGCCTGGCGGGCCGCTCCTGCGACGCCGGCAGCATCCGCTTCGGGGTGGACATGCAGCTCCACCTGCAGCCGCGCGGGCAGGTCGATCCGTGGTTCGGCATCGGCATCGGCGGCGAGTTCGTCTCGATCGACGCCTTCGACGCCACCGTCAACGACATCTCGACGTTCAGCTATCACGGCCTCGAGCTGCCGCTCCTCGAGGGCGGCGTCGACCTCGCGGTCACCCCGCGCTTCACCCTCGGGCCGTTCGTCTCGTACAGCTTCGCCCGGTACATGGGGGCCGACGTCTCCACGCCGGGGTTCGCCGACGAGTCGTTCGACATCCACGACCGCACCTGGCACGGCTGGGTCGAGGTCGGCCTGAAGGGGACGTTCAAGCTCTAGGCGCGGCCGCGCTCCGGCGCGAAGCGGCGCCACATCATCGCGAGCCCGGCCGAGAGGACCAGCGCAGCGGCGAGCGCCCACGGGGTCCCGGGCGCGTCGCGCACGCGGACCACGATCGCCGGCGAGGTCCGGAGCTGCCGGAGCTGGAGCGGGCGGTTCCCGGCGAGGGGCAGCTCGCCGTCCGCGCCGAGCCAGCGCGCCGCGTCGAGGCCCGTCGGCCCGCGCGCGCGCACGAGCACCGCGCCGGACACGACCCGGAGCACCTCGATCCGCTCGCCCGCGAGCGCGCAGCCCTGCCCCTCCGCGAGGACGCAGGCCTCCGTCCCCGAGACCAGCTCCGCGACCGGGACGCGCCCGAGGTCGGACAGGAGCGCGAGGCGCGCGCCGCCCGCCGTCGCGAGGGGGGCGTTCCAGCCGACGGTGGCCGTCCGCTCGCCGCCGTCGCCGTCGCGGACCACCACGCGCGCCCGGGCGCTCCTCGGCATCCCGCCGGGCAAGGCGTCCACGTCGAGCGACGCGAGCCGTGCCGCCCCGAACCCCGGGAGCGGCTGCCAGCCCTCCGCGAGCAGCACCTCGCCGCGATCGCCCCCGAAGAACCCGCCGGCGACGTGCGCCACGAGCGCGAGGAGGAAGCCCACGTGCACCACCGACGCGCCGTACGCTGCGGGCGCGCGGACGCCGGCGCGCCAGCGGCGGCGCACGGTGTCCCACGTCGCGAGCAGCGCGTTGACCGCGTAGAGCGCGGCGACCGGCACGAGGAGGTACAGCCAGAGGTGGACCCAGGACGGCGGGGCGAAGAAGCCGCGCAGGTCGTCCATGGCGACGTGGGCCGACGCGCCGTCGCGCGTCGCGGCGAGGACGAAGGACCCGATCGCGAGGAGGAGCACCGTCGCGAACCCGCAGCACAGCCCGAGCCCCTGGGAGCGGAGCCACGCCAGCCCGTCCCGGCGCTCCGGCGGCTCGCCGACGCCCGGCGCGCGCTCGGGCCGCGGCGCGGGACGGCGCGCCGACTCCGCTTCGAGCTCAGAAGGCATGGGTGGACCGCCCGAAGAAGAACGACGTGCCCACGTACGCCACGAGCACGAACGCGAAGCCGACCACGGCCAGGGCGGGCCGGAGCCAGCTCCGCCCGTGCAGCGACGGCGTGAGGCGCAGGTGCAGGAAGGTCGCGTAGTGGAACCAGAGGATCACCGACCAGATGATCTTCGGGTCCCACATGAACCACGCCCCCCACGCGACCACGCCCCACACGCCGCCGGTGATCATCGACAGCGACCAGAGCCCGAACCCCCAGAGCGCGAGCCGGTCCACCAGCCCCACCCACTCCGCGCTCCGGTCCCGCGCCCACGCGACCGCCGCCGCGGCGGCCGCCGCCCAGGAGGCGTAGGCGAGGAACGAGAGCGGGACGTGCAGCGGGTACCAGATCGTCCGCATGAGCGGCGGCGGCCAGCGGAGATCGCCGGGCATCGAGAGCGCCGCGCCGAGCGCGGCGGCGAGGACGGCGAGGAGCGGCGCCAGGTAGGCGCGCGCGGGCCGGAACGCGAGGACGCCCACCAGCGCCGTCGCGAGGGCGGCGGCGTTGAACGAC
>NZ_JALCZA010000012.1:91502-99304 GCF_022690765.1 Anaeromyxobacter oryzisoli | reverse complement strand
CGCGCGTAGGGCCATTCACTGGAAGTCTTTCGGACCCGGGTTCGATTCCCGGCGCCTCCACTCCAAGCTCCCGCTTCTCGGGAGCTTTTTCGTTCCGGAGGCAATCGGTAGCAAGGCCGTGTTACCGAAGGGCCCGATCTCGAGGAGTTGGGTGTTGGAGGCGCCTTGCACTTCGACACCGGCCTACACCGTGGGCGATTTCACGGCGTGAACTGAACCCGAACAGGAGAGCGATTGAGCGAGAAGGAAGCAGGCATCGAGGTGCAGGGCCGCATCGAGGAGTCGAGCGGCGGCATGTACCGCGTGAAGCTGGATCAGGGACCGGTCGTGCTGGCGTATCCGTCGGGAAAGATGAAGCGGTTCCACATCCGCATCATCACCGGCGACCGCGTGAAGGTGGAGCTGTCGCCGTACGACCTGACGCGCGGCCGCATCACGTACCGCGACAAGTAGCCGTTGGCTCCCGCGTAGCTTCGTGATCCACCGCCATCCTCTCGCCGGTTTCGGCCCCCGCCTCGAGCCCGAGGGCCGGGATCCATGCCCGACGCGCACTGGCAGGCCAGCCCGATCACCGCGCTCCACCGCCCGAGAGTAAAGACCGCCTGCACCGCTCGATGACGGGCGCGATCAACGTGCACGACGTGGGCGGCGCGCGCCGTCGCGGCGTGGTCGGAGGGCAGGTCCCTTCTCCCGCCGGGGCGGGCGTCCGTAGCCCCCCGGGCTTGATCGCGAAGGGGCCCACCTTGACGGCTGTCCTACATCGTCATAGCCAGGACGGACGCCTTTCAACGGCATCGACGAAGGAGCCGGGCTCCCGCTCGACGACACAACAACGTGAACGACGACCGCAAGCGCGCAGTGGCGCAGGCGTTACGCCTGGAGTACCTGACCATCGGCTGGAACATCGTCGAGGGCGTCGTTGCAGTCACGGCCGCCATCCTCGCGGGCAGCGTCGCCCTGCTCGGCTTCGGCATCGACAGCTTCGTGGAGAGCGCGTCGGGCGGCGTCCTCGTCTGGAGGCTTCTCGCGGAGCGGCGCGGGGCCGACCACGAGGCCGTGGAGCGTCTCGACGCGCGCGCTCACAAGCTCGTCGGTGCGTCGCTGTTCCTCCTCGCCGCCTACGTCGCGTTCGACGGAGCGTCGGCGCTCTGGGCTCGGGAAGAACCGCGACCGAGCGTCGTTGGCATCGTGCTCACCGCCGTATCCATCGTCGCGATGCAGTGGCTCGCGCGCGCGAAACGTCGTGCGGCGAAGCGGCTCGGGAGCCGCGCGCTGGAGACCGACGCCTTCCAGACCACCGCATGCTTCTGGCTCTCCATCATCACGCTCGGCGGGATCGGCCTGAACGCGGCCCTCGGGTGGTGGTGGGCCGACCCGGTGGCCGCGCTGGGAATGACCGTGTACATCGCCCGCGAAGGGATGGAGGCATGGCGTGGCGAGGGGTGCGGGTGCGAGGACGACATGGCCTCCGCCGCGCTCGCCCCCGACGCGCAGGGCGAGACGAGCTGCGGGGGCGGCGGTTGCGCGTGCGCCGCGTCACGCTCTGAGCACCCCGAAGCGTGACCGACGCTGCCCGGTGGCAGACGGCGAGCGGCTCGCGCCCGCCCGTCTACTTCGGGTTCGCCGGCGCGGGCTTCTCGGCCGGTGCCGGCGGAGCGTTCTGATCCGCCGGCGCCGGGGCCTTCTCCTGCGCCTTCTTCTGCGACGACGCGCCCTTCGACGACGCGTTCTTCGAGGAGTGGTGGCGAGCGTGGTGATCTTCGTGGTCGCAGCAGCAGCCGCAGTCCCCGTGGTCATGGTCCTGCGCTGGGTCGTGCGCGAGGGCGAGCCCTCCGCCCGCGAGCGCGAGCACTCCAACAAGCGCCTTGATGAACCGCATGGCGTTACCTCCGAAGAGCATCCTGCGCGCGCCGAACCGAGGAAAGCGGTGTGGGCTGTTGCCGCACCGGCGCGAGGCACCACGCCTTGGACGCGGCTCGGGGAAATGCGCGACCCACTCCCCGGCCCCGACGCCACTCCCGGAGCGCCCCCCCGCTTCGTCGCCGCGTCGCGGTGGTGGAACATGAGGCTCGACACGGACGACGTCGAGGGAGCCGTCCGGGAACGGCAGCGCGTCCGCCGAGCCGCGCAGGATCTCGGCCGCCACGCCCGCCGCCCGGAGCTTCGGTTCGGCCTGCGCGAGCATGTCCGGATCGGGATCGACTCCCACGAGGCGCGCCGGCTTCGACGAGCTCTTCGCGATCGTGGAGCCGAAGCGCGTGCCGCTGGGCGTCGAGCTGCGCACCGACCACGGGTTCCAGTACAGGGGCGTCTGCGCGGCAGATGCGAGGGCTCTGCGTGTCGCTCTGGACGAGCGTCGGCCGCGTGCTACCGTCCAGCGCCATGATGCGCTCGAACATCGTCGCGCAGAACCCCCGCGGCAGCCCTTGACCGGGAGGAACCCATGCGCTGGTACCACGACCTCGCGTACTTCTTCGGCGGCGCGTTCCTGGCGAACGCGGTGCCGCACTACGTGAACGGCATTCCGGGCACCCGTTCCAAAGTCCGTTCGCGCATCCACCGGGCGAAGGGCTGTCCTCCGCGCTCGTGAACGTCCTCTGGGGCTTCGCCAACCTCGTCGTCGGCTACCTGCTGGTGGCCAAGGTGGGGACGTTCGAGCTGCGGCGCTGGCGGCACGTCATCGTCACGGGGGCGGGGGCTCTCTTGATGTCCGTGATGCTGGCACGCACGTTCGGGAGGTTCTACGGCGGGTTGTGATGACTCGGCAGGCGCTGCGCCTCCGCGTGCACGGGGTCTTGGACCCAGCATCGGGCTGGTTACGAGTCGGCAGCTACGAGGCTACTCACCCTCGTCGTCGACCGGATGCACGAGAGACAGCGTCATCGGCAGGCGCTGGCCTTCGAGGTAGGCCAAGACAGCGTCGGCGCCGAGGTGATTGGGCACGGCAAGATACGCACGCCCGGGTCTTTCGGACTTCGGTCCGTAGCAACCCTCGACGGCGATGTCACGCCTCTCGCCGGCGATGTCCAGCGCGCTGAAGGCCTGCTGCGCGTCGCCGCCGACCTCCAAGAGCACGTAGTCGAGCACCATCACCCACCGGCCGCCATCCTCGATGATGCGCTCGCCGATGCGCTCGTACGGCAGTCCGCCGCTGTCCCAGCTGAGCACCCCCTCGCCGTCCGGGACGACGACGATCACGTCTCCGTACGTTGGCTTTGCGTGAAGGAATGGAACGTTGCCGAGGCGAGCGTAGTGAGCTCCCGCAGGTCCCGGGGCCGGTCCGCTGTCTTCGGCCCACGGTGTTTCCACGTCCTCGCCGTTCGAGGAAAGGGACACCTTGATGAGCTTGGCGCGATCCGGGAGCCACATCACCCGACGCTACCACGCTGGACTCGCCTCGAACCGCGTTCGCGCATCCACCGGGCGAAGGGCTGTCCTCCGGCTGCGTCATCGTGATGTGGGGAGCTGCGGGATGGATCAGCTACCCCGCCCCTGGGTGGATCAGGTTGGGCGCTCCTGGTGGATCACCTACCGCGCCTCGCGACAGCCTAGTCCAACGGCGCGTACTGCTCGGGATGGGCGGCGAAATGTTCGTGACATCGATGGACGAGCGCCGCGTCACCATCGGAGACCGTCGCCGCATACTCGGCATCCAGCCGTAGCTCGAGCTCACCTGCCTCATCGTCATCGGCTGGCACGTTCTGGGCTGCGTCGACGATGGGCACGATTCCGATGACCCCATAGAACTCGTAGCCATGAATCGCCTCAGCGAGCTCGGCAGGCGCCAGACATTCGACCGCGTGGCAGACCCCGCCATTCATCGCGAGACCGTGGAAGCGGAGCATGGCAAAGAGCGCCGCGTCGCCCTCCCGGGGCTGAGCGCCTCCCTCTTCCAGGCAAGCCCGATTCCAGGTCAGGTCGGCGTTCGTCATGGCGGCGCATCGTAGCGATCGGCCTCACGCTCCTCAACGCGCTCGAGCATCGCGCTGGCACGCCCTCCCCCGCGCCGACCCGGAACGCGATCCGGACCCCGCGGCCGCCTGCGCCGGGTCGAGCCTCGGTGCCCGGAATCGTTCGTTTCTCAGCAGGGCGACCGCTGTTCGTTTTGGAACGCGACCGCTTCGGGGTCCCCGGTCCTCTCGATCCGTGAGCATCGCTGCGTCCATGCGATCGCTGGTCCGCCAATCGCTGGTCCGGCCCCTCGCGCGTTGGCCACCGCACCTCGGCCGCTGTCTCGGTTCGTAGGGGGGCCGGCGCTCCCGCGTCGTCCGGGATCGCAGCGGGGCCCTCGTGCGTTCGCGACATCGCCTCTCACCTCGGCGGAACATGCGCGGATGCCTACCGTTGCCGCAGCAGGAGGAGACGCCATGGACGCGATCAAGTTCCTGACCGAGCAGCACCGCGAGATCGACCGCCTGTTCGACGACTTCGAGGAGGCGTCGGGAGGTACGAAGAAGAAGCTCCAGCTCTGCCGCGAGATCAGCGACCTGCTCGCTGCGCACGCGACGATCGAGGAGAGGATCTTCTACCCGGCGACGAAGGACGCGCGCACCAAGGAGAAGCTGCGGGAGGCCGTCGAGGAGCACCTCTCCGTGAAGCGGATCATCGCCGACCTCGTGGACCTCTCGGAGATCGACGACGAGGCGGAGGCCAAGATGTCGGTGATGCGCGAGCAGAAGGAGCACCACGTCGAGGAGGAGGAGAAGGAGCTCTTCCCGACGGCGAGGAAGCTCCTCGGCGCGGAGCGGCTCGAGGAGCTCGGCAAGGAGATGGAAGACATGTTCGGCGAGCTCATGGCGGCTGGCGAGCCGCGCATGCAGGTCCCGAACGAGACGGACCACCCGGCGCAGATCTAGCTCGCGCACGCGTCCCTCGCGCCGACGCGGAGGCGCGACAACCGTCCACGGTGCCGCGTTCCTCGGAGGGGCGGGCGTGGCGACCCCGCTGTCCTGCCGGATCGGCGGTCCCGGTGCTCGGTCTCGGCAACAGGCGGGGGCTGTGGAAGCGGCGCTTCGGGACGGGAAGCGGCCGAACCGGGATGCCAGCGCGTGCTACAGTCGCCCTGTCATGATCGCGTTCGCGGACCTCGGTCCCATCGAATATTTCCTGGTGGGAGATCCGAGCGCACTCCGCGCCGTTGGGTGGCTGGCGCGCGGGCAGCCGTTCCGCACTGGCGCCGTGGGTCGAGAATTTTTCGACAAGCTCTGCGTCCTGCTCGTTTCCCCGTTCCAGCCGATCGCGACCGCGGGCGTCGCCCGCTGTGACCTCTGCCAGTTTTCCGGTGGACCGGACGTCATTCACGACGGCGATGTTGTCGTGCAAATGGGAGCCTCGAACCTCTTTGTTCCGGGGTCAGGCGTCCTCTACGTCGCCCCATCGCTCATCGCTCACTACATCGACGCCCACGACTACAGGCCTCCCGACGAGTTCGTGGAAGCCGTGTTGCGTTGCCCGCAGACGCACTCGATGGAGTACAAGCGACTCCTCCTCGCAAACGGAGGGAGTGGCCTCGTCGCTCCACCTCGGGCGGGATCGCGTTGACCGCGAGGCCATAGCAAGGAGATGGAGGCACATGTTCGGCGAGCTCATGGCGGCCGGCGAGCCGCGCATGCAGGTCCCGAACGAGACGGAGCACCCGGCGCAGATCTAGCTCGCGCACGCGTCGCTCTCGCCGACGCGCAGGCGACAACCGTGCAGGGTGCCGCGTTCCTCGTAGGGGCGGGCGTGGCGACCGCGCAGTTTGCTCGCAGTTCAACCGGGCTCACACCGATAGCCGTCTAGAGTCGGGGGGCAGGTCAGTTTGGCCTCTCAGGTCTCGTCACGCGCCCCCAGCCAGATGCGGATCCGGCGAATACGACCAATTCGGCGGCTGGCCGTCCTTAGTGCTCGAACCTGCGCGCGATGGCTTGGTGCACCCACCGCCATGCTTCACGACGAACCCGCGGAGGATGCTGCGTGCGAGCGGTGCCTCACCGAGCACCTCCGTCGCGTGCGCCACGATCCGGTATGCCCCCTCGTCCAGCCGGCGCGCATTGCTCGCGACCCTTGGACGCCAACGAATCTCGAGCGACCCGTCCTCGGCGTCTGCCGCCATGGCCGCGACTCCCCCGACGGTCGCGTACCGGTCGCTGCCGCCAGCAAGAGGGGCCCCGTCGAATCACGCTCCGTGTGAAGGCCGAGCGCGAGACTGGCTGGAACTCGCAACCCCCGAGGTGCCCATGGCCAGGAAGGCGGAGCTTCGTGAAGTCGCCGGCCGCTCTCGCTCGAAGCGCTCGAACCGCACGGGAACCGAGGCTCGCGCCGTCACCGTCGGCCAGCCGCAGCAACGGGACCAGGGCTCCCCTCCCCTGGCGCGGGCGGTGACGATCGAGCAGATCGAGGTCGCGGTCGGCAGCAACCGCGGCAGCGCGTTCCCCGGTGCGAAGATTCGCGCAACCTTCCGCCCGCAACCCGGGAAGGACCTGTCCTCTCGCAACGGTCCGGGGAAGCTGTCGGACCTGTGGAAGGCGGGGGATGCGCAGATCTCCACGGACCTGAAGGACGCGCGCCGGAACTACCGCGAGGATGCCGCGGACGTCCTGGACGACATCGCGGCCTGGTCCTACTCCGATGGGCAGACCCTCGCAGACGCCCTCCACCACCGCGGCATCATCGAGGACGACGACTCGTGCCTCCAGGTGTCGGTCACCAACCAGGCGATGCTGGTGGTCGCGACGGTGTTCTTCGTCCAGAGCGGGCCAGTCGGCGTGCTGTGCTTCCGCGGGACCGAGCCGGTGAACGCGATCAACTGGCTCACCGACGCGAACGTCGAGCCGAAGAGGTTCCGCGGCAGGGGACGCACTCAT
The DNA here is from genome assembly GCF_022690765.1 of Anaeromyxobacter oryzisoli. Lineage (GTDB taxonomy): Bacteria > Myxococcota > Myxococcia > Myxococcales > Anaeromyxobacteraceae > Anaeromyxobacter > Anaeromyxobacter oryzisoli. The sequence continues at coordinate 92,459 of NZ_JALCZA010000012.1, read as the reverse complement.
GGTGGGTTCATGCGCAACGTGCGAGCGCTCTGGAGCGACATCTACGACGTCGTCTCGGCCGCGGTCGACGGCGACGGCGGTCAAAGTCTCGAGGCCCTGTACGTCGCCGGACACAGCCTCGGTGGCGCCATGGCGGTCCTCGCGGCAGCCAGCATCTTCACCGACCCGGAGTGCACCACGTGGCGCCCGCTCATCCGGGGGGTCTACACGTACGGCCAGCCCATGGTGGGCGACGACGAGTTCGCCGCGAGCTGCGACGCCGCCTTCGGGGGCATTCACTTCCGTCACGTCTACCAGCGCGACCTGGTCCCGAGGATGCCGCCCATGATCGCCGGGAGGTTCAGTCACTCGGGGAACGAGCTCCTCGGCTCCCTCGACGGATGGTCGCCGCGCCGCAAGGCGGTCGCCCAGGCAATGTCCCTCCTGTCGGTGCCGATCGCGTTCGCCGCCTTCTTCTTCAAGCAGTTCCCGCTGCTGCACGACATGCACCTGCCTGTCTCGATCGACGACCACTCGCCGAACAGCTACCTGGAGGCGTTCCGCGCCATGCGGGAGTAACGCGCGACGCCGAGGCAGGCCTCGCGTGCGCGCGGCCCTGAACGGCGCGCGATGGTCTCGCGGCGAACCGCCTCTCGAGCGCTTGGCCTGAAGACGACCAGCGCCCGCCCCGCTGTTGCAACACGTGACGGCTCAGCTTCCGCTCCGCGGGTGATCCGGAGGCCGCGCGCCGGACGCCGTGCTCGCTCGAGGCGTGGCCGCGAGCGCCGCGACCACGCCGCCGTACCGGCCGACCTACCTGCACGCGAAGCCAGCCCCGTCGAGCAGCGCCGGGATCCGTCCTCGCAGGTTGTCCGCGACGTGCTCGAAGAGGCCGAGGGGCCAGAAGACGGCGCGCAGGAGCGCGCTCCGCGGTGCGCCGAAGTCCACGAGGACGAGGGCGCCGCCGGGCGCGAGCAC
>NZ_JALCZA010000012.1:0-91492 GCF_022690765.1 Anaeromyxobacter oryzisoli | reverse complement strand
GGCGTCGAGGTGGTGGAACATGAGGCTCGACACGACGACGTCGAAGGAGCCGTCCGGGAACGGCAGCGCGTCCGCCGAGCCGCGCAGGAGCTCGGCCGCCACGCCCGCCGCCCGGAGCTTGGGCTCGGCCTGCGCGAGCATGTCCGGATCGGGATCGACTCCCACGAGGCGCGCCGGCTTCGCCTCGCGCCGGAGCGCGACCAGCAGCGCGCCGGTCCCGCAGCCCACGTCGAGCTGGGCTTGATCCGTTGTGGACACCCACCGAAAAGCAGATACGGTGGCCATCATGGACTAAGAGTCAACGCCCGCTACCACGATATCGCGCTCGTCGAGCGGGACCTCCTCCCACGCGTCCTCGACCGCGACGGCCTCAAGCTCGACCGATGATCGCTCCCCCGCCCTCGCCGCCGTGGCCTCGGCCGGCGGCGGGGCGCCGGGCGATGTCCGTCACGCCGCTGCGGCGCGCCCCGCTCAGCGGCGATGAACAGCAGCCAGGCTGTTCACTCAGCCTATTAGAGGCAGGGTGGGGTGCGGCAATCTTTCGTCACAGATTCTCGGGTCAGCAGAAGCGATGACACATCAGGTAAAGTGCTCGAAGTTCAGTTCAAGCCGTCCTGAGCCATTTTCAAGGCGCAGGAACACTGAAGGGCTCAAATGAAGAATCTGGTTCTCGTCGCGGCTCTTGTTCTCGTCAGCCCCATCGCTGCAGTTGCCCAGGCGTCAGCCGCTCCGCAGGAATCCGGCAACATGTCCGGTCCAGACGGACGGGCGCAGAAGATAGCCGGCGCTGAAACCGTCGGGAATGGTAGCTATGTCGCAGCGCGAGTCGGCGCCATCATTCCGAAAGCTGACGACCTGGACGGCTTCGATACGGGTTTCGCGTTCGAGGGCGTTATCGGGCGCCGGATCATCCCGAATGTCGCGCTGGAGGCATCGGTTGGATACTTCGCCATCGGGGCTTCAGCCTCCGCCGGGGGAACGAGCGCGTCCATGGACATTTCCGCCTTCAACATGGCGGCGACTATCAAGCTCATCGCGCCAGTAGACAAGGTGGATCTGTATGTACTGGCAGGCGCAGGCGCCTATTTCATTTCCAGCAAAGTCGAGGCATCGGGCTATTACTCCGGTAGCGCATCTGATGACGATACCTCTCTCGGCGTGACGCTCGGCGGAGGACTTGCGGCGCGGCTCTCGCCTCGAGTCAGCCTTGGAGCCGAAGCGAAGTATCTAATTGGTGACACGACACTATTTGGAATCTCGGGAAGCTACAACAGCATTCTCCTCGGAGGGATGCTGAACCTGCACTTCTAATCGTCGTAGGACTCCCAGGCCTCTCCGCGAGGCCTCCACGGGTTCTGCGGCTTCGAGGATGGGCGCAGAGTCGAAGCCACTGGTCGAGGAGCCAAATGGAATGCTTCGCATTTGGCGCCCCGTTGCCTGCACCGTGTCGTCTCGGAATCGGTTTTCGGCTCAGGGCTTCGAGGCGGACGCGCTCCGGACGCCGTGCCCGCTCGAGGCGTGGCCGCGAGCGCCGCGACCACGCCGCCGTACCGGCCGACCTCCCTGCACGCGAAGCCGGCCTCTTCGAGCAGCGCCGGGATCCGGCCTCGCAGGTTGTCCGCGACGTGCTCGAAGAGGCCGATGGGCCAGAAGACGGCGCGCAGGAGCGCGCTCCGCGGTGCGCCGAAGTCCACGAGGACGAGGGCGCCCCCGGGCGCGAGCAACCGACGCCACTCCCGGAGCGCCCCCCGCTTCGTCGCGGCGTCGAGGTGGTGGAACATGAGGCTCGACACGACGACGTCGAAGGAGCCGTCCGGGAACGGCAGCGCGTCCGCCGAGCCGCGCAGGAGCTCGGCTGCCACGCCCGCCGCCCGGAGCTTCGGCTCGGCCTGAGCGAGCATGTCCGGATCGGGATCGACTCCCACGAGGCGCGCCGGCTTCGCCTCCCGCCGGAGCGCGGCCAGCAGCGCGCCGGTCCCGCAGCCCACGTCGAGCACGCGCCTGCCGCCGAGCGGCCCGATCGCGCGCACCTCGAACGAACGGAAGCGCTCGCCGAGTCCGACGAGGCGGCTCAGGCGATCGTACGACGGGGTGAGGAACCGGAACCGGGCGCCGCGGATGAAGTTGTCGGACGGCATGTTCGCTCCCTCCCTGACGGTAGCGGATCGCGCGTTGCCGTGCGCTGCCAGGAGGTCGCGGCCTCGTAGCCTCGCGGCCTTCTTCGGCACGTGCCTGGCCGATCGCCTGTCGAGCGCCTGGCCCGAACGCGGCCAGCGCTGCCTCGTCGGGGCGGGACGCCATCTGCCACCGGAGCGCGATGGGCGCATCGACGCAGCCCGCGAACGCGCGAACCTGTCTCCCCGCCGGCTCCCGAGCCGAAGTCGCTATCTTTTGGCTGGCGTCGCGCGCGACCGGTGTCTCGCCACGACCTGCACCCGGAGGAGGAGCCGCGGCGTCGCCAGCCACCCGGAACCGAGGTCCTCGATGACGGTCACGGCCGAATCGGAAGCGTTCAAGCAGATCTTCACGAAGTGGGAGAACGCGCTCAACAAAGGCGACGCCGCCGCGCTGGCGAGCCTGTTCACGCCAGACGGGACGATCACCTACCCGGACGCCCGTCCCCCCAGCGTGGGCCGCGAGGCCGTCCGGACCGACACCGCGGCCATGTTCGCCCGCGAAACCGCACGCGGCGCGACGATCTCGCAGCCGGTCTTCGAGGTGCACGGTGACTGGGCGCAGGTCCTGGCAGACTTCCGAGCCACCTGGACGAGCCGCGGATCGTCGTTCCAGGAGCACAGCCGCTATTTCATGGTGGTGCGCCGGCAACCCGACGGCTCGTGGCTCCTGGCGCGCTTCACGTTCTTCCCGCTTCCCTGATGGTGAGCGAGGGTCGGGGTCGCGCCGTCGCGTTGATCGACCGGCGGCGCGGTACGCCTCCGCGGAGGCGCGAGCTCCCGCCCTCCGCGACGGCGGACGGCGGGGGCCTCGCGCCCGCTCTCGCACGCGCCTCAGCGCCCGTGCGCTCCCGGTCCCCGCTCCGCGGTCCCGCTCCTCGTGGGCCCGACGATGCCGAGCGCGTACCACCACCCGGTGACCGGGGACTTGCTGAACACCACCGTCCGCGGCGTATCACGGAACGTGTACCGCACGATCCCGCGCTCCCTCGACAGCATGTCCGTGAACGCCCGATCCACCTCCGGTCCGAACTCCTTGGGGTTCGTGAAGATCAGCCCCTCGTCCCACACGAGCGCGAGGCGCGGGGTCGCGTCGAAGGAGTAGAAGATGAGCTCCTTCCCGAGCTTCATCTCCTCGCGGATCCGGTCGCTCAGCGGCTTCAGGTAGACGGACGCGCCGAGGACGCCGACGATGGCGCCGTCGCGACCCTTCACCGGGACGGCGACGATGGCGACGCTCTTGCTCGTCGCCTTGCTGACGACGAGGTCGCCGAGGACCGTCTTGCCCGCGAGGGCCTTGGGGAAGTAGGGCCGGGTGGAGAGGTTCCCCTTCTCGCGGCCGTTCTGCACGCTCCAGTACGAACCGTCCGGCAGCGCGAACCAGTTCAGCGCGGCGGCGTTCAGCCTCCCGACCTCTCCGAGCGGGTGCTCGATGTCGGCCCACTTGCCGGAGCGCGCCTGCTCGGAGAGCGCGAGCACCTGGAGCGCGTCGGCCATCTTCTGCAGGTATCCGTCGGCGATCGCGACGAACGCCGCGAGGCCGACGTTCGCGTCCACCTCGAACGCCCGGCCCTCGCGTGCCGGCGGCGACTCGGCGCGCGCGACGCTCGTCCGCGCGGCCGCGAGCGCCAGCACCGACGAGAGCGCGATCGCGACGACACACCTCGACGCCCTGAGCATGATCTCCCCCTTCGAGTCGGGTCGAATTCCCGCCGCTGGGCAGCGACGCCTCCGTCGAGCACGCCCGCCTTCGGCTGGCTGCGACCCAACTCACGATATGGCCCGCGCCTCCCCGCGAGTGGCGGGGCTCTCGGGGTTCGACCAACGGCGTGCCCGAGACGCGGTCGCGCGAATTGGCGGTGCGCATCCTTGGCGCACGACCGCTGCGATCTCGCGCTCACGCGCTCCCATGGCCGCATGCCCTGCCGCCACCCGCTGCGCGAGCTGCGCGGCGACCGGACAGTACGGACCGACGGCCTTGCCTACCCGGTCACGCGGAGGATCTGCTGGGCGGCGACGCGCCGTCGAGGTCCTCGGCGTGCGCAGCGGCGCGCTATCCCCGGACCTGCAGCACCACCCGGAAGCGCGCGCGGTTCGTCATCATCCGCTCGAACGCCTCGTTCACCTCGGCGAGGGGGAACACCTCGTTCCGCGAGGCGACCGCGTTGAGCGCGCTGAAGGCGAGCGTCTCCTCGGAGTCCTTCGCCGTGCCGCTGGGCCAGCCCTGGATCCGCCGCCGGCCGCCGATGAGCTGGAAGGGCGTGACCTGGATCGGGTCGGCCGTCGCCCCGAGCACGAGGAGCGCGCCGTTGCGACCGAGGCCGCCGACGAGCCCCGACATGACCTGCGCGTTCGGCGCCGTGGCGAGGATGACGCGAGCGCCGCCGAGCGCCTGCAGCGCGGCCGCGGCGTCGCCGGTCTCCTGATCGACGTACTCGTGCGCGCCGAGCTCGAGCGCGAGGGCGCGCTTGTCGGCGCCGCGCGAGACCGCGACCGTCCGGAAGCCGAGCTTGCGGGCGTACTGGAGCCCGAGGTGCCCGAGCCCGCCGATCCCCTGGACCGCCACCAGATCGCCCGCCCGGGCGCCGCTGTTGCGGAGCGCGTTGAAGGTGGTGACGCCGGCGCAGAGGAGCGGGGCGGCGGCGATCGGATCGAGCGCGTCGGGGACGGCGGCGAGCGCCTCCTGCGGCGCGACCAGGTACTCGGCGTACCCGCCGTCGTAGCTGAAGCCGCAGACGAGGCCGCGCTCGCACAGGATGAAGTCTCCCGCGCGGCACGCCTCGCACACGCCGCAGTGCCCCCCGTGCCAGCCCACGCCCACGCGCTGTCCGGGGCGCCAGGCGACCACCCCGGCGCCGACCTCCTCGATGCGCCCGACCACCTCGTGGCCCGGCACGCGCGGGTAGGTCACGCCGGCGTAGGTGCCGTCGCGCACGAACACGTCCGAGTGACAGATCCCGCACGCCTCGACCGCGATGCGGACGCGGCCCGCCGCCGGTCCGGGCACCGGGCGCTCGACGAGCGTGAAGCCGGCGCCGGGCCTGGTGACCTCGACTGCTCGCATCGTCCTCACCACGCGCCACCTCCGTCGCAAGGTCCGTCGCGCGATCTGTCGCGCGCGAAGAGCGGACGCCACGAGAAGATCTCCATCACGCGCGCCGGGCGCGCCCGGCGCGACGTCCGGACGCGTTCGTTCGCTCGAGCGACGAGCGTCCGCCGCGACGTCCCCGGAGCGATCGCGATCCGACCCTCGCGGCCGCGGGTCGTCGCCCGAGGGAGCCCACGTTGCGTGCACCACTTGGCGTGAACCCGCGGAACCGCGTTCACGTCCACGTGGCGGCGCAATCCTGTCGGCGAGCCGCGATGGGCACCCCGCCCTCGAGGGGAGCGCCTCGTCACGAGCCGGAGGGTGAACCTGCACGGCGGGGATGGCGCATGAAGACGACCGAGCCGAGGCGGTGGACGGCGCTCGCCGAGGTGCTGCGGGAGGAGCTGGCGCGCATCCGGCCGCGATGGGAGAAGCTCACGCCGTCCGACGACGCGATCGAGCCGAAGGCGCTGCGCGACGTCTACGCACACATCGCGAAGCAGGCACGGGACCGACGTGACAAGCTCTCCGCGCTCTGCCTCTCGGGCGGCGGCATCCGCAGCGCGACGTTCAACCTCGGCGTCCTGCAGGCGCTCGCCCGGGCCGATCTCCTGCACCGGTTCGACTACCTGTCCACGGTCTCGGGCGGCGGATACGTCGGCTCCTGGCTGCAGGCGTGGGTCGCGCGAGAGCGCGAGGCAGCGCAACGGACGCCCCATCCAGGGTTGGACGACGGCGAGCCGGTCGGGGACGCGTCCCGCCCGAGCGCCCTCCCGGCGAGCAGACCTGCCGGGACGACCGAGGCCGAGCGCCTTCGGGCCGCGCAGGAGGCCCCCCTGAGGATCGTCACGACCCTCCTATGCCGCCCGGGCCGAACGCCCGAGGAGGCCGGGAAGGGCGAGGGGGCCGTCGGCGATCCCGTCGTGCCCGACAAGGACGCGGTCGACGATCCCCTCGTGCCCGAGCCCGAGCCGATCGATCGGCTCCGCGAGTTCAGCAACTACCTGACGCCCCGCACCGGGCTGTTCTCGGGCGACACCTGGACGGTCGTCGCCATCGTGCTGCGCAACCTGCTCCTCAACTGGCTGGTCATCGTCCCGGTGATCGCCGCCGCGGCGATGGTGCCGCAGATGGCGTTCGTCGTCGCGACGAGCCGTGTCTACCCTCCGTCGGACGCGCGCGCGGCGGCGATCCTGTCCGGCGCGGCGCTCGCGCTCGGCTTCGCCTCGAGCGTGATCGCTCACTGGCTCCGGAGCGAGCCGCGGAGCCCGCCGCTGCCGGAAAACCGGATGGGGCGACGCGTCGAGCGGCGGCTGCGGAGGCGGCGGCGGGGCTGGTTCCTTCGCGTCCCTCGCCCTCCTCGTGTCCGCGAGCGCGCTCTTCGCCCTCGCGACGATGTGGGTAGACCACACGTGGCGGATCCTGCCGGGGCTCGGGGCGCAGACCGTGGATCCCGGGATCTGGGAGCGCGCACGGCACCTCGTGATCTGGACCGTCGGCGTCCCCGTGAGCGGCATGGTCGTGGCGACGCTCGGCCGCGCCGCCGTGGGCGGGGCGGTGCCGCCGCGACGCGCGATCGTCGGCGGCGCCTTCGCGCTCGCGGTGTCCGGAGTCGCCGCGGCGTTCGCGCTCGGATGGCTGATCGGCGATCCGGCGGCGGCGCTCCGCATCGCCCCGCCGCTGTTCACGATCCTCGCGCTCCCGACGCTGCTGCTCGTCTACGTGCTGGCGCGCGCGATCTTCACCGCGCTCGAGTGCCCGTTCCTGCCCCCCGGCCCAGGCCGCCCCGCACCGGGCGACGCCGACCGGGAGTGGTGGGCGCGCATCACGGGCCGCGTGCTGGCGGTGGCCGCCGGGTGGGCCGTCGCGAGCGCGCTCGTCCTGTTCGGGACATGGCTGGTCGGCGCGGGCATCGAGGGGGCCTACCACGAGGCGCACGACGCCCTCGCGAGCGCGGTCTCGGCCGTCGCCGTCGTCTCCGGGCTCGTCACCGGCCTGCTCGGGAAGAGCCCCGAGACGCCGTCCGGGCGCCCGGGCCCGCGGACGTCCCGACGGAAGGACCTCGTGTTGAGGCTCGCCGCGCCCGCCACGGTGGCGTCCGTCGTCGTGCTCCTGGCGTTCGGGACTGCGTACCTCGCGCGGGCGATCGCGGGCTACCCGCCGTGCTTCCTCGTCGTGGAGCTCACCCCGATGTGCGAGGTGACCCGGGGCTGGGCCATGGCGCTCTCGTTCCTGGGGGTCGGCCTCTCCCTCCTCGCGATCGCCGGCTTCGCCGGGTTCTTCGTCAACGTGAACCGGTTCTCGCTCCACGCGATGTACCGGATCCGGCTCGTGCGCGCCTACCTGGGCGCCTCCAACCTCGACCGGCGGCCGGACCTCACCACCGGCTTCGACGAGGAGGACGAGCGGCTCCCGCTGTCGAGCCTGGCGCCCGCCGGAGACGCGCGCACCGGAGCGGGGGCGCGCCTCTTCCCCATCGTGAACGTCACGCTCAACCTGCTCGGCGGCGAGCGGCTCGCGTGGCAGGAGCGGCGCGCGGAGTCGTTCTCGATGACCCCGCTCTACTGCGGGAACTTCCACGAGGGCTATCGACGGACGAGGGACTACGGCGGTCCCCGCGGCGAGGGCATCTCGCTCGCGACGGCCATGGCGATCTCGGGCGCCGCCGCGAACCCGAACATGGGGTACGTCTCGACGCCCGCGCTGACCTTCCTCATGGCGCTCCTCGACGCGCGGCTCGGGGTGTGGCTGCCGAACACGAACGAGAACGGGGGCGAGGACGTGGCCCGCACCGGCCCACGCCACGCGACGCTCCACCTCGCGAAGGAGATGCTCGGCCTCACCACGCGGTACGCGCCGTTCGTGAACCTCTCCGACGGAGGGCACTTCGACAACCTCGGCCTGTACGAGGTCGTGCTCCGTCGTTGCCGGTTCGTGGTGGTGAGCGACGCGAGCTGCGACCCGCGCTACGCGCTCGGCGATCTCGGCAACGCGGTGCGGAAGATCCGCATCGACTTCGGCGTCCCGATCGAGTTCGAGCGCGAGATCGAGATCGGGCCGCGCGCGGGCCCCCCACGCGCGGGCCTGTACTGCGCCGTCGCGCGGATCCGGTACGACGTCCCGGACGGCCCCGGCGCGGGCACGGGCACGCTCGTCTACCTCAAGCCCACCGTGCGGGACGCGCCGAAGGCCGCGATCCCGTACGACGTCCGGGCGTACGCGAACGCGTGCGCGGCCTTCCCGCACGAGTCCACGGTGGACCAGTGGTTCTCGGAGTCGCAGTTCGAGAGCTACCGCGCGCTGGGCGCATGGCTCGTGGACACGATGCTCGGGACGACGCCGCTCCAGTCGCTGGCCGAGCTCGAGGACTCGCTCCGGTGGTACGTCCGGCACGGCGAGCCCATCGACGGCTCCGTCCGGGAGGCGTTCGGGCCTGCGTTCGCAGCGCGCCACGCTCCGGAGCCGGGCGCGACCGAGGTCAGGCCCCCGCTGCACTGATGCGAGAAGATCCCGGCGGCACCCTCGCTTGCCTCCGGCGCCGATCCGGCCGGACGCCGGCCCGCTCCCCGTGCGCCCCTCGCCCGCCTCCTCTGCCCCGGCAACCGCGCGGGACCGGCGCCCGCTGGCCAGGCCCCCCGTGTATCCCGGATGCCCCACGCGCCCCCCACGCCCAACGTCATGGCAGGCGAAGAGGTTCGGCCGACGCAGACCGCTCGACCGTACGCCGAGCGGACGCCGGCTCGAGGAAAGCGAGGGGTCAGCCATGCGGTGCGAAGAGATCATGAAGACCGACGTGCAGTGCGTATCGCCGAGGGACTCCGTGGAGGACGCCGCGGTCCGGATGAAGGACGAGAACATCGGGTTCCTGCCCGTCTGCGACCAGTCGAACAAGGTGCTCGGCACGATCACGGATCGCGACATCGCGATCCGGCTCGTCGCGGCGAAGATGGCTCCGAGCACGTTCGTCGAGGACGTCATGACCCGCGGCGTCGTGGCGTGCCGCCCCGAGGACGACATCCGCGACGCGGAGCGCGTGATGGCGCAGAACCACAAGTCCCGCGTCATGTGCGTGGACGAGTCGGGGGCGCTCGTCGGAGTGATCAGCCTGTCGGACATCGCCCAGCACGAGCGCGGGGGCCGCGCCTCCGACACGCTGCGCGAGATCAGCGAGCGCGAGACGCACAGCTAGGCGTCGAGGCTGACGGATCGAAGGACGAGGGACGCTCCGGGCTCCGCCGGCCATACGGTCCGTGCGCCCCGGAGCCTTCGCGCCTCGCCCCGGCCGGAAGCCCCCCGGTCGGCGAGCGCGCGCGGGATCACCCGCCCAGACCGAGCAGCGTCGCGAGGCCGCGGACGATCTGGCCGCGCCCCTGGTGGAGGAAGAGCCCGAACTGCGCGACGAGGGAGTACGCGATCCCGAACTGCGCGAGCGCGAACCCCGCGATCGTGAACTGGCTCAGGCTGAGCACGCCGATCCCGAACTGCGAGATCGTGAGGCCGCCGACGGCGAACTGACCGATGGCGATGACGCCCTTCGCCACGACCGGCCGGCGGTTCGGCCGGTACTTGAACGAAACGTGAAGGAGCGGCAGGCCGGCGATCGCGGCGCTCGAGCGATACTCGAACCCGTATCCGTCCCACTTCGCGCGCGCCGGGTACGGGGCGCCGCAGCCCGGACACGCGACGGCCTGCTCGGAGACCTCGCGACGACACTCCCGGCACGGCTTCATGGGTGGTCCCTCGCAGGGCCGCAGCGCGACCGGGGGCATCGCCCCGGGGCGGCTCGGTCCACGTGAACACGCGCGGTCGAGCGCGCGAGCGTGGCGAACGGCGCGGCGCGCTACGCCGCCACCGCCTCCTCCTGCGCGACCTCGTCCGCGGCCGCGGGGCACGCCGCCGGCGCCCGGCACTCGATCTCGACGATCCGCCCGCTGTCGTCGTGGTGCACCACGCACACCGCAGCGCGGCGGCCGGCCTGGAGCGCGTGCTCGGGGACGCCGAAGTACCGGGCGTAGTCACGCACGGAGAGCGCCGAGCTCGCCCGCAGCTTGCGCGCGGGCAGCCGGTTCCACACCAGCAGCGTCCCGGAGGTCCCGACCAGCGCCATGACCGAGCGCTGGAGGTCCACCGCGGAGCCGCTCGGCAAGAGCTGCGACAGCGTGAGGTACGAGGGGGTGCCCAGCTCGGCGAGCCACGCGGCGGACTTCAGGATCGGGGACCACAGCCACAGCCACGCACCCCACAGCACGGCGGTGGAGGCGTCGGAGAGCACGCGCCGGGGCCAGGCCAGGCGGTGACGCGCGTCGATGATGAGTGGTCCGTTCATGGTCTTACGCTCTTGCCGTGCAGCCCGTCGCCGAGGGCGGCTGCCCTTCCATCGCTACCCGTGCGCCGCCCCTTCCCCGGACCGCGCGTCCAAGAGGACGCCGGACCTCCTCGGTTCATTCAAGGCCGGAAGCCGCGATCCGGGCTGATCCAGCGAGCGCGCATGCCGCGGTGTCGCATGAGGACCTTCGGATACGCGGCGACCGTTGCCGCACAGTTGATGACCCAGAACACGATGGGGTACCAGATCATCCAGAACAGGTTTCGCCCCAGTCCGCGGTCGTGGCGACCGTCGAGCCACCTGCTGAAGGCGAATTGCAACAGGCAGGCGGCACCGAGCACCACGCCGCTGCCCCGCGGACTGAGGGGCGAACCTACCACCGGCAAGGCTCCCGCAGGAAGCACCAGGCCGAGCAGCCAGGTGGTCGCGAGTAGGAGCATGGCGTACGACCACGCTACACTGACGCACATCTCGATCAGCAGCGACCAGAGGAACCGCTGGTCCGGGAGGAGCAGCGCGCCGAGGTTCTTGAGCAGCACCTGCGCGCCGCCCATCGCCCAGCGCAGGCGCTGCTTCCACAGCCCGCGGAGCGTCTCGGGCATCAGGATCCAGACCAGCGCGTTCGGCTCGAACCGCACGTCCCAGCCGGCGCGCTGCAGCTTCCACGTGACGTCGATGTCCTCGGTCAGCATGTCGGTGCTCCAGTAGCCGACCTGGTGCACCGCGGACTTCCGGAACGCCGTGATGACGCCGCTCACGGTGAAGATCCGGCCGAAGACGCGCTGCGCGCGCTTGATCGTCCCGACGAGCGACGAGAACTCCCCGACCTGCACGCGCCCGAGCAGCGTGGACCGGTTCCGGATCCGCGGGTTCCCCGTCACCGCGGCGACCTCCGGGTTCTCGGCGAAGTGGGCCACGAGCCAGTGCGCCGCGTGCGGGTCGAGGAGGGCGTCGCCGTCGATGCAGATCAGGATCTCGTGGCGCGCGAGCAGGGCCCCGGCCTGGAGCGCCATGGCCTTCCCCTGGTTCTCCGCCAGGTGGACCACGCGCAGGCGCGGGTCCCGCGCCGCGAGGCGCTCCAGGACCTCGCCGGTGGCGTCGGAGCTGCCGTCGTTGATCGCGATGACCTCGAAGTCCGGGTAGTCCAGCGCGAGGGCCTGGGTCACCGTCTCTTCCGCGTTGTCCTCCTCGTTGTACGACGGGATGAGGACGCTCACCGGCGGCGTGTCCGGCAGCGGCTGCGGCCGGTCGAAGGGCGGGCGGCCGCGCTCGAACCGCCAGTGGAACAGCGCGGCCCCCATCATCCACAGGAACGACATGAACAGCGGGTAATAGAAGACGAACGCGAGCAGGCCGTGCCAGATCGTCTCGGGGCGGACGGACACGGGCGGCCTCAGTGCAGCACGGGAGCGTTCGGCTTCCCGTCGAGCACGGGCTTGATCACGCCCGGATCCGGATGATCCTCGAAGGAGACGTCCGGGTAGTAGCCCACGTGCTGCACGCCCATGGCGTACAGGCGCTTGATGGTGTCGGCGAGCTCGCGGCTCGGGATCGGCCGGTTCTTGTTGCGCCAGTCCACGGACTGGAGCTCGAAGACCACCTTCTTCATGGCGCCGCGATCGTCCACCGCGCCCGCGAGATCGTGGAAGAACGTCACCGGGTCGGCGGCCTTCTCCATGTACGGCATGGCCATGATCGCCGTGAAGTCGTAGCGCGCGATGGAGTTGTCGAGCGACTGCGAGTACCAGACCTCGGCCTTCGGGTTGAGCACCACCTGCGCGTAGAGGTTCCGCGCGACCTTGAGCGCCGGCTGCTCCGCGCGGACCACCGCCGCGAGCTCCATCGCCAGATCGTCGAGCGCGTTGATCTTGAGGATGGTCCAGCGGCCGAGCAGGTCGTCGCTGGCGCGGATCGCCTGCACCGATCCCGGCAGCCCCCACGCGCGGTAGGCGGCGAGCGCGAACGCGCTCGCGTCCTCGTGGTCCGACAGCGTGAGGTCGTCGTGGAACAGCAGCCCGTCGATCGGGGCCGCGCGCGCGAGGTCCTCGTAGATCTCGCGCACCGCCTGGCGCGCCCGCGGCGAGAACGGCGAGAGCCGCCGGTACCCCATGTCCACGTGGTCCTCCCGCTCCCTCGCGATCGTCTCGACCCGATCCCGCGCCGCCGGATCGCTCGCCGGCAGCTCCCACGCCAGGGCCGGCATCCACGCGTAGAGCCGCTTCACGGGCGTCCGGGTGCGGATCTGCCACGCCGTCCGGTTGAACAGGTCGGCGCGCATCGGGAGGCGGCGGGACGGGAAGTACACCGCGTCCGCCGAGCCGTTGCCGTCCGGATCGGCGAAGGCCTGCAGGTAGACCGTGTTCACGCCCATCGCGACGATGCGGTCCAGCAGGTGGCCGAGGTTCCGCTCCTGCTGCGCGGGATCCGCGTCGTACACGTAGTCGAGATCCACGTGCATGATCTTCTGGGCGCGGTCGTTGTCCGAGAGGTTCTCGTTGCGGATCGCGATCTCGCGCTCGAGATCCCACAGCGCCATCCCGCTCTCGACGAGGATCCGGCGCAGTCCCCACAGCGGCGTGTCGTGCATGTTTGCGCCGTCGTCCAGCGTGAGCCCGATGGGCATGCCGAGCCGCTCGGCGATGGCGCGGGTGACGTCGTTGTAGCGGCCGTACGGCCACGCGATGACCCGCGGCGCCTTCCCGGTGTGGCGGCGGATCAGCGCGCTGGCGTGCTCGAGGTCGGCCTGGATGCGCCTGCGGTACGCCGCCTCGTCCTCGTAGCGCTTCGCCTCCGCCAGGTACCGGCGCGTGGTCGCGGCCGGCTCCATGTTCCCCTGGGGGTTCCCGGGGATCCCCCGGTGCAGATCGAAGCTGTGGCTGCCGATCTCCACGAGCCCGCTCTCGGTCATCTCGCGGAGCTCGCTCCACGTCAGCAGCTTCCCGCGCGGCAGCTCCTTGCCGTCGAAGTTCACCGTCCCCTGCGCCTCGAGCCAGCTCCCCACGACCGCGATGACGGCGGGGATCCGGAACGTCTTCAGGATGGGCCAGGCGTGCGTGTACACGGACTGGTAGCCGTCGTCGAAGGTCACGAGCACGGCCTTGGGCGGCAGCGGCCTCCGGTCCTTCCGGGCGGCCAGCACGTCGGCGACGCTGACGAAGCGGTACCCCTGGTTGCGCAGCCAGTCCATCTGCCGCACGAAGTTGGTGGGCGTGACCGCGTACATCGGCTGCAGCGCCTCGGCGCGGTCGCAGACCTCGTGGTAGCTCAGCACGGTGAGCTCTTCGGCGGTGTCGGCGCTCGACGCCGGGGCGGGCAGCAGGAGGAGCAGCGCCCAGAGGAGGGGCACGAGTCGCGTCGTCATCGGCGTGGGATCGTCCGTGAGGGTCGAGGTACGGAGGCCGGACGTGAGCGGCGGCCCGACCAGCGAGGCTGGCGATCCGAAGACGCGTGCGGCCGCGGCATGATCGCAAGGGTGGCCGCACGCCGTCAAGGCGGGCCACGGCGGCGTGACCGCACGTGTTCTCCGGACCGCCGATCCCGGAAGCGGCGAAGCGGCGGCCCTGTTTCGTTCACCGCGCGGCGCCGGTCCTCTGTCGCGGCGCTCTCACCGGGCCGTCAGCCCCTCTCCGCCGGCTCGCCCGCCGGGGGCAAGCGCGCCGCGCAGAGCCGACCGGTGGCGAGCTCGAGCGCGGCGGCGACCGCCTCGACGGGCTGGGCGCCGACGAGCCGGCGCAGCTCGTTGCCCGACGCGTCGAGCACGAGGAAGGTCGGAACCCCGCGGATGGCGTGCTGGCGGGCCAGCGCCGCGCCCTCGGGGTCCTCCACGACGCGGCGCACCACGTGGACGCCGGGGCAGGCGCGCTCGGCCTCCGCGACCACCGGCTCCATCCGCTTGCAGACGGGGCAGGCCCGGCCCACGACCTCGACCACGGACGGCCCGCCCTCGGGAGCCGGGGCCGCGCCCGCCCGCGGCTTCGCCTCGGCGCCGGGCGCGGGCGGGGCGACCGGGCAGGCCGCGGCGCTGGCGCTCGCGGCGCTCGAGCCGCACGCCATCCCCTCCTCCGGCGCCCTCGCGGTCCCGGTCGGCGCGGGCTGCCCGGAGGACGCGCCCGCCGCGGCCGCCGGCGCCTCGGCGCCGCCGGGGAGCGCCAGCGCGCCGAGCCGGTCGGCGGCGAGGAGCGCTCCCACGGCGACGAGGAGCGCGCCCGTCGCGAGCTCGACCTTCCGCAGGTGAGGCCTCACGGCGTCGAGGAGCCGCAGCGCGCGGGGTGCGAACGCCGCCGTGACCAGGAGCGGCGTCACGAGCCCGGCCGCGTAGATCCCGAGGTAGAGCGCGCCGCGGAGCGGGCTGGCCCCGGCGCTCGCCGTGTACGTGAGCACCGATCCGAGGACCGGGCCGATGCACGGCGTCCACCCGAGCGCGAACGCGCCCCCGAAGCCGAACGCGGCCAGGAGCGATCCGCCCGGCGCGACCCGCGCCAGCCAGGGACGCCGCTCGCGCTCGAGCGCGGGCAGCCGCAGCACGCCGAGGAACCTCAGGCCGAACAGGACGGCCACGCCTCCGGCGATCCGGAGCAGCGCCTCGCGGTGCGCCGCGAGCAGCGCGCCGGCCGCGCTCGCGCCGAGGCCGAGGGCGATGAACACGGTCGCGAGCCCCGCCGCGAACGCGACGGCGGTCGCCAGGGTCCGCCCGCGCGCGGCGCCGGCCCGGACGTCCGCCACGGACGCGCCGCCGAGGAGCCCGAGGTAGATGGGCACGAGCGGCAGGACGCAAGGCGACAGAAAGGTGAGGACGCCAGCCACCAAGAGGCCGGGGATGTCGAAGCTCATGGGACGCGAGGCTCCTCGGGTGATCGAGCCGGCGCCCCGTCGAACGGTTCGGCGAGCACCCGGCTTCCCCCGCTCCCTCCCCGGCGCGAGGCGGGCGCCCGCCCCTCCGCTCCCCCTTCAGGGGCGCGAGAGATCAAGGCGAGACCGTTCCCCGAGACCGCGCGCCTCCCCCGGCCGTCGGAGGTGAGCGGGCGGCCCGCGGCGCCGGGCGTGGCGAGGGCGTTCGGACGGACCGGTGTCGGGATCATGAACGACATGTGCGCGGACCTGACGAACACGGCGGCGCGCGCTCGCGGAAAGGCGCGTCGTTCCGCGCCGGCGCGAGGAGGCGCGCGCGATGCAATGCGTGGCGCCCGTTGCTGGACAAACAAGGAGCACAACCAATGAAGAAGATGTCCGTCGCAATCGCCGCCCTCGCCGTCCTCGCGAGCCTGCCCGCGCAGGCGCGCGCCCAGGAGAAGTCGCGCCGCTTCGAGATCGCGCCGCTCGTCGGCGCCTACCTGCCGACCGGCGGCCAGCGCGACATGCTCGACGACTCGGTCCTGGCCGGCCTCACGGTGTCCTACGACGTCATCCCGTACGCGGCGGTGGTCGGGGCGTTCTCCTGGGCGCCGACGCACGCGAAGGGCGTCGGGAACGGCGACCTCGATCTGTTCCAGTACGACCTGGGCGTGCAGGGCCAGCTCCCGATCGCGCTCTCCGGCGACCTCACGCTGAAGCCGTTCGTCGGCGTCGGCGCCGGGGCGCGCACGTACAGCTTCCGCGATCTGAACGTGGACTCCGAGACCGACTTCGCGGGCTACGTCTCCGCGGGCGCCAGCCTCCAGTACCAGGCCGTCGCGGTGAGCCTCACCGCCCGCGACTACCTCACCCCGTTCAACGGCATCGGCCGGGAGACGTCCACCCAGACGCGCAACGACCTCGCCCTCTTCGGCTCGGTCGGCGTGCGCTTCTAGCCAGGGACGAAGGCCCGCACCGCGCGACGCCCCGCGCGACCCTCGCTCCGGCGAGGGCGCGCGGGCGCGCGTCCATCCCTACCGCGCGCAGGCCTCGACGAGCCCCTCCGCCGCCGCGGGGCACGACGCCCAGTGGGCGTGCACGTAGGAGGCGAGGACGCTGCCCGCGGCGTAGCCCTCGAGGAGCGGCGCGCCCTGCCGGCCCGCCACCGCGTAGACCCGGGAGACCGAGGGCGGCACCGCGAGCTCCGAGTACCGGAACTGGTGACCGCGGAAGGTGAGGCCGGCGGGGCCGAGGATCGACGGGGCGCGGGTGGTGACCTCGGCGTAGCCGAGCGCCTGCAGGCGGTCGCGCACCACCGCGACGCCGGGCACGAGCCCGACCATGTCGTGCTCCCGGCCGTCACGGGTCCGGATCGCCGAGGCGAGGTACATGAGGCCGCCGCACTCGGCGTAGATCGGGCGGCCGGCGGCGGCGAGCGCGCGGATCGCGCGGCGCATGCCCTCGTTCGCGGAGAGCGCGGCGGCGTGCTCCTCGGGGTAGCCGCCGCCGAGGTAGAGGCCGTCCACGGGCGGCGGCGCCGCGTCGTGCAGCGGCGAGAACCGCACGAGCTCCGCGCCGAGCGCCTCGAGGCGCGCGAGGTTGTCCGCGTAGTAGAAGTGGAACGCCTCGTCCCAGGCCACGCCGATCCGGCAGCGCGGACGTCCGGCGACCGGGGCGGCGGGCGCGCTCGCCGCCCGGTCCGGCCGCTCGAGCGGGGGCGCCGACCTCGCGAGCGCGAGGAGGGCGTCCACCTCGAGCCACTCCTCGGCGAGCGCCGCCCAGGCCGCGACCGTGGCGCCGGGCAACGCCTCCGCGACGCTGACCAGCCCGAGGTGCCGCTCCGGGAACGCGAGGTCCTCGCGCGCCGGGAGCCCGCCCGCGACCGGCGGCACCCGCACCGCCTCCCGGAGGAGCTCGAGGTGCCCGCGGCCCCCCACGCGGTTGCAGACCAGCGCCCCGACGCGCAGCGCCGGGTCGAAGTCCACGAGCCCCCGCGCGACCGCCGCCGCGGTGCGCGCCATGCCCGAGGCGTCGAGCACGGCGACCACCGGCGCGCCGAGCCAGCGCGCGATCTCCGCCGTGGACCCGGCGTCGGACGCCGGCGACGCGCCGTCGAACAGGCCCATCACGCCCTCGATGATCGCCACGTCCGCGCCCGCCGCGGCGCGCGCGAACGTGGAGAGGACCGCCTCCTCCCCCATCATCCAGCCGTCCAGGTTGTGGCTCGCGACCCCGCTCGCCCGCGCGTGGTAGCCGGGGTCGAGGTAGTCCGGGCCGCACTTGAACGGCGCCACCTTCAGGCCGCGGGCCCGCAGCGCCGCCGCGAGCGCGACCGCGAGCGTGGTCTTCCCGCTGCCGCTGGAGGCGGCACCGAGGACGAGGCGCGGCACGTCGATCCGCATGGCGATGGGCGACCGATCCCGGGAGCGCGAGGCCCCCGCCGCGACGGGTCTTACCGCGGCGCCGGGGCCGGCGCGAGCCCGAACCGCGCGCCCGGCCGATCACCCGAGCGCGTACCGCGGCAGCGCCATCATCGCCGCTTGGAGCCCCTCGGCGTACGAGGGGTGGACCGCCTCCATGTCCACGAGCGCGCGGGCGGACGCACCGGCCTCCATGAGGGCGGCGAGGACGTGGAGCAGCTCGCCGCCCTCGGCGCCCACGATGGCCGCGCCGAGGATCCGGTCGGTGACCGGATCGACGAGGATCTTCAGGAGGCCCGCGCGCTCGTCCGTCTCGAGCGCGCGCGCGATCGTCGAGAAGGGCACGCTCGCGACCTCGTGGTGCACGCCCCGCTCCCGCGCCGCACGCTCGGTCAGGCCGACGCCCGCCACCTGCGGGTCGGTGAAGGCGACGTGCGGCACCAGCCGGTCCTTCCGGCCGCGGCCGGGACGCCCGATGAGGACGTCGAAGAGGAGCCGGTGATCGTCCCAGGCCGTGTGGGTGAACTGCGGGCCCCCGGCGCAGTCCCCGACGGCGTAGACGCCGCGCGCGCTGGTCCGGTAGTGATCGTCCACCACGACGTACCCGTGGGCGTCGAGCTTCACGCCGGCGACGTCGGCGCCGAGGTCGTCCGTGTTGGGACGGCGACCGGTCGCGACGAGCAGGTGCGAGCCCTCCACGGTCTCGCCCGAGGAGACCCGGACCGCCACGCCGCCCGGCGCCGCCGAGACCTCCTCCGCCGACGTGCCGAGGAGGAGTCGGATCCCCTCGCCCCGGAAGACCTCCTCGATCGCCGCGGAGACGTCCTCGTCCTCGTGCGAGAGCAGGTGCGTCGCCGGGTCCACCACGGTGACGCCCGCGCCGAACCGACGGTACGCCTGGGCGAGTTCGCACCCGACGTAGCCCCCGCCGATCACCACCAGGTGGTCCGGCACGGCGACGAGCTCCATGAGGCGGCGGTTGTCCAGCCACGGCACGGCCTCGAGGCCGGGGATGGGCGGCGAGGCGGGTCGCCCCCCGACGTCGAGGATGACGACCTCGGCGTGGTGCCGCTCCTCCCCGACCTGGACGTTGCGGTCCGGGAGCAGCCGCGCCTGGCCGCGGACGACGCGGAGGCGCTCGCCCGCCCCGGCGAGGCGCGCGGCCACCGTGTCACGCCACTGCTTCACGAGGGCGTCCTTCCGCGCGACCGCCGCCGGGAGGTCCACCTCCACCGACCCGACGCGCACGCCGAGCCGCCCGGCCGTCCGGGCGACGTGGGCGGCGCGCGCCGTCGCGATGAGGGTCTTCGTCGGCGTGCACCCCGTGTTGACGCAGGTCCCCCCGAGCTCGCCGCGCTCGACGAGGAGCACGTTCCTGCCGTGCGCCGCCAGCCGCGTGGCCAGCGGGACCCCCGCCTGGCCGCTCCCGATCACGATGACGTCCAGGTCCACGCCCCGCCCTCCTGGTGGAGACGCCCGTCGAGCGCCCGCGTCGTGAGTGGCCCCCGCGCGAGAAGCCCCCGCGATGGTCCGTACGCGGGCCCGATGACGGAACCACTAACGCCGCGCGCTCAGCCGGCCCCGTCGCAACGAGGGGGCGAGGGCAAGCCCTTGTCGTTTCCGCCGCATCGGTTATGATCCCGCACGTTCGAGGCGCCGTCGGTCTGGAGCATCGCGGTCCGGCTCGGCGTTTCCACCTTCTCCACGAGATCGCCCGACGCGAGCCTGGCCGCCCGGCCGGCGCGCCGACGGGCTCCCGGCCGGCGTCCAGGTCGGGCGAACGGTGGACGACCGCCGCAGCGGCCTCGACGGCAGCCTCGAAGCGAGGAGTCACCCACGTTGGACAGACCACATCGAGATCAGAACCGCGGGCACCGCGGGCGTCGCCGGGATCGGCGCGGCCCCTACCCGCACCGTCCGTCATCGCCGCCCCCCACCCCGCTCACCGAGGACGGCGTCCCGGCGGCCATCGCCGACGCTCCGGTGGCCTCGCCGGTCGTCTTCGTGTCGGACGCGAGCCGCGCCCGGTTCCCCTGGCTCCCCGGGCGCGTGATCGCCGGGAGCGTCTGGCGCGGCGAGGGGCACGTCCGCGTCCGCGTGGACGAGCACGGCGAGGCGACGCCGTGGCGCTGCCCGGCCGCGGTCGCCCGGTAGCGCGACGAGGGCCGAGGCCCGGCGTCGCGCACCGGCCGCCGCGTTACACCACGACGCCGTCAGCGAACGGTCGGGTCGCGATGCGAGCCGAGATCGGCCCAGAGCTGGTCGAACCGCGCCCGTAGCGTCTTCGCGCGGTCGGCCCGTGCGTCCATCATCTCGTCCACGATGCGGCACAGCTCCGCACGCATCGCCTCGGACCCTTCGCTCATCCGGGTGGGGACGTTCGCCTCGTGACCGATGTCTTGCATCGCCATTGTGACGCTCCTTTCGCCCGTGGGCTGCCCGAGCGGGGGACCACCCCCCGGCCGTGCGCGCTCATCATGGGGATGGAGTTCACGTTCGGCTATGGTCGGAGGGTGACTTTCTCCAACCAGACCGATCCCTCGCAGGGTCATATGCGACGAATCGCCACACAGATCGGCGTCGTCGTGAGCGCCTTCGTGGTCTTCCTCTGCGGATGGCTCGCGATGCGCGCCGACGCGTGGCCGAAGGTGATCCTGTACTCGCTGCTCGCGCTGGTGGCCGCGGGGCTCGCCTCGTACTTCCGGCGCGCGACGCGCTGACCGGCCGCGCCACACCCTCTCGGCGCCGCGGCGCGGGAGCTCCCGCGCGACGGCACGGCACCGCCTTCACCCTCGGCGACACGCGCCGGAGGTCGAGGACGTCACCGGGATGGAGAGGGGATCAGCGGGTCCTTCGGTCCATCAGGTTCAGCACGAGAGCCATCCGACCCCCGGAGACGTGCAGCTTCGCGAGGCGGCGCCGGGCGAGAGCCTTCGAGCCGACGACGTAGACGACCACCGCGAGGACGACACCGGGGAACAGCGCGGACTGCATTGCGGCACTCCTGATCGCTCAGGGCGAGCGACGAGAACGGCGCGCATGGCGCGCGCCGAGGCACCGCGGGGACCGTAGATCCGGTGGCGCCAGGCGGTCAAGGTGGCCCCGCGAGATCCCTACCGCCATAGGGCGTGGCGGTGCCGCCCGCGAGTCCTGCGCCCCCTGCTCCCGTCGAGTCGCTCGAGGACGAGCGGCGATGGCGTCACTCGAGCGGCAGCCGCTGCCCGGCCGCGAACGACGCGGCCCGCCCCGGGTCGGCGAGGAACACCCCGACCATCCCCGACACGTCGCGGGTGCGGGCGTCGAGGCCGCGGGCGGCGAGCGCCTCGGCCAGCGCCGCCAGCGCCTCCTCGTGGAGCGTGCGCTGCAGCAGCCCCATCCGCACCAGGCCGGGCCCCTCGCCGCTGGCGCGCTCGGCGAGCGCCCTTTGGCACTCGGCGGGATCGAGGGAGGTGACGCCGCGACACGCGAGCGGGCGGACCGGGTGGATCCCGCACTCGCCGCGCTCGTCCAGGAACGGGCACGCGAGCCGGGCCCGGATGCGCTCCGAGTCCTCGAGCCAGCGGACGCGGTCGTGGAAGGCGAGGAGCGCCGTCGCGCGGTGCCGCGCCTCGTCCGCCCCGAGGCGGCGCCGCAGGAACGCCGCGATGGCCGCGCCCTCGATCCCGATCGTCCCGACGTTGACCGTGCAGCAGGTCTTGCACCCCGGGCCGCACGCCGGCGGCGGCTCCCCGGGCGGCCGCGCCCGCAGCTCGATCGCGAGCCGCCGCTCGATCGCCGCCATCAGCTCGCGGAGCGCGTCCTCTCCCCGGTGCGTCTCGCCCAGGATCCGCTCGGCCATCCGGCCGACATCGCGGCCGCACTCCGCCACGCGCTCCGCGTCCATGGCACCTCCGCGCGCCATGATGCCACGATCGCCCGGCCTCGACGGACCGTGCGCCGCCTCGGCACCCCTCCTGAGGCGGCCACCCGCGGAGGTCGTTCGCGATCGCCATCCCGGCGCCGGCGCATGCCCTCCGGCGCCCACCTCGGCTCGAGCTCTCTCCGGGGAGGCCGCCGGCGCGACGGCCTCCTCACCCGCCGGACTTCGCCTGCGTCGGCGCGCCCGACGCGGCGGCGCCGCGGGCCTCGTGCTCGTCCCAGCAGCGCCGCAGCTCCTCGCCCAGGTCCTCGAGCTTCGGGTAGACGTCCTTGCGCGAGACGATCTGCTGACACTGGATGCACTGGTGGAGCCCGCCTTCGACCGGCACGATCCAGGAGATGTGATGGACGCAGGTCGGCACGGCCCGCTCGATAGCCGCGCGGCCCCGGCCGGACACGCCTCGACGGGGGCGTCGCCTCTCGACGAGGCCTCGAGAGCCTCGGTCTCCTCGGGCTACAGCCCGAGGTACGCGGCGCGGATCCGGGGATCGGCGGCGAGCTCCGCCGCGGTCCCCTCGAGCCGCACCCTCCCCGTCTCGACGACGAGCCCGCGGTCCGCGATCTCCAGCGCCTTGCGGAGGTTCTGCTCGACGAGGAGGATGGTCACGCCGCCTCGGTGCAGGCCCGCGACGACCTCCATCACCTGATCGACCACCACCGGCGCGAGGCCGAGGCTGGGCTCGTCGAGCATGAGCAGCCGGGGCTCGCTCATGAGCGCCCGGCCGATGGCGCACATCTGCTGCTCGCCGCCGGAGAGGCTGCCGGCGAGCTGCCGGCTCCGCTCGGCGAGGCGCGGGAACAGCTCGAGCACGCGGGCGAGGTTGCGCCGCGCGGCGCCGCGCGACCGCCGCCCGTAGGCGCCGAGCTCGAGGTTCTCGCGCACCGTGAGCTGCCCCCAGAGCTCGCGCCCCTCCGGGACCACGGCGATGCCGCGGTCGCTCCGGGCCGCGGCGGGGAGGTGGAGGAGGGACTCGCCGCGGAGCCGGATGTCGCCCCGGCGCGGCGGCCGCAGCCCCGAGATGGCGCGGAGCGTGGTGGTCTTCCCGGCGCCGTTCGAGCCGAGGAGCGTCACGATCTCGCCCTCCCGGACGGTGAAGGAGAGCCCGTGCAGCACCTGGACGTCGCCGTAGAAGACGTCGATCCCGTCCAGCTCGAGGAGGGGCGCGCTCACGTCCGCGCCTCCGCCGCGCCCTTGCCGAGGTAGGCCTCGATCACCCGGGGCTCGCGCACCACGTCCAGCGGTCCGCCCTCGGCGATCTTGTGCCCGTGGTCCAGGACCACCACCCGGTCCGAGAGCGTCATCACCGCGGGCATCACGTGCTCGATCATCACGACCGAGATCCCGCGCTCGTCGCGGAGCCGGCGGACGAGCGCCGCGAGGGCCTGGGCCTCGGCCGGGCTCACCCCGGCGATGACCTCGTCGAGGAGCAGGACGCGCGGCGCGGTGGCGAGGGCGCGGGCGAGCTCGAGCCGCTTGCGCCCCGCGAGCGTCAGCGTCGCCGGGGGCTGCCCGGCGCGGTCGGCGAGCCCCGCGAAGGCGAGCGCGTCCGCGGTCCGCTCGGCGACGCCGCCGCCGGCGCGGCGCGCGCCGTGGATCGCGCCGACCGCCACGTTCTCCGCCACGGTGAGGTTCGGGAACGGCCGCACGAGCTGGTGCGTCCGCACGACGCCGGCGCGGACCACCCGGTGGGCGGGGAGCCCGCTCAGGCGGCGTCCCTCGAGCAGCACCTCGCCCGAGGTGGGCGCGAGCGAGCCCGAGATGAGCGCGAAGAGCGTGGTCTTCCCCGCCCCGTTCGGCCCGATCACGCCGAGGATCTCCCCGTCTCCCAGCGCCAGGTCCACGCCGTCAACGGCCCAGAGGCCGCCGAACCGCCGGGAGATCGCGCGCGTGGCGAGGAGCGGCGTCACGGCGCGAGCCCCCGCCCCCCGCCGCCCGCGCCGGGCGGCGACGCGGGGCCGGCCGCGGACGTGACCAGGGGCGCGGGAGGGGGCCCGCCGCGCCCGAGCCGCCGTGCGACGCGGAGCGCGAGCCCGGAGATCCCGAGCGGCTCGAAGAGGATGATCAGGACGAGGAGCAGGCCGTAGAGCCCGAGGTAGAGCTGCGGATACGACGCGAGCAGGAGCTGGTGGAGGATGACGAACACGATCGCGCCGAGCACCGGGCCGAGGACGGTGCCGACCCCGCCGATGACGCACATGAGGACGAAGGAGATGGAGCGATCGAAGCCGAACAGGTCGTTCGGCTCGATGAAGCTGAAGTACGAGGCGTAGAGGCCGCCGGCGATCCCCACCACCGCGCCGGACAGCGCGAACACCAGGTCCTGGTGGAGCGTCGCCGAGACGCCCACGTCGGCCGCGGCCTCCACGTCCGCCTTGATGGCGAGGAGCTGGAGGCCGAACCGGGAGCGCCGGATCCCCCAGGACGCCGCCACGGCGGCGGCGGCGAGGGCGAGGGCCCAGGAGTAGAGCGCCTCCTTCCCGCCGGCGACGATGGGGAGCGACAGCCCCGAGGCGCCGCCGGTGAAGCGCTCCCAGTAGGTGAAGACGAGGCGCGCAGCCTCGCCGAGGCCGATCGTCGCGATGGAGAAGTACGGCCCGCGGAGGCGCAGGGTCGGGTGCGCCCCGAGGGCGAAGATCCCCGCGGCGAGGCCGCCGGCGAGCCAGGCGAGCGGCGCGGGGAGCGGCGTCGCGAGGAGGAGGCGCGCCGCGACGAAGCCGCCGATCCCGAACATCGCGGCGTGGCCGAAGCTCACCTGGCCGGCGAAGCCCCCCATCCAGTTCCAGGCGAGGGCGCCGGCGATCATCACCAGGGCGAGGGTGACGAGGTTCAGCGCGTAGGGGTCGAGGACGAGGGGGAGGAGCGCGAGGGCGCCGACCGCGGCCGCGAACGGCAGCGCGGCCCGGAGCGGGATCCCGGCGAGCGATCGGCGCGCCCGGCTCACCCGAGCACCCGCTGCCCGAAGAGGCCGCCCGGGCGGACCACCAGGACGATCACCAGCATGACGAACCCGACCGCGGCGGTGAGGTAGGACGGGAGCACCAGGATCGCGAACACCTCCACCGTGGCCAGGATCAGCGCCGCGACCGCCGTCCCGACGACGCTGCCGAGCCCGCCGAGCACCACCACCACGAAGGACTTGAGCAGCTCGCCCGCGCCCGACGCGGGGTTGAACGCGAAGAGGGTCGCGGAGAGCACGCCGGCGAGCCCGGCGAGCGCGGTCCCGAGGCCGAAGGTCACGGTGTAGACGCGCTCGACGTCCACGCCGACCAGCGTGCAGCTCTCGGCGTTCTGGGCGGCCGCGCGGATCGCCTTCCCGAGGTAGGTCCGGTGCAGCAGGAGGTGGAGCGCCACCGGGATGACCAGGGCGATCCCGAGCACCGCCAGCCGGTTCACCGACACCCACGTCCCGAGGAACGGCACCGCGTGCGTCGAGTAGGAGGTCCGGATCGCCTGGTCGTCGCCGGTGAAGAGGAGGTAGGCCGCGTTCCGGAGCACGAGCCAGACGCCGAACAGGAGCAGCAGCGAGGCCGGGCCGCCCGCGGCGCCCCGGGGCAGGTGCCGGACCAGGCCGCGGTAGAGGAGCGCGCCGAAGGCGTAGGTCGCGACGAGGACGAGCGGGATCGAGAGGTACGGGTCGAGCCGCAGCCGCCCGTGCAGCACCCACCCCAGGTAGGCGCCCGCCATGATCACGCCGCCGTGGGCGAGGTTCACGACGCGCAGCACGCCGTAGACGAGCCCGAGCCCGTACGCCATCGTGGCGTAGAGCCCCGCGAGGAGGACGGCGGAGATCGCGAGATCGAGCAGCCGGGCCATCGTCCCGCGTGGCTACCTCGCGCAGCGCGGGTTCGGGACGACCGCCCTTCCGGTGGCGGAGTCCTCGGGGTAGACGATGGGCGAGGTCCCGTCGGCCAGGTTCTGCTGCACGACGAACGGATAGTGGGCCTGCTGCCCCTGCCCCGCCGGGAACGAGAGCTGGCCCCCCGGCAGGATCGAGTCCAGCTTCAGCGCGGCGAGCGCGCTCCGGACCGCCTCGCGGTCCACCTTCCCCGCCTGCTGGATCGCCGCGAACAGCGCCCGCGCCGTCTCGTAGCCGAGCGCCTGGTACCACTCCGGCTCCCGCCCGCCGCTCCGCGCCTCGTAGGCGTCCACGAACGCCCGGGTCGGACCGCCCTTCCGCGCGAGCTGCGCGTTCCACCACACGGCGGAGAGGATCCCCGTCACGTTCTCCCGCCCGAGCGCGTCCGCCGCGGCCTTCTCCGCCCCGCGCGCGCCGTAGCTCACGACCGGGTGGCAGAGCCCCGCGCTCACGTACTGGCGGTGCATCGTGATGAAGTCCGGCAGGTGCGCGTCGGCGAGGAAGAGGTCCGCGCGCGCCGCCTTCACCTTCTCGAGCAGCGCGCCGAAGTCCTTCCCGCTCAGCTCGAAGGACTCGTCCACCACGATCTCGTAGCCGCCCTTCGACCCGGCCACGAACTCCCGCACGCCGCGGCGGAAGTCCTTCCCGTGCGCGGTGTTCTCCCAGACGAGCGCGACGCGCGCGGGCCGCGGCAGCTTGCCCGCCTGCTGCTGCGCGTCCACGAAGCCCATCAACGTGGTGCCGAGGAGCTCGACCGGCGCGAGGAGGCCGAAGAGGTACCGGTAGCCGCGCCGGTAGATGTCCGTCGCGCCGCCGCCGCCGTTCACGTAGGGCACCTTGTTCTGCTCGGCGACCGTGCTCTGCGCCTCGACGAGGTGGCTCGCGTACGTGCCGAGGAGGAGGTCCACCTTGTCGCCGTTGACGAGCCGGTCGGCGAGGCTGACCGCCGTCGCCTGCGAGGAGGTGTCGTCGAGGAGGACGAGCCGGACCGGGAGCCGCTTGCCGCCCACCTGGAGGCCGCCCTGCCGGTTCGCCTCCTCGAAGGCGAGGTCGTAGCCCTCCTTGTAGAACCCGCCGATGCGCGACTCGGCGCCGGTGAGGGGCAGCGTCGCCCCGATCCGGATCTCCTTGCGCTCCGCCTGCTCCCGCGATCGGCACGCCACGGCGGCGCCGAGCGCCGCGAGGAACAGGACCGTGACCGTGGACCACCGGTGAAGGGATCGAGCGGGCATCGGGCCTCCGGAGCGCGCGCGTCGCGCCACGCACGCTGGTCTACGAAGCGGCCGGCACGCCCGCAGCCGGCCCGCGCGTCACGGGTGGGCCGGATCGCCCGCGTCCTCCGCGGTGCACCCGCCGCCTGGCGCGCCGTGCCCTGGACGGCCGCTCCCGCCCGGCGGGGCGCCCGCACGATCGCGCGGCGGGCGCTCGCCCGGCCGCGCGTCCGGAGGCGACCTGCGCTAGGATTCCGCCCCCGCCTCACGCCCCCCGGGAGAGAACGCATGCCCTTCAGCACCGACGACCTCCGCATCCGGGAAATCCAGGAGCTCGCGCCCCCGTCCCACCTCATCCGCGAGTTCCCGTGCACCGAGGAGGCCTCCGCCGTCGTGCACGGCGCCCGGCAGGCGATCCACCGCGTGCTGCACGGCATGGACGACCGGCTCGTGGTCGTGGTCGGGCCGTGCTCGATCCACGACGTGAAGGCCGCGAAGGAGTACGCGGCGCGCATCCTCGAGGAGCGCCGCCGCCACGCCGCGGATCTCGAGGTCGTGATGCGGGTGTACTTCGAGAAGCCGCGGACCACCGTGGGCTGGAAGGGGCTCATCAACGACCCCGACCTGGACGGCACCTACCGGATCAACCAGGGCCTCCGCACCGCGCGCCAGCTCCTCCTCGACATCAACGAGCTCGGGGTCCCCGCCGGCTGCGAGTTCCTCGACATGATCACGCCGCAGTACATCGCGGACCTCGTCGCCTGGGGCGCCATCGGCGCCCGGACCACCGAGAGCCAGGTCCACCGCGAGCTCGCCTCGGGCCTCTCCTGCCCGGTCGGCTTCAAGAACGGCACCGACGGCAGCGTCCGGATCGCCATCGACGCCATCAAGGCCGCGCAGCAGCCGCACCACTTCCTGTCGGTGACGAAGGGCGGGCACTCCGCCATCGTGTCCACGAACGGGAACGAGGACTGCCACATCATCCTGCGCGGCGGGAAGGTCCCCAACTACGACGCCGCGAGCGTCGAGGGCGCCTGCCAGGCGGTCGGCAAGGCGGGGCTCGCGCAGCGGCTCATGATCGACGCGAGCCACGCGAACTCGAGCAAGAAGCCGGAGAACCAGGCGCCGGTCTGCGAGAACGTGGCCGCCCAGGTGGCCGGGGGCGACGGGCGGATCGTCGGCGTCATGATCGAGAGCCACCTCGTCGCCGGGCGCCAGGACCTCGTCGCGGGGAAGCCCCTCACCTACGGCCAGAGCATCACCGACGGCTGCCTCGGCTGGGAGGACACCGTCCGCGCGATGGACGCGCTCGCCGAGGCGGTCCGGGCGCGGCGCGTGAAGGGGGCCGGCTTCCACGGGACCGAGGAGGAGCCGGGCTGACGCACGGCGGGCGGCCTGGCGGGGTCGCGTCCGCCGCGTCGCACCGCTATAGTGCGCCGCTTGACCACGTTCAGAGACCTGAAGCTCTCCGAGAAGCTGCTCCACGCCGTCGAGCGCGCCGGCTTCGAGAACCCCACCCCCATCCAGGCGCAGGCGATCCCCCCGGCGCTCGCCGGCCGCGACGTCATCGGCACCGCGGCGACCGGCACCGGCAAGACCGCCGCGTTCCTCCTCCCCATCGTCGAGCGGCTCTCGGCGCGCGCCGGCCGCCCCGGGCCGCGCGCGCTGGTGCTCTCGCCCACCCGCGAGCTCGCGATCCAGACCGCCGAGCAGCTCGAGCGGTTCGGCCACGGCCACCGCGTCCGCGGCGCGCTCGTCATCGGCGGCGTCGGCCTGGGGAACCAGGCGCGCGCCCTCCAGGACCACGAGGTGATCGTGGCGACGCCGGGGCGGCTCGTCGATCACCTGCAGCAGGGCACCGCGCGGCTCGACGGCGTCGAGATCCTCGTCCTCGACGAGGCGGACCGGATGCTCGACATGGGCTTCAAGCCCCAGCTCACGCGGATCCTCGCGCGCCTCCCGAAGGTCCGCCAGACCCTGCTCTTCTCCGCGACGATGGCCGGCGAGGTGGCCGACTTCGCCCGGGCGCACCTGAAGGACCCGGCGAGGGTCGAGGTGACCCGCAGCGGCACCACCGCCGCGCGGGCGGAGCAGCGGGTCTTCCGCGCCGCGCAGCAGGAGAAGCTCCCGCTGCTGCTCGCCCTGCTCCAGGAGGACGCCCTCTCGACGCTCGTCTTCACCCGCACCAAGCGCCGCGCGGACAAGGTGGCGAAGGTGCTCCAGCGCGCCGGCCACGACGTGGCGCGCATCCACGCCGACCGCTCGCAGGCGCAGCGCCGGATGGCGCTCGAGGGCTTCCGGGAGGGCACCTACCGCGTGCTGGTGGCGACCGACATCGCCGCGCGCGGCATCGACGTGGCGGAGATCGGTCACGTCGTGAACTTCGACCTGCCGAACGTGCCGGAGGACTACGTGCACCGCGTCGGCCGCACCGCGCGGATGGCCGCGAGCGGCCGCGCCTCGAGCTTCGTCTCGCCGGAGGAGCAGCCGCTCCTGAAGGACATCGAGAAGCTCACCCGCGCCCCGATCCCGGAGGTCGAGCTCCCGCGCGCGTCGCCTGCCTTCCAGGCGGAGCTGAGCCGGCTCGCCGAGGCCCAGGCGAACCCGGGCCCCGGCGCGCGCCCCGCCGGCTTCAACCGCAACCGCCGCCGCGCCGCGGCCCACGCCGCGCGGCGGTCCGGCGCCGACGCGCCCGCGCTCGGAGGCGCGCGTCCGGGCAATGGCTCGGGGGCGCCGCCGAAGCCGACCGTCGCCGCGGCCGCGCACCGGCCGGCGCCGGGCGGGAAGCCGAGGCACGTCGGCTCCTGGGGCCCGAAGCGGCGGCGGTAGGCCGGGCGCCGGCGCGCGCGCTACCTCCAGCCGGGGAACGGGTACACCGGCTTCCCCTTCGCGATCTGCGGCGGGAAGACCGTCACGATCTTCCCGCGCTGGTACTGGAAGACCGGCATCTGGTGCCGGTTCTGGTTGGTGAAGCCCTCGAACGTCGCGAACTTCACCGGGCCCATGATGCCGGTCCAGCTCCCGCTCTGGAGCGCGTCCTTGATCTTCTTCCGGTCGGGGCCGACCTTCGCGACGACCTGGGCCATGATCATCATCGCCTCGTAGCCGGTCGCCGCGTGGTAGGTCGGGCGCTTCCCGAACCGCGCCTGGTAGCGCCGCGCGAAGTCGGGGGCGCTCGGCGCCATGTCCGGCGTCCACTGCGTCACCGAGAGCACGTCGTTCGAGATCTGCTGCTCCCCCTGGAACTGCTCGGTGTCGAACCCGGCCCCGCCGCCGAGGAACGCCTTCGGCGAGAGCCCCACCTCGCGCGACTGGCGCATGAGCAGGATGGCGTCGGCGACGTAGGACACCATGAAGACGAGGTCCGGGTTCAAGGACTTGATCTTCGTGAGCGTCGAGCGGTAGTCGGGCGCGCCCTTCTGGTACGCCTCGTCCGCGACGACGGTGAGCCCTCGCTTGCGGGCGATGTCCTTCCCGAGGGTGCTCACCGAGGTCCCGAAGTCGGTGGACTCGTAGACGAACGCGATCGTCTTCGGCTTCCCGAACGAGAGCGCCGCGTCGATGAGCTTCTCCGCGTACTCGTGCGCCGGCGCGCAGAGCCGGAAGACCCAGTCGTACCCCTGCCTCGTGATCTCCTCCTTCGACGCCACCGGGACGAGGAGCGGGACCTTGTACTGCTGCGCGAGCTTCGCGATGGCGTTCGCGGGGGCGGAGGAGTACGGCCCGACCACCGCCGGGATCTCGTCGCCCGCCGCGAGCTGCTCGAACGCGCTCATGGCGACCTGCGGCTTGCCGCCGTCGTCCTGCCGGAGGAGCGTGACCTCGATCCCCTTCTTCTTCAGGTCGTCGAGGGCGAGGTTCACCCCGTTCGTGAGGGCCTCGCCGATGGGCGCCTCGGGGCCGGTGACCGAGTTGATGAAGCCGAGCTTGATCTTCTGCTGCGCGTGCGCCGCGCCCGGCGACACGAGCGCGAGCGCCGCGAGGAGTGGCGCGAGACGGGTCTTCGTCACGGGGACCTCCGTTGGGCTCTCCCTTGAAATTGCTGCGCGCCGCGCGGGCGCGCCGCGCTCGACCCGCACGGGACTCCCCGCCGGGGCGCCACGGCTCGTCCGCCCGCGTGCGCGGGCGCAGCGGGGCAGGCCAAGGCGTCAGCGGGCGCCGGCGGGGGGCTCGAGGTAGCAGAGCACCTCCTGCCCGACGCAGCTCGCGTTGAGCCAGAGGGTCCGGCCGTCGCCGGGGAGCGGGAAGTCGATCACCCGGATCGCCTCCGACATCCGGGCGTCGTCCGGCGAGAGCTCCGCGAGCCGGTTCGGGGCGGCGCGCAGGCGGGCCTCGTCGAGCGCGTGCCCCGGGTACCCGGGGTAGAGCGCGACGTACAGCATGCTCTCCTCGACCAGGTCGTTGAAGAAGTGCGAGCCGAGCGAGACGTCGGGGATCACGTCGCCGAGCTTCATGATCTCGCAGAGCGCCGAAACCCGCTGGATCTCGGGGAACGAGACGGGGACGCCGAGCGAGGGCGTGGTGGTGCCCCAGCGGCCCGGGCCGAGGAGGAAGATCTTCCGCGCGCCCGCGGGGTCGAGCCGGGTGATCCGACCGACCACCCGCGCGACCTCGAACCGGTCCTGCGTCCCGAGCCGGACGTACGCGTCGGGGTCGACGTAGACGATCCGGTCGATGGGGGTCTGCGCGCTCGGGCCGACCACGGGGCCGCGGCTCGAGAGGAGCACCGCGTCCGCCGGGAGGTGGGTGGGCGGCGAGACGATCGCGCCGCCCTCGCGGACCTGGAGCGGCCGGCACTGCACGAGGTTCAGGCGCAGCTCGCCGTCGCCGACGAAGTTCCCGGTGAACTCGACGTCCACCGGGTACCGGTACGCGTCGCGGAGCACGGCGAGGAGCGAGCGGAGCTCCTGCACGAGCGGCGTCGCCCAGAGCAGCTCGTGGAACGTGAGCACGAAGCCGCCCGCCGGGTTCCGCGCGGCGAACCGCTCGACGGGCAGCCGCGGGCTCTCGGCGATCACCTCGTCGATCCCGAGCGACCCGAACCGGTGCGCCTCGAGGTCGATGACGTCCACGCGCCGCTGCGCGTACTCGCCGGTCTGGTCGAGGCTGGCCTCCGGGCGCAGGGCCGGCGCGTTCAGGGCGATGATGCGGGTGTAGTCGTCGTCCGCCCGCTCCACCGCGCGCGTGCCGAGGCCGAACACCAGCCGCACCAC
The DNA here is from genome assembly GCF_022690765.1 of Anaeromyxobacter oryzisoli. Classification (GTDB taxonomy): domain Bacteria; phylum Myxococcota; class Myxococcia; order Myxococcales; family Anaeromyxobacteraceae; genus Anaeromyxobacter; species Anaeromyxobacter oryzisoli. The sequence continues at coordinate 59,455 of NZ_JALCZA010000012.1, read as the reverse complement.
GCCCGCCTGCGGGTCGATGGCGTGGTTCCAGACGTACGGGTTGTAGGAGAGCGCGACGCCCGCGAGCTGCGGGTAGAAGAGGCGGCCGTGCACCGCGCCGGACACGCGCTGCACCAGGATCGCCATCTGCTCGTCCCGGTCGAGGAGCCCCCGCCGCTCGCGGTAGCGGAGGGCGTCCTCGCTCATCGCGCTCGCGTAGACCGTCTTCACCGCGGCGAGGAGCTCCTCGAGCCGCTCCTCGGGGGAGCCCTGGTTCGGGCAGAAGACGCTCTCGTACTTGCCCGTGAAGGCGTTGCCGAAGCCGTCCTCGAGGAGGCTGGAGGAGCGGACGATGATCGGCGACTGCCCGTAGAAGTCGAGCATCGAGACGAGCTGGCGCACGACGAAGGCGGGGAAGGTCCCGGCGGCGATCCGCGCGCGCGCCGCCGCGGCGCCCTCGAGGAACCCCTCGCGGCCGCGCTGCTCCCGCCGCGCGGCCCAGCAGCCGTTCTGGACGAGGAACGTGTAGAAGACGTCCGAGCCGATGAACCAGGAGTCGTGCGGCTCGAGGCGGCGCGTCCACGCCGGGTTGGTCTTGGCGAGGATCGCCCGGGCGACCAGCATGCCCGCCGCCTTGCCGCCGACGAGCCCCGTCCCGATCATCCGCCGCCGGATCGCGAGCAGGTCGTCGAGGTCGAGGTAGCGCGCGGCGAGCTCCGCGAACCGCTCGTCGCGCGTGAGCATCATCCGGAGGATCGACTGGAACACCTCCTGCTCGTCCTCCCAGGGCCGCGCGCCCGCGAGGACGCCGGCCTGGACCTCGCGCGCCCGCAGGAACCGGCGGTCCCACACGTCCAGGCGCGCCTCCGCGTCGAGGCGGCGCTCGGAGACGTCGGCGAGGGCCTCCGCCACCGCGGCGCTCTCCGTGAGGGGGCGGAACACGCCGTCCTCGCCGCGCACGTGCGGGAGGTACATCGTCGGGGAGTGGCGCCCCTGCACCTTGATCGGGTGGACGTGCAGGGCGCGCCGGTGGCGGAAGACGTCCACGAGGAGCTGGGTCGTGCCGCGGATCGCGTCCGCCGCCTCGTGCGAGTGGCCGTCGCGCTGCAGCGCGAAGTAGGTCACGGTCTCGAGCGCGTACAGGTACGGGCAGGTGACCATGAAGAAGTTGCCCAGCATCAGGTCGCTGTACCAGTCGGCGGCGAGGTCCGAGAGGCAGTCGAAGACGTAGAACGTCCCCCGCCCGCAGGCCTCGATGACGTCGTGGATCGCGGCGGTGAAGCTCTCGAAGCCGACGCCCGGCGAGAGCGGGTGGAGCTCGACGCCCTCCCGCTGGTCCACCACCGGCGCGTGGCGCGCGAAGCGGAAGTAGACGACGCGCCGGCCCTGCGCGACGGCCCGCTCGACGAACGGGCGGGCGAGCGGGAGGTAGTCCTCCACCGACTCGACCTGCCAGACGACGTTGTCCCCGGGGCGGAGGCCGCCGACCACGTCGTCGAGCGAGTCGAGGCCGGTGCTCGGTTGCGAGGCAGGGATGGTCATGGCGCGGCCGGCATCCTGTCAGGCCCATTCCTTCGTGTCGACGGGCCCCTGCGGTCCCTGAGCGCACCCCAGGCTGGAGGGGGGCCGGTTGAAGTGATGCCCGCAGATCGGGCACACTGCCGACCTTTCGGGCAGGGATCGCGCCCACAACCGAAGAACGGAGAGACGCTGTGAACAAGAAGATGGATGAGCGGCTGGAGACGATCTACCAGGACGTGCTGAAGCGGAACCCCGGCGAGGTGGAGTTCCACCAGGCCGTGCGCGAGGTGCTCGAGACGCTCGGGCCGGTCCTCGCGAAGTACCCCGAGTTCCGGGAGCGGAAGATCATCGAGCGGATCTGCGAGCCGGAGCGGCAGATCATCTTCCGGGTGCCGTGGCAGGACGACCACGGCGAGGTGCAGATCAACCGCGGCTTCCGCGTGCAGTACAACAGCGCGCTCGGGCCGTACAAGGGCGGGCTCCGGTTCCACCCGTCCGTCTACCTCGGGATCATCAAGTTCCTGGGGTTCGAGCAGATCTTCAAGAACGCCCTCACCGGCCTGCCCATCGGCGGCGGCAAGGGCGGCTCCGACTTCGACCCGAAGGGGAAGTCGGACAACGAGATCATGCGCTTCTGCCAGAGCTTCATGACCGAGCTCTTCCGCTACGTCGGCGAGCACACGGACGTGCCGGCCGGTGACATCGGCGTCGGCGGCCGCGAGATCGGCTACATGTTCGGCCAGTACAAGCGGCTCACCTCGCGGTACGAGGCGGGCGTGCTCACCGGGAAGGGGCTCGACTACGGCGGCTCGCTGGTCCGCACCGAGGCGACCGGCTACGGCGCCACCTTCTTCGTGCAGGAGATGCTGAAGGCCCGCGGGAGCGAGTCGTTCGGCGGCAAGACCTGCGTCGTCTCCGGCTCCGGCAACGTCGCAATCTACACGATCGAGAAGATCTCCCAGCTCGGCGGCAAGGTCGTCGCCTGCTCCGACTCGAACGGCTACGTGCACGACGAGCGCGGCCTCGACCTCGAGCTCGTGAAGCAGCTCAAGGAGGTCGAGCGGCGCCGCATCAAGGACTACGTGCAGTACCGCAAGCACGCGCGCTACGTGGAGGGCGGGAACATCTGGGAGATCCCGTGCCAGGTGGCGATGCCGTCCGCCACGCAGAACGAGATCAACGGCAAGGACGCCGCCCTCCTCGTGAAGAACGGCTGCATCGCCGTGGGCGAGGGCGCGAACATGCCGACCACGCCGGAGGGCATCAAGGTGTTCCTCGACGCGAAGATCGCCTACGGCCCCGGCAAGGCCTGCAACGCCGGCGGCGTCGCGACGAGCGCCCTCGAGATGCAGCAGAACGCCTGCCGCGACAGCTGGACGTTCGAGTACACCGAGAAGCGGCTCGCGAACATCATGAAGAACATCCACGAGAACTGCTGGGAGACGGCGGAGGAGTTCGGCGCCAAGGGCAACTACGTGGTGGGCGCGAACATCGCCGGCTTCATCAAGGTCGCGAAGGCGATGGTGGCTCACGGGTTGATCTGATCTAACGGGGCGTGCCGCCCCGCCCCGCCGAGCGAAGCTCGTCGGGGCCCCGCCCCGGCTGCGCGGGTCCCGTGACCTCGCGCGCTTCGCTTCGCGACGGCGCGCGAGGTCCCCGCGCGGAGGGGCTGCGCCCCTCCCCCCGCCTGCGGCGGGGTCCCTGCACCCTGCGTGACGGCAATGCCGGCGCTCCTCCGGGAGCGCCGGCGTTTTCATTTCGTCCACGCGGCGCTCCCGCCCGCCGTGAGCCCACCCTCCGTCACCGTGCCCGTCACCGTCACCGGTCTCTCCGTGACCCGTGAACCGGGTCGCGTGGCCCGTGGCCCGGACCCGTGATCCGACGGAGACACGGGCCACGGGAGGCGGGATGCGGGAGGCGGGCACGGATACGGGGAACGGGCACGGGTCACGGTGACGGCGGACCGGCAGCTGCGCCCTGACCTTCGTGCCGAGGTTCGCACGACGGGGCCACCGGTCCCCGACATCCCCACCACTCCACACACCTCCCCACGTGCGATCCGGACGCAGCGTCCGCGCGACTCCGCGCCGGTGCGCGTACCTACACCATCCGACAACCCGCCCCGGAATTCCGGGGCGCGCCGGAGTCGTTGGTGGGGCGACGACCGCGACCTCTCGCCAGGCGCCGCGTCGCACCTCCACCCACCGATGAACACCGCGATCCTGCTCGCCGCCGCCTTCTTCGCCGCCGCCCCCGCGGTCGCCCCCCGCACGCCGCCGTCGCCCGCCCCCGCCCGTGCGCAGCCCGCCCCCTCGACCGACGGAGATCCCTGCCGCGACCTCGACACGCTCGCGGAGCCGGCGACCTGCGGCAGCGCCCCGCTCTGCTCCGCGCGGCGGCGGGCTCGGATCGCGTGCGCCCTCCGCGACGCGATGCAGTCGCGGTACGTGTTCCAGTCGGTGAAGTCCCGCATGCTCGCCGCCGAGGGGCGCGCGTTCGATCCGCGGAGGCACCTCGACGCGTGCGTCGCCGCCGAGCGCGCGATCCCGCGCGAGGACGAGCCGCTCCGGTTCTACGACCGGATGCGCCGGTGCACCGCCGCCTTCGAGGACGGCCACCTGATGCTCTCCGTCCCCCAGGGCGTCCCGCAGGTCGCGCTGGGGGTCGCGCTCCGCCTCGACGGCCAGGGGCACGTCCGCGTCGCGCACCGCGATCCGGGCCTCGTCGCCGCGCTCGACGCCGCGTCCCGCGCGGCAGGCGCGCCCGGCGCGCGCGCGCTCGCCGTCGGCACCCGGGTCCTCGCCGTGGACGGCCAGCCCGTCGAGGCGGTCCTCCGCGAGCTCGGCGCGCTCGTGCCGGCCTCCTCCGAGGGCGCGCGGCGCGAGCGGGCCGTGGACGCGCTCACCCGCCGGAGCTTCGCCTTGCCGACCCACCGCACCGTGACGCTCACGGTGCAGCGGCCGCACGGGAGGACCGAGGACTTCCAGCTCGCGTGGTGGCTCTCCCCCGGCGGCGAGACCCACCCGCTCACCGCCGCGTGGGCGCGGCGCACCGGCGTCACCTCGACCACGCGGGTGGACTGGCGCCCCGAGGCGCGCGGCGCGTGGCTCCGGGAGGGCGACTCCGAGGGCCTCCTGCGCGGCGACCCGATCGTGCCCCCCGCCGCGGCCGCGCGCCTCCAGGCGTGGCGCGGCGACCGCGGCCAGCTCGCCGCCCGCCTCGGGGAGCTCGAGCCCTCCGGCGGGCCGCGCTTCTGCTACGCGCAGCTCCTCACCTTCCACACCGAGACCCTCTCCGACGGCGACGAGCCCCGCCCGTTCATGCAGGTGCTCGAGGGGTTCGTCCGCGGGTGCGGCGCGCGACACCTGGCCCTCGTCCTCGACCTGCGCCAGAACGAGGGCGGCTACATCGACCACTCGACCGCGCTCGCCGCGCTCCTCACGCCACCTCACCAGCGCTCGCCGGGCGGCGCCCTGGTGGTCCGCGCGACGGCCCAGACCGAGCGCGTGTACCGCGAGCGGGCCCCGATGCTCGGCGGGGAGCCGGACGGCGCCCGGCGCGAGGTCTCCGGGCCGGGCCGCGTGCTCCGCGCCATCGAGGACGCGCGACGCGACGGCCGCGAGTTCACGCCAGCGTTCTTCGACGCGCCCCTGCGCTCCTCGGCCGTGTTCGACGGGCGGGTGGTGGCCCTCGTGTCCCCCGCGTGCATGAGCGCGTGCGATCGCCTCGCCGGGATGCTCCGGAGCGGCGGCCGCGCCGTCCTCGTCGGCGGCCCGACCGAGGGGGCCGGGGCGAGCCAGCAGGAGACGCGCGATCTCTCCGCGCGCTGGATCGACCCGGACGAGCAGCTCGCGGTGTCGATCCCGAACGCGGCGATGGGCGTCCAGCCCGCGCTGGGACGAGCCCCCGGCGCGACCGCCGAGGAGTTCTTCTCCGCGCTCGCGCTCGAGAACCGCCCGGTCCAGCCGCACGTCTTCTACGCGACGGACCTCGGCGACCTCACCGGCCACGACCGCGGCTGGCTCGCGCAGACCATCTCGGCGCTCCGTCGCGACGCCGCGTCCGTCGCGCCCACCGCAGGCTCGCGCTGACGGAGCCGCGTCGGGGCGTTCGGATCCCCCGGCCTTCGCCGGCGGCGAGACGGAAGCGGGGCGCGGGCCGCCGTCGGTTCGGTCAGCCGCCGGGGGTCCCGGCGGCCTCGGAGCGCTCGAGCGCCGCGGCCACCGCCGCCGCGACGTCCTCCGGCGACGCCGGCCTCGCGACGAGCCGGTCCACCCCCGCCGTCTGGAGCGCCGCCCGGCCGTGCGCGTCGGCGAAGGTCCCGACGATCACGGCGCCCCGCAGCGTCGGGTCCCGCGACGCCCGGAGCATGCTCACGAGCTGCGCGCCGGAGACGCCGGCCAGCCCCTCGTCCACGATCCAGGCGTCCGGGGAGCGGCCGGCGGCGAGCCGCAGCGCCAGGTGAGCGGCCGGCACCGCCGTCGCGGCGAACCCGCGCCGCACCAGCAACGCGACCAGCGCGTCGGCGACCGCGTCGTCGTGCTCGACGACGAGGATGGTGCGGTACCCGAGCTCGCCCATGCCCGACAGGTGTGGCGCTCCGGGTCCGATGCACATCGCCCCGACGGGTCCGGGCCGCGTCCCCTTGGGGAGCGCGGGTGGGGTGGTGCGGCGCCGTTCACCGTTCGTCGCACCCGGCCCGTGCTCCGCGCAGCGCCCCCTCGGCGCCCTCGCCGCCCTCCGCGCCCCGGAGCGCCGTCCGTGCCCGTCGTCCCTTCGGGCGGCCGCATCAGGGCCGTGTCGGCGACGACCGCGGCGGAAGGACGTTGTGGGCGAGCAGCGCAAATGCGCGTTCAGCCGGCGGCGGGCGCCTGCGCTCGCGACGGGAGGCGCACATGGCGGGCATCGTCGTTTCCGGGCGGATGGCGGTCCTGTTCGACAAGGTGTCGCTCGACGCCGGCGCCGAGGTCGAGGAGCCGGTGGACGGGTACCGCTGCCGATGGTGCGGCTGGACCTACGTCGTGGACGATCCGAAGCTCATCCCGGATCACGAGTGTCACGGCGCGGTCGCCGCGCAGGCCGCGGCGCACGCACCGTGAGCTCGGGCAGGGCGCGAGCGGCGCCCCTACGCCGGTGACGCCACCCGCGCGTGGGCGCGGCGCCGGAGCCGCGGCACCAGGATCAGCGCCGCGCCGTAGCAGGCGAAGGCGGCGACGAGCGTCGCCGGGCGCCCCCGCGGCACGTCCTCGAGCAGGATCTTGAGGCCGATCGCCCCGAGGGCCGGCGGCGCGAGCCACCCCGCCTCGAGCCAGGAAGCACGCCGGCCGACCCAGGCCGCCGCGAGGGCGACGCCGACGAGGATCGCCGTCCGCACCGCCGCGACCGCGCCGGCCGCGGCGCCGCGCCCCGGCACGCCCGCGAGGATCGGCACGGCCCCGCCGATCGCCACCCCGGCGGCGGCGGTCACCGCCACCGCGGCGACGAGCGCGAGCTGCGGGAGCCGCTCCACCGTCCGGCTCCGTGGCACCGGGGCGCAGAGCCAGGCGGCGGCGCTCGCGGCGGGGACGACGAGCGCGGGCGGCGGCGACGCGGGCGCGGGCCGCCCGGGCGACGCCAGGATCGCCTCTCCCGCGCGGGAGAGGAGGCCGGAGGCGCCGGCGCCGATCAGCGCGTAGGCCGTCGCGTGGCCGGCGAGGGAGAGGCGCCCGGAGCGGCGCGCGATCGCCGCCGCCGCGACGGCGAGCGTCGCGCTCGCGAGCGCGAGGGCGCGGGCCGGGAGGAGGAGGGCGGCGCCGCAGGCGACGAGCACGAGCGCGAGCGACGCGTAGAAGTGGAAGTTCACCCGGTGCGGCCGGCGCTCGACGAACGCGAACGCCACCGCGTAGCCGGCGGCGCCCAGGGCCAGGCACGCCGTCCCCAGCGCGGCCGCGCCCGTCCCGGTCCGGTGCACCACGAGCGCGGCGCCGCCCAGCCCGATCGCGAGCGCGGCGACGCCCTGGACGACCTCGAACGGGACGACGCGCCGCCCGAGCAGCAGCGTGCGCGCCGCGATGCTCCCGAGGTACGCGGTGACGAGCACCCCCTGGACCCCGAGCGCCACCACCGGCCTCTCCGCCGCGGCCCCGCCGGTGGCGCGCAGCGCGAGCGCGCCCACCGCGACGTCCGCCGCGATCGCGATCGGGCCCCGCAGCGCGCGCCAGTCCACGACGTACCCGATCCAGAGCGTCGCGACGCCGAGCGCCACGAGCACGAGCGCGGGCGCGGGCGCCGCGAGCCGCCCCGCCACCGCCGCGAGCGCCGTCGCGCCGGCGACACCGCCGAGCGACACGATCCACGCGAGCGCGAGGAGGCGCCGCCGGACCGCCACGGCGAGCGCCGCGCCGGTGAAGGCGGCGAGCAGCACCGCGGCGAGCGCCGGCGGGAGCAGGCGGAAGCGGGAGGTCGCCTCGACCACGAGGGGGACGCCGATGATCGCCGCCGCGGCGCCATGGAACGCCGCGCTCGCCCTGGCGCCGGCCCGGCCGGCCCGATCCGCGAGGGCGATCCACGTCGCGGCGTACGCCAGGCCGAGGAGGACCGCGAGCCCGGCGGGGAGCGCGCCCGCGTCGGCCAGGGCCCGGAGCACGAACGCCCCCGCGAGCACGAGCAGGGTCCGTCCGACGAGCGAGGCGCTCGACGCGGCCGCCGCGAGGTCGGACCGCATCATCGCCGCGTCCGCCCCCGTGGGCGCCGGTCGGGCCCGCGCACGCCCTCGCTGCCGCGCGGGGGCGCCGGCGGCCGCCGCCTCCAGCGCGGCGAGCCGTTCCTCGAGCCGCCGCAGGCGCTCGCCCTGCACCGCGGTCCTCTCCTCGAGCTCCGTCAGCCGATCGCTCACGGCGACCTCCTCCGGGCAGGCAGGTCACGCCGCGGGCCGCCCGAAGGAGAGCTCGCGGGGAGAGCCCCTGCCGGAACGCGCGGGGGCGCGCTACAGCGCACCGATGATCTGCGCGGGGCGATCGATCTTTCACCTGCCTTCAGGGCCCGCTCCGGTCGGAGCCTGCCGGCGGAGCCGCGGCCCACCCGGCGCCGGATCGGCCGGACGCCGGTCAGGGCGCCGGGGGCGCCGCGTGCACCGCCGCGCCTCTTCGCCCGACGCCGCGCGACTCCGCGAGCACCGCGCCGGTCGCCGCGTCGCGCGTCCGGACGGCGAGGATGTCCACGACCAGCGCGGGCGCGGTCGCCCCGGCCTGGGCGCCGACCACCTCGACCTCGAGGTCGTGCACCACCCGCCGCGCCGGGTTGCCACGCACGAAGGCGAGGGCGCGCTCCCGCGGGACGTTCACGCTCGCGAAGTGGTCGCCGTTCTTGAACACGAGCAGGTACCGGAGGTCCTCGTCGCAGTAGTCGCCGCGATCGAACCGGATCACCGCGCCCGCCCGGAGCGACGTCGCGAAGCCGCCGGCGGCCAGGTCGTACCCGCCGAGGGTCTGCTCGACGGGCACCACCCAGCGCGCGGTCGCGGCGGCGGCCTCGCTCGCCTCGTCGAGCGAGCTCCGCGAGCGCGCGATCGCCGCGCGGCGCGCGGCCGGATCGAGCTCGCCGCAGACCTCGCCGAACCAGTGGACGAGCCGGTCGTCCGGCGAGCGCGTGCCGGTGCGCTGGTGGTAGAGCAGCGCCGTCTGGAGGGGGCCGAGCACGGGCCCCTCGAACGCAGCGCGCGGCGGGCGCGGCGCGACGGCGGCGCAGGAGGCGAGCAGCGAGGCGGTGACGGCGACGGCGATCTTCACGGTCGGGCGCTCCACGATGAAATGAACGTGGGAGATCATACCGAGTGCACGAGCGCACCGCCGCCCCGTCACCGCAGGACAAGGCCGCCGGGGCGCGCACGCACCGTGGACCCACCTCGCGCACCCGGCCCCGCCGCGTCGTCGCGCCGTCCCGCGCGCCTGGCGCGCCGTCATCAAGACGCGAGGGCGAGGCGACGAGGCCCGCGCGCGCGACCGGGGTCCGCGTCCACCGGGGCGTCGCGGACCCGGAAGTACGCGACGAGCCCCTGCAGCGCCTCCGCCTGCGCCGCCAGCTCTTCCGCCGTCGAGGAGAGCTCCTCCGCGGCCGCGGCGTTCCGCTGGGTCACCTGATCCACGATCGCCATGGCGCTCGACACCTGGGCCACGCCGGCGGTCTGCTCCGCGGAGCCACGCGCGACCTCCTCGACCAGGTCCGAGGTGCGCCGGATCGCCGGGACGAGCTCCTCGACGAGCCTCGACGAGCGACCCGACACCTCGAGGCTCTTCGCGGCGAGGACCCGGATCTCCTTCGCGGAGGCCTGGGCGCGCTCCGCGAGCTTGCGCACCTCGCCCGCGACGACCGCGAACCCGCGCCCGCCCTCCCCCGCGCGCGCCGCCTAGATGGCGGCGTTGAGCGCGAGCAGGTTCGTCTGGTACGCGATCTCCTCGACGATGGTGGTCTTCTCGGCGATGGCCCTCATGGCCGCCGCGGCCTCGGCCACCGTGCGACCGCCCCGCTCCGCGCTCGCCGCCCCATCCCGGGCGACGTCCTCGGTCCTGCGCGCGCTCGCGACGCTCTACTCGATGGACGCGCTCATCCGCTGGAGGGCCGCGGTCATCTCGTCGGCGCTCGCGGCCTGCTCCCCGGTGCCCTGCGAGAGGGACTGCGAGGCGATGGAGACGTGCTGCGACGCCACGGCGAGCGCGTCCGCGCCGGCGCGCACCTCGCCGATCACGTCGGCGAGGCGCCGCCCCATCGCGGACATCGCCGCGAGGAGCCGGCCCACCTCGTCCCCGCTCGTCACCACGAGCTCCTGCCGGAGATCGCCCGCGGCGATCCGGTCGGCCGCGCTCACCGCGCGGGCGAGCGGCCGCGTGATGCCGCGGACGACGAACCACGCGCCGGCGCCCAGGACCGCGACGATCGCCGCCGCCGCCCACAGCACCCGCCGCGCCTCCTCGGCGGAGGCCTCCTCGAGGTCGTCCAGGTACACGCCGGAGCCCACCACCCACCCCCACGGCGCGAAGAGCTTCACGTACGAGATCTTCCGCACCGGCGCGGCCGACCCCGGCTTCGGCCAGAGGTACGCGACCAGGCCGCCCGCCGGCACGCGCCGCGCGAGCTCGGCGAAGTCCACGAACAACCGCTTGCCGTTCGGGTCCCGCTCGTTCGAGAGGTTCTTGCCGTCCAGCCCGGGCTGGTTCGGGTGCATCACCATCCGCGGCTCGAGATCGTTGATCCAGAAGTACTCGGTCCCCTCGTAGCGCAGCCCGCGGACCGCGTCGATCGCCTGGCGCTGCGCGTCGGCGAGCGCCACCCCGGCCTCGACCTGGCGCGCGTACGCGGCGAGGACGCCGTGCACGGTCTCCACGGTGGCGCGGACCTTCGCCTGCCGCTCGTCGAGCATGCGCGTCTCGAGCACGCGCACCGACTGCCAGGCGAGGAGCCCGAGCCCCACCGCTCCGGCGCCGACCAGGATCCTGAGCTTCGTCGCGACGCTGAGCCCCCTGATGAACTCCCGCATGGACTCCTCCGGCTCGGTCTACGGATGAAAGAAACGGCGTTGAAATTTGCGTCACGTCCTCACCCAGCGGGTGAGGCACGCTCCCGCTCGTCGGATCGAACGTGCGTTTTCGCGAGGTTCCACCGGCGCACCCTCGGGACGCAAGCGCTGCGGGTGGCGCAGCCGGGGCGGGGCCTCACGGACCCCGGGTCAAGGACGTGCCGTCCGGCGCGACCCGCTCCGCGCACCGGCACGACGGCTCACGTTTGGATCACGCGCGCTCGCGGCTGCCGAACCGGATGAGGTCGCGCCCACCGCGCGCGAAGGCGGCGAGGAGCGCCCCCGTGCCGTCCGCCCGCGCCTCCGCGAGCTCGCTCGGCGCGAGGAACGTCGCCATCGAGACGACCAGGACGTCCGCCTCGAAGCGCACGGCGTCCGGGACGCCCGGGAACCAGCGGCCGCAGGAGGGCGGCAGGAGCGCGACGCCGGCGCGTCCGTACGCGGCGAGGTACTCGTCGTCGAGGGAGAGCACGGAGACGCCCTCGCTCGCCGGCGCCTCCCGCGCCGCGCGGGCGAGCACCGTGCCGACCCGCACCGGATCGGCGTCGGTGAGCGTGAGCACGACGCGGCGGCTGGCCCGGGCGAGCGTGAACACCGCCGACGTCCCCGGCACGGCCGCCAGCGGGGCGGCGGCGACGACCTCCTCCCCGGCGCCGTCCGCCAGGGGCGAGGCCCAGCAGCGGCCGCGCGTGGAGATCGGGAGCCGGTCCAGGAGGTAGGCGAGGATCCGTGCCTCGAGCCGGGTCAGGGTCGGCATCGCGGTGAGCTTGCCATGCTGGGCGGGGCCTGTCGCGAGGACCAGCGGCCGCGCGCCCCGCCCCGGTCGCCGCGTACGGACGCGTGGCGGCATGGGCGCACACCGCCCGCGGCCACCGGGTATGATCGGACCCGCGGATCGGTCAACCCCGCGTGCTACCCTCGCGCGGTGCAGCTCCTCGCCTTCGACTCCGGCGGGCTCGCGTGCGGCATCGACCTCTCGCGAGTCGCCGAGGTGCTCGACCCCGTCCCGTTGACGCGCGTGCCTGGCGCGCCCCGCGCAGCCCCCGCCGTCGTCGCGGTCCGCGGGGCGGTCCTCACCTACGTGGACGTCGCGGTGCGCCTCGGGCTCGTGCCCCTCGACGTGCGGGGCGCGCTGCTGGTCGTGGACGGCCCCGGCGACGTCGGCGCGTGCGCCCTGAGGGTGGACGCGCTCCGCGGGCTCGAGGCGCTCGCGGAGGGCGCGCTCATGCCGCCCGAGGGGGCGCTGGCCGCGGCCGCCGGCGTGCTCGCAGGGATCGCGCTGCGCGACCGCGGGGCGCTGCTCGTCCTCGACGTCGATCGGCTGCTCGACCCCGCCGCGCTGTGGCGGATGCCAGCGCCAACCCCGAACGCGAACGCGAACCCGACCCCGACCCCGACCCCGACCCCGACCCCGACCCCGACCCCGACCCCGACCCCGACCCCGACCCCGACCCCGACCCCGACCCCGGCCCCGGCCCCGGCCCCGGCCCCGGCCGCAACCACGACCTCGGCGCCGCTCGCGGAGTCGAAGGGCGCACGCTCCGCGGAAGCGTTCGGCAGCCGATCCGTTCGCCCTGAGCGGAGCGCCTGCATCGCAGGCGCGGAGTCGAAGGGCGCACGCTCGGCGGAAGCAGTCGGCAGCGGTTCCGTTCGCCCTGAGCGGAGCGCCTGCATCGCAGGCGCGGAGTCGAAGGGCGCACGCTCGGCGGAACCGGTCGGCAGCGGATCCGTTCGCCCTGAGCGGAGCGCCTGCATCGCAGGCGCGGAGTCGAAGGGCGCACGCCCGGCGGAAGCGATCGGCAGCCGATCCGTTCGCCCTGAGCGGAGCGCCTGCATCGCAGGCGCGGAGTCGAAGGGCGCGCGCTCGGCGGAAGCAGTCGGCAGCGGTTCCGTTCGCCCTGAGCGGAGCGCCTGCATCGCAGGCGCGGAGTCGAAGGGCGCACGCGCGGCGGAAGCGATCGGCAGCCGATCCGTTCGCCCTGAGCGGAGCGCCTGCATCGCAGGCGCGGAGTCGAAGGGCGCGCGCTCGGCGGAAGCGGTGGGCCCGATCCCGACCGTCGACCAGCCCGCCCGTCACACGGCCCCGCTGCTCGCCGCCGCCGCAGCCGCGGCGGTCGCCCTCGCGGTCCTGGCCCTCCGCCCGTCGCGGCGTCCTTCGCCCGCCGCGCCGGTCGCGTCGCGCCCTCCCGTCGCGACCGTGACCGCGACGCCTCCGCCGCCGCCAGCGCCCATCGCTCAGCCCCTCCCCCCGAGCGCCTCCGAGGTCGCGCCGCCCCTGGAGCCCCCGGCCGTCGCCATCCAGGAGCCCGTCGCGGTCCCGGAGCCTCCGCCGCCGCCCGCCCCGCCCGCGCCCGCAGCGCCGCCGCCCCCGCCCCCTTCCGAGCCGGCTCCCGTGCTGGCAGCGCGCGCGGCCTCCGCTCGGCCGATCGAGGCCGCCCCGTCGCTCGCGTCCTTCGATCGCCCCGGCTCCTCCGTTCGCGTCGCGCGCGGCGACACCCTCTGGCACCTCGCCGCGGTCCATCTCGGCGACGCGCGCGCCTGGCCCGCCCTCTTCGCGGCGAACCGGGGCGTGCTCTCCGACCCGGATCTCATCGTGCCCGGCCAGGAGCTGGCGCTGCCCACGCGTCGCCGTCGATGAAGAGCGCGCGGCGTGGGGACCCGCCGCCCATCCGCCCACATCGACAATCGCGGACCGGCCGTGCTCTCCTCCATGCGCGCGTCGGGGAGGGGCGCCGCCGGAGCTTCGCGATGGGTTACCCAGGTTCGCTGGACGGCCGGAACCACGCCTTCGAGCTGATCGCGGAGGCGATCCAGGCGGAGGACGGGCTCGACGTCGTCGCGGACTCGCTCGCCGCGGCCTCGGACGTCCACGGCGACTGGCTCGAGATCCCGGACGCCGCGGCCGCCCTCGCTGCCGCCGAGCTCGTCGCCGCCGCGCGCGGCGCGCCCTCGCCGCTGCTCCCCGCCGAGGCGATCGCCTGGGCCTCCCGCACGCCCGGCCTCGCCGCCCTCGCGTCGCGCGCCCGCACCGCCTGCGAGGCGGTGCGGCGCGACTCCGAGCTGCGCGATCGGTGGGCCGAGTCCGGCGCGGTGGCGGCCTGGGACGCCGCCGTGGTCGCCCTCGCGCGCCGGCTCGCCTGATGTTCCCGGGCTGGCGCCGCGCCGGCGCTACCCGCGCGGCTTCGCGGTCCCTCCGTGCGGATCGTGGCACCCCGTGCACGGCTCCGTGGGCGTCCCGCCGTGGGCCTTCCTGGGCCCCTCCGCCGCCAGGTCGTGGCACGGCAGGCACAGGGCGGCCCCCGAGCGCGCGAGCAGGTGCTCGCGGGGGGAGGCGTGCGGGTCGTGGCACGCGGCGCATTGGCCGTCCCGCGCGGGCGCGTGCGGGGGCTTGCCAGCGCGCTGCGCGAGATCGTGGCACTCCGCACACGCGGTCATGAGGTCCTTGCGGACCTGCGCCGGGGCCGGCCCGCCCTCCGCCGGCGCGTCGTAGTGGCAGCGCGCGCACTCGCGGTCGCCGAAGGGCGGGTGGACGTTCGCGGGCACGAGCTCCTTCCGCGACGACACGTGCGGATCGTGGCAGGACGTGCAGCGCGCCCCGGCGACCGCGTAGCCGCGGTGGGCCTTCGCGGTCTCGGCGCTCTCCAGGTCGTGGCACCCGCCGCACAGCGCAGCCTGATCCTTCACGAGGAGGGCCGGCACGGTCGAGGCGTGCCCGCGGTGGCAGTCGAGGCAGTCGCCGCCCGAGACCGCCTCGTGCACGACCGCCCCCTTCGCCGCGAGCCGGGCCGCCAGCGACCGATGACAGTCGAGGCAGACCTTCGACGGCTCCGCGCGGAACAGCTTCGGCCGCCCCGAGCCGTGCGGATCGTGGCAGGACATGCAGGCGCCCTGCGCGAACGGAGCGTGTCGCGACACACCGCCGCTCCACACCCGCTGCACGGCCACGTGGCACTCCAGGCAGGCCTTCGCCGGCTCGGGCCGGAGCAGCGCCTTCCCGTCGCCGTGCGCGACGTGGCAGCTCGTGCAGGCGCCGCCCGCGAACGGGTTGTGACGCTGCTCGGGCGGACGGCTCTCGATGGTCTTGCGGTGGCAGCCGACGCAGGTCGTCTCGGGCCCGGCGACCAGCAGCCGGGGACGATCGGCAGCGTGCGGCGCGTGACAGGTCGTGCACTCCGCGGCGGGGTGGCCGCGCTTGCCGAGCTCGGCGGCGTGGCACTCGAGGCAGAGCGCACGGCCCGGGCGGACGAGCAGCTTCTTCGGCCCGCCGTGGGGATCGTGACAGTCCGTGCAGTCGCCCGCGCGGACCGGCTCGTGCACCGAGGCCTTCTGCACCCACTCGCGCGCCGCGCGGTGGCACCCGGCGCAGAGCGAGTCGGGGGCGCCGAGGAGCCCCTTCCGATCGGCGCCGTGCGCGTCGTGGCACCCGTCGCAGCGCCCCTGCGCCGCCGGCGGGTGCGGCTGCTCGGCGGTGAGCTTCTCGCCGACCGCCCGGTGACAGCGCACGCAGAGCGCCGGAGGCTGCGCGGCGAGGAGCCGGGCGGCGTCCGCGGCGTGCGGCTGGTGGCACTCGGTGCAGCGGCCCGACCTCACCGGCGCGTGCACGACCTTGCGCTTCGCCTTCTCCTCGAGGTCGCCGTGGCACCCGAAGCAGAGCCCCGGCTGCGGCTCGGTGGAGAACGGCCGCGCCGACGCCGGCGCCGCGTGGCAGTTGCCGCACTCCGGGAGCACCTCGTGGCGGACCTCGCGGAGCAGCCCCTTCTGCGCCGCGGAGTGCGGATCGTGGCAGGAGACGCAGCGGGTCCCCTCGACGCGATACCCGCCGTGCGCCTTCGCGACGTCCGCGTGACACCCGGCGCAGAGCGCGTCCGCGGGCTTCCGCAGGAGCTTCGGCTCGGCCGACGCGTGGGGCGCGTGGCAGGTGGTGCAGCCTTCCGCGGCCGGCGCGTGGACGTTCGCGCGCGAGACGAGCCCCGCGTCGTGGCAGCCCAGGCACAGCCGCGCCTCGCTCCCCTTGAGCAGGAGCTCACCGCGCGCGCCGTGGGAAGCGTGGCAGCTCTCGCAGCCCCCCTCCGCGAACGGCGGGTGCACGGTCCGGAGCGCGCTGGCCGCCCGAACCGCCGGGCGGTGGCACGCCGCGCAGGAGGACGACTCGGCGCGCGACAGGCTGGCCGCGGGCGCCGCGCCCTGGCGCGCACACGCCAAGGCGAGCAGGAGGAGCACAGGGGCGCGCGATGCTCTGATGGATTCCACGATGGGTTTTCCCGGATGGAGCGACCGGGCAGGTATGCCATGGAACGACAGCGCTCCGACTTGACCGCCCGCAGGCGCGCGCGTCATCGGTGCACGCACCCGGGCGCACGCCGTCCGTCCCCTGCCCACCGCGTCATCGCGGACCCGCCACGATCCCGGGACGCTTCCCGCTCCGATGGGGGCTGGATCCCGAGCCGCGGCTGCCTCAAGATCCAGTCAGCAAGAGTGACCTACCAAGGAGGTCTCATCGCCGAGCATGCTGCAGGAGACATCGTTCGAATGCAGACCGGCGCAAGCCGGTAATCGCTCGCCGCAATGACGAGCTCGTAGGTCGAGAGCAGAAAGAAGCACAAGGGGCCCGGTAGCGGGCCCCTTTCGTTTTCGCGCCCGGCGGACCAGGTCGCCGCGCGAATGCCACACGCAGCGTGAAGATGTCGCGCGACTGCGCGTTGGCGCTTCGATGATCCGCTGCCCGGATTTCCGTTGAGTGAAGCGGCGCGGCATCGCGCCTCATGTCACAAAGCGGTAGCCGTGAGATCTTCGCGGATGGGGCCCTTCCGGGATCTACCTCGGGATCGGGGCGCTCGGGGCCAGGAGGAGCGACGCCCTCTGGCAGCCAAGCACCCGTGTTCACGACGCATTCGCGTTCGCCCGAGCTGCAGACGCCGCGGCGCGTGTCCGACCCTCGAATAGGGTGATCATCACGTTGAGTGTCGGAATGAGCGCAACCGGATACTTTGACTACTGGGCGAAGGCTCGCGCAGACGGCCAGACTGCGCCGTTCCACCTGCTTGCCTTCCACTCCCTGGACGTCGCGGCGGTCGGGGCCGAGCTCCTCGAGCGCGACGGGCGGTGGCTCGAGCGGCTCTCCGCGGTGTCCGGGCTGAGCGCCTCGACTCTCCGGCAAGCCCTGCCCTATCTCCTGGCGCTCCACGACCTCGGCAAGTTCTCCGAGCCGTTCCAGGATCAGCAGCCCGAGATCGTGAAGGTTCTCCAGGGCGCGAGGACGCCGCGCGCGTGCAACCTTCGGCATGACACTCTGGGTTACCTGCTCTGGTGGAGCTGGGGCGCGCGCCAGCCGGATCCGCGCGAAGCCGGGCTGCTCGAGGCGCTTCACTCGGTCATGGTCGCCGGGGAAATCATCTGCAGGCGTGACCTTGGCGAGGTCATGCAGAGCTGGATGGCGGCGGTGCTGGCACATCACGGGAAACCGCCGGAGCT
Source organism: Anaeromyxobacter oryzisoli (assembly GCF_022690765.1). Lineage (GTDB taxonomy): Bacteria > Myxococcota > Myxococcia > Myxococcales > Anaeromyxobacteraceae > Anaeromyxobacter > Anaeromyxobacter oryzisoli. The sequence continues at coordinate 41,934 of NZ_JALCZA010000012.1, read as the reverse complement.
CGCGGTGCTTCCGCCGGACGTCTTCAAGGCCCATCCAGCGTCTCCGCTCGCCCGAAGCAGGCTGGACGCGGCGTCCTTCGCGCGGGCAGTGAGGGACCTCCTCCGGCCGGGAGCGATGGCGACGGAGCTGGACGACATCGACGCCCTGATCGAACGGATGAAGCGCTCCTCGTGGTGGCTCGCCGGGTTCACGATCCTCTGCGACTGGCTCGGATCAGACACCAGGTACTTCCCCTACGAGCGCGAGCCCAGGGAGCTCGAGGCGTACTGGGCGACTGCCCGGTCCGCGGCGCGCCGCGCCGTGGACGCCAGCGGGCTCTCCGGAAGCCGACCGCGTAGCTTCGCCGGGCTGGAGCAGCTCTTTCCGGCGATCGCGGGGAGGGCAAGCCCTCTCCAGACTTCGGCCGCGACCGTAGACCTCGGGGCGGGGCCGCAGCTCTTCGTCCTGGAGGACCTGACCGGCTCGGGCAAGACCGAGGCGGCGCTCACGCTCGCGCACCGCCTTATGGCGGCAGGGCGCGCCGACGGGCTGTTCTTCGCCCTGCCGACGATGGCGACCGCCAACGCGATGCACGCGCGCGTCGAGCCGCTGGTCGGGAAGCTGTTCGACGGGAGCCCGTCGTACCTGCTGACCCACAGCGGCCCTCGCCTCACGGAGCGCGACCGGATCGCGCTGGCGAGCGGACCTCGGGACGTGCCCTACGGGCGCGAGGAGCAGCAGACCGCGAGCCGGACCGCGTCCGCCTGGCTCGCCGACAGCCGCAAGAAAGCGCTGCTCGCCGAGCTGGGCGTGGGGACCATCGACCAGGCCCTCCTAGCGACGCTCCAGAGCAAGCACGCGGCGCTGCGGCTCCTCGGACTGCACCGGAAGGTGCTCGTCGTCGATGAGGTCCACGCCTGCGACCCGTACATGCTCGGCGTGCTGTGCGCGCTCCTCGCGGCGCACGCGTCCCTGGGCGGGAGCGCCATCCTCCTCAGCGCGACCCTTCCCCTCGAACAGCGCCGGAAGCTCACCCGCGCGTTCGTCGAGGGGCTCGGGCGGCGAGGCCAGCAGGTCCCATCGTCGCTGGCTTACCCGCTCGTCACCGCCTTCGGCGCCGATCGGATCCTCGAGCAGCCCGTCGCCCCGCGTGCGGGAACGCCGCGGTCACTCCCCGTTCGCCGGCGGGGCTCGGTGTCCGAGGTCGTGGAGCGGCTGGTCGAGGCGGCGCGTGCCGGCCAGTGTGCGTGCTGGGTGCGGAACAGCGTGAAGGACGCGATCGAGGGGCACGAAGCCGTCGCCGCCGCGCTCGACGCAGCGGACGTGACGCTCTTTCACGCACGCTTCGCCCTCGGAGACCGCCTGCGAATCGAACAGGACGTCCTGAACCGGTTCGGCCGGGAGAGCGCGGTGGAGCGGCGGCGCGGTCATGTGGTCGTGGCGACGCAGGTTGTCGAGCAGTCGCTCGACATCGACTTCGACGTCATGGTGAGCGACCTCTGTCCGATCGACCGGTTGATCCAACGCGCCGGGCGGCTCCAGCGACACCCGGACCGGTTTCCGGACCGAGCACCACCGGTGCTCGAGGTGCTGTCGCCGGCGTGGTCCGACGATCCGCCGTCGAGCTGGCTCGCCTCGCCGTTTCATCGGACTGCGCGTGTCTACCCCGATCCGGCGGTGCTCTGGCGAACGGCCCGAGAGCTCCATCGAAGGGAACAGCTCATCCTGCCGCAGGACGCTCGCGAGCTCGTCGAGCGCGTATACGATGACCCCGAAACGCCGCGGTCCCTGGAGCAGCGCAGCAACGCTGCGCTGGGTCAGGACCTGGCGCATGCCTCGGTCGCCTCGAACGCCGTCATCGACCTTGATCTCGGTTACCTGCGCGAGGGCGCGGACTGGTCGAGCGAGGCGCATACGCCCACGCGCCTCGGAGAGCCCACCACGACCGTCCGGCTCGCGCGGGTGGACGAGCGCGGAGCGCGCGCCTGGTTCAGCCAGTGCGAGGCACGCCTGGTCTGGCCGCTCAGCCAGCTCAGCGTGGCGCGCCGGCTCGTGTCCGGGCCGGATCCCGGCGACGAAGCGCTCCGGAAGGACCTGGAAGCGAACCAGCCGTTCGTCGGCGACGACATCGCCACCGTGCTGCTTCGCCCATCGGGTGACGGAACGTGGGGCGGCCGGGCCTTCGCCGAGCGGACCCGTAAAGGCGAGAAGTACCAGGTGAGGGTCCGAGTCCGATACTCGGAGCAAAGGGGTTTCGAAGTGCAGGAAGGGGAGTGATCGTGGCCTACAACCTCATCGATGAGCGCTGGATCCCGGTCGAGCGGAAGAGCGGAAAGGTGGAGATGATCGCGCCGGCGGAGGTCGCCGACCCGGAAGACCCGCCACTGCGCATCGCGAGCCCACGGCCCGACTTCGACGGAGCGCTGCTCGAGTTTCTCATCGGCCTCCTGCAGACCGCGGCGGCGCCCGCGACGGAGCGCGCCTGGGAGCGCGAGTTCGAGACGCCGCCGACCGTCCAGGCGCTGAAGAAGCGCTTCGATACCGTACGCTCAGCGTTCTTCCTCGACGGGGATGGGCCACGTTTCATGCAGGAAGTAACGCTCACGCCGAGCGATTCAAAATTGAAGCAGATCGGCTACCTTCTCGTCGATCGGGCGGGCGAGGACAACATCGAGGACGGCCCGAGCTTGTTCACCAAGCCGGGCGATATACCATCGCTCTCCTATCCCGCAGCAGCCGCCGCGCTCTACCTGATGCAGTCCCGGGCGCCTTCGGGGGGCGGTGGTGGTGGCGGACACTTCACCAGTCTCCGCGGCGGATCCGCACTGTCAGGAGTCATCGTCGGAAAGCAGCTTTGGGATACTTTGTGGCTCAACGTGTTGCCTTCCGACGTTTTCGGCGACGCCGAAGCCTCCGCAGGCACCAAGACTTTTCCATGGCTGGGAGCAATCCGAAGCGGCAACAAGAAGACGGGGGCCCCGACTCCCGCGTCAGCCGTCACTCCTGCCCACTCCTATTGGGCGCTGCCGCGTCGTCTGCTGCTCGCCGATCAGAACTCAACTTCTCGTTGCGCCGTGTACCCTGAGTACGAGGCGAAGAACTGGCTGTCGGTCAGGACCGCGACAGCTGGAATGCGATACGAAGGTCTTCTGCATCCGCTGGCAGCCTACACACGCAAGTCGGAAAGCGATCCGTGGCTGCCCTTCCTCACGCCGGAGGATGGATTCAGCTATCGAAACTGGCCGGTGCTCGTACAGAGCTCGATCCGCAGCAGGCCGCCCCGTGTGGTTTCACATTTCGCGTCTACTCGGAGGGTGGAAATGGTCGAGACTCCTCGCCTGACCGCTTTCGGTTACGCGATGGAGAGCATGAAACCGCTGCGCTGGTGCCGTGCGGAGACGCCCCTGATTCTGGTAGCCCCCACGCTCGCGGAGAAGTTCGCCGCCGACGCCGAAGCCCTCGTCGCTGTCAGCGAGGAGGTCCGGAGGGCGTTCACGTACCGGGTGAAGTCGGCTTGGAGCGATCGCCCGGACGACCTCGACGTGCACAAGGTCCTGGGCCGCGTGAACCCCGTCTTCTGGTCGCGAACGGAGACTGAATTCTTCGCGGCCGTGGAGGGCATCAAGCATGGGCTCGAGACCGACGACGACGCGCTGCGCGTCGCGGTCCGCGAGAAATGGCTCCGGGCCCTCCACCAGGCGGCGCTCGAGCTGTTCGACACCTTCGTGGAGATCACCGCGGATCTGGCCGCCCCCGACCTGAGGCGTGCCGTGCTGGCCCGCCGGAGCCTCTACCAGTTCACGTTCCCGTCCTCCCCGAAGCTCCGCAAGCTTCTCGGCTTGCCCGTCGAGGAGAGGTCGGAGGGCGGCAGCAAGCCCCGGGCTCGCAAGCCCAGGAAGGAGAGCAACCCGTGACCGAACCGCGTACCGAGGAGGCGTCGCCGCCGGAGCAGCGCTCCAGCGTCTGGCGCTGGTGGAAGAGCCTGGCCGAGGAGGACCGCGCCGGCCGCGCCGAGCTTCGGCGCTGCGGGACGGTCGCCGAGGTCGCGTTCACGGCCCCCTACCACAGGCTGCTGCAGCGCCTCGGCTCGCGCCTCGCCAACGGCGACGCGGCGCGCGTCGCGGTCGCGGCCGCCGTGCTCGCGCACGTCGACGACGAGCCCGCCGCACCCTCCTCGATCGCCCGACAGATGGGCACGCCCAGGGGCGACGGGGAGGGGCCGCTGGTGAGCGACACCCGATTCCGGCACCTGATTCGCAACGAGGCCCCTGACGAGCTCCTGCGCGAGCTCGTCAGGACGGTCAGGCAGCTCGACCGGAAGGTGTCGGTGGACGTGCTGTTCCGCAACGTCATGCGCTGGGACGAGCCGACCCGGGTCCGGTGGGCTCGGGACTTCTACGAGGCAGCCCCTCCCGAGCCGAAGAAGAAGGACTGATTCACCCCACGTCTGCCTTTGGAGATCGCCATGTCCAACACGTTCCTGCAGCTCCATTTCCTGACCCCTTACGCACCGTCCAACCTCAACCGCGACGATCTCGGGAGACCGAAGACCGCCCTGTTCGGCGGCAGCCAGCGCCTCCGTGTGAGCTCGCAGAGCCTGAAGCGGGCGTGGAGAACCTCGACCGTGTTCGAGACGGAGCTGGCGGAGCACCTCGGTACGCGCACCAAGCGCTTCGGGGATCTCGTCCTCCCGATCCTGCAGAAGAGCCTCGACGAGAAGAAGGCGAAGAAGCTCGCGAGCCGGCTGGCCGGACACTTCGGCGCGGTGAAAGAGGAGGGGCTGCGGACGGAACAGCTCGCGCACATCACCCCGGAGGAGCAGCGGCACCTCGAGAAGCTCGCCGCGAAGCTTGCGCGCGAAGATGGACGTGAGCCCACCGACGAGGAGCTGGCAGGCCTCCTCGGCCGCGCGCGCGGTGCCGCAGATGTCGCCCTGTTCGGCCGGATGCTCGCGGCCAAGACGGAGTTCAACGTCGAGGCTGCATGCCAGGTTGCCCACGCCATCTCGATCCACAAGGTGGCGATCGAGGACGACTACTTCACCGCCGTAGACGATCTGAAGCCCGCGAAGGAAGACGCTGGCGCCGCACACGTGGGCACGCAGGAGTTCGCCTCGGCCGTGCTGTACCACTACGTGTGCGTCGATCGCGGCCTCCTCGCGGAGAACCTGGGCGGCGACGAGGATCTGCTCCACAAGACGCTCCGCGCGCTGGGAGAGGCCTGCCTGACGGTCGCGCCGAACGGGAAACAGAACAGCTTCGCGTCGCGGTCGCGGGCACACTTCGCGCTGGTCGAGAAGGGATCGAGCCAGCCACGCTCGCTCGCCTCCGCGTTCCTGCGGCCCGTGACCGGTGATGACCTGCTGGCCGACGGCGTGAAGGCGCTCCAGACGACTCGCCAGGCGCTCGACGCCATCTACGAGGACGTGGTCCCCTCGGCTTACTTCGACGCTTCGACCGGCTCCGGGACCAAGGAGGCCGTGCTCGACTTCTTCGCGGAAGCTTGAGCCACCCATGAACCATTTTCTCTGTTTCCGGCTGCACGGCGCGCTTGCGTCGTGGGGCGACATCGCCGTCGGCGAGCGCCGCCCCAGCACACCACACCCCTCGCGCTCTGCCGTGCTGGGGCTGATGGCCGGCGCCCTCGGCATCCGCCGCGACGACGCGGACGCGTGGACCGAGCTCGACCGCGACATCGGGTTCGCCTCGCGGACCGACGCTCCCGGTGAGCTGCTGCTCGACTTTCACACCGCACAGGGTCCCGACGAGAAGCTCCTCCGGGCGCAGGCGGGCGCCGCCCGGAAGGCGGGGGCGCTCTGGCATCGACCGGCCACTCGCCGCGCCGAGCTCGCCTTCGGACGTCAAGCTCTCTCGACGATGCTGAGTAGCCGGCAATACCGGGTGGACGCCGCTTGGACCGTGGCCCTGTGGCTGCGCTCAGACGGTTCGCGCTGGTCGCTCGAGCAGCTCGCGAATGCGCTCCGGCGACCGCACTTCGTCCCTTACCTCGGGAGGAAGAGCTGTCCATTCGATATTCCCATGGAGCCGCAGCTCGTGGTCGCGCCGGATCCCATCGCGGCGATGGCGAGCGCCGCCTTCCACACGAATGGCCTCCTCGAGGCGGTCTTGTCTGGCGGGAAGGGCAAGGCGACGGTCCAGTGGGAGGGCGCTTGGCCAGGGCTGGAGCCGTCCCAGACCTCGCGGCGCCGAGATCGCGTGCTGAACCGGGCCCGGTGGCAGTTCACGGAGCGCGATGAGCACCAGAAGGGCTGGAGCGCGCCGGAAGGAGATCGCCATGTTCCTCAGCAGGGTTGAGCTCGGGCCACGCGCCACGGAACGAGAGGAGTTCTGGCGCGAGGTCTCGCGGCCGTACGGCGCCCACCAGGCGCTCTGGAAGCTGCTCGGGCGCGATCCCGAGCAGAAGCGCGACTTCCTCTTCCGCGCGGAGGAGTGCAGGGGTCGTCCGAGCTTCCTCGTCCTCTCCGCGCAGCGGCCCGAGGTAGGGACGGACGGACTGTGGGGCGTCGAGTCGAAGCCGTTCGCGCCGGAACTCGGCGTCGGGCAGCGTCTCGGGTTCCGGCTCAGGGCGAGCCCCGTCGTGAGCCGCGGCGAGCGAGTGGAAGGAAAGGCGAACCGGCGCATCCACCGCCACGACGTGGTGATGGATCTGACGAGGAGACTCCGCGATTCCGGAGAACCGATGCCGGACCTTACGGAGCGCATCCGTGACTCCGGTTTGGCCTGGCTCGTGAAGCAATCGGAGCGCGCGGGCTTCCGCCTCGCGTCGACTTCGGTCGAGGCCATCGGTGATGACGGCCTGCTGGAGGCCGAGCCGCGGGAGCAAACAGCCGTCCGGGTCGACGGATACCAGCAGCACCGGATCGTCCGCCGCGGTGCGACGGCGATCCGCTTCAGCACGCTCGACTTCGAGGGTGTGCTCGAGGTGGTTGATCCCGCCGTGTTCGTGGCGAAGGTCATCGCCGGCTTCGGCCCGCAGAAGGCGTTCGGGTGCGGCCTGATGCTGCTGCGGAGGACATGAGTGCTGCCGCCGCCCGGCCCCATCCAGCTCAAGGAGCGCGTCTCCCTGGTGTTCCTGGAGTACGGGAACCTGGATGTCCTCGATGGAGCGTTCGTGCTCGTGGATAAGAACGGGGTCAGGACCCACATCCCCGTGGGCAGCGTCGCGTGCATCATGCTGGAACCCGGGACTCGGGTATCGCACGCGGCCATCGCGCTTGCGGCCCGGGTCGGCACGCTCCTGGTGTGGGTCGGGGAGGCCGGGGTCCGGCTTTACGCGGCGGGGCAGCCCGGCGGCGCGCGCAGCGACCGGCTGCTGTTCCAGGCACGGCTCGCGCTCGACGACGAGCTGCGGCTCAAGGTGGTCCGCAAGATGTACGCGCTCCGCTTCGGAGACGAGCCCCCGGCGCGACGCAGCGTCGAGCAGCTCCGGGGCATCGAGGGGGCTCGCGTCCGCGAGACGTACAAGCGGCTGGCGCAGAAGTACGGAGTCGACTGGGAGAAGCGAGAGTACGACGCGACCACGTGGGAGTCCGGGGACCTCCCGAACCGCTGCCTGAGCGCCGCCACCGCCTGCCTCTACGGCATCACCGAAGCGGCCGTCCTGGCGGCGGGCTATGCGCCCGCAATCGGGTTCATCCACACCGGCAAGCCGCTGTCCTTCGTCTACGACATCGGCGACATCGTGAAGTTCGAGACGGTCGTGCCGATCGCATTCGAGCAGGCGGCCAAGGTTCCACACGACCCGGAGCGCACCGTGCGAATCGCCTGCCGGAACGTCTTCAGGCAGTCGAAGCTGCTCGAACGGCTGATCCCGCTCATCGAGGAGGTACTCGACGCGGGCGGAATCGAGAAGCCGGGGGCCGCAACGGACCAGCTCGCGCCGGCCATCCCGAGCGTAAGAGGGATCGGAGATGTTGGTCATCGTGGTTGAAAACGCGCCCGATCGCCTCCGCGGGCGTCTCGCATGCTGGCTCCTCCAGGTTCGCGCCGGGGTCTACGTAGGGGACGTCTCGAAGCGTGTTCGCGAGATGCTCTGGGCACAGGTCGAGGGCGGGATCGAAGGGGGCAACGCCATCGCGGCCTGGAGCGCGCCCAACGAATCCGGCTTCGAGCTCGCGACGTTCGGCCCGAACCGACGCGTTCCCGTCGACCTCGACGGGCTCACGCTGGTCTCGTTCGGACCAGAGGTCGTCGCGGCGGAACAGGCACCGAAGCCTCCATCTGGGTTCGGCCTGCGCAAGCCCTGAACGTTCGGACATGTAGGCAACCTGGTAGCTTTGCTCTTTGACACCAACCCTATAGATTTTCGACTGCTTTCAATTGGTCCGTTCCCCGCGCCCGCGGGGATGAGCCGGTGGCGGGGTTGTCGATCTGGGGCTCGACGAACCGTTCCCCGCGCCCGCGGGGATGAGCCGGACGGGGACCCGGTTCGTCGCGGTCAACACCGCCGTTCCCCGCGCCCGCGGGGATGAGCCGGTCCGGGACCCGCTCTCCAGGCAGCACATCCCCCGTTCCCCGCGCCCGCGGGGATGAGCCGTACTTGTGGATGATGCGCGGATACGTCTGGACCCGTTCCCCGCGCCCGCGGGGATGAGCCGAGCGCGGAACGTCGATCCGCCTCCTGGGCGTCCCGTTCCCCGCGCCCGCGGGGATGAGCCGTCGACCGCGGCGACTACCTTCGTCGTGATGAACCGTTCCCCGCGCCCGCGGGGATGAGCCGGTGGCGACGCGCTCGAAGGCGACGGGCGTCACCCGTTCCCCGCGCCCGCGGGGATGAGCCGCGGTCACCCGCAGGGCGATCTCGGTTGGGCCACCGTTCCCCGCGCCCGCGGGGATGAGCCGGCGCTCGCCACCGCAGCCAAGGCCGCTGGGCTCCGTTCCCCGCGCCCGCGGGGATGAGCCGTCCGAGGCGGTGAGCGTCTTCCGCTCACGCCACCGTTCCCCGCGCCCGCGGGGATGAGCCGCTGTTGCGCGAGCACCGGGGCGTCCTGGACGACCGTTCCCCGCGCCCGCGGGGATGAGCCGGTGACCGCCGATGGCACGATCGCGGCGGGGACCCGTTCCCCGCGCCCGCGGGGATGAGCCGTGCGTCGCCGAGAGCTTCGGCGCGGTCACGCCCCGTTCCCCGCGCCCGCGGGGATGAGCCCGCCGCGGCCTGCCCGCCCGCCGGCCCGCCGGCCCGTTCCCCGCGCCCGCGGGGATGAGCCGGATCCCGACTCCGTGACGACCGCGGGGCGCCTCCGTTCCCCGCGCCCGCGGGGATGAGCCGGCCCGCCGCGGTCGCCCCCCGGCCTCCGGCACCCGTTCCCCGCGCCCGCGGGGATGAGCCGCCACCGCGCGGGGATGAGCCGCTCGACGGCAAGGGCGCGGAGTACGTCGGCGCCCGTTCCCCGCGCCCGCGGGGATGAGCCGGAGAGCGAGGCGCGATGAGACAGCGATTCTACCCGTTCCCCGCGCCCGCGGGGATGAGCCGCTGCTCGCGAGCTACGCGGAAGACCTGCCCCGCCCGTTCCCCGCGCCCGCGGGGATGAGCCGTCGAGGATCACCCCGTCCTCGACCTCGTTGCACCGTTCCCCGCGCCCGCGGGGATGAGCCGCTGACCCTGGATCAGGCAACGTTGCTGGTGTCCCGTTCCCCGCGCCCGCGGGGATGAGCCGCTTGTCTGATGTGACGCTCGAAGCGCTGGGGGCCGTTCCCCGCGCCCGCGGGGATGAGCCGCCAACGGTCGCCGTGTCCGCGGTCTCCGTGGACCGTTCCCCGCGCCCGCGGGGATGAGCCGCGCGAGGCGCACGAGCTGGAGGCGCTCCTCCGCCGTTCCCCGCGCCCGCGGGGATGAGCCGCCCTGGTATCAGGCCACCCGGCACACCTACGCCCGTTCCCCGCGCCCGCGGGGATGAGCCGGCGGAGGCGGTCGCCTGGTTCCGCGCGATGGACCGTTCCCCGCGCCCGCGGGGATGAGCCGGCCGGCTGGCCGCGCGCGCTCACCGCCGAGATCCGTTCCCCGCGCCCGCGGGGATGAGCCGATCCCTGCCAAACCCGGCGATCCGTGCGATCCCCGTTCCCCGCGCCCGCGGGGATGAGCCGGCGCTGTTCTGGGGCCCGGACCGCAGCGGATACCGTTCCCCGCGCCCGCGGGGATGAGCCGCGAGCGTAGGTAGTCGCGCACGGGATGATACGCCGTTCCCCGCGCCCGCGGGGATGAGCCGCCGGCGGTTGAGGCGCACCCGTCCCGGTGGTCCCGTTCCCCGCGCCCGCGGGGATGAGCCGTCGGCCTCGCGCTCGATGTCCCCGTACAGGCGCCGTTCCCCGCGCCCGCGGGGATGAGCCGATCGATGTGTCGTCGTCCCGGACGAACCGGACCCGTTCCCCGCGCCCGCGGGGATGAGCCGCTCCCGTGCGTCGCGATCTCGCCGGTCGCGTGCCGTTCCCCGCGCCCGCGGGGATGAGCCCGTACTTCGCGGGGATCGCCGCCGCGCTCGGCTCCGTTCCCCGCGCCCGCGGGGATGAGCCGCGCCCTGCAGGCCGGGTTCAACGCCGGATGGGCCGTTCCCCGCGCCCGCGGGGATGAGCCGGGGCAGGACGGATCCGCCGCTGGCGCGGGAGACCGTTCCCCGCGCCCGCGGGGATGAGCCGTCAGGCACGGGAGAGCACCTCGAGCTCCTCGCCCGTTCCCCGCGCCCGCGGGGATGAGCCGTCGCCGGGGGCGTGCGTGCTCGGGCTCCGGAACCGTTCCCCGCGCCCGCGGGGATGAGCCTCCGCCGCGCCGGCCCCCGCCCGGCCTCTGGCGCCGTTCCCCGCGCCCGCGGGGATGAGCCGTGATCCACCTGGGCGGGTTCGCGCGGACCGGGCCGTTCCCCGCGCCCGCGGGGATGAGCCGGCCCTCGGCGCCGCTGTCTCGAGCCAGGCCGCCCGTTCCCCGCGCCCGCGGGGATGAGCCGTGAACGGGTAGAGGAGGAGGACATGGCGACGACCGTTCCCCGCGCCCGCGGGGATGAGCCGATCCCCGTGCCCCTGTTCCTTGTCTCGCTCGGCCGTTCCCCGCGCCCGCGGGGATGAGCCGCCCGACACCGAGTTCGGCAAGGAGATCGGTAACCGTTCCCCGCGCCCGCGGGGATGAGCCGGCGACCGTCGCGTACCTCGCCGAGCAGGAGTGCCGTTCCCCGCGCCCGCGGGGATGAGCCGGCGCGGCAGTTCGCGGATCGGAGCACGAGCGGCCGTTCCCCGCGCCCGCGGGGATGAGCCGCGTGCCCCGCGTGCGGAACCCCGGCCCCGAAGCCGTTCCCCGCGCCCGCGGGGATGAGCCGGCCCGCCGGATCTCGATCCGCTCGTCCCGCAGCCGTTCCCCGCGCCCGCGGGGATGAGCCGCCCGGGGCGATGTTGCGCTGCCTGGCCATCAGCCGTTCCCCGCGCCCGCGGGGATGAGCCGGTCGCGGCTGAGTCGAGCGGGAGCGGATCGAGCCCGAGACGCCGTTCCCCGCGCCCGCGGGGATGAGCCGCCGCCCTCCCCGCTCGACTCCCGCACGCGGAACCGTTCCCCGCGCCCGCGGGGATGAGCCGGAGTGCTTCGCGGTGTTCTCGGGCTTGTCGTTCCGTTCCCCGCGCCCGCGGGGATGAGCCGGCCTCGAGGACGTCGTGCTGCCAGGCGTCGATCCGTTCCCCGCGCCCGCGGGGATGAGCCGCGCGAGGGGGTGCGCCGATGAAGTGCCACGGCCCGTTCCCCGCGCCCGCGGGGATGAGCCGGGGATCGAGCCGAAGACCGACCTCCAGCTTTACCGTTCCCCGCGCCCGCGGGGATGAGCCGGTCGGGACCGGGGTCGAGTCGGGCAAGCCGGACCGTTCCCCGCGCCCGCGGGGATGAGCCGACGCCGACGTGACTTTGCAGATCCCCGGTTGCCCGTTCCCCGCGCCCGCGGGGATGAGCCGAACGTGACGGGCCTGGACGGCGCGCGCGGCGGCCGTTCCCCGCGCCCGCGGGGATGAGCCGACGGTCGGCAAGGTCGGCGGGATGGCGATCGCCCGTTCCCCGCGCCCGCGGGGATGAGCCGCTCTTCCGGAGGGTGGCGGAAGACTTCTTCGCCCGTTCCCCGCGCCCGCGGGGATGAGCCGTTCGGCGGGCTGTGGATTCTAGCGAAGGGCCCCCGTTCCCCGCGCCCGCGGGGATGAGCCGTGATCGATCGGATGCCACACCCTACACGCGGACCGTTCCCCGCGCCCGCGGGGATGAGCCGGCGCGGGTCTTCTCGAGTGCGGGGCGAGACTCCCCGTTCCCCGCGCCCGCGGGGATGAGCCGCTCGTCGACCTGGTCGAGCCGAAGTACGCCGACCGTTCCCCGCGCCCGCGGGGATGAGCCGGCCGCCGCCGAGGCTCGCGCGGAGCGGCTCGCCCGTTCCCCGCGCCCGCGGGGATGAGCCGGTGTGGGACGACGGCCCGATGTGGCCCGAGTACCGTTCCCCGCGCCCGCGGGGATGAGCCGATCCATGCCTTGCGCCGGTGGAGGTCGCGGTCCCGTTCCCCGCGCCCGCGGGGATGAGCCGCGGCCCGGGAGCGGGGCGGGGCTCGTCTTCCGCCGTTCCCCGCGCCCGCGGGGATGAGCCGTCCGCATCCCCTCGGGCCGCATCGTGGACCTGCCGTTCCCCGCGCCCGCGGGGATGAGCCGACCGGGGCGGGCAACGCGGTCAAGAAGATCATCCCGCTCCCCGCGCCCGCGGGGATGAGCCGCCGGACCTGGCGCGCACGTGGGAGACGGGCCTCCGTTCCCCGCGCCCGCGGGGATGAGCCGTACCCTCCCCGCAGCACCACCTCGTGCCCGTCCCGTTCCCCGCGCCCGCGGGGATGAGCCGCCCTTCGGCTTCTTCGTGCCGTCGCCGGACACCCGTTCCCCGCGCGGCGGGGATGAGCCGGCCGCGCGCGAGTGCCTCGCCGAGCTCCTCGACCGTTCCCCGCGTCCGCGGGGATGAGCCGGATCTGGCCGAGGTCGCCGCGGGGGCGAGGATCCGTTCCCCGCGCCCGCGGGGATGAGCCTACTTCGCGACGCGGGCGATGCGATGAAGTCGCCCGTTCCCCGCGCCCGCGGGGATGAGCCGACGAGTCCGCGTCCCACCTCGCGAACGATCCGCCGTTCCCCGCGCCCGCGGGGATGAGCCGTCGTGCGGCGCCTGCGCGACGTGCGCGGTGCACCGTTCCCCGCGCCCGCGGGGATGAGCCGACCTACGCCTCCCCTCGGGCGATCGCCGCGTTGCCGTTCCCCGCGCCCGCGGGGATGAGCCGCGGTGCGCGACGGTGTGGTCGGCGGTCAGCGCCCGTTCCCCGCGCCCGCGGGGATGAGCCGCGCGTGCCGCTGGATTCGGTGGTCTTTTCTGACCGTTCCCCGCGCCCGCGGGGATGAGCCGCCCGGGGCCTCCCGGGTGAGCGCCGTCCGGTTCCGTTCCCCGCGCCCGCGGGGATGAGCCGGCATTTTCATAACGATTGCGATCACGCCTTTCGCCCTCAGCATCCAGCCACATTCCAAGAAACATACGCGGCAATCAACCGCACCTAGCGATGACGAGCCAACGCAATTCGAAATGAACTTCGATGTCAGACCTGCGTGCAATCGTCCGGACGATGTGCGAGGCCGTCGCCAGTTCGAGCGCAACCTCGGCGGTGCCGCCGCCCGAGGCGCTCGCCCGCGCCGCGTGGCAGCTCGACCCGCCCATGCCTCACGAGCGGCCGCACGTGCTCCGGGAGGAGGCGGCGCTGCTCGTGGACGAACTCCTCGCCCGGGTGGCACGAGGGCGAGGCGCGCTGGACATCGCGCTCGGCGAGGGACTCCTGGCCCTGGCACAGGGCGACCGGACGCTGCGGCTCGGGTACTCGGGGATCGCGGATTACGCGCGCGAGCGGATCGGGATCGCCGGCCGCACCGCGCAGGGAATGGTCCAGCTCGCGCGGGCGCTGCACGAGCGACCGCGGCTCCGTGAGGCGGTGCGCTCCGGAGAGGTGAGTGCGCGCAAGGCGACGACCATCCTTCGCGTGGCGATGGGCGACGCGGAGGCGGAGTGGGTCGAGCGGGCGCGGACCGCGACGGTGCGGGCGCTCGAGGTGGCGGTCCGGGCGGCGGACCGGGATCGCGCGGAGAGCGCGAATGGCGCGATGGGTGCAGCAACCTGCATGGAGCTCGAGGAGGAGCGCTTCGACCGGGTGGACGTCCTTCTCGGACCCGAGGCGCGGGCCCGGCTCGACGAGGCGCTTGCGCTGGCGGGGAAGCTCCTCAAGGCAACCTCGCCGCGGTGGCAGCGGCTCGAGGTGATCTGCCAGGAGTACCTGGGCGCGCACCCGGTGGACGCGGACGAGGAGGCCGAGGAGCGGAGCGCCGAGGCTTCGCGGGCGGAGTGGCTCGACGCCGCGCGGGAGGGGCTCGAGGAGGAGACGGCATGTTGGGAGGCGCTCGCCCCGGTCGAGCCGGTCGCGGCCCCGATGCTCGGCGCCGTGACGGACGGCGCGGTCCTGGACGACGCGGCTTTGGACGACACGGGCGGCGCGCCTGCCAAAGATCCCGCGGAGCGGCTCGACGACCAGCTCCGTCACCTGGCGTCGATGCGCGAGCGCTGGGACGAGCTGGTCGGCCACCTCGCCATGCTGGTCCTGAATGTCGGGCTCTGGCGGGACATGGGCTTCGCCACCTTCGGCCACTACTGCGCCGAAAGACTGGGAATGGCGGAGCGGACCGTGGCGCAGCGGGCGGCGTTGGAGCGGCGGCTCTATGCGCTCCCGGCGCTCCGACAGGCGCTCCGGGAGGGGAGGGTCAGCTACGAGCAGGCGCGGCTCGTCGCGCGCGCCGCGGGAGCGAATACGGACGAGGATACCGTCGAGGCGCTGATCACCCACGCCGAGGCCTCGACCTGCATCGCGTTCCGGCGTGAGCTCGAGGACGAGCTCGCCGCTCGGTCCACGGCCGAGGCGCAGGCCGCGGCGCAGATGTGTGCGCCGTCGAGGCGGACCGACGACTCCGCGGAGGAGCCGGCGCAGATGTGTGCGGCGCCAGGGCGGACCGACGACTCCGCGGCGAAGGCAACGCAGATGTGTGCGCCGTCGGGCCGGGCCGACGACTCCGGGGCGGAGACGGGCACGCCGAGCAAGCCGACGAACCCCTTCCTCGCGCAGATGTGTGCGCGCGACTGGCTGACCCTCCATGTGCCGCGCCGGGTGGCCCTCCTCATTGACGCCTCATTCCGCGCGGCTCGGGCCGCCGCAGGTCATTGGCTCACCCCGGAGGAGTGCGTCGTCCGCATCGCGGACGAGTTCATCGAGACATGGAAGGAGGCCGCGAAGGTGGCCGAGCGCTCGCGCCCTCCGCGGCAGCGGAAGATTCTCGCGCGCGATCGGGGCCGGTGCCAGGTCCCCGGGTGCAGCCGCCCCGCCGCGCACGTGCACCATGTGTGCTATCGCTCCCGTGGCGGCGACGACTCGGACGAGAACCAGATCGCCCTGTGCGCCGCGCACCACCTCCACGCCCTCCACCGGGGATGGATCCGGGTCCGCGGCCGGGCGCCGGACGGGCTCCGCTGGGAGCTCGGGGTGCGTTTCGACGGGAAGCCGCTGGCTGTATTCGGGCCGGATGCCTGACCCCTGACGACGGGATCGATAGCGTCCCGCTCGACGCGTTGAGGCGCCTCGAGAGAACCGCCGCGCTTCTGCGGATGGCTGATCTCGACGTTCATCCGACGGGAAGTAGTGAGCCGTACCCACGGTCAGCCACGGCGTCGTGGCAAGACCACCTCCCGACCGAGTCACCTCCCGACCGAGAGAAGTTTTCGCTCGAAGGCCCCAGCGGCGACGTTCATGGTCCGCCACCTCGGCGGCCCCGCAGCCCGGATCTGCCGCGCTGGCTTCACGCTGGGCGAACGCGTCGTGATGGCGACGATCCCGCGTGGGTCGCCGCGCCGCGGCCACGGCGGCACGGGGCTCCTCGACCGAGCCTGAACGGGGCCTTCGTCGGTTTCGCCGCGGGCGCGGAAGCACGGGGCACGGGGCACGGGGCACGGGGCACGGGGCACGGGGCACGGGGCACGGGTGACCGGGTTCGCGTTCGCGTGCGGGTTCGGGAAAAGACGATCGCGGACGAGCGCAGCCCCCGCCGGGACGGAAATCATCCCCCGCGGGGCTCCGGACGCACGGGGGCTCGCTTTCGCGGGAGGTGCGGTCGCGAGGCGCCGTCGTCCGCCGTGCGGCGCGTCCGGCCGGCACCTACAGGAAGGATCCGCGGCGTCGCCGACGAGGGTGGCGGCGGGCGCGACCGCGGGGAGCCATGGACGGCACGGGCGGCATCGGGCGCGTGGCGGTGCGAGATGGCGGCGCGCGCGGGAGGCGGGTGCTCCGCGCGGTCCGGGAGCTCGCGCGGGCGGGGCGCGCCGCGGAGACGGTGGCGGTCATCGCGCCGAACGAGCGCGAGGCGCCGTTCGCCCGTGAGGCCGACGAGGTGGTCGTGCTCGACGGGCCCCCGGAGCGCGCCCTGGAGCTCGCCCGTCCAGGGGCCGCCTGGCTCGGCGACGCGTCCCTGGCGGAGCGGGCGGCGTTCGCCGCGGCGTGCGCGGCGCGGGGCGTCGTCCACCTCGGCTGGCCGGCCGAGGCGCTCGCGCGCGTCTCCACCCCGGGCTGGCTCGCTGAGCGCGCGGCGGAGCTGGGGATCGAACGCGCCGGCGCGGCGCCGGATCCGCGATCGCGGCTGATCGAGGTGGTCGTCGCCCGCGACGGCGTCGGCGATTCCCGGGCGCTCGGGACCGCGGACGCGTCGCTGCGGCGCGGCCCCGCGGTGGTGCTGTCGGAGTCGCCCGCGCCCGGGCTCGACGCGGAGCAGGTCGTGGCGGCGTGCGATGTGGCGGTGAAGGTGGCCACCGCCGCGGGCGCGGTGGGCGTCATCGCGGTGTCGCTGCTCGTCCATCCCACGACGGGCGCGCTCGCGCTGGTCGATCTGGGCCCGCTCCCGGCGGCGGGGTGCGCCCTCGAGGCCGCGATCGGCGTCGATCTGGTCCGGCTCTCCCTCCACCTCGCCACCGGCGGACCGGTCCCCGCCGCGGCCCTGCTGGGCGCGCACGCGATGGCGGCGCGCCTCGACGCCCGCGATCCCGAGGACCGCACCGCGGTCCCCGGGCGCGTGGCGCTGCTGCGCCTCCCCTGCGATCCCGACGTGCGCGCCGACGCGGCCGTCGAGGTGGGCGATCCCGCCCCCGCCGGCAACGCGCCCGTCGCGACGATCGTCGCCCGCGGACCGGACCGTGACGCCGCCCTCCGCCGCCTGGCGCAGGCGCTCGCCGAGGCGGACGTGCTCGTCCGGGGCACCGGCACCAGCCGGGCGTTGCTCCTCGCGCTCCTCGACCGCCCCGAGCTGCGGGGCGGCATCGCCGGCGTGGGGCTGCTCCCGCGCCTCGCCGCGACCGGCGAGCCGCTGGTGGTCCCGCGCCCCGGCCACGCGCTCC
Organism: Anaeromyxobacter oryzisoli; assembly: GCF_022690765.1. Taxonomy (GTDB): domain Bacteria; phylum Myxococcota; class Myxococcia; order Myxococcales; family Anaeromyxobacteraceae; genus Anaeromyxobacter; species Anaeromyxobacter oryzisoli. The sequence continues at coordinate 24,481 of NZ_JALCZA010000012.1, read as the reverse complement.
TCGCCGCCGCCATCGAGGCCTACGAGGCGGACCTCGATCTCGAGCGCGCCCGCTTCCTCGCGGGGGCGCGCCGCGGCCGCCCCCGCGTCGGCCCCTCCACCGGGCGCCCCGTCGATCTCCGCCTCGCCGGCCGGCGCCACCGGCTCGAGGTGCGGCAGGTCGGTCCCGACAGGTTCCGCGTGGCCTCGGGGGTCGGCTCAGTGGACGTCCGCGTGGAGCGGCTCGGCCCCTCGGAGCGGCAGCTCGACGTGAACGGCACGCGCATGCGCGTCCTCTCCGCCGCGGAGGGCGCCCGCGTGCTGGTGGACGTGGAGGGCACCCCCCACGTCGTGGAGCGCGAGCCCGCGGGGCTGGTCACCTCCCCGCTCCCGGCGGTGGTGCTCTCGGTGCCTGTCGAGCCGGGGCAGCGGGTCGCGCGCGGCGACGAGGTCGCGCGCCTCGAGTCCATGAAGGTCGAGGCGGTCGTGACGGCGCCGGAGGACGGCGTGGTCCGGGAGGTGCTCACCCTCCCCAACGCCCAGGTGGACGCCGGCGCCCCGCTGCTGCGCATCGACCCCGCCGGCGAGGCCTATGCGGAGCTCGCCCCGCCCCTCGCGTTCGAGCCGACGGCGCCGCAGCCGCCGCAGGACGCCCGCGCCGCCTACCTGGCCGCCCTCGGCGAGCTCCGGGCCCTCCTCCTCGGCTTCGACTTCGTCCCGGCCGAGGCGGCGCGCATCACGGCCGCCCTCGTCGAGCGCGCCGCCGCGGTGCCCGCGGCCGATCCGGCCGCGCTGCGCGCGGAGGAGGACGCGCTCGCGGCGTTCGCCGACGTGCTCGTGCTGTTCCGCCGGGTGCCCGAGCCGGCCCGCGGCGCCGGGGAACGGCCTCGCCCGGCGCTCGAGGAGCTGTGGCGCTACCTGCACGAGCCGGGCGCGCGCGGCGCCGGGCTCTCGCCGGCGTTCGTGGCCCGGCTGCGGACCGCGCTCCGCCACTACGGCGTCTCGCTCGACGCGCCGGGGCGCGCCCTCGAGCTCGCCCTGCTGCGCCTCCAGAAGGCGCACGAGCGCGCGAGCGCGTCGGTGCCGGCGATCCGCGCCATCCTGGAGCGGCGGCTCGACTCCGGCGACGAGCCCCTCGGCTTCGAGGGCGAGGGCGCGCGCGCCCTGCTCGACCGGCTCGTGGACGTCGGCCAGGAGCGGGCGCCGGCCCTCGCGGATCTCGCCCGCGACCTGCGCTTCCGCCGCTTCGACCGGCCCGAGTTCGAGCGGCTGCGGGCGGCGGTGTACGCGCAGGCCGAGGCCGACCTCGCCGCGGTGTCGCGCCCCTGCGCCGGGCGCGAGGCGGCCCTGGCGCGCCTGGTGGCGTGCCCGCAGCCGCTCGCGACGCTGCTCGTCGCCCGGATGGCCGCCGCCGACGCGGCCATCCGCCCCGCGCTGGTCGAGATCCTGCTCCGGCGCTATTACCGCACGGTCCCGCTCGCCGGCGTCTCGCCCCGCGAGCTCGACGGGTTCGCCTGCGCGACCGCCGAGCACGACGTCGACGGCCGCCGCGAGCGGCTCGTCGCGGGGTTCGCCCGCGCCGCGGACGCACCGCGGCTCGCGCGGGCCCTCGCGCGCTACGCGGCCGAGGTCCCCGCCGGCATGGACCTCACGATCGAGGCGTACCTCTGGGCCGACGATCCGTCCGGCCCGCCGGAGGTGCTCGCGGCGCGGCTCGGCGACGCCCTCGAGGGCGCCGGGTTCCCGCGGCCGCTCCGGCGCGCCTCGTTCGTCGTGGCGCGGGCGGGGCGTGGCCTCGGGCGCCAGGCGAGCCAGCAGCACCTCTCCTTCCGCGGCGGTCCGGATCGCTTCGAGGAGGAGCCGCGATACCGCGGCGTCCACCCGCTGCTCTTCCGGCGCATGCAGCTCTCCCGACTCAGCCGCTTCGAGCTCGAGCGGCTCCCCTCGGTCGAGGACGTCTTCCTGTACCGAGGCGTCGCGCGGGAGAACCCGAAGGACGAGCGGCTCTTCGCGGTCGCAGAGGTGCGGGACCTCACGCCGGTGCGCGACGCCGACGGCCAGATCGTCCAGCTCCCCCACCTCGAGCGGAAGCTGCACGAGGCGCTCGCGGGGATGCGCCGCTTCCAGGCGAGCCGCGATCCGCAGCAGCGGCTCCACTGGAACCGGGTCCTGCTCACCCTCGAGCCGCCGCTCGTGCTCCCGAAGGAGGCGCTCCACCGGGTCGCCGCGCGCCTCGCGCCGGCGACGGAGGGGCTCGGCCTCGAGATGGTCCTCCTCGCCGCGCGGATCCCCGACCCGCTCACCGGCGCGCTCGCGGACACCTTCGTCCGCGTCACGCTCGCCGGCGAGGGGCTCGCGATCCGGTACGACCCGCCCACCGACCGGCCCCTCGAGCCGATGCAGGAGTACCAGCGGCGCGTCATCGCGCTCCGCCGCCGCGGGCTCACCCACCCGTTCGAGATCGTCCGGATGCTCGCGCCGCCGCGCGGGGCCCTCGCCGACGTGCCGCCCGGCGAGTTCGCCGAGCACGACCTCGACGCGGGCGGCGCCCTCGTGCCGGTGCGCCGGCCCCCGGGCGAGAACACCGCGAACGTCGTCGTCGGCGTGATGCGGACCTTCACGGATCGCTACCCGGAGGGCATGCTGCGGGTGGTGCTGCTCGGGGATCCGACCCGGGCGATGGGCTCCCTCGCCGAGCCGGAGTGCCGGCGCGTCATCGCGGCCATCGACCTCGCCGAGCGGCTCGGCGTCCCGCTGGAGTGGTTCGCCGTCTCGGCCGGCGCGAAGATCTCGATGGAGAGCGGCACCGAGAACATGGACTGGATCTCCCGCGTGCTGCGGCGGATCGTCGAGCACACCGCGCGCGGCGGGGAGATCAACGTCGTCGTCACCGGCGTCAACGTCGGCGCCCAGCCGTACTGGAACGCCGAGGCGACGATGCTCATGCACACCCGCGGCATCCTGGTGATGACGCCCGGGTCGGCGATGGTCCTCACCGGCAAGGAGGCCCTCGAGTACTCCGGCTCGGTCGCGGCCGAGGACAACCTCCTCATCGGCGGCTACGACCGGATCATGGGCCCGAACGGCCAGGCCCAGTACCAGGCGGCGAGCCTCGCCGACGCCATCCGGATCCTCCTCGCCCACTACGACCACACCTACGTGGCGCCGGGGGAGCGGTTCCCGCGGCGCGCGCGGACGGAGGATCCGCCGGAGCGCGACGTCCGCGCCTCGCCGCACGGGCCGGAGGGCGGCGCCGGGTTCACGACGGTGGGCGACGTGTTCAGCGCCGAGAAGAACCCGGACCGGAAGAAGCCGTTCGACATCCGCCGGATCCTGGCCGCGGCGATCGACCAGGACCTGCCGCCGCTCGAGCGCTGGCGCGACGTGCGCGGCGGCGAGACCGCGGTGGTGTGGGACGCGCACCTCGGCGGCTGGCCGGTCTGCCTCCTCGGGATCGAGTCGCGCCCCCTGCCGCGCCTCGAGTTCGTGCCCGCCGACGGCCCGGAGCTCTGGTCGGCCGGCACCCTCTTCCCGCAGTCCTCGAAGAAGCTCGCCCGCGCCATCAACGGCGCGAGCGGCAACCGGCCGGTGGTCGTGCTCGCGAACCTCTCCGGCTTCGACGGCTCGCCGGAGTCGATGCGCCGGCTCCAGCTCGAGTACGGCGCCGAGATCGGGCGGGCGGTGGTGACCTTCGACGGCCCGCTCGTGTTCTGCGTGGTGTCGCGTTACCACGGCGGCGCGTTCGTGGTGTTCTCGAAGGCCCTCCGCGAGGAGATGGAGGCGGTGGCGGTGGAGGGGGCGCGCGCGTCGGTGATCGGCGGCGCGCCAGCGGCCGCGGTCGTCTTCTCTCGCGAGGTGGACGCCCGGACCCGCAAGGATCCGCGCGTCGTCGCCGCGGAGCAGGCCGCGGCGAGGGGCGGTGGCGCCGCCCGCGCCCGGCTCGCCGAGGTGCTCGCCCAGGTCCGCTCCGAGAAGATGGGCGAGGTGGCCGAGGAGTTCGACGCCGTGCACACCGTCGAGCGCGCGCGTCGGGTCGGCTCGCTCGACGCCATCATCGCCGCGCGCGATCTCCGCCCCTGGCTCATCTCCGCCGTGGAGCGCGGCATCGCGCGCCACGCCGAGCGCGAGCCCGAGGCGGCAGCGCACGAACAGCCCGAGCCGCCGGTGATGCACTGACGGCCGCTCAATCTCCTCCGGACGGCGGACGACGGGCCCGAGGCGGCGCTCACCGCGGCGGGTGAACGCTTTTCCTGTCCCGGTTCAGCCGTCGCTCGGCGATTCGCAGCGCGAGGTGCTCGAGTCCGAGCAACGCCACGACAACCAGGACGAGCATCGGAAGATAGCCCGCGACGAAGTTGAGCACCTGGAAGCCGGGCGCGCGCGCGTACTCTTCGATCGTGCCTGGCGGTGCCTCTGATGCACCGCGTATCAGCCCCAGGAGGACGACGGCGCAGACGCCCACCCACATCACGACCGTCACGCCGAAGACGACGCGTCTTGCACGAGTCATGGCATGGTGCCTCGAGCTGATGGAACCCATGCTTCAGCAGCCGCTGACGAATCCATGCGAACGCGCTGCGCGCCGGTTGGACGGAGAAGATGATGGTCGCCGGCACGACCGATGTCGCAGGGTTCCGGTTCGCCAGGTGTCGTGATCCCGTGATCGGAGCGCCAGCATGAACGTGACCAACTGCTCCGCGGAGCCCCTGGGCGTCCTCTACTCGTGGATCCCCCGCGGCCTCCGGGCGGAGGAGATCGTGTTCCTGCCCGACGCCTGCCCGGGGAAGAGCCCGCTCCCGACGGGCACCGCGGTGCTGACGCGCCAGCCGGACTGGAGGCGCTTCGCGGTCTCGGACTGCGGCTGCGGCATGCGCCTGCTCCGATCCGACCTCGACCGCGCGGACCTGGACCGGCGGCGGTGGGACGCGGTCGCGGACCGGCTGCGCGCGAACCGGGGGCGGCTCGGCGACCTCGGCGGAGGGAATCACTTCCTCGACGCGCTCGCCCCGGATGACGGCGGGCCGATCCACTTCCTGTGCCACACCGGCTCCCGGCAGGAGTCCGGGCTCGTGGACGCCCTGGTGGATCGCCCGGCCGAGTTCGACCGTGAGTTCGCCCGCGTCTCGGCCTGGGCCCGCGACAACCGGGCCGCGGTCCAGGAGGCGCTCGAGGCCGTGTTCGGGCGGCTCGAGCCCGTGCTCGACGTGTCACACAACGGGTACGAGGAGCGCGCCGACGGCGCGGTGATCCTGCGGAAGGGCTCGGTCCGGCTCCTCCCCGGCGAGCTGGCCGTGATCCCCTCGCACATGTCCGGCGACGCGGTGCTCGTGCGTGCGACGCCCCGGATCGCGGAGCTGCTCTGCTCGATGAGCCACGGCACCGGCCGCGTGATGTCGCGCGGGGACGTGAAGCCCCTGGCCGACGCGTTCGACTTCCAGGCGCTGCGCCGGCGGATCCTCGTCCCGGACGCGATCGCGGACGCGTCCTTCCGGACCGAGGGGCCCTACGCGTACCGGGAGCTGGACGACTGCCTGCTGCTCGTCGATGGGTACGTTACCGTCGAGCGCCGATTCTCGGTGGTCGCGTACCTCGGCCACCTCTGATGCGTGCTGCGCCGGTCCGCATCAGGCCCTCGGCGCGTGCGTGAGGCGCCGCGCGGCGAGCTCCACCCAAGGTTCCGCCCGGTCGCGGGCGGCTCACGCCAGGAGCCGGACGATCCCCCGTCACTGGACGATCGCGGGACGCGGGCGCCCGCCGGCGGCGCCGAGGAACGCCGCCACGGAGCGCCACACCTCGTCGAAGTCCGCGCGCGTGAAGCCCGCGCCCGAGTCGAGCCAGTCGAAGTGCGGCGGGACGTGGGTCGGCAGGTGGAAGTGCCCGATGACGTCGAGGTGGTCGGCCCAGACCGCGCGGATCACCTCGCCCCAGATCTGGCTGCGCGTCGGGACCATGCCGTCGTTCGCGCGCGCGTCGGGGATCCGCCCGTAGACCCGCCGCAGCGGCTCCGCCTGCTGCACGGTGAGGGGCGGCTCCTTCTTCACCGGCGTCCCGGACGCGACCCGGTACAGGCCGACGTAGAGCGCGTGGGTCGCCTGCGCGTAGGGTGAGAGCCCCGCGCCGAGCGCCGAGCGCAGCCCGGGCCGCCGCGCCTGCGTCACCACGCAACCGTAGCGGACGCCCGGACGATTCTCGGTGGACGCGTCGAACACGTCCATGCTCGCCGGAGTGATCTGGCCCACCAGGTCCTGGTCCTGCCCGAGGCTCTGGAAGAAGCGCTCCAGCCGGTGGCGCCGGTCCCGCGAGAAGTCGGCGAGGAGCTGGGCGAAGAGCTGCTCGATGACGCCCCGGGGCGTCGCGCGCGGGCGGCGCACGAGCCCGGCGAGCCGGAGGACGGCGCCGATGGGGAGCCGGCCGGCGCGCAGCGAGTAGATCGTGGCGAGGGAGAGGATCCGGAGCAGCTGCTGGCCGAGAAAGTTGTTGAAGAACTCGGCGACGGGCGTGCCGTAGTGCGGCGCCGAGACCGTCACCACCGACCGGACCGCCCGCGCGCACCCCTCCACGTCCACCTCGGTGGGGAGCGACACGTCCGGCGAGACCACGAGGCGCGCGTCGAGCCCGCCGCTCGAGTGGCCGACGATGGAGATCTCGCCGCCGGACCGCTCGAGCACCTCGGCCATCGCCTCGGCGAGGAGCGCGGCGCGGCGGGACAGCGTCGCGGTCGGCGCCGTCTTGATCACGCGGATCTCGCCGTCGAGCCCGAGCTCCGGGCCGATCTCCGCCAGGATCTCCCGGACGTGACCGAAGTACGTGAAGTCGCCGAGGTTCGCGAACCCGAAGAAGCCCGGCACGAGCAGGACGTGGTGCGGCGTCGGCACGGGCGTGAGTCTAGCGCCGGAGGGCCGGCGGCGATGCGGCTGGGCATGCGACCGCCTGCCACGTCGCGCGAACGGTCGTCGATGAAAGCGACTGGCGCTGCACCCGAAGTCGTGCTCTTTTCTCTGCTCCCCAACGGGAGGTCATGACGTGAACCGCTATACCCTGCTCGGCCTGGTGGTCGGTCTCATCGTCGGCCTCTGGCTCGGCTACATGGCCGGCCAGAAGAGCGCCACGATGAGTCGCCTCGCGCAGCCGGCGCTTCCCCCGGTCGGCATGCCGCCGGGCGGCGCACCCGCGAACCCGGCGCGACTCCAGGCGCTCCAGCAGATCCCGACGCTCCAGCAGGTCGTCGCGAAGGACCCGAAGAACACGCAGGCGTGGGTCTCGCTGGGGAACTCCTTCTTCGACAGCGAGCAGCCGCAGAAGGCGGTCGAGGCGTACGGGCGCGCCCTGGAGCTCAACCCGAACGATCCGAACGTCCTCACCGACCAGGGCGTCATGTACCGCGCCCTCGGCCAGTTCGATCGCGCCATCGAGAACTTCAAGAAGGCGAACCAGATCGATCCGAAGCACGTGCAGAGCCTCTTCAACCAGGCCGTCGTGTACCTGAACGACCTGCACGATCCGGCGAAGGCGAAGGCCGCCTGGGAGAAGGTCATCGAGGTGGCCCCGAGCTCGCCGCAGGCGATGCAGGCGAAGCAGGGGCTGCACGACATCGAGGCGCACCCGGCGGAGGCGCCGCCGGCCGGCAAGTAGGCGCGCGGGACTCGACGGGCGGCCCGCGGCGCCGTATCTGATGGTGATGCCGCGCCGCGCCTCCGCCCTCCTGGTCCTCGCCTCGCTCGCCGTCGCGTGCGCCCCTTCGCGCGCTCGGCTCGTCGCCCAACCGCTCGCCCCCGGACGCACGTGGGTGAGCCCGCTCCTCCGCGATCACCCGCTCGCGGGCCGGATCTGGGACGTCCGCGCCGGACGGTTCGTGGACGAGCCGGCGCTGGTGGCCGCGCTCTTCGGCGCGCACACCGTCCTCCTCGGCGAGATCCACGACAACGCGGACCACCACCTGCTCCAGGCGCGGCTGATCCGCGCCCTGGCGGCGGCGGGTCGGAAGCCGGCGGTCGCGTTCGAGATGCTCTCCGTCGAGCAGCAGCCCGCCATCGACGCCGCGCTCGCCGCGCCGGGGGTGACGCCGGACTCGCTGGCGAAGGCGGTCCAGTGGGCGAAGAGCGGCTGGCCCGAGTTCCCGCTGTACCGGCCCGTGTTCGCGGCCGCGCTCGACGCGAGGCTCCACGTCGTCGGCGCGAACCTGCCGCGCAAGGACGTCCGCCGCGCGGTGATGGAGGGCGAGAAGGCCCTGCCGCCCTCCGTCGCGAAGCGCATCGCGCGGCTCGGGCCGCCCTCCCCCGCCGAGCGCGAGGCGCTCCGGAAGGAGATGCAGGAGGCGCATTGCGGCGAGCTCCCCGAGGCGCAGATGGACCCGATGATCCTCGGCCAGCGCGCCCGCGACGCGCAGCTCGCGGAGTCGCTCGCCGCCGCCGGTGCGGGCGGCGCGGCGCTCGTCTGCGGCTCGCAGCACGCGCGGCTCGACCGCGGCGTGCCGGCCTACCTCGCGGGCGACGGCGGGAAGGTGATCTCGGTGGCGTTCCGCGAGGTCACGCCGGAGGGGCGCGAGCCGGCGCAGTACGTCGAGGAGGACGAGCCCGAGGGGCTGCCGTACGACTTCGTCGTCTTCACTCCCCGCGCCGAGCGCGAGGATCCCTGCAAGGGGCTCCGCGAGCACCTGCGCGCGAAGAAGGCGAAGCCGAAGGCGCCGCCCGCGCCGCCGTCCTCGGCGCCGTGACGCGCGGCGAAGGTGATTTCTTGCCCTCCCCGCCGCGCGCGCCTGGCGATCTCGCCGAGTTCATCCGGACGAGGACCGCTCCGGCGGCCGTGCCGGTCGCCCCGGAGCTCCGCGTCTACCAGGCGTCCGAGCTGACCCCGCTCTGGCACGCGACCGCGGCCGAGCTCGCCGGCTGGGACGACTCGCCGTACTGGGCGTTCCCGTGGGCGGGCGGCCAGGCGCTCGCGCGGGTGATCCTCGACGAGCCGGCGCTCGTGGCCGGCGCGCACGTCTTCGACTTCGCCACCGGGAGCGGCCTCGTCGCCCTCGCCGCGCTTCGCGCCGGGGCGGCCCGGGTGGTCGCCTGCGATCTCGACCCGTTCTGCGCCGCGGCGGTCGGTCTCAACGCAGCCCTGAACGGGCTCTCCGTCCCCTTCCGCGCCGGCGATCCCATCGGCGACCCGCTCGACGGCGTCGACGTGCTCCTCGCCGGAGACGTCTTCTACGAGCGGGCGCTCGCCGCCCGGTCGCTCGCGTGGTTCCGGACCCTCGCCGCGCGCGGCGTCCGGGTCCTCGTCGGCGACGCCGGTCGGACCTACGCCCCCGCCGACGGGTTCGCGGTCCGCGCGATCCTCGACGTTCCGACCACGGTCGAGATCGAGGACGCGCCGGTGAGGCGCGCCCGCGTGCTCGAGATCCTGCCCTGATCCGCGGCGGGCGCCCGCCCGCTCGCGTGACTCCCCGTGTGGCCGCGCGTTCGCTTCGGGACGCCCCTTGCCGCCGCCGCGTCCGCTCCACACGTTCGAGGTGCATGGCCCGACATCGATCCGCTGACGCCGAGCGGACCAGGACTGTCGGGAGTGCAAGCGGCGCTTCCCTCTGGCCGCGTGTCGGGCCAGGGACCACGGAGCCTCCGGGCTCCCCCGGATCCGGCGCGGCAGATGAGTGAAGCTCCGCGGAGGCGGCTCGCAAGGGCCGCCTCGCTTTTTTCCGGGCCTCCCCAGAGGCAGGAGATACTCCATGAGCGAGCCCGCAGAGCGGCTGGAGAGCCCGCGCCCCATCCCGCACTTCGTCGGAGGCCGGCTCCACCCGGGCCACGGCGGCCGGGAAGGCGACGTCTTCGATCCGGCGACCGGCGCGGTCACCGGCCGCGTCGCGCTCGCCGGGGCCGACGAGGTCGGCGCGGCCGTGGCGGCCGCGCAACGTGCGTTCCGGCCCTGGGCGGAGACCTCCCCGCTCCGGCGCGCCCGGGTGATGTTCCGGTTCCGGGAGCTCGTCGAGCGCGACCAGGAGCGGCTCGCGGCGATCGTCACGTCCGAGCACGGCAAGACGATCCCCGACGCGCGCGGGGAGGTGCAGCGCGGTCTCGAGGTGGTGGAGTTCGCCACCGGTGTCCCCCAGCTCCTCAAGGGCGAGTACACGGAGCAGGTCGCCACCGGGATCGACGCGTGGTCCGTCCGGCAGCCGCTCGGCGTGTGCGTCGGGATCACCCCGTTCAACTTCCCGGTCATGGTGCCGATGTGGATGTTCCCGATGGCCATCGCCTGCGGGAACGCCTTCGTGCTGAAGCCTTCGGAGCGCGACCCGTCGGCGTCGCTCGCCCTGGCCGAGCTGCTGCGAGAGGCCGGGCTGCCGGACGGGGTGTTCAACGTGATCCAGGGCGATCGGACCGCGGTGGACGCCCTCCTCGCCCACCCGGACGTGCAGGCCGTGAGCTTCGTGGGCTCGACCGCGGTCGCCCGGCACGTGTTCGCCACCGGCGCCGCCGCGGGGAAGCGCGTGCAGGCCCTCGGCGGCGCGAAGAACCACCTCGTCGTCATGCCCGACGCCGACCTGGACCAGGCGGCGGACGCGCTCGTCGGCGCCGCGTACGGCTCGGCCGGGGAGCGGTGCATGGCCGTGTCCGTGGCCGTGGCGGTCGGGGACGCCGCCGATCCGCTCGTCGAGCGGCTCGCGCCGCGCGTCCGCGCCCTGAAGGTCGGCGACGGGCGCGATCCGGAGGTCGAGATGGGCCCGGTCATCACCGCGGAGCACAGGGCGAAGATCCTCTCCTACCTGGACGACGGGCTCGCCGCCGGCGCGCGCCTCGCCGTGGACGGCCGCGGCCTGCGGGTGAAGGGGCGCGAGGGCGGGTTCTTCCTCGGCGGGTCGCTGTTCGACCAGGTGACGCCCGGGATGCGCGTCTACCGCGAGGAGATCTTCGGCCCCGTGCTGTGCGTCGTCCGCGTGCCGGACCTCGCGGGCGCCGTCGAGCTCGTGAGCGGCCACGAGTACGGGAACGGCGCCTCGATCTTCACCCGCGACGGTCGCGCGGCGCGCGAGTTCGCGCACCGCGTCCAGGCCGGCATGGTCGGCGTGAACGTGCCCATCCCGGTTCCGATGGCGTTCCACAGCTTCGGCGGGTGGAAGCGGAGCCTGTTCGGCGACCACCACGCGCACGGCCCGGAGGCGATCCGCTTCTACACGCGGCTCAAGGCCGTCACGCAGCGCTGGCCGACGAGCGGCGGCGGCCCCGCCTTCTCGATGCCGACGCCGAGCTAGCCGGCCACACTAACCGGGGAGCACCAGCACCCCGGCCGCCCGGGCGCGCGCCTCGGCGATCCGGTCGAGCGCCGCGGCGCCGCGGGCCTCCACGACGATCGACGCCGCCCCCGCCCCGAGGCGCGCGGCGTCGGCCGGCTCCAGGCCCTCGGCGAGCCCCAGGAAGAACGCTGCGGAGAACACGTCGCCGGCGCCGGTGGGATCGACCTCCCGCGTCTCGTACGCGCCGATCCGGAGCGCGCGGCCGCGCAGGAAGAGGTCGCACCCGTGCTCGCCATGCGTGAAGGCGACGACGGGGATGGCCGCGACGAGCCGCTCGAGCAGGTCGCCCTGCCCGCGAAGGTCGTCCTCGCCGACGCAGGCGGCGTGGACGCCGCGCAGCGCCTCCGGCGCGGGGCGCCAGGGCGGCTGGATCACCGCGCCGTCCGGCGCCACCGCGCGGACGCAGCCCTGGATGCCGAGCCCGACGAAGGGGGCGCGCACCGCCGCGAGCCACGCGCCGAGGTCGAGCTCGCCGATGACGGGGGCGAGGTGTACGAGGTCCGCCTCGAGCCAGCCCGCCGGCGCCAGCGCGGGGTCGAGCGGAGGGGCGACCGCCTCGACCCGCTGGGTCCGGACGCCGGCCTCGTCATAGCGGTTCACGAACGTCGTCGTGCGACCCGCTGGCGCGATGGAGAGCTCCGCTGCGGCGAGGGCGTCCGTCGGGAAGTCGGGCCCGGCGGCGGTGATGGCGCGGACCCGGGCGCCGAGGCCGAGGTAGGTCCGGGCGGCGTAGCTCACCGTGCCGCCGGGCTCGAGCCCCCCCTCCCAGCGGTCGAGCGTGACGTGGCCGGCGAGGAGCACCGTCCTCGCCAGCGGGGCGAGCCCTGCACCAGAAGGATGACCAACCGCGGACACGCGGACTCCCCTCTTTGCGCTTCTACGGATCGTCACCGGGATCGGCGGCGTCCGGGCCCCCGCCGGCCTCCGGCGGCGGCGCCGCCCCGGGGCCCGCGGCGAGGCATGTCCAGAGCCGCGCCAGGGTCCGCTGCGGCCAGGCGTCGTCGTCGTCCGCCTCGCGCGGCGCGGAGGAGAGGCCGTGCGCTGCGGCGAGGAGCTGGATCGCGAACTTCACGAGCGTGTCGCGAGCGTGCTCGCGGCCGAAAACGCCGTCCCCGAGCTCGTGCTCCTCCCCGCCAGGGGCGAGGACGCAGATCGGGCGCCAGTACTCCGGCTCGGGGTGCGGCCGGACCGCGAGGAACGTGCCCGCGCCCTCTCCGCCGTCGGAGAGATCGCAGAAGAGCCCGCCGTCGCGCTCCAGCCACGTGAGGGGTGTCATCAACCGATTCTAACGGCCCTTCGGGCCGAGGGCTCACCGCTGCCCCGAGCCCGTGCCCGTGAGCGTACCCGGCCTCCCGCGCGCCCCGGATCGGAGTCCGAACGCGCTCGCCACAGGCGCCCCGATCCGCGCTAGCCTTCCCCCGTGTCCACTCCGACCCTGCTCATCTACGGCGCCTACGGCTACACCGGCGCGCTCGTGGCCCGCGAGGCCGCCGCGCGCGGCCTCCCGATCGTCCTCGCCGGCCGCGACTCCGAGCGGCTCGTCGCCCTCTCTCGCGAGCTGCGCGTCCCCTGGCGTGCCTTCCCGCTGACGGACCCGGACGCGATCCGGCGCGGGATCGAGGGCAGCGCCGCGGTGCTGCACTGCGCCGGTCCGTTCGTGCACACCTGGCGCAACGTCGCCGAGGCCTGCCTCGAGCTCCGCGTGCACTACCTCGACCTCACCGGCGAGCTCGCCGTGTTCAACGGGATCGCCTCGCTCGGCCCGCACGCCGAGCGCGCCGGGGTGATGCTCCTGCCGGGCGCCGGCTACGACGTGGTCCCCTCCGACTGCCTCGCCGCGCACCTCGCGCAGCGGCTCCCCGGAGCCCGGTCGCTCACGCTCGCCCTCTCGACCCTCGGCCAGCTCTCGGTCGGCACCGCCCGGACCCTGCTCGCGCACCTGGACGCGCGGGCCCCGGCCGGCGCGCCCGCGGTGCGATCGTTCGACCTCGGCGAGGGCCCGGTCCCGTGCGTCTCCCTTCCGTGGGGCGACCTCGCGACCGCGCCGCGCTCCACCGGGATCGCCGAGGTCGCGACGTACATGGCCGTCCCCGCCTGGGCGCGCGCGTTCCTGAAGCTCGCGCCGCGCCTCGCGCCGCTGGTCCGACCGCCGCGCGTCGCGGACGTCGTCGCGCGCCTCCTCGCGCGCGGCGGTCCGGGGCCGGACGCGGCCGCGCGCGCCCGCGGGCGGACCGTCGTGTACGGCGAGGCCGTGGACGGCTCCGGCAAGAAGGTCGCCGCCCGGCAGCGCGGTCCGGAGGGCTACACGCTGACCGCGCTCGCCGCCACCGAGATCGCACGCCGGGTCCTCGCCGGCGAGGTCCGCCCCGGCTGGCAGACGCCCGCGTCGGCGTACGGCCCGGACCTCGTCCTCGGGATCCCCGGCGTGGAGCGGGAGGACCTGGGGTAGCTCCCCGCACGCGCCGGCGCGGCCGCGCTATCGCGCTCCCCGGGGGCGCCCCAGCGTCCGGAGCGCGGCGAGCCACAGGCTCGCCTCGCGCCGCGACAGGCGCGCGCGCCGGAGCGCCGCCGCGAGGTCCCGGACCGCGTGCCGCTCGGGCCCGGCGAGGAACCCGGCGGTCCGGAGCGCGTCGCGCAGCGCGTCCTCCACCCGCTCCAGGTCCGCGTCCGTCGCGCCCTGCGGCAGCCGCGTCGCCCGCGCCGGGGCGGCGGCGAGCGCGGCGCGCCGGACCTCGTAGCAGTAGAGGAGCACGGCCTGCGCGAGGTTCACCGAGGGCTGGGCCTCGCCGGTCGGGATCGCCGAGAGGTCGTGGCAGCGGTGGATCTCCTCGTTGGTGAGCCCGCTCCGCTCGTCCCCGAACACGATGGCGGTGCGCCCCTCCCCGGCGCGCTCGAGCGCCTCGCGGGCGACCGCGGCGGGCGCGAGCCGGCGCTTCCCGCGGACGGCCCGCGAGCTGGTGCCGACGACCCAGGCGCAGTCCGCGACCGCCTCGTCGAGCGTCGCGACGAGGCGCGGCCGGTCGAGCAGGTCCTCGGCGTGCACGGCGACCCGGCGCGCCGCCCCGAAGTCGTGGGTCCCGAGGGCGGCGATGGCCCAGTCGTCGAGGCCGAAGTTCTTCATGGCCCGGGCGGCGGCGCCGAGGTTCTCGGGGTTGCGCGGGCGGAGGAGCACGATCCGGACGGGGAGCGGTGTCATCTCTTCGCGATGCTACCCTGCCGGCGTGGGACACGCAGGGAGCCTGCGCCGCAGGACCTGGCCGCTGCACGAGGGCGGGGCCGCCGTCGGGCGGGAACGCCCCGGGCGTGCTTAGATGTCCGCCGTGGACCCGCTCCGCGCGCAGCAGTTCCTCGAACGCCCGTTCGCCCTGGACATCGCCTTCGATCTCGCCGCGACGTTCCTGTTCGCGGTGACCGGCAGCCTCATCGCGCGGAAGAAGCGCTACGACGCCGTGGGCGCCATCGTCCTCGCGTTCGTCACCGGCCTGGGCGGCGCCCTCCTCCGCGACGCCCTGTTCCTCCGGGAGGGGCCGCCCGCGGTGATCACCGACGGCCGCTACCTCGGCGCGGTGCTCGCCGGCGCCGCCGCCACGTTCTTCTTCAGCAAGCACCTGCAGCGCCTCCGGCTCGTGTTCATGCTCGCCGACGCCCTGGCGCTCGGGACGTACGCGATGGTGGGGGAGCAGAAGGCGCTCGCGGCGGGGCTGCCGGTCCTCACCGCGTTGCTGGTGGCGGTCGTGAACGCCGTGGGCGGCGGGGTCCTGCGCGACGTGCTCGTGCGCGAGGAGCCGCTCATCTTCAAGCCGGGCGAGTTCTACGCGCTCGCGGCCCTCGCAGGTGCGGTCGCCTTCCTCGGGCTCGCTCGCGGGCTGCACCTGCCGCCGACGCTCGCCGCCCTGGTCGGGATCGCCGTCGCGTTCGCCGCGCGGATGCTCTCGGTCCGTCTGGGCTGGCGCACCGGCGCGCTGTGGGACGAGGAAGGGCGGAGTGGACCTTGATGGCGACGGCGGGTCCGTTGTCGTCCGTCAAGGAACCGTCGGGGCCTGAGCCCTTACATTGCCCACCCGTTCCCCTGATCCATCAAGGAGTCTCACCGATGTCGCTCGCCCGCAGGTCCTTCCTCGTCGCCCTCGCCACCACCTTCCCCCTCGCCGCCCTCGCCGCGGGCGCCCACGACAGCGTCGGCTGCTCGGGCTGCCACTCGATCCACACCGCCAAGGGCGAGATCATCTTCGCCGTCCCGCAGAACAAGACGATGCTGAACCCGAAGACGAAGCAGCCGTACACGGGCACCACGGCGCTCTGCCTCGGCTGCCACGCCGACTCGAAGGAGGGCGGCCAGGGCTACGCCCCGGTGAACGGCCACATGAGCCACCCGTTCGGCCTCGCCTCGGTCAACCCCAAGATCGCGAAGGTCCCGCCGGAGCTGCTCCGCGAGGGCGGCCGCTTCGAGTGCCTCGGCTGCCACGACCCGCACCCGTCGAACCCGTACTACAAGTACCTCCGCGTCGACACGGCCAAGGGCTCGAAGATGGACGCCTTCTGCGCCGTGTGCCACCCGATCAAGGCCGACGTCGCCACGGCGAAGGAGAGCGCGGTCCTCTTCACGTCGATGGACGAGACCGGTGACCGGGTCCTGAAGGCCCCCGCCCCCGCCCCGGCCGCCGCCCCCAAGGCCCCCGCGAAGAAGAAGTAGCGGCCGAAGCCACAGGCGAATCGAGCGGGCCCTCCGGCGAACGCCGGGGGGCCCGTGTCGTAAGAAGGCTCTCGGGCTCCGCCCTCAACGAGGAGAAGCCGTCCTCGCCACCTGGGGCCCGAGGTCCGAGGCGTGCGGCCTCCTCCCCGCCGTCGCGGCCCGCGGCCGCCAGACCTCGAGCAGGCCGCGAGGCGCGGAGAGGAACACCGGCTCGTAGCGGTCCGCGAGCTCGACGACGAGCGCCGCGCCGCACGGCGTCTCCAGGTTCTCGCGCGTCGCACCCCACACCAGCACGTAGTCGATCGTCCCCAGGCGCGGCGCCGCCCGGAGGTCCACGCACGGCGGGACGCCCTCCATGCGCCCGCGGTTGCTCGCGATGATCCGGAACGGGTTCCGGTCCGCGGGCCAGCGCACCGGGCACTGATCGGTGTTCGCCTGGCTGTTCTTCAGCTCCACGCCGCCCTGCGCCGCGACGATCCAGCTCGCGCCGTGCAGGAACGGCTTGATCCGGTAGCCCATCCGGCGGCCGTGCGCGTCGCGCGGCCCGTGCGGCGCGAGGGCGAGCGGGAGGATCACCCGATCGTTCCCCACGAACCGCCCCGCCGAGACGAGCTCCTCCATCAGCGCGGAGAGCCGCCGCTCCTTGTCGAGCCGGACGCCGAGGGCGACCACCGAGATCGCCGCGAGGGCGAGCGCCACACGCCGCACCGCCACCCGTGGCGCGGCGCCGGCGCCGATCCACGCGGCCGTGCAGAGGAACGCGAAGAGCGCGAGCCGGTCCGAGACGTACGCGCCGGCGGCCACCACGTCCGGCACGGCGAAGTAGAGGACCACGAAGATCGCCGCCGCGAGCAGCCACCCGTCGTTCGGCCGGAGCGTCGGCCCGCGACCGGCCCGCACGAGCAGCAGGTGCACCACCCCCACGAACAGGACGAGCACCACCATCACCGCGAGCGGGAGCTCGCCCCGGTCGATGGAGACGAGGGCGTACCCGGCGGCGAGCTTCGCGGCGAGCTCCGGAAACGGGAGCCGCGCCGACGCCCGATCGCGGTGCGCGACGACCCACGCGAGGACGAGCGCGATCCCCGGGGCGAAGGTGAGCGCCCCCGCCGCGAGCCGCCTGCCGTACCCGCGCAGCACGCGGCGGCGCCGCGCCGAGCTCGGCCCCGCCCGTCGCACCGAGGCCCAGGCCCGGAGGCCCAGCACCGCAGCCGCCGCGATCACCGCCCCGACGAACGCGACGAGGTGCGCCAGGTACAGGAGCGCCGACAACGCGGCGAGCCCGGCGAACCGCGCCGGCGAGAGCCGGCCGCGCGTGCGCAGGTAGAAGCCCGCGGTGAGGAAGGCGAGGGCGAGGCCCCACGAGAAGTTCCAGAACCCCATGAAGAAGGGGAACGCGTGGACGAACGGGAAGACCGCGAGCGCCGCCCACCACCCGCGCGCCCCGCGCGGCAGCACCGCCCGGAAGGAGAGCGGCAGGAGCAGGGTGTAGCCGGTGAGGACGAGCTTCTCGGCGGTCGGCGCGGAGACGATCCCGAGCAGCGGCGCGAGCAGCAGCTGCGTGAGCCAGTTCGGCTGCGCCCCCCAGTTGGCGACGTAGTACCGCTGCAGGAGCGGGGAGGTCGCGTGGTGCAGCAGGGCGAGCGTGTTCTCGACGTGCAGGGGGCCGTCCTGCGTCGGGACGTAGGCGACGAGCCAGGTGGGCAGCGCGTGCAGGACCAGGAGCGCCGCGAAGATCGCCGCCGGCACCGCCGCCGCCCGTGACGCGCGTCGCGGCGGGCGAGCGCGCGCGCGGGCGTGACCGGCCCAGGCGAACCGGACGCTCCCTGCGTAGCTCCAGGCGAAGGCGAGGGCGATCCCCGCGAGCTGCGCGGCGGAGCGCCAGGGCCCGAGCGCGGGACGGCCGAGCAGCCGGCGCGCGCCGAGCGCGAGCGCGGTGAACGTCCCGAGCTGCACGATCACCCCGACGGCGCTCACGGCGTGATACCGCAGCAGCCGCCGGCCGGCGCCGCCGGCGCCGTGGCGATCGCGGAAGGTGAAGGTGTCGTTCAGCAGGAAGTTCGAGACGACGCTCGCCTCGATCGCGAGGGCGGAGGCGGCGATCTCCGGCACGCCGAGCCCCGCGGCGAGGACGTGCAGCGCCGCGAGGTTGACCCCTACGCCCGAGATCCCGACGAGCGCGAAGCGCACCAGCCGTTCCCGGCCTCCCGGCACACGCGATGGCGCCTCGCCACCCGAGGATTCCTGCATCGGGTCGGTCCCCCCTCGGGAGACCTTGGGGACCAGGTGCCAGGCGGGGCATCCCGCGAAGGGAGGCCGTGCCCATCGAAGGTTGCCCGCGCCTCCGCACCCCTGGCGCGCCCGCAGGGACGTCCCCGCCCGCGTCCTCCCCGTGCCCACCCCCGAACGCGTGCTGGGTGGATGCGGAAGGGCCGGAACCGCGCGCCATCCGCGCGACGACGAGCGACCCCGAGCGAGCCCGGCGCTACACCGTCAGTTCAAGTATCGCGGGCGCGCAGCGGCCGCCGCCGGGGCCTCGACCCCCATCAGCTCGAGCCCCTGGCGCGTGAGGAGGTAGCGGACGGTGCCGCTCCCGCGCTCCGTGTCAAGCCTCGCCTCGAACGCCGGGCCGCTGATCGCGCCGAGCTGCATCGTCTTCTTGAGGTTCGTGACCCGGCCGTTCACCAGGTCCCCCGCCACGGGCGCGACCGCGCTGTCGCGCCGGTAGAGCTCCATCGCGGCCTCGTGCAACGTCGCGGCGAGGCTCGGGGTGAGCGGGATGCTCGAGAAGAGGACGGAGATCAGCGTCCAGCGGGGCGGCGCTTCGGCGGACATTGACTCCATTGTACCCGACCGGCGGCCGCGCGCGTCGCCCGCGGCACGCGCGGGTCGGCCCGCGCACCGGCGAGTCGCCCCGGCCCACGCAGGGACCGGCACACGCGCGGTCGGATGATTACCCACGTGTGGAGCCCACCCGGCGGGCGCGCGAGCGAGCGCGCCGTCGCTCGCCGCCCCTGGAGAACGCAGGAGTCGAGCCGTGTCCGAGGAACGCCATCATCACGCCACCGACAACACCGCCGCGGCGGCGCTCCCACGCCGGGTGCGGAGCTGGCTCGGCCTCCCGACGGAGCCGCGGGTGCGCCGCCCCCGCCGCGTCCGGCTCGAGCCCGTCCACCGGACCTGGATCGCCGCGTGCTGGCAGGCCCGCGCCGGAGTGACCGCGGGCGTGACGCTCGACGACTACCTCCGCTCCCGCCTCGCGCACTACCTCGCGATGCTCCCGGTCCCCCGCGCGCGCTTGCCCATCGCGGTCGACGTGGACGACGGCGAGCTCGTGGTGAAGCCCGTCGAGGAGCGCCGGCCGGCGCCCCCCGCCGCCGAGCCGGACGCATGGCTCGCGCCGCTCGTCGCGCTGGAGGGCCCCGCGGTGCGCCAGGAGGCCGCCGAGCTGGAGGTGCGGCTCGCCGTCCTCGACGGCGAGATCGACGCCGCGCGCCGCCGCGGGGAGGAGCTGTCGCGCCGCGTCGCCGCCGACGTCTCCTCCGGGCTGCTGGTGGCCCCCTCCGGCGTCGAGGCGACCGCGGAGCAGCTGGGCCGCCCGCCCGTCCACGGCGCGCTGCCGCAGCTCTCCCTCGGCGCGTTCGCCGCGGCGGCGTTCGCCGCCGAGTCCTGGCAGGTCGCGCTGCCGCTCCTCCGCGCCGCGGACGTGGACCCCGCGCGCCTCGGGGCGGAGTCCGCGCGGCGCCCCATCGAGACCGCCTTCGCGGCCCTCTTCGCCTTCGGCGTCTCCGCAGCGCTCTTCGGGCTCGCCCACGTGGGGCTCGACGGCGCGATCTCCGCCGCGCGCGGCGAGGCCGACCGGCCGAGGCGGCGCGCGCTGGCGGTCGCCGCGGGCGCCGCGACGGCCATCGCGGCGCTCGTCGCCGCGGCCCTCGGCGCCATCGAGCCGCGCGGCGCGCGGATGCCGGTCGCGACCTACGTGCTCCTCCTGCTCGCGGTGCCGCTCGCGACCGCGCTCGCGCTCCGACGCGCCCGCGCGGCGGCGGCGCTGCGCGAGGCGGAGGTGGCGGCCGCGCTCACCTGGGATCGGGAGCGCGCCCGGACCCTGGCCGAGCGCGCCCGCAGGCTCGAGGAGCTGGACTGGGCCGACCAGGAGGTGCGCGATCTCGAGCGGCAGCGCGACGCCGCGCGGCGGCGGCTGCGCGAGATCTCCGCCCGCGCCATGACCGCCGCGCGCGTCGGCGTCGAGGCGGAGCACCGCGAGCGCGTGGCGCTGGCCCGGCTCGCGCAGAGCCTGCTCGGCGCGCTCGAGCTGGATCGATACGAGTACGTCCGCCAGGCGTCCGTGCGCGGCGCGCCCGAGCTCGTGGCGCCGCGCCGGAGGAAGTCGGCCGACGTCCGCTCCCCACCGCTCGGAGAGTCGCCCACCCCGGCCCCCGGCGCGATGGGCGTCCCGGTCCCGTCGCCCGCGGAGGGGCGGCTGGCGTCTTGATATCGGGGGCTGGCGCCCCCGCCCCGTCCACCCTGAGCTCGTCGAAGGGTGGCCGGGGCCCCACCCCTGCTGCGCGGGTCCCGTGACCGCTCGCGGCCCCCGCTTCGCGGGGGATCGCTCGCGGTCCCCGCGCGGAGGGGCTGCGCCCCTCCCCCCGCCATGCGTGACGGCTCGGATTTCCTTCACTCCCCCGAACGCGAACGCGAACCCGCGCGCCCGTTATCCGTGCACCGTCACCGTCACCGGCTCGTCGTGACCCGTGAACCGGGTCCCGTGGCCCGTGGCCCGGTATCCGTGGTCCGACCGCGCCATCGGATCACGGGCCGAGGGACCAGGGGCTGCGGGAGCCGGGTGCGGGTTCGGGTTCGCGTACCGGCAGAGCGTGAACCGTCGCCCGATCCCCGTCGTCCGACGTCCAACGGAGCACGGGCCATGGGACACGGGAGGCGGGACGCGGGCACGGAAACGGGCACGCTCACGGGCACGGTGACGGGGACGGGTGAGACGCGCATTGACACCCACCCGAGCCCACGCCACCCTCCGCCGGCGTGAACCTCCTCCTCCTCGAGGCCGACGAGCTGGCGCCCGACGGCACCGCCCGGCTCTCGGATCGGCGCGCGCGCCACGTGCTCGACGTCCTCCGCGCCGCGCCCGGCGATCGGCTCCAGGTCGGCGTCGTGGGGGGCCGGATGGGCGAGGCGCGGATCCTCGCGGCGACCCCCGCGGAGGTGGTGCTCGCGCCGGTCCTCGACCGCGACCCGCCGCCGCCTGCCCCGGTGGCGCTCCTGCTCGCGCTCCCCCGGCCGAAGATCCTCCGGAAGGTGCTCGCCGCCGCGGCCTCGATGGGGGTGAAGCGCCTCGTGCTGCTCGGGAGCTGGCGCGTCGAGAAGAGCTACTGGGCGTCGCCGCTCCTCGAGCCGGAGGCGCTGCGGGAGCACCTCCTGCTCGGCCTGGAGCAGGGGCGCGACACGATCCTCCCCGAGGTGATCGTCCGCCGCCTCTTCAAGCCGTTCGTCGAGGACGAGCTCGCGGCGACCTTCCCCGAGCCGGCGCGCCTCCTCGCTCACCCGATCGGCGCCGCGCCGCTCGACGCGCTCGCGCCGGGCGGGCCGCGCGCCGCCCTCGCCATCGGGCCGGAGGGCGGCTGGACCGCGTACGAGGCCGGCGCGCTCGCCGAGCGCGGGTTCACGCCGTTCTCCCTCGGCCCGCGCGTGCTCCGGGTGGACGCCGCGGTGCCGTACGCCGTCGGCCAGGTGGAGCTCTGGCTGCGCCGCGGCGCCGGGGGGTGACGTCGAGCGGCGTTCGACGGCCCTCCGTTCTCGTTGGTACGCCCACGGTCCGTCGCGCCGGAGCGCCACGCGCCCGTTTTTGCGCACGGACGTCACGGGGGTCGCGCCGGCGGGTCCGCGGCGGGTATGATCGCGCTTCATCTTCCGCGGCCGCCGCCCGGCCGCCTCCGCGAGGTCCCCACATGAACGTCCCTGCCGTCTCCGAGCTGGCGCCGCCGACCCGCCTCCTCCTCGGACCTGGCCCGAGCATGGTCCATCCACGCGTCCTCCGCGCGATGGCCACCCCGCTCCTCGGCCACCTGGATCCGCGGTTCCTCGAGCTCATGACCGAGGTGCAGGCGCAGCTCCGGGCCGTGTTCCGGACGGAGAACCCGTTCACCATCGCCGTCTCCGGGACCGGCTCGGCCGGGATGGAGGCGGCCCTCGTGAACCTGCTCGAGCCAGGGGACGCGGCGATCGTGGTCGCGGCGGGCGTGTTCGGGAACCGGATGGCCGACATCGTCGGCCGTTGCGGCGCGCGCGCCGTGAAGCTCGAGGTGCCCTGGGGCCAGGTCTGCGACCCCGCCCGCATCGAGGAGGCGCTCGCGAGGGAGGGGAAGGTGAAGCTCGTGGCGATCGTGCACGCCGAGACCTCCACCGGCGCGGAGCAGCCGATCGCCGGGCTCGGCGAGCTCTGCCACCGTCGCGGCGCGCTGCTCGTGGTGGACACCGTGACCTCGCTCGGCGGCGTGCCGGTCGAGGTGGACGCCTGGGAGGCCGACGCCGTCTACTCCGGCACGCAGAAGTGCCTCTCCTGTCCGCCCGGGCTCTCGCCGCTCACCCTCTCGCCGCGCGCGCTCGAGGCGGTGAAGGCGCGGAGGACCAAGGTCCAGAGCTGGTACCTCGACGTCGGCCTCGTCGCCGACTACTGGGCGGAGGGGAAGCGCGTCTACCACCACACCGCCCCGATCTCGATGATCTACGCGCTCCGCGAGTCGCTCCGGCTCGTGCTCGAGGAGGGGCTCGAGGCCCGCTTCGCGCGCCACCGCCGCCACTCGGCCGCCCTCGTGGCGGGGCTCGCCGCCCTGGGGTGCACGCCGCAGGCGCAGGAGGGGCACCGGCTCTCGAGCCTGAGCTGCGTCCGCGCGCCCGCCGGGGTGGACGAGGGCGCCGTCCGACGCGCCCTCCTCGCCGACCACGACATCGAGATCGGCGGCGGCCTCGGACCGCTCGCCGGTCGGGTCTGGCGCATCGGCCTCATGGGCGAGTCCGCGCGCCAGGAGAACGTGCTGGCCGTCCTCGCCGCCATCGAGCAGGCCCTGGCGAAGCAGGGCAAGGCGCCGAGGCCCGGCGCCGCCGTCTCCGCCGCGCTCGAGGCGTACGCCAAGACCTAGCCCGCGCCGCACGCCGCGCCCGCGGGCGACGGCGGCAGCACGCGCCGGACCGCCTCGACGAGGGCGACCTCGCCGAGCGGCTTCCGCAGGATCGCGATCGCGCCCGCGCGGCGCAGCTCGTCCTCCGCGCCCGCGTGGCCGGAGAAGCCGATCGCCGGGATCGCCCGGAGGCGCGGGTCGGAGGAGGCGCGCAGCGTCCGGATCAGCTCCGCCCCGGTCATCCCCGGCATGTAGTGATCGACGAGGCAGAGATCGGGCGGATCACCCGCGGCCACCTCCAGCGCGCCGATCGCCGATTCGGCCGCGATCACGTCGTACCCGGCGTGCTCGAGCGCCTGCGAGAGGAGGGTCCGGAGGATCTCGTTGTCGTCCACGACGAGGATCCGGGTAGGGCCGGCGAAGGACACGGGCGGAGCGTACCGACCGGCAGGAGCCGCGGGTATCCCTTGCGCGCCCGACGCCACCCCGACCCGTCGCGCGACCCGCTTGCGTCCAGCGGGACGAGGCACACGGAATCGTGCCGCCGGAGCGGCGCAATGCGAGCGGGTGGCCCCCTCGAGCTGGCTCGCGCAGGCCGAGCCCCGCCGGGCTCGCTTGGCGGTCTCCCGACCGCCTCCCTAGCTTCGCGGAGGGGCGAGGGTCGGAGGACAGGCCGGTGACGGACGGAGGCGAGATGTTCTCAGGGACGGGGCGGCACGAGCGGAGCTGGCGGCGATTCCTCGCCACGGCGGTGGAGGCGTGGCGGGCGCGGCGTGCCGCGCGCGCGGCGCGGGAGCAGGGCCCTCAGCGAGAGCCGCGGCTCAGCCGGTCGCGGGCTGGCGCGGCGCTCGAGGCCCGGCTCGCGGTGCGGGCGGGCGTGCGCCTCCAGGACTTCCTGCGCCACCGGCTGGCGAGGTACGCGACGCGCCTCCCGGTGACGCTCGAGGAGCTCCCCATCCGGATCGACGTCCAGGACGGCGAGCCGGTGGTCCTGGCGCGGCCCGCCCGGGCGGCGCTCGACGCCACCCTCCCCTCCGCGTCGCGCTCGTCCGGCGAGCGCTGGCTCCACGCGCTCGAGGCCCGCGAGGGCCCCGCCGCGGCACGCGAGGTGCGCGATCTCGAGGCCGCGCTGGCCGCGCTCGACGGTCGGGCGGAAGAGGCGAGGGCGCGCGCGGCGAAGGTCTCGGAGCAGCTCGCGGCGGATCTCGCCTCCGGCTCCTTGCCGGCCGCGGCCGCCGTGAACGCGACGCCGGAGCAGCTCGGGCGCCCTCCCGTGGCGCTCGCGGCCCCCCCGCAGCTCCTCCGCGCCTTCGCGCTCGCCCTCCTCGTCGCCGAGACGTGGCGGATCGCCGATCCGGTGCTGGCCGCGTCGGGGCTCGGGACCGCCGACCTCGCGGCCGCG
>NZ_JALCZA010000119.1 GCF_022690765.1 Anaeromyxobacter oryzisoli | reverse complement strand
GGCCAGCGCACCGCTGTCGCGGGCCCGCCGCCATTCCACGAGGTGCGACGAGTACAGGCCCTCGCGACGGAGCAGGGCGCCGATCTCGCCCGGCTTCGTACACGCCTCGGCCTCGGCCAAGACCTTGTTCTTGTACTCGGCGGTGAACTGCCGCCGCCGCGCCTTCGCGGTCACCTCGGTCTCCTGCCCAACCAACCCGATATCTGCGCTGCTGCTCACCGTGAAGTCCAAGCTCGCCCTTCTACACTGAACTCCGTAGGGGTCGTTGTCTCGCTCACGTTGGCAGAGAGGGCGAACGGCCGAATGACGGTCGAGCGCCAGGTGTGGCGCGGGGTCGTGGACTCACCCAAGGGCGGCAAGGGACGCGTCGTCCCGATGACCGACAGCCTCGCGGCCGTGCGTCACCTCCGCGGCGCCCGCGTGCTCGTGCAGGACGACGGGGCGGAGCTGACGACGAAGGTCCTCCGGGGCTGGATGAAGAGCGCCCAGCGGCTCGCAGGGCTCAAGCCGACGGGCAACTTCCACATTCTCCGCCACACGTTCTGCTCGCACCTTGCGATGCAGGGCGCCCCGGCGAAGGTCATCCAGGAGCTGGCCGGGCACACGCACCTCACGACGACGATGCGGTACATGCACCTCGCGGAGGGCCACAAGGAGCAGGCGATCCGGCTGCTGGACCGCAGGTCCACCGCGCCCGTGGGGCGCGTGGAGGCGGGGGTGGAGGCGCTGTAGAGGGAAAAGAAAAAGGGCCCGGCGAACCGGGCCCTTAGATGGAGCGGGAAAAGGGATTTGAACCCTCGACCCTCGCCTTGGCAAGGCGATGCTCTACCACTGAGCTATTCCCGCGAAGTCAGCGTGGCGCGCTTTATAGAGGGGGCGCGCGGGGGGTGTCAAGAGGCTTTCCTCCGGACGCGGGGGGGACGGCCTCGGATCGCTGCGGCGCCTTGTAGACCGCCCGGATGAACCCGTCGAAGTAGCTGACGGCCGACCAGACCGAGAACACGAGCGAGATGTACAGGAGCCAGGTCCCGACCCGGTTCGCGTCGAGGTCGAACGAGAAGAAGATCGCGTTGATCGGGTACGTGTAGTGCAGCAGCAGGAACGTGATGGCGGCGACCTGGAAGGCGGTCTTGTGCTTCCCCTCCCGCCCGGCGGCGATGACGATCCCCTCGCTCATCGCGATGGTCCGCAGCCCGGTCACGATGAACTCGCGGGCCATCACCACGATGACGACCCACGCGGCGACCCGCCCGAGGTGGACGAGCATCACCAGCGCGGCCATCACGATGAGCTTGTCGGCGAGGGGGTCGAGGAACTTGCCGATCACCGTGACGAGGTTCTTCCGCCGCGCCACCCAGCCGTCGAGGAAGTCGGTCGCGCCGGTGAGCGCGTACACGACCGCCGCGATGAAGCTGTCCACCCGCGACTCGTAGTACGTGAACCAGAGGAACACGGGGATGAGCGCGATCCGCGTGAGCGTGATCGCGTTCGGGAGGTTCAGCGCCTCGCGCCGGAGCGACCGGGTGGTCACGCCGCGGCCCCGGCCGGGCCGCCCGCGGCGCCCGGATCGACGAGCACGCGCCCCTCGCCCGTCAGCTCCACCGCCGCGTCGCCGGCGCCCCCGTCCTCGAGGAGCGTCGTCAGGCGCGGGGTCAGCGCGCCGGTCCACCCGACCAGCGCGGCGAGCGGGACCCGCAGCGGCGCGTCCGGCGCGACGTCGAGCGCGACCGGCTCGCCGGCGGTGACGAGGAGGAACCGCCCGCTCCCGCGGAGCAGCACGAGGTCCAGCTCCGCGGCGGTGGACGACTGGACGCGGCCGTTCTCGAAAGTCACGCCCTCCTCGAACCCGAACACGACCGCCTCGCGCAGGTAGGCGGGCTCCGCGCCGAGCGCGAGCGGCGTGAAGCGCCGCCCGGCGGTCCGCAGGAGGAGGGTCCCCTCCCCGCTCGCGCGGTACACGGCCGCTGCCCCCTCGCCGAACGCCTGCTCGGTCGGCCGGCCGCGGAACCGCTTCCGCTCCGCCTCGACGGCGATCCGGCCGGCGACGGCGAGCAGGCCGTCGAGCCGCACCCGGACCTCGCCGGCGACGGCGACCGAGAGGACGCCGCCCGCGACGGCGAAGCCGGCCCTGGCGACAGGCACGGCGCGCTCCGCGGCGTAGCCGGTGAGGTTGGCACCCGCCGCCGCGGAGGCGACGGAGACGCCGGCGACGCCTGGGGGCGCGGCGACGGCCCCTGCACCGCCCGCCTCGACCCGCTCGGCAGCCGCCGCGGGGCTCACCGCCCGCAGGCTCGCGGGGGCGGGCGTCGCGAGCGGCTCGGGGGCCGGAGCCGGCTCGGCCTCGACCTCGACCTCGACGTGCGGCTCGGGCGCAGGGGTGCGCGTGGGCGCGGCGCTGGACGGGTCGGCGCCGGCGAGGATCTCGTCGCAGCGGACGACGAGCTGCTCGGCGCCCGCCTTCGCGAACCAGCCGCGCGCCCGGGAGGCGTCGCCCGACTCGAGCAGCGCGAGCCCGAGGTAGCGCATCGCCTTCGTGTGCTCGGGGTTCAGGTCGAGCGCGATCTCGAGCTGCCGCGTGGCCTCGGGGTACTGCTTCGCCTTGAGGAAGGCGAGCCCGAGGTTCACGCGCGCGGCGGGCTCGACGGGGTTGTCGTCCACGAGCCGCTGCCACGCGATCGTCGCGTCCTCGTACTGCCCCAGCTTGTAGAAGGCCTGCCCGAGCAGCCCGAGGACCTTCGCGTCCTTGGGCCGGAGCTCGAGCGCCCGCTCCAGGGAGGCCCGCGCCGCGTCCGCGTCACCGCGCGCGAGCAGGTCCGAGCCCCGGTTCAGGTGGAACAGGAACTCTTCGTCAACCTCGTCAACGCCCCCGCGCCTCGCCACCGCTCACCGCCCTGCCTTGTAGGCCTCGTACAGCGCCACGACCTTGCGGACGTACTCCCGGGTCTCCGGGATGTCCGGCACCTCGCCCCCGGCGCGCCGCACCGCCTCGGGCCCCGCGTTGTACGCCGCCAGCGTCCGCACGAGATCGCCGTCGTACATGTTCGCGAGGATCCGGAGGTAGCGCGCGCCGCCCTCGATGTTCTGCGCGGGCTCGTAGGCGTCGCGGACGTACATGTCCTTCGCGGTGCCGGGCATGAGCTGCATGAGCCCGACCGCGCCCTTCTCCGAGACCGCGCGATGGTCGAAGTTCGACTCGACCGCCATCACCGCGAGGAGGAGCGCCTCGGGGAGCCGGTACTTCGCCGCGGCGCCGCGGATGTGCTCGAGGTAGCGATCCTGCGAACCCGGCCGCGGCATCGGCCGGGCCCGCGCCTGGGCGCTCGCACGGTAGACGCCGCCGGAGCTCGGCTTCTTGCCGATGCGCCGGTAGCGCGTGTCGCTCGGGGCGTTCGAGAAGTGGATGACGCCGTCCTCGTCCACGTACGAGTACAGCTCGCCCGCCCGCGCGGCCCGGGCCGTCACGAGCATCCCGGCGACGCCAAGCACGCAGAGGGCGCGGAAGAGGGACATCCAGGGGAAAAGTTACCAAGAGCACGCTCGCCCGGGCAACTTTGTTCCCGATGGCATGCTACATGTGACCTCATGGGCACTCTTCGATCGCGCGAACATGTCGATTTCCTGGTCCTGGGCGGCGGTATCGCCGGCCTGACCTTCGCCCTCGAGGCCGCCGACCACGGATCCGTCCTCGTCCTCACCAAGCGGCAGCGCTCCGAGGGGAACACCCAGTACGCACAGGGCGGTATCGCCAGCGTCCTCGGCGCCGACGACACCCCGGAGATGCACGTCCAGGACACGCTCGTCGCGGGCGCCGGCCTCTGCAAGCGCGAGGCGGTCGAGACGCTGGTGCGCGAGGGGCCCGATCAGATCCGCTGGCTCCTCTCCCTCGGAGTGGAGTTCGACCGGACGGCGCCGGACAAGCTCCACCTCACCCGGGAGGGTGGCCACTCGCGCCGCCGCATCGCGCACGCGAAGGACGCGACGGGCCGGGAGATCGAGCGCGCCCTGCTCGCCACCTGCGAGGAGCGCGGGATCCGGATCGTCGAGGACCAGATCGCCATCGACATCGTGACGAGCGGCAAGGTCGGCCTGGGCGGCCCCAACCGCGCCCTCGGCGCCTACGTGCTCGACCGCGCCACCGGCGACGTCTCCGTCGTGTCCGCCGGCGTGACCGTCCTCGCCACGGGCGGGGCCGGCAAGGTCTACCTCTACACGTGCAACCCGGACGTCGCGACGGGCGACGGCGTGGCGATGGCCTACCGCGCCGGCGCGGCCATCGCGAACATGGAGTTCTTCCAGTTCCACCCGACCTGCCTGTTCCACCCGCAGGCGAAGAACTTCCTCATCAGCGAGGCGCTCCGCGGCGAGGGCGGCATCCTGCGGAACGGCGCGGGCGAGGCGTTCATGATCCGCTACGACCCGCGGAAGGAGCTGGCGCCGCGCGACATCGTGGCGCGCTCCATCGACGCGGAGATGAAGCGGCGCGGGGACGACAGCGCGTTCCTCGACATGACGCACCTGCCGAAGAGCTTCCTCCTCGAGCACTTCCCGAACATCTACGCGACCTGCAAGGAGTTCGGGATCGACATGGCGGTGCAGCCGATCCCGGTCGTGCCGGCGGCCCACTACCTGTGCGGCGGCGTGGTCGTGGATCTCATGGGGCGCACCACGATCCCCCGGCTCTACGCGATCGGCGAGACCGCCTGCACCGGGCTCCACGGCGCGAACCGCCTCGCCTCGAACTCGCTCATCGAGGGGACGGTCTTCGGGCGGCGGGCCGCGATGACGGCGCGCGAGGAGGCCGTCCGGGAGGTCGCGCCCGAGGGGGCGATTCCGGACTGGAACGTCGGTGCCGCGCTCGCGCCCGAGGAGGGCGTGGTGGTCGCGCACAACTGGGACGAGGTCCGGCGCCTGATGTGGAACTACGTCGGCATCGTCCGGACCACGAAGCGGCTCGAGCGGGCGCGCACGCGCCTGGCCCTGCTCCGGTCGGAGATCCGCGAGTACTACTGGCAGTACAGGGTGGCGCCGGACCTCATCGAGCTCCGGAACCTCGCCGACGTGGCGATGCTCATCGTGGAGTGCGCGCGGCGCCGCAAGGAGTCCCGCGGCCTGCACTACATCCTTGACTACCCGAAGCCCGACGAGAAGTGGGTGCGGGACACGGTGATCACGCGCGGCGACCTGGAGTGAACGCGTACGGCGGCCGACCGCTCGCGCACCCGCGCACGCGGGCGCGAGCGGTCACGGCCCGCCGAGCGTGACGGTGCCGCCGCCCTCGCGGCTTCCACCTGAAGCCTGAACCCCAAGCCCGAGGCCCGGGCCGATGGCTCGCCCGAAGCCTGGCTCAGGGCGCGGTCGGGCCGGGCGCGGGCCTCTTCACCGTGTCCGGCTCGACCTTCGCGGCGTAGTCGAGGTCGAGCTTCCCGAGGGCGCAGGAGATCCGGAGCAGGTAGGGTCCCCCGTCGGCGGGCGCGGGCGTGCGCGGGAAGTGGACGAGGTACACCACGTCGAAGTCGCCCACGAACGGGTAGAGCCCCCGCACGTTCGGGTCGGCGTCGATCGCCTCGACCTTGGTCGGCAGCACCTCGGCCCCGGCCACGTGCAGCGCCACCCGCCACACGCTCGAGGGCGAGTCGAGGTCGTTCACGTGCCAGTCCGACGCGTAGAACGAGAGGACGAACTGGTCCTCCTGCTCCGCCCCGGTGCGCTCCTGCGCGAGCCGCTGCTCGAGCTCCTGCGGGGTCCAGTCGAGCCACTCCGCCAGCCGGCGCGCGCGCGCCTCGCGCTCCGCGGCGCCGAGGTGGGTCGCCGTCGCGGTGGCGCGGTGGACGAGGCCGTCGTAGAGGGTGGTCCGCCGGGTCGCCGCGACCCGCACGCGCGCCCACTCGCCCTCCGCCGTGCCGGGCACGGGCTGGCGCGAGTGGATCGCGGCGCAGCCGAGGAGGCTCGACGCGCCGAGGACGGCGAGCGCGGCGACCGCGCCGGCCGGTCTCACGGGATGAAGTCCCGCCGCGTGAAGAGCGCCTGGAGCGGGACCCCCTGCGCCTCGATCGCCTCGCGGCCGCCCTCGAGCCGATCGACGAGGGCGAGGCACGCGACCGGGACGAGCTTCTCGACGCGGCAGCGCTCGATGGCCTTGAGCGCGCTCCCGCCGGTGGTCACCACGTCCTCGATCACGATCACCCGGGCGCCGTCCGGGATCGTCCGGCGCCCCTCGACCCACTGCCCGGTGCCGTGCCCCTTCGGCTCCTTGCGGACCACGAAGGCGTCCACCGGCTCGCCCTCGAGGAAGCTCGTCAGCGCCACGGCGCTCGCGATGGGGTCGGCGCCCAGCGTGAGCCCGCCGATCCCGCGCACGAGCGGCCGGATCGCCCGGACCCGCTCGAGCAGGAGCCGGCCGACCAGCACGTGCCCCTCGGCGGTGAGGGTGGTCCGCTTGCAGTCCACGTAGAAGTCGCTCTCCTTGCCGGAGGCGAGGATCACCTTGCGGCGCTCGAACGAGAGCGTCCGGAGGAGCTCCAGCAGGCGCGCGCGGTCCGTCTCGACGGTCATCGTCCTTCTCCGTCCCCCTCGAGGTGCGGGAGGAGGTTCGCCATCCAGCGGACCTGCTCCAGGATGGCGAGCCGCCCCTGGGCGGGCAGCTCGGCCCAGGCGTCGAACGCCACGGCGAGGTCCGCGTTCACCTGGTACAGCCGCGCCGCGAGATCTTCCACCAGCTCCTCGGGGGTGACCTCCACCTCCACCTCCTCGGCCTCCGGCTCGGGCTCGGCCTCGAGCCCCGCCAGGTCGGCGTCCGCGTCCCCCGCGGGCTCCGCGGCCGGCGACCCGGCCGCACGCTCCAGCTCGTCCGCGTCGCGCCCCGCCGCTCCCGGATCCGTGTCCGTCTCCACGGCGACCTCCTCGACCTCGCCCGGAGCGGACGCGCCGCCCAGGAACTCGAAGAACCGCTCGCGCAGCTCCGGCTCGACCGGCGCCCGGACGAGCGCCTCGTCGAGCAGATCGTCCGCCCACGGCGCGGCGCCGCTCCCGAGGAGCCGCTCGCGCAGGCGCCGGAGCGCGTCGCGGTCGAGCGGCTCGGTGAGGAGCGCGTGCCCGAGGGCGAGCCCCCAGGCGTCGTCGTCGTCGAGGGTGCGGTGGACGCGGGCCAGCACGCGCTCGCGCATCAGCAGCCGGAGCGCGGCGATGCGGCGAAAGCCGTCCACGACCTGGAACCGGGGCGCGCCGGGCGGCGCGTCCGGGATGGGCCGCAGCTCCACCGGCGCGAGCTGGCCGAGGCGGCCGATCGACCCCGCGAGGGCTGCGACGTCGCCCTCCTCGCGCAGCCGGAAGGTGACGTCGTCCGCGACCGCAGAGAGCGGCACGAACTCGACGGCGCCGGTCGCGTGGACCGGCGTCACGGTGCGGGGCTCGAGCTCCACGTGGCCTCCGCCTGGCGAGACGGGCTCCGGGGGCCCGCGTCTTCACGGGCCCCCGGCGCCGGGTTCACTTGCGCTTCACGATGACCTTGCGCTTCACGGCGCCCATCGCCACGGGGGCGGGGGGCGCGAGCGGCTTCGCGGACGCGGCCGCCTTCTCCTCGACGCGGCGCTCGGAGACGGGCGCCGAGCGCGGCGACGGGGCCGGGCGGATCGAGGGACGCGGCGCCGGCGCGGGCACCGACACGCGCGACGAGGTGACGGACCGCGCGGAGCGCTGCTGGTCCTCCTCGACGTCCACCTCGCCCATGTCGATGCGGCCGCGGAAGCTGGCGCCGTCGACGATGATCACGCGCGGGGCGTTGATGTCGCCGACCATCCGGCCTTCCCGCGTGATCTCCACCGACTCGGAGGCGGTGACGTTCCCGACCACCACGCCCGCGATGACGCAGTTCCTGACCTGGACCTCGGCCTTCACGATGCCGGTGGGCTCGACCACCAGGGTCTTCGTGAGGGTGAGCGTGCCCTCCACCCGGCCGCGGACGGTGAGGTCCTCGTCGCCGTTGAGGGACCCGCTGATGAGGATCGATTCGCCGATGATGGTGCTGCCGTCAGAGGTGGCCACGGTTCACTTTCCCTTCGTGTCCTTGACGTCCATGTCGACGTTGCCCTTGAAGAGCGCGCCGTCGGCGATGAGGATGCGCGGGGCGCGGATGTCGCCCACGACCTTGCAGTCGGCCTTGAGCTCGACCTTGTCGCTCGCGACGATGTTGCCCGTCACCTGCCCCGAGACCTCGACGTTCGCCGTCTCGATGTCGGCCTCGATCACGCCGGAGTTCTCGACGTAGAGGCTCTCGCGCAGGCTGATGCGGCCCTTCACGGTGCCCTGGATGACGAGGTCTTCGTCTCCCGAGATTTCGCCGTCGATGACGATCGAGCTTCCGATGACCGTGTGAGCGCCGGCGCGGGGCGCCGGGACCTTCTCGATGCCAGCCATTTTGCTTCTTCCTCCGGGAGAACCTGCCGTGGGCCGCGCTTACCGCGCGTGGAGTGTAGACGCGCGCAGGATAGAAGGCCCCCGACGGAGGCGTCAACAGGGTGATCTGCGCACACGCCGCCCGGCGCGCGGGATCACGCGTCGCTGCGCTCGCCGAGCCACGAGACGACGTCGGCGATGGGCCGCGCGCGCTCGCGCTCGTTGAACAGCTCGTGTCGGAAGCCGTCGTACACCACGAGCCGCTTGTCGTCCACGGCCGCGGCCTCGAAGAACGCGCGCGCCGCGGCGACGTCGGCGATCCGGTCCGCGCCGCCGGCGAGCACGAGGAGGGGCGCGCGCCACTCCTTCGCGCGGCGCAGCACCTCGACCTGGGCGCGCCTCGACTCGGAGAACCAGCGCGGCGTCGTCGAGCGGCCGTAGAGCGGGTCGCGCTCGGTCCAGCGGCGCAGCTCGGGATCGGAGGTCAGGTCGGCGAGGTCCAGGCCGGTCGAGATCGACAGCCACGGGACGGCGCGCCCGAGCAGGCGCGCCCCGAGGACCTTCGCCGCGGGCGGCCTCAGCGCGAGCCGGAAGTACGGGGACGAGAGCACGAAGCCGGAGAGGTGCCGGCCGCGGCTGAACCCCCACAGCGTGGTGACGAGCGCGCCCATGCTGTGCGCGACCGCGAACAGCCGCTCGCCGGCGATGCCGTCCTGCGAGAGCTTCGCCACGAACGCGTCGAGGTCCGACACGTAGTCCGAGAAGGCGTCCACGTGCCAGCGCCGGCCGTCGGACTGGCCGTGCCCGCGGAGATCGACGAGCGCCACCTGGAAGCGGGCCGCGACGAGGGCGCGGGTCAGCGCCGGGTACCGCCCCGAGTGATCCCCGCCCCCGTGGACGATCGCGACCGTCGCGCGCGCCGCGGGCGGCGTGTACCGCTGCCAGTACAGGCGCAGGTGGTCGGCGGAGTCGAGGAACCCCTCCTCGTGCCTCGCCTCGGCGTCGGAGGGATAGGACGGGACCGGCATCGTGGGCGGACGCTATCGGCGGCGCGAGGTGGGGTCAAGGCGCGCCGCGGGCCTCGGCCCGGCGGCGGCCGGGTGGCGCTCGGCGAGGCGGGCGAGCTTGCGGCCGAGCTCGGCGCGGAGCCGGTGCGCGACCGCGGGCGGCTCCTCGCCGGCC
>NZ_JALCZA010000118.1 GCF_022690765.1 Anaeromyxobacter oryzisoli | reverse complement strand
CGGCGGCGCGGGCGCGCCTGGCGCCCCGGGTGCCCCAGGCGCCCCGGGCGCGCCCGGCGCCGCGCAGGCGCAGGCGCGCGAGCAGGCGAAGGGCGTGCAGCAGGCCGTCGCCAAGCTCAACGACAGCCTCAAGAAGCTCGACGACCTGCTCGGCAAGGTGAACGAGGGCAAGAGCGTCGCCGGCAAGATCCTCGTGGACGAGCGGCTCGGCCGGAAGGCGGGGACGGCGATCGAGGGGATCTCGGACTACGTGGACCGGCTGCAGAAGCTCCAGATCGAGCTGCAGCTCCGCTCCGAGTTCCTGCTCAACCAGTCCGTGGAGGAGGGGCGGCCGGGCGCGAAGATCTACGTCGCCGCGAAGATCCTCCCGCGGCCGGACAAGTACTACCTGCTCGAGCTGGTGAGCGATCCGCGCGGCGTGGACAAGCTCACCACCGAGACGATCACCACGCGGCAGCCCGGCTCGGCGACGGAGAGCACCACGATCGTGAACCGCACGCTGCACGAGGACGCCTTCACGTTCTCGTTCCAGCTCGCGAAGCGGTACGGCCCGGTGGCGTTCCGCGCGGGCATCATCGAGAGCTCCGGCGGCATCGGCACGGACGTGTACATGCTCGAGGACAAGCTGCAGATGTCCGTGTCGATGTACCAGTTCAACCGGGTCAACCAGAACGTCTGGCCGCGCGCCAAGCTCTGGGCGAACTACAACCTGTTCCAGCACCTCTACGTCACGACCGGCGTGGACGACTTCCTGAACCGGTGGCAGTCGCTGACCAGCGTCGGCGGCCGAAGGTTCAACATCGGCACCGACGTGTTCTTCGGCGCCGGCCTGTACTTCACCGACGACGACCTGAAGACGCTCCTCCTGTCCGGCGCCGGGAGCGCCGCCGGGAGCGCCTCGTCCGCGAGCAGGTGACCCGGGGTCGGCGGCGTGGACGCGCTACCGTGGCCGCGCTACCTCCGACGGAGGGACGAACCCTTCCGCGCGCGGGGGGCTCCGATCTCGCGGCGCGGCGCCGCTATACTCCCCCGCGACGAGGTGGCGATGACGAACTGGCTCAAGCTCGCGGTCCTGGTGGTGGCGGCGGTCGTCGTCACGCAGCTCCTCGTCCGCGGCTCGCACCGCTCCACCGTCGCGCCCGCGGGCAGCCCCGCGCCGGCGCTGGTCCTGCCGGACCTCGAGGGGCGCTCGCTCGATCTGGGGAGCCTCAAGGGGAAGGTCGTCGCGGTGAACTTCTGGGCGACCTGGTGCCCGCCCTGTCGCCGGGAGCTCCCCGATCTCGCCGCGTTCTACCAGGCGCAGCGGGGGCGCTGCTTCGAGATGCTGGGCGTCGCGGAGGAGTCCGGCCGGGGCGACGTGGCCGCCGCCGCGCGGCAGATCCCGTACCCGGTGCTGCTCGACGAGACGGCCCGCGCGCTCGAGCCCTGGGGCGTCCAGGGGTACCCCGCGACCTTCGTGGTGGACGCCGAGGGGCACGTGCGCCACGTCTTCCGCGGCGAGATCGACGGCGCGGAGCTGGCCGACGCGGTGGCGCCGCTCCTCCCCAAGACGTGCCCCCGCGGCTAGCGCCGCCCGCCCGGCCGGGGTAGATCCCGGGCGTGCCCACCGCGCCCACCCCTTGTCCCCTCTGCGGCCGGCCGGCGCTCCGCTCGCCGGAGAACCGCTCGCACCCGTTCTGCTCCGATCGCTGCCGCCTGATCGATCTCGGCAACTGGCTCGGCGAGAGCTACCGGATCCCCGGTCCGCGCGCCGGCGACGGGGCGGAGGTCCCTCCGCGCCCGGTGGACGGCGAGGAGGAGGGGAGCTGACGGTGAAGCCGATCCTGTACGTCGCGCGCCCGCTCCCCGGCGGCGCGCTCGCGCCGCTCGAGGCGCTCTTCGAGGTCCGCACCGGCGACGGGCCGCTCCGCGCCGGCGCGGTCCCCGACGCGGCGCGTGGCGCGACGACGCTCGTCGTCACCTACCTCGATCGCGTCGACGCGGCGCTCCTCGGCGCGTTCCCGGCGCTGCGGCACCTCGCGTCGTACGGCGTCGGGGTGAACCACATCGACCTCGCCGAGTGCCGTCGGCGGAACATCCTCGTCACCAACACGCCCGGTATCCTCACCGACGCGACCGCCGATCACGCGATGGCGCTCCTCCTCGCGGCGGCGCGCCGGATCGCCGAGGGCGACCGCGTGATCCGGGCGGGCGGCTGGACGAGCTCCGCGCCGGGCTGGATGCTCGGGACCGAGGTCACCAGGAAGACGCTCGGGATCGTCGGGTTCGGCCGGATCGGGCAGGCGGTGGCTCGCCGCGCCGCCGGCTTCGAGATGAAGGTGCTCTACACCGGGCCGCGCGAGGTGCCGTTCCCCGGCGCGCGGCGCCTCCCGCTGGAGGCGCTCCTCGCGGAGTCCGACTTCGTGTCGCTCCACGTGCCGCTCACGCCCGACACCGAGCACCTCCTCTCCGCCGAGCGGATCGCGCGCATGAAGCCGGGGGCGATCCTGGTGAACACGGCGCGCGGGCCCGTGGTGGATGACGCCGCGCTCGCCGGCGCGCTCGGCTCCGGGCGGCTCGCCGCCGCCGGGCTCGACGTGTTCCCGAGGGAGCCCGCCGTTCCGGAGGCCTACCTGGCGCTCCCGAACGTCGTGCTCACGCCGCACCTCGGCTCCGGCACGCGGGAGACGCGCGCCGCGATGGCGCGGATGGTGCTCGAGGAGGTCGCGCGCGTCGCGCGCGGGGAGCCGGCCAGGCATCCGGTGGCCTGATCGCGGCGCCCAGGGGCGGACGTGGCGGAGCGCCCCGGCTCGCCGCGCTGCCTGGCCGCCGCAGGGGCGCCGTGGTATGCACGGCCCCGGCCAATGGGCTTCGTCGATCTCCACAACCACCTGCTCTACGGCATCGACGACGGCTGCGACTCGCCCGGCGAGACGCTCGAGGCCGCGCGCCTGCTCGTCGAGCTCGGGTACGCGGAGGCGGCGCCCAGCCCGCACGCGATCGCGGAGCTCCCGAGCGGCGATCCGGCGGTGTGCGAGGCCCGCCGCGCCGAGGTGGCGGCGCTCCTCGCCCGAGAGGGGATCCCGCTCGCGCTGCACCCGAACGCCGAGAACCGGCTCGACGAGGCGTTCCTCGAGCGGCTCGACGGGCCGGCGCGCCGGGGCATCGGCGCGACGCAGCGCTGGGCGCTCGTCGAGGCGCCGTTCCAGCTCGAGGTGCCCGCCCTCGCCGACCTCGTCTTCCGGATCCGGCGCAAGGGCGTGTCGCCGCTCTTCGCGCACCCGGAGCGGTGCGTCGAGTTCGAGCGCGCCGGCCGGGCCGAGGAGGTCGTGCGGCTCGGGGGCGCGCTCCAGCTCAACGTGGGCGCGCTGGTCGGCGCGTACGGGAAGACGGCGCGCAAGCTCGCGGAGCACTTCCTCGGGGACGGGCTGTACGCGGTGGCCGCCACCGATCTGCACGCCCCCCGGAGCGCGCGCCGCTTCCTCGAGGACGGGCTCGCCGCGATCGAGAAGCGGGCCGGGAGCGCGGGGCTGCAGCGGCTCTGCGCGGAGAACCCGCGGCGCGTCGTGGCCGGGGAGGAGCTCGCGTGAAGCGTGTCGTGCAGGCGGTGATCGGCCTCGGGATCTCGGCCCTGGCGCTCTGGTTCACGCTGCGGGGGAAGGACCTCGACGCGGTCACCCACGCGCTCCGGCAGGCGGACTACCGCTACCTCTGGCTGTACCTGCCGTTCCTCGCGGCGATCCACCTCTCGCGGACGGTGCGCTGGGGCATCCTCCTCGAGCCGGTCGCGAAGGTGCCGTTCGGGCGGCTCAACGCGGTGTCGGCCGTCGGGTTCATGGCGCTCGCGATCCTCCCGTTCCGGCTCGGCGAGCTCGCGCGCCCGTACCTCGTGGCGGAGCGGCCGCGGATCCGGGTGTCGGCGGCGCTCTCGTCGGTGGTGGTGGAGCGCGTCGCGGACGGGATCTTCACCGGCCTGCTCCTCGTCGTGTCGCTGCTCGTCGTGCCCGACGGGACGCCCGGCATCCGCGTGCTGCGGGTGGGCGGCGTCGTCGTCTCGGCCGCGTTCGTCGCGGCGCTCGTGTTCCTGGTCGTGGCCTACCGGAACCGGGCCCTCGCGGTGTCGCTCGTCACGCGCGCGCTCGCGCCCTTGTCGCCGCGCCTCGCCGCGCGCGCGGGCGGGATGCTCGAGGCGTTCATCCAGGGGCTCCGGCTCGTGCCGTCGCGCGGGAAGGTGGCGCTGTTCTTCCTGCTGACCGCCGTCTACTGGGGCGTGAACGCGTGGGGGATGCAGGTCCTCGCGCGCGGGTTCGGGTTCCAGCTCGACGCGGCGGCGGCGTGCACGCTCCTCGGGGTGCTGGTGGTCGGGGTGATGATCCCGGCCGGCCCCGGGATGGTCGGCACGTTCCAGGGCGCGATCGTGCTCGGGCTCGCCCTGTTCGCCCCGAGGGAGACGGTCGCGACGCACGGCGTCGCGTACGCGAACGTGCTCTGGGCGGCGCAGCTCGGCTTCCAGGCCATGCTCGGCCTCGCCTTCCTCTTCTCGCGCCACGTCCGGCTCGGGCGCATCTTCGCCGCGCCCGCGGAGGTGGACGCGGCGCTCGAGGTCGAGCAGGCGGAGTACCGCGCCGACGGCTAGCTACGCGGCGACGGAGGCCGGCGTCGGGGCGGGCGCCGCGGCGTCGCGCGCCTCGGCGGCGCGGGAGAACGCGCCGTCCAGCTCGGAGAGGAAGCAGGCATCCAGGGCGTCGTCGATCTCGCGCAGCAGCGCGTCGAGCTCCGCGCCGGTGGGGTTGCCGAAGGGCAGTTCGAGATTCGTCACAGCTCCTCCTCGAGCCAGCGGAGCAGGGCGTCCTTGATCCGGTCGGCCGTCCGGTTCTCGAGGCGGGGGACCGGGTGCTCGGGCGCCTTCGGAGGCTCGAGCGGAAGCTCCCGGGGGGCGAACTCCTCGGTCCGCGTCGAGAGGGAGGGGATGGTCTTCCGCATCGCGAAATCCTCCGATATCGCCGGCCAGCCCGACCCTCGTACCACGGGCGTACCTTCGGTCAAGAAATCGGCCGGCCCCGGGCCGCGACCCAAGCCGCCGACGGGGAGGGGCGCACGCCATCCCACCTCGCATCCCACACCGCGCAGCCCGCTTGACGGATCCCCCGCGTGGCCCTATAAACCCGCGTTCTCAGCCGGTTCGGTGAGGTAGCTCAGTTGGCTAGAGCGAGGGTCTCATAATCCCTAGGTCGGGAGTTCGATTCTCCCCCTCACCACTCACGTAACTACTCGATATCACACAAATAAAGGCGCCGCGGACCCACGTCCTCGGCGCCTCTATGTTTTCGTGTTAGGTGACGGGCAAGATTCGCCTGCACACGCCTTCGTGATCCGAGGCGCGCCATCGGACTGCGTGCAGGCGAATCGCGGTATCCGTCCGCTGGCCAGCCGCGTTAGCGCCGGATGACAGGTGCGGGAACGACTCACGAAACTCGTGCTTGGAGTGGTACGCTCTGTCGCTAGCCTCGTTCAACAACGAGCGCGACACTGCGTGAATGTGTAGCGCCCGGGAGATGACATGGCGCCACCGCAGCCGGGGTATCAGGGGATCCGCT
Organism: Anaeromyxobacter oryzisoli; assembly: GCF_022690765.1. Lineage (GTDB taxonomy): Bacteria > Myxococcota > Myxococcia > Myxococcales > Anaeromyxobacteraceae > Anaeromyxobacter > Anaeromyxobacter oryzisoli. The sequence goes on along the minus strand of NZ_JALCZA010000118.1, from coordinate 4,504 downwards.
TCCCTGAGAGAGCAGAAAGCCTTCAGGAGGCCGAGTACCAAGGGTACCGGGTCTTCCTAAACTTCTGGACGCCGCTCTCCAACCAACTACGGGCGTTCTACGAAGCGTTGATCCTTCGGCGCGACACGCGGGCGCTTCTCGTCTACGCGCCCCAAGGTGGCGGAAAGACGATGTTCGCGCGGAAGCTCGCGGCCGACTTCGAAGGAACGCCGGCAACCGGCGCCTTGCAGGCGGACGGGAACAACCTCTGGCATCGCGTGGCGGGTGGCACCGCTGGAGCTGCCGACCGGCTCGACGTTCATCTGATCCAACAGTCGCGCACGACGGTGACGGTCGTGACTGTCGGTAACGACACCCGCATGCCAGGAGTCCGGATACCCGCGGACCGGAACTGGCTGAAGAAGCTGAAGGAGATGGTCACGCCCGGCGACAACAGGCGCTGGATCGTGATCATCGACAACGCGGAGCAGGGGCATTTCCTACAAGGCCTCGTCGATTTGTCCGATGCCGACTTCGTCCGCCTCGCATCGGATCCGCAGATGACAGCTCTCGCCACCCAACGCTTCGTCAGCAACGCCCGTCAGGAACTCCGTGGTTGCCTCTTCCTGCTCTTGACCAACAACGAACAGTTCGCCGCTGGTCTTGAGGCGGGGATCAACGCGCAGCATGCGGGCATGTTGGCGCGCGCGAACCTTCCCCTGCCTGGACCGGTAGAAAAGGAGACCGTCGTTCGCGTAAACACGAACAGGCTGAATCCGATCTCCTACTGGTACTGCCTGGACCGCGCGGGCCCGGCAGAGAAGGCGGCCGTCTACAGGGCTTTGGCGGGAGCCAATACTTTTCCGTCATCGTTCGCTGCAGTCGATAACGCAATCCGCTCCTCGACGCGTTATGGTCGCCGAGCGCGCAGCTGTCTGTTGACCCTGGCGGTGCTTACCGGCACAGAAGCTGGACACTCCGCCGTCGTTGGCAGCCTAGGCAAGGTGTGGCGGAAGGAAGTCGATCATCAGTGGCTGTCGAGCACTCTTCTCGATGAAGGGTGGGCGCAGGCGATCCTTCCACATAGGGATGCGCTACTGCTTGAGTCGGAATGGATGCTGCGCGTCGTGGTCCTTGGTGGCCCGTTCGTTCGCGCGTTGCTCAGCGCGAATGCCGAGCACCTCGAGCGCTGCCGCGTGCTCCTGGAGCGTCTCAAGCCAGCCGAGGCGAGCAAGCCGGGCACCTGGGGCGAAACCCTGGCCAGCACGGAGACGGAGTTTCGAAACATCGTCAACGACTGGCCCGACACATCCGCGACAAACCCCGCCAGCTTCTGGGGGCTCGGGCAACGCCGCTCTACCGTGTACGAGCCGGTCTTGACGGAGATCCTGGGCTCCTACAACCGAGGGGGGGGCCGGGTTCCTGGGCTACCGCCCGGACTTTGTCGTGAAGCCATTCACGCCTTGTTCAATACTCACGGCTCAGTCCGAGCAGATCGATCACATTAACCAAGCGATCTATCGAGACGCCCATGTGATGGAATTCACGGCTGTCGAGGTTCTCACCCCGGAGCCGTTGCGCACGTATCTCGCGCAGAAGCTTCCGAACTACGTCGAGATCACGCGCGAGCAGTAGGCCCGCGGAGCACGGCGCGGCCGGACTGCGTCGCGGGAGGCGACTCCGAATGCGCGCCGCAACTGTCGTGGATACGCTCTCGTCGGCGTTCGTGCGAGGAGGTTTGGTCTAGACGGCGACGTGAATCGCGAGTGCGGACCCGCCCCCGTCGCTTCGCCGAGAGCAAGCAGCGGGTCTGCCGCTAGTAGCGGTACCGCAGCCGTATCGCTTGGTGGTTGAAAGCAGTGCGCTGCTTTTCGAAGTCTTCCAACGACACCGGGAACAGCTTTTCGCGGAACGGAGCCCAATCTGCCCCATCCTGCGCGATCTCGGAGTCCACGATACGAATGGCGTCCCGCTGCCCTGGCCATCGACCGAGAAACTGGTGGCCTCTCTTCATGACGAGCAAGCGTAGCGTCCACAGGTATTCGAACAAGTCGAAGGCCTGCGTGTAGTCTGCGTCATCGGGAACGAGTTCGCGGAAGTACTCGCGAAGCCACGCGTGTAGGTCGTCGCGCGTCGCATTCGAAAGAACCGTATTAGGTGCGAGAGCCTCTTCGGCCGGGATAACCTTACCTTCGGGCTCGTTGAGGGTCACGCCGAGAACGCGACGGAGCAGGGCGAAGTCGCACATCCAAGTCGCGGCGATCCCCGCGGCATAGAGGACAAGCATTGCAGGGTAGCGACGCAGATTGATGAGGGCCGTCTCACCGCCCTCCTGGGCTCTGCGTCGCCCGAGCGACTTCAGGACTCGCTCCCAGAGTACCCGCTGGTCTTCGCGTCCCCATCGAATGAGGGGCACGGTGATCGCGGTCAGAATGGAAGTTGCGCTCTCGGACGCGCTCCGGCGTTTCGACCACTCCTTCTCGCCACCGTGCGTAGATGAGAACCGTCCGGCGCCGAACTCGCGGAGCCAAGCGTCCAGTTCGCGAGATACGAACTCGTGCAGACGCACGTCATGAGCCGGGTCAGCGACGTATCTTCTTACGATCGCGGCAGCGACTTTGACCGATGGGGCACTTGGGGCGGAGATGCCGTCTATCGCCTCAACCTTCGTCGCGAGATCCGTGAAGAATGTGTCGGCATCCCGTATGCTGATGAATTCCGCGGCGCGATGCCGAATCAGGTCGGCTGCGACCCCGGATGGCTTGGTCGAGAGGGCGGTCCAGTAATAGCCGTACCTTCGGTTCGGACACCGTTGAAGTGCTGCGCGCAAAGCGAAGTCGTATTCAGCCGACCAACCGCAGACGATCAACCCATACTCGTCAAATACGCGGTCGAGCAGCGTATCGATCGCCGAGTCGTACTTGCTCAGTTCGTCGCGCGTATTCTTGATACGCGTGTCCAGGTAGTCGCCGTGGATCTTGATGATCGTTGCCTTCGAGTGGACTAGTGGCACCGCACCGCGCGCCGTGTCCGGCGAACTGATGACTTGCGGTACAACGCCCACGGCATCGAACGCCTGCTCCAGGAGTCGGTCGAAGTTGGTGGTGAGCACCACCTTGACGCTCCCCCTCTGAACCATATTCGCTATCGCGCGGTGAGCGGCGGTTGGCGACTTCTTCGCCTCGTCGCGCTCTTCTTGCGTCGGTTCGAAGTACGACCTCAAGATCGCAGCACGTTCGTCGGGCGACTGAGTCAATGTCTCCAGCACCCGCGAATAGTCGGGCTCCTCCCCGTAGGTCGCGCGGTACCACTGTTCGAGATTCGTCCCGGGAGCAGCGCCAGTTGCCAGCGCCACTCGCCGGATGAGATCGAGCGTGATTTCCCAGCCGGTCATGATGCCGGATGCACGCGATATGCCGGACCCAAGCAGGAGAGCGTACACCCCTGGGTTCGACTGCATCGCCACTGCGAGCTTCAGCACGGGATCCATGGGTGAGGGTCTACCGCGCGCATTCCGCGGGGACAACGTTGCCGTCGCAGGTTGCTTGGCCAGGGGAGCCGCCGACCGGCGCACGTTCACTCCAGACGCTGCGGCGCATCTCGCTCCTCTCCTCCGACAAGGCGCACGCGGTTGAGCTCGAGCTCGCGAAGGGCGTGCTCAAGGTCCAGTCGCAGAACCGGACCTCGGCGAGGCGAACGAGGAGGTGCCCGTCGAGTTCGTGGGCGACGGCCACAAGACCACGGCGCTGAAGGGATCCGCCGCCAGCTCTGCGTCATCGACGGGAACCCTGGGTTTCGCCACGCGGTGCAGCTCGTCTGGCCGAAGGCGGCGGTGCAGCGCTGCGCCGTGCACAAGCTCCGGAACATGCAGCGGAAGGCGCCCAAGCACGCGCAGGACGAGATCGCGGTCGACTTCCACGAGATCGTCTCCGCCAAGTGTGGCCGCTCAAGCTCGTTGATGGAGATGCTAACAGCCTGGCTGCTGTCCATTCGCCGCTTGAGCGGGGCGCGCGCAGCGGCGTGATGGACATCGCCGGGCGCCCCGCCGCCGGCCGAGGCCACGCGGCGAGGGCGGGGGGGGCGCGATCATCGCTCGCGCTCAAGTCCGTCGCGGTTGAGGATGTGCGGAAGGAGGTCCCGCTCGACGAGCTTGCGCTTCCTGCGGGCGGCCTCGCGCGGGCACCCGGTCGCAAATCGGTCGAGGTCGCGCATGCCGCCGGTGGCGGCCTCGTGGAGCATCTGGACGGCGTCATGGGTGAAGACGTCGCGATCGCAGCCGGCCCGCGTCATGCGGTACCGCAGGTACTCGGCCGTGTCCTCGGGCGTGAGCGGGTCGATGTGAGCCGCCAGTGGATGCGCGAGTGCAGCGACCGGTAGCGCCGGAGCTGGAGTTGGTCTGTATCCGCCCGGCCGACCGCACGTAGCGGTCCGGCGGACCGGCGTGGGAGGCTTCGGCGAGTGCGAGTGGGATCAGGCTGCCGCGGCGCGCCGCGCAGCGGCCCAGTTGGGCGGGAGCAGCTCGCCG
>NZ_JALCZA010000117.1 GCF_022690765.1 Anaeromyxobacter oryzisoli | reverse complement strand
CGCCCGCCGCGCCGCCGCGCGGCGCCCCCGCACCGAGATCACGAAGTGGGTGGCGGACAACCGGGCCCGCCGAGTCCCGAACTTCGTCATCGAGGCGACCGGCCTCGACACCAAGCGGAAGATCGTCGCCAAGTTCGGCGAGGGGGCCACGTTCGAGAAGAACAAGCCGCTCCCGAAGCCCAAGGCGGCCTAGAGGCACGCGGGCGAGGCCCCGCGCGGATCCCGGAGGACCGAGCCCGACGTCCGGGCTCGAGCCCGGCTCAGCGCTGGACCAGCCCGCGCACGAGCCCCGCGCGCTCGAGCGCGTCGCACGACGCGTCGAGGTCGCCGGGCGCGAGCCAGAACCCGGCTCCGCGCCGCGGCGCGTTCGAGCCGAGGGCGGTCGGAGTCGCGAACTCCTCCACCTCGACGGCGTAGCGGAGCGCGACCGCGTCCAGCACGGCCTCGACCTGCCGGGCCTCGGCCAGCGTCGTGGCCAGGTAGACGCGGACGATCTCCGTCCCCTCCTCGAACGCCTCCATCGCGATGCGGGTCATCCCGGCTCCTCGACTGGGAGGGGCGGACCCTTGCCCGTCCCTCGCGCCCGAAGTGGATCCGGGCGCTTCACCCACCTGCGCCCCGCTCGCGCGGGTCGGCCCGCGAGCGCGTCGACCTCTTCGACGAGCTCGCGGGCTTCAATGTAACCCGCCACGCGGCGGCCGCGCGCTATCCTCCGCGGCCATGAACCCGCTCCGCCTCCCGGGACGCGCCGCCGCGGCTGCCCTGCTCGTCGCGCTCGCCGCCCCCGTCCTCGCGGCGTCGCAGGGCGTGGCGCCCCCTGCGCCCGCCGCCGCCACCACCGCTCCCGCTCCCGCTCCCAGCGCGCCGCGCGAGCGCTTCGTGCCGACGGACGCGCGCCCCTTCTTCGAGGAGCACCTCCCGGCGCCGCTGCTGGCCCGCGGACCGCGCGGGCTCCTCTGGTGGCAGTGGGTGGCGCTCCCGGTCCTGGTGGTCCTCGCCTACGTCCTGGGCGCGGTGCTCGCCTGGCTCACCCGGCTGATCCTCGGCCACCTCGCTGCGCGCACGCCGACGCGCTGGGACGACCTCCTGCTGGCGAAGCTCGCCGGGCCGCTCCGGTGGCTCTGGACGATCGCCATCGTCACGGCGTTCCAGTCCGCGCTCCTGCTCGACGACGCGGCGGTGGGCGTCCTGCAGCGGATCCTGCGGTCGACGGCGTACCTCGTGCTGTTCTGGGCGGGCTTCCGCGTGGTGGACATCGCGTTCGCGATCGCGGCCGAGGCGCCCTGGACGCGCGCGGATCGCGGCCTCGCGGGGCTCCTGCCGCTGGGCCGGAGGCTCGGCAAGGTGCTCGTGGCCGCCATCGGCCTCATCGCGGCGCTGAACGAGCTCGGCTTCCAGGTGGCGAGCCTCCTCGCCGGCCTCGGCATCGGCGGCATCGCCATCGCCCTCGCGGCGCAGAAGACGGTCGAGCACCTCTTCGGCTCGGTGGCGATCGGGGTGGACCAGCCGTTCCGGACCGGGGACTTCGTGAAGATCGACGACTTCACCGGCACGGTCGAGACGATCGGCCTGCGCTCGACGCGCTTCCGCACCCTCGACCGGACCCTCGTCTCGATCCCGAACGGGAAGCTCGCGGACATGAAGACCGAGACCTTCGCCGCGCGCGATCGGATCCGGCTGTACGTGACCCTCGGCCTCTCCTACGGCACCACCGCGGCGCAGATGCGGGAGGTGCTCGCCCGGATCGAGGCGGCCCTGCGCGCGCACCCGAGGCTCTCGAAGGAGTCCCCGCCGAGCGTCCGCTTCGTCGCCCTGCAGGCCTCGACCCTCGACGTGGAGGTGATGGCCTGGTTCGACACCACGGACTGGAACGAGTTCACCGCGCTGCGCCAGGAGCTCTTCCTCGGCTTCATGGAGATCGTCGAGGGGGCGGGCACCTCGCTCGCGTTCCCGACGCAGACCGTGCACGTCGTGTCCGACGCCGGGGCGGTGGCGGGCGAGCGCACCGCGCCCCCGCCGCCGCGCTCCGGCGCGTGAGCCGCGCCGAAAAGAGAAGCGGCCCGGCGTTTCCGCAGGGCCGCTTCGGATTGGTGGAGCTGATCGGGATCGAACCGACGACCTCGAGAGTGCGATTCTAGCGCTCTCCCAGCTGAGCTACAGCCCCAGGACTCTTCGCCTCAGGTGCGGGCGACGCGCGTTCTTAGCGGTTGGGCGAGAACGTGTCAAGCGCCGTTTGGCCGGGACGGATGCTATCTTGCTCCCCCGAACATGCCCACACCCTCGAAGCCCATCACGCCCGCCGAGCTGTCCGCCCTGGAGCACGCGTTCGCCTCCGATCCCGGCTCCGACGCCTATCGACCCCTGACGGAGGCCTACCTCGCGGCGGGCCGCTTCATGGAGGCGATGGTCGTCTGCAAGAAGGGCGTGAAGGCCCACCCCGACGACCCCGCCGCGAAGGTCCTGCTCGCGCGCGTCTACGCGGACCAGGGGAAGGATCGCAAGGCGCTCGAGGAGCTCGCCGCGGTGCTCGGCGCGTTCCCGACGTTCGCCGCCGCCAACCTGCTCGCCGGCGTGCTGCACATGCGGGTAGGCGACCGCGCCGCGGGCGAGGCGGCCCTCCGCCGCGCCGCCGAGAGCGCGCCCGACGACCCCGCGATCCGGGAGGCGCTCGCGAAGTACGGCGTCGCCGCGGCGCCTCCGCCCGCGCCGCCGCCCACTGCCGCTCCGCGCGCCACCGCCGCCGCGGCGCGCGCCACCGTCGCCGCGCCGCAGGCGCCAGCCGCCGCTCCGGTCACGTCGCGCCAGGCTGCCCCCGCGGCCCCGGTCGAGCGGTCCGAGGAGGTCCCGCTGCCGACCCCGCCGCCGACGCAGCGCGTGCAGGGGCGCGCCTACGCCGAGCAGCTCGCGGAGAAGTACGGCACCCAGGCGTTCCAGCTCCCCGCGGGCGCGCGCGACACGAAGGGAGGCCGCCGCGCCACCCTCCTCACCACCGTGGCGCTCGCGGCCGTGCTCGTCCTCACGCTCGGCGGGTGGGCGATGTGGAACAAGGCGCGCGGCGCGCGGATCGAGAAGGTCGCGGCGCTGCTCAAGGAGACCACCCCGCTCGTGGACCGGGACGTCTACCCGGCCTACGTCGAGGCCGGCGCGAAGGCGGAGGAGATCCTGAAGGCGGATCCCGACTCCCTGGCCGGCCATGCCTTCCTCGCCTACGTCTCGGCGATCCGCTACGCCGAGCACGGGGACGGCGACGCCGCCCGGACGCTCGCGCTGCAGCACGACCAGGCGGGCCGCGCCCTCGGTCGCCACTCGCACCTCATCGCCGCGGAGGCGTACCTCAAGCTGGCGGCGGGCGACGCGGCGGGCGCGAAGGAGACGCTCGACGCCGTCCTCGGCGGCGAGAACGGCTCCCAGAGCGCGTTCCTGACGGCGGTGCTCGGCGCGGTCGACCTCCGCACCGGGGACCTCGACGCGGCGCGCGACGCCCTCGCGCGCGCGCAGAAGCAGAACCCGGGGGACGCCCGCACCGCGTGGCTCCTCGCCGAGCAGTTCCGCCGGCGGGGCGAGGGGTACGAGCTGCAGGCGAGCGGCTGGTACGACTACGCGCTCCGCGCCGAGAAGGAGCACGTCCCCTCGATCCTGGGCAAGGCGCTGGTGCTGCTCGGGCGCGGGCAGGTGGAGGAGGCGGGCCGCGCCGCGGCGGCGGTGCTGGAGCCGCGGACCGGCGCGTCGAAGCCGCAGCTCGCCCTCGCGCACGCGATCCGCGGCGGCGTGCTCGCGGCGCGCGGCAGGGGCGAGGAGGCGGCCAAGGAGGAGGGCGAGGCGGCGAAGCTCGATCCCGCGAACCCCGACCTCCCGTGGCTCGTCGGCCAGCGCAAGCTCCGCGGCGGCGACGCGGCAGGGGCCGTCGAGGCGTTCCAGCGGGCGGTCTCGCTCGACTCGAAGCGGCTCTCGCTCTACGCCGATCTGGTGCGCGCGCTCCTCGCCAAGGAGGGCGGCACGCCCCAGGCGATCGACGTCGTGAAGAAGGCCGTCGCGCGGCTCGGGGAGAGCCCGCGCCTCGCGCTCCTCCTCGGCGACGCCTACCGGGCGTCGGGCGACGCCGATCTCGCCCGCGGCCAGTACGAGAAGGCGATCGCGCTCGGGAAGCCGTTCCCGGACGCGCGCGTCGCCCTCGCCCGCCTGTACCGGGAGAAGAACAACATCCCCGGCGCGCTCGTCGAGCTGACCCAGGCCATCGACGAGTACGGCGCGGGCGGCGCGGGCGGCGCCGCGGCGGCCTACGTCGAGAAGGCGGACGTCGAGCGGGCGCGCGGCGCGAAGCGCGAGGTGCTCGAGGACCTGTACGGGAAGGCGCTCGAGCTCGATCCCGCGAACTGCGACGCGCTCTGGGGCGCCGGGAAGCTCGAGCACGACGCCGGCAAGCTCACCGACCGGGCGAAGGCCCGGCTCGAGGCCTACGCGAAGCTCTGCCCGCGGGGAGCGCACGCCGCGGAGGCGGCGAAGCTGGGCGGGAAGTAGGCCCCGGGCGCGAAGGAGGCCCGGCGGCGGCGAGAGGCGCGATCAGCGCTTCCCCTGCTTCCGCTCGGCCTCGTCGCGTGCCTTCACCGCCCGCTCGATCGCCTCCATCGGGTTGCCCCGCACCGCCTGGGGCCTCCCCGCGGCGGTGCGGGCGTCCACGACGTGCACGGGCAGCGTCGCGCGGGCGCCCTCGATCTCGACGGTCGCGGTGGTGTCGCCCGCGCCGACCGCCCAGAGCTGCCCCCGGGCGTCGCCGCGGCAGACGTCCTCGCTCGCGCAGGTCACCCTCGCGACCCGGCCGGCGAACGGCGCGCCCTGGTCGTCGAAGGCCTGGACGTCGAGCGAGAGCGGCGCCGGCGTGTCCAGCACCTTCAGGTCGGCACGCTCGGGCTTCACCGCGACGCGGGTCACCTTCCGGACGATCACCGTGGACTCGACGGTGACGTCGCGGATCCGGCAGCGGACGGCGGCGGTGCCCGGCCCGACCGCGACGACGGTGGCGTCGTTGTGCACCCCCTCCACCGTCGCGACGCGCTCGTCGGAGGACGACCAGACGCAGGTCTGTTCCGGCACCGCCCGACCATGCCGGTCGATGGGGGTGGCGTGCACCCGGGACGACTTGCCGGTGCCGGCGAACCGGAGCGAGCCGGGATCGAGCTCGATCCGCTCCACCGTCCAGCAGGCGGTGAGGAGCAGGGCGGCGACGGGGAGGACGAGGGCGCGAGAGGTCATGCGAGGATGCTACCGCGCGGCCGGCGCGCTCCCGAGGTGAACTTCGGGCGCCCTGGATCCGGGCGCTCCGGTGTACGCGCGCGCGCGTTCCCTCAGCGGGCCGCGGCGACGGGCAGGTGGTACAGCATCAGATACACGACCACCCCGGTGGCCGACACGTACATCCAGATCGGGAGCGTGGCGCGGGCGAGCCGGCGATGGGCCGGGAACCGGGCGCGGACCGCCAGGAAGAGCGTCCGCAGCGCCAGGGGTGGAACGACCGCCGCGAGGACGGTGTGGGAGAGGAGGACCGCGAGGTAGAGCGCCCGGAGCCCGCCGCCGCCGGGGAAGCGGTGCGTCCCGGTGAGCGCGACGCGCGTGACGTACCCGACGAGGAAGAGCACCGACGTCGCGCACGCGGCGAGCATGAACCCGCGGTGCACCCGCCAGGCGCCCCGCCGGATCGCGACGAGCCCGCACGCGAGCAGGGCCGCGGTCGTCGCGTTGAGGACCGCGTTGACGGTGGGGAGGGCGTCCGCGAGGGTCACGGCCGCGGCGGCCTCCGCGCCGCGAGCAGCGCGAGGAGCAGCCCCGCGCCGGCGAACGCCGCGCAGACCGCCACGTCGCGGAGCGCCGAGCCGGGGAGGGCGCCCGGCGCGCCGGGGCCGCCGAGCGCGCGCCGGGCCGCGGAGACCGCGTACGAGAGCGGGTTCCAGCGCATCACCGCCGCGAAGCCCGGACGGTCCGCCGGGAGCGGGAACATCGCCCCGGAGACCACCCAGAGCGGCACGAGGAGGGTCATCTGGATCGCGTGGTAGCCCTGCACGTTGTCCACGCCCCACGCCACCGCGAACCCGAGCGCCGCGAGGGCGACGGCGGCGAGGGCGAGGGCGGCGAGGAGGAGCGGCCAGCTCACCGACCGATACGGGAACCCGGCCGCGGGCGCGAGGAGGAGGAACAGGACCGCCTGCGTGAGGGCGACGGACGCCGACCCGAGCGTCTTGCCGAGGACGAGCGCGAAGCGGGACCCGGGGCCCGCGAGCACGCCCTGGAGGAAGCCGCGGTGACGGTCCTCGATCACCGAGAGCGTCGTGAAGATGGAGGCGAAGAGGACCACCATCAGGACGACGCCGGGGTAGAAGTAGGAGAGATAGCCGGCCCGGGGTGCGCCGCCCATGCGGAACGTCCCGGACATGCCCGCGCCGATGACGAACCAGAAGATGATCGGCTGGCCGAGCGCGCCCGCGAGGCGGGAGGGCTGGCGGAAGAACCGGACCAGGTCGCGGCGCCAGAGGACCGCCGCGGTGGCGAGGTCGTAGGCGATCGCCGCACGCGGCGGGAGCGGGCCGCTCGCCGGTCCGATCGGGGGCGAGGGCGGGGTCCTCTCCTGAGGCCTCTCCTGAGGCCTGACGCCCGAGGTCCGAGGCCTGCTCACGCGGCCGCCTCCTCGTCGTCCTCCTCGAGCGCCGCGCCGGTGATGGCGAGGTAGGCGTCGGCGAGCGTGGGGCGGCGGAGCGAGACGGCGCGGAGCCGGCCCGCCGGGAACGCCTCCACGAGCCGCGGCACCAGGGTGTGGGCGTGCTCCCGCTCGACGTGGACCGCGCCCTCGCGGACGCGCGCGGGGAGCCCGAGCCGGGCCGTGATGACCGCCGCCACCTCGTCGGGCTCGTCCGCCTCGATCACCACCACGTCGCCGGGGATGCGGGCCCGGAGCGCAGCGGGCGTGTCGCACGCGACCACGACGCCACCGGAGAGCACCGCGAGGCGATCGCACCGCTCCGCCTCCTCCGGCTGGTGCGTCGTGATGATCACGGTGACCCCCTCGTCGCGCCGGAGCGCCTCCACCGAGCCCCAGAAGGCACGGAACGCCGCCGCGTCGAGGCCGCTCGTCGGCTCGTCCATGACCAGGATCGCGGGGCGGTGGACGAGGGCGCGGGCGAGCTCCACGCGGCGGCGCAGCCCGCCGGAGAGCCGCTCGACGGGCTCGCGGGCGCGCCCGGTGAGGCCGGCGTCCTCGAGGAGCCGCGCGATGCGCCGCCTCGCCTCTGCGCGCGGGACGCGGTACAGCGCCGCCGCCATCCGGAGGTTCTCCCGGGCCGACAGCTTCCCGTCGAGCCCCGGCGCCTGGAACACGATCCCGGAGATCGCCCGCAGCCCGCGTGCGCCCGCCGGGATCTCGCGGCCGTCGAGCCGCACGGTGCCGGCCGCGGGAGGCAGCAGCCCGGCGAGGATCGCGAAGAGGGTGGACTTCCCGGCGCCGTTCGGGCCGAGGAGGCCGACGATCTCGGCGGGGGCGATCTCGAGCGAGGCACCGCGGAGCACCTCGCGCGCGCCGTAGCGGAAGGCGATCCCCTCGAGGGCGAGTCGCGGCGCGGCGGCGCCGGTCACGAGAGGTCCCCGGGGCGGAGCGCGAAGAGCACGGCGAACAGCGCGGTCAGGTAGATCAGGGTCGCGAGGAAGAACGAGCGCGCCCACCGCCCGCCGGCGCGGCCGAGGCCGAGGAGCGCGAAGCCCGCGAGCCCCGCGCCGAGCGCGACGGCCGCGGCGCCGTAGAGCGGCCCGGCGACCCGCAGCGGTACGAGCGCGAGCGACACCGGGACCAGGAGGACGGAGAAGACCGCGATCCACAGGCGGGTCCGCGCCTCGCCGTGGATCAGCGCGAACACCTTGAGGCCGCCGCGGGCATAGTCCTCCGCGAGATAGATCGAGATCGCGAGGAAGTGCGGGAGCTGCCACACGAACAGGAGCGCCGCGAGCGCGACGCCGCCCGCCTCGATCCCCCCGGTCACCGCGGTCCAGCCCATGAGCGGTGGGATCGCGCCCGGGATCGCCCCCACGAACAGGGCGAGCGTCGAGCGCGGCTTCATCGGCGTGTAGACGAGGACGTACGTCGCGAGCGCGACGACGGCGAGGAGCGCGGTGAGCGGGCCCGCGGCGAGCGCGAGGATCGGGATCGCGAACGCCGGGACCGCGATCCCGAGGCCGAGGGCCACGAACGGCTCGACCCGGCCGGCGGGGATGGGACGGTCGCGGGTCCGCCGCATCCGCGCGTCGATGTCGCGCTCGAGGTAGCAGTTCAGCGCATTGGCGGCGCCGACGACCGCCGCGGTCGAGAGCACGGTGAGAACGGCCCGGGCAGGCGCGATGCGGCCGGGTGCGAGCCACATGCCGCCCGCGGAGGTGATCACCACCAGCCCGGACAGCCTCGGCTTCGAGAGGAGGAAGAGATCCCTCAGGTGGGCGAGCGGGCTGGTCGTCCGGAGCGGAACGCTGACGGTCGTCGTCGTCGTCGTCACTCGCGGCTGATAGCCGCGGGCGCCCAGGGAGGCAACGTCGGCTTCGGGGCCCGGCGGAGGAGGGAAACGTTCACCCCTCGCCCGTCACGTGCCCGTGTCCCGGCTCCCATGTCCTCTGGGCCGTGATCCGTCCCGGACGCGCGCGCTCGACGCGTCGAGGTCTCGGCGCGCACGGCCGACGGGGATCGGGAGGCGGAACGCGGTCCACGCGAACGGTGACGGCCACGGCCTCCGTCGCCGTGCCCGTGATCCGAACGCCCCGCGTCCGCCCCCTATGTCTCGTCGCCGTCGCCGTCGCCGACGTCTTCGGCCTCGTCGGGCTCGAGCTCCTCCTCGTCGACCGCGGCCTCGACGACCTCGGTCTCTTCGGCCTCGGGCTCGGCCGGTCGAGCGGCCGCCCGTGGGCGCCGCTCCGCAGGGGGCGGGCTCTTGGCCGGGCTCTCACGCTGATCCGCGCCGCACTTCGGGCAGATCGGCGCGGGCTTCTTCAAATCGTAGAACTTCGTGCCGCACTTGAAGCAGGTGTGTTTGGTGCCGAGGTCCTTCGCGGGCATCGTGTCCTCATCCCCGTCTGGAGATCCGCGCCAGTTAACGCAGCGCTGGGGGGCAGGTCAAAGGTTTTCGGGGCCCCCCGGCTCGACCGGGACCCGGCGCCGGGCTAGAAGAGGCTGGCGGGCCCCGCCCCGGCCCGGATCGGCACCTCCGATGAACGACGTCGTACGCCTCGAGAAGCGGCTCCTCCGCGCCACCGCGCGCGCCATCCAGGACTTCGACCTCGTCGAGGAGGGCGACCGCATCCTGGTCGCCGTCTCGGGAGGAAAGGACAGCTACACGCTGCTCCACCTGCTCATGCGCCTGCAGGAGCGGGCGCCGATCAGGTTCGAGCTGCTGGCCGTGAACCTCGACCAGGGGCAGCCGGGCTATCCGGCCGAGGTCGTCGAGCGGCATCTCCAGGCCGTCGGCGTGCCGTACCGGATGCTGCACCGGGACACCTACTCGGTCGTGCGCCGGCTCGTGCCGGAAGGGAAGACCACCTGCCCGGTCTGCTCCCGCCTCCGTCGTGGCGTCCTCTACAACGCCGCGGTCGAGCTCGGCTGCACGAAGATCGCGCTCGGGCACCACCGCGACGATCTCATCGAGACGCTCCTCCTCAGCGCGCTGTACTCCGGCGCGTTGAAGAGCATGCCGCCGCGGCTCCACGCGCAGGACGGTCGCAACGTCGTCATCCGGCCCCTCTGCTACGCGGCCGAGGACGAGATCGCGGCGTTCGCGCGGGCGATGGCGTTCCCCATCGTCCCTTGCGACCTGTGTGGCTCCCAGCCCAACCTGCGGCGGAAGCGGGTGAAGGCGCTCCTGGCGGAGCTCTCGGTCGAGCACCCGGCGGTGAAGGGAAACCTGCTGAACGCCCTGGGGCACGTCGTCCCGTCGCACCTCCTCGATCGCGAGCTCCAGCGCCAGGTGGCGGCCGCCACCGGCCGCGATCCGTGGATCGACGGCGACGAGGGGGAGGACGCGTGCGGCGCCGAGGAGGCCGCCGCGCTCGTGGAGCTGGGTAGTCGCGAACGTCGCTGAATCACGGGATCGTGTAACCACCCCGCGGGATACGCGGCTCCACGCCGGCTCTGTAGCATCGGCGGGGTGAACTTCTCCTGCGACCAATGCGGTCGCCGCTACTCCATCGCCGACGAGAAGGTGGCGGGCCGCCGCTTCCGGCTGAAGTGCCGGACGTGCGAGCACGTCATCACGGGGCACGGGCCGGGTGCCGCGCCGGCCGTCGCGGCGCCGCCCGTGCTCGCACCGCCGCCGGCGCCGCCGCCCGTCGCGCCCCGCGCCAGCCCGATCGCCCGCACCTCCCGCCCGGCGGGGTC
>NZ_JALCZA010000116.1 GCF_022690765.1 Anaeromyxobacter oryzisoli | reverse complement strand
CGTCAAGGCCGCCACCCAGAACGCCGTCGAGCTCATCCGCCGCGCGCTCCCGCTCGTCGCCGCCTCCGACAAGCCCTGCGCCTGCCAGTCCGCCCTCTCCCTCGCCATCTGGTCCGATCGCTCCCGCGTCCCGCAGGATGCCCGAGAGCGCCTCGCCCCCATCCTCGGCAAGTACCTCGCGTGAAGGCAGGCCTATGGTCCCGCGGGGACCGAGGGCGCTTCGGGCGCGCCGGATCGCAGCGCGGCTGCGAGCCGCCGCAGGTCTTCCACGAACCCCGCGCGCTCGGCGCGCCGGGTCTCGTCGTCGGGCGCCCGCAGGATGGACGACGGGTGGACGGTGGCCATCACGATCGGCGCCAGGCGTGAGGTGAAGAAGACCTCGCCTCGGTGCGCGGTGACGCGAAAGTCCCGGCCGAGGAGCGCCTGCGCCGCCGTCGCGCCCAGGCACACGAGCGCGCGCGGGCGGACCACGGCCAGCTCGGCCGCGAGCCACGGCGCGCACGCCCGGATCTCGCCCGGGCTCGGCTTCTGGTGGATCCGCCGCTTCCCGCGCGCCACCCACTTGAAGTGCTTCACCGCGTTCGTCACGTAGGCGGCGCGGCGATCGAGGCCCGCTTCGGCCAGCGCCCTATCCAGCAGGCGGCCCGCAGGGCCCACGAACGGTGCGCCGGCGAGGTCCTCGTCGTTCCCCGGCTGCTCGCCGACGAACATCACGACCGCGCCCGGCTCTCCGGCCCCGAAGACGGTCTGGGTCCCGCGCTCCCACAAGGGGCACGCCCGGCAGGCGCTGGCGGCCGCCCGGAGCGCCGGCAGGCTGGGGTGAGTCGGCACAAGCGGCGCCGCCGTCCCGGCGCCGCCGGTCGCGGAGCGTGCACCGCGCGGCATGCTGAAAAGGTGAGGACGACCAGGACGGAGCGCTCGCCCATGCGCTCCGCGCTCCGCCGCACCGCTCCCGGGCGCCGCCCTGTGCGCCTGCCCGACCGCCGAGCGTCCCGAGGCTGCAGACGGGCTCAGCGGCCCGTCGCCGCGAGCGCGATCACGGCGAGCTGGCGGACGTTCTCGGGGCAGGAGACGGACGAGAGCTCGTCGGCGCGCACCCAGCGGGCGGCGTCCCACTCGTCGCAGGCCGAGAGCTCGCGCGTCGCGACGTCGGCCACGAAGGCGAAGTTCATGTGCAGCCCCTTCGCGCCGGCGGGGTGCTCCTCGTACCCGATGAGCCCCGCGGGCGTCCCGTCCACGCCGAGGCCGGACGGGAACGCGCCGGCCAGGCCGGTCTCCTCCCGGAGCTCGCGGCGCGCGGCCTCGAGCGGCGTCTCGCCGGCCTCGATCTCCCCGCCGACCGGGAGCCAGGTGCCGAGCCGCCGGTGACGGATGAGGAGGACCGCGCCGGAGTGGCGGCAGAAGACGGCGACGGAGAAGGCGCGGCGATCGGTCACGTCGAGCTCCCGGGGAACGGGTAAGAGCCGGCCGCCGGAGCGGCCCCGCCATCATCGGCCGCCGGAGGCGTCGCGCGCAACGGCGGCGGTCTCCTCCTCGTCGAGCGCGACCGGCGAGAGGGGCCGGCGACGGAGCCGGGCCCGGAGCCGCTCCACGGTCACGAACACGGCCGGGACCACCCAGAGCGTCAGCATCGTCGAGGTGATCACGCCGCCGATCACGGCGATCGCCATGGGCGCGCGGAACTCGCTCCCCATGCCGCGGCCGAGCGCGGTCGGGAGCATGCCGAGCACCATCGCCGCGCTCGTCATCAGGATCGGCCTGAGCCGGCGCGGTCCGGACTTGCGCATGGCCTCGTCCGGCGCGTCGCCCTCCCGCAGGTGCTGCAGCGCGCCGTCCACGAGCAGGATCGCGTTCTTCGTGACGAGCCCCATCAGCAGGATGACGCCGATGAGCGAGCCGAGGTTCACGGTGTTGCGGGTCACCAGCAGCCCGAGCACCGCTCCCACGAGGGCGAGCGGCAGCGAGATCATGATCGTGAAGGGGTGCACGAGCGACTCGAACTGGCTCGCGAGGACGATGAAGATGAAGACGACGGCGACGAGGAGCGCGAAGGCCATGTTCGCCTGCGAGTCCTTCTGCTCCTTCTGCATGCCGTCCCAGACGTAGTCGTAGCCAGGCGGTCGCACGTGTCCGTCCAGCTTCGCGTGGAGCGCCTCGACCGCGCGGCCCAGGTCGTGGCCGGGCGCGATCTGGGCCCAGACCGAGAGCTTGCGCTCGCGGCGCTCGTGCTCGATCACGGCGGGGCTGGTGGCGCGCTCGAGCCGCGCGAGCTGGGAGAGCGCGACCGGCCCCTTCGGCGTCGCGATCCACATCGACCCGAGCGCTCCGGGGGACTCCCGATCCTCGGCGGCGAGCCGGACCCGGATGTCGGACTCGCGACGGCCCTCCCGGAGCTTCCCGGCGACCTCGCCCTGGGTCGCGAGCCGGACCTGGAGCCCGACCGCGCCGGCGGGCACGCCCAGCCGCGCGGCCTCCTCGCGATCCACGTCCACGTGGAGCTCGGGCCTCCCGGGCGAGTCCTTGAGCTGGACGTCCGTGAGGGCGGGGATCCCGGCCATCGCCGCGACGATGAAGTCGGCCTCCTTGCGGAGCTGCCCGAAGTCGCGCCCGGTGACGTGCATCAGGATGGGCGGAAAGTCGCCGAGCCCCTCCATCATCGGCGGGTCGGAGACGGCGCGGGTGGCGAGCCGGTCGTCGCCGGCGAGGATCGCGCGGATCCAGTCCTTGTACCGCTCGACGCCGTCCGGCCTCGCGCCCTTGTCCACGAGGTTCACCCGCCAGCGGACGAGGCGCGGGTCATCCTGGTCCCCGACCGTCGAGTAGACCGCGGTGACGCCCGGCAGCGCGCGGACGCGATCCTCGAGCGCGGCGCTCCGGCGCGACGCGGTGGCGACGCTCGTGCCGGGCGGGTACTCGAGGTTCACGATGAGCTGGTTCCGGTCCTCCTTCGGCGAGAACTCGGAGCCGAGGAGCGGGAGCAGGAAGAAGCTGCCGGCGAGGAGCAGGACCGCCGCCCCGGCGGTGATCCGTCGGTGCTCCAGGACCCAGCCCAGCGTCCGCGCGTAGACGCGGTCGCCGCGCTCGAAGCCGGCCCGGATCCGCCGGACCACCGGGTGCTCGCGGCGCGCCGCGCCCGGGGCGCGCGCCCGGGCGAAGCGCGCGGAGAGCATCGGGTCGAGCGTGAACGCCACGAACAGGGAGATCAGGACCGCCGCGGTGATGGTGAGCCCGAACTCCCGGAAGAACTGGCCCGTGATCCCTCGCATGAACGCGACCGGCACGAACACCGCGACCAGCGTGAACGTGGTGGCCATGACCGCGAGGGCGATCTCCTGCGTCCCGTGGCTCGCGGCCAGCGCGGGCGGCTCGCCCCGCTCGAGGCGGCGCGTGATGCTCTCGCGCACCACCACCGCGTCGTCGATGAGGAGGCCGATGGCGAGGGAGAGGCCGAGCAGCGTGATCTGGTTCAGGGAGAACCCGAGCGCGTACATCACGAACAGCGTGCCGACGACGGAGGTCGGGAGCGCGAGCGCCGAGATGAGCGTGCCGCGGAGGTCGAGCAGGAAGAGGAGGATGATCAGGATCGCCATGGCGCCGCCGAAGAAGATGGCGACCCAGACCTCGCGCGCGTTCGCCTCGATCGTGGCGGACTGATCGACGAGGAGCTGCGCCTGGAACCCCTGCTCGCGCTCGAGCTCCGGGAGGAGCCGCTTCACGGCGTTGGCCACCGCGGCCGAGTTGGCGCCGGCCTGCTTCACGACCTCGACCGCCACCGCCTCGACCCCGTTCGTCCGGACGACGGTCCGCACCTCCTTCGCCCCCCGCCGCACGAGCGCGACGTCCTCGAGGCGGACCAGCGAGCCGTCCGCCGCCGTCGCGACCGGCATCCGCCGGAGCTCGTCCACGTCCCTGAACTCGCCGCGCACGCGGACGCCGACCTCGGTGGAGCCGCTCGGGTACCGGCCGCCCGGCAGATCGAGGTGCTCGCCCTGGATGCGCGCGAGCACCGCGTCCGGCGCGAGCCCGAGGGCGCGGAGCCGGTCGCGGGACAGCTCGACCGCGATCTCGGGCTCGGCGCCGCCCACGATCCGGACCGCCGCCACGCCCTCGACCTGCTCGAGCCGCGGCCGGGTCTGGTCGTCCAGCTTCTCGCGGAGCGCGATGGGATCCTGGCCCGACGCGGCGGAGAACACGAGCACCGGCTGGGCGGAGAGGTCGTACTGGGCGATCACGGGGGCGTGCGCGCCGAGCGGGAGCTGCCCCTGCGCGACGCCGACCTTGTCGCGGGCGCTCTGGACCGCGTCCCCGAGCGGCACCGAGAGCTTGAACTCGATGAAGACCATCGACACGTCCTCGCGGGACCAGGAGAAGACCTTGTCGATGCCGGCGATGGAGGAGACCGCGTCCTCGATGGGACGCGTCACGTTCTGCTCGACGTCCTCCGGGCTCGCGCCCGGGTAGGCCGTGCTGATCGTGACGATGGGGATCGCGACGTCGGGGTAGAGGTCCGTCCCGAGCCGCCGGTATCCGAGCACCCCGAGGACCACCAGGGCGACGGAGAGCATGGCGGTGAAGACGGGACGGCGGATGGCGACGTCGGAGAGCGTCATCCGCGCACCTCCGCGAGGCTCGTCCCCTCGGCGAGGCCGAGGGGCGGGTCCTCGACGACGCGCAGCTCGCCCGGCCACGGCGCGCCGTCCTCCGGCGCGACCAGCGCGAGATCGCCCTCCTCGCCGAGGAGCCGGACCGCCAGGGCGCGCGCGACGCCGTCGCGGCCGGCCACCCAGACCGCGCGGCCGCCGTCGCGTTGCAGCAGCGCGGCCGACGGCACGCGCCATGCGTCGCGTGGCGCGCCGCGCGGCAGCTCGGCGCGTGCGTAGGCGTTCGGGAGGAAGCGGCCCGCGGCGTTCGGCACCGCGAGCTCGACCGGGACCCGGCTCGTCGAGGCGTCCACGGCGGGGACCACGACCGAGACGGTCGCCTCGGCGCGCGCGCCGGTCGCGGGGACCGAGATCGTCGCGCGCGCCCCCGGCCGGAGCTCCGCCGCCTCCTCCTGCGTGAGCGTGGTCTCGAGGATCAGCTCGCGGGTGGTGACGAGGGTCACCACCGGGGTCCCGGCGGCGACCGCGATCCCGACGCCGTCGGGGATCCGGGTGACGACGCCCGCGAACGGCGCCGTGAGGTGATGGTGCGAGAGGTTCACCCGCGCTTGCGCGAGCTGCGCCTCCGCGCCCGCGACCTGGGCCGCGGCGAGGTCGCGCTGCGCGCGCGCCTGGAATGCCTGCGCCTCCGACGCGCCGTCCTCCTGGCGGAGGCGGCCGACGCGGGCGAGGCCGTCTTCAGCGAGGGCGAGCTGGGCCCGGCCGGCCGCGACGGCCGCCTCGGCCTGCCGGCACGCGGCGGCGGCGGCCCCGTCGTCCAGCGCGGCGAGGAGGGCGCCCGCCCTCACCTCCTGGCCGCGGCGCACCGCGACGCGCGCGAGCGTGCCGGGCACCGGGAACGCGAGCGGCGACGCCTGGCGCGCCTTCAGCGTCCCCGTGGCGACGACCCGCGGCGAGAACCGGACGCGCTCCGGGACCGCGAGGCGGGCGGGCGTCGGGGCCGCGCCCGCGGGGGGAGGCGGGTTGGGAACGCTCGCGGAGGCGGCCGCCGGCGCACCGGCGCCGCGCCCGCAGCCGACGAGCAGGAGGAGGGTCGCGATGGAGGCGCTGAAGACGCGAGGCATTCCGGATCCTTTCCCGACCCGCAGCTCAGCGAGACGGACCGCGAGGTCGACGGCGGGCGGCGTGGGTGGCGGGGACGGCGTGGCGCGGCGGCACGCGAAGGCCGTCGTAGAGGAGGCGGAGGAACGCGCGGGTCCAGGCGGCGAGGTCGGGCTTCTCGTCCTCGCGGAGCCCCTGCAGCCGACGCGCGAGCCCCTCGTACGTGCCGACGACCACGTCGGCGACGACCTCCGGATCGAGGTCCGGACGCGCCCACCCCCCGGCCTGTCGGTCGGCGATCCGCCTGGCCACGAGCGCGTGGATGCCGCGGCGGAACCCGGAGAGGAGCCCGGCGTAGCGCGGGCCGGCCGCGTCGAGGATCGGCAGCGCGAACCGGTTGCGCCACAAGGACTCGACGGTCTCGAGGTCCTGGGCGCACTCGAACTCGATCTGCTGCTCGACGTGGGCGCCCGGGGCGCCGCGGTGCTCCCGGACGAAGCGGTCCTCGGCCTCCTGTCGGCGCGCGGCCTGCTCCTTCAGGGCGCCGAAGAGGCGGTGGACGAGCTCCTCGAACGCTTCCTCCTTGGACCGGAAGTGCAGGTAGAAGGCGCCCTTCGACAGCCCGGCGCGGTGCGCGACGTCCTCGACCCGGGCCCCCGCCAGCCCGTGCGCGGTGAACTCCGCGCGCGCGGCCTCGAGGAGCGCCGCGCGGGCGCCCGGGGTGGGACGGCGGGCCATGGCGATGCTCCTACCGGACCCGACGCGCGCCGACAAGGCGAAAATGACCGCCGGGTCAGGAATGCCCGGCCGCGCGCGGGTGCACGGATGGTGACGCGTCGCGGAAGCCCCGCGCGGCGCGGCGCGTCGTCGGAGGCGCCTATGCCGGTGGCGCGGCGGGGACGGTGAACACGAACGTGGAGCCGTGGCCCGGCGCGGTCTCGACCCAGACGCGCCCGCCGTGCGCCTCGACCACGCCCTTCACGATGAACAGCCCCAGCCCGTGCCCGCGCTTCTGGCCGCCCGGCGGCTGCCAGAACCGGTCGAAGAGGTGCTCGACCAGCTCCTCCGGGATCCCGGGGCCGTTGTCCTGGACGGAGATCCGCAGGCCGTCCGCGGCCCGCTCGGCGCGAACGAGGATCTCCGCGCCGGGGGGCGAGTACTTGATCGCGTTCCCCACGAGGTTCGCGAGCACCTGCACGATCCGGTCGGGGTCCCACAGGACCGTGGGGAGATCTCCGGGGACGCGCACCTCGAGGTGCTGGCTGCGCTCGGCGACGAGCGGCTCGAGGGGCTCGACGGCGCGGGCCGCCACGGACGCGGCGGCCTCGGGGCGGCGGTCGAGCCGGAGGCGGCCGGCCTCGATGCGCGCGAGATCGAGGAGCCCGTCCACGAGGCGGTTCATCCCGCGGATGTTCCGCTCGAGCCGGCCGAGGAGCTGCTGCCCCTGGGGCCGCTTCGTCTCGTCCACCAGCCGGGCGAGCCGCTGGATGCCGAGGAGCAGGGCCGCCATCGGGTTCTTCAGATCGTGCGAGACGATCGAGAGCATGTCCTCGCGCGCCTGCACCGCGCGCTCGACCTCCTCGAACAGGAGGGCGTTCTCGAGCGCCATCGCGGCGCGCGCGGCGAGATCCTCCGCGAACGCGAGATCGGCCGCTCCGTACCGCCGGATCGACTCCGCGAACGCGAGCGTCAGGGCCGCCCGGGTCCGGCCGCGGGCGCGGAGGGGGAGGATCATGAACGAGCGCGGCCGCAGCAGGCGCAGCGCGACGAGATCCTCCGGCTCGTCCCGGGCGGGGGGCGGCACCGTCTCCGCGAGCACGGGGCGGCCGGTCGCCACCGCGCCCGCGACGCCGGCGGTCGCGCCGGGCGCGAGCGGGAACCGGCGGGGGAGCGCCCGGGCGGCCGGGACGAGATCGGGGTTCCAGTGCTCGGCGGCGATCCGCTCGACGTGGTCGCCGCAGACGAGATCGACGAAGCACCAGTCGGCCAGGTGCGGGACCACCAGCTTGGCCAGCCGGCCGAGGGTCGCCCGGTGCCCGCGCGCGTTCTCGAAGAGCGCGACCGTCAGGTGCGAGAGAAACGCCATCTGCCGCTGCGTCTCCTCGAGCTGGGCGCGCAGCGGCTCGTCCGGTCGCGCTCCCTCGGGGAGCGGGGAGGCGGCCTCGCCGGGCTGGTAGGGCGGGAGGGCCATGTGGTGCGACTGTAGACAGGTCGGGAGGCCGATGACAACCCGGCGCGGCCATCAGGCACGCACCCACAGCGCGAGCCGCTCGGGGACCGCCTCCGGCGGGAGGACGACGTCCGCGAGGCCCGCCTCCGCTGCGGCGCCGGGCATGCCGTGCACGGCCGAGGACGCGGCGTCCTGCGCGATGACGTGCCCGCCGGCGCCCCGGATCGCGCGTAGCCCCTCCACGCCGTCCCGCCCCATTCCGGAGAGGATCACGCCGATCGTGCCGTCGCCGAACGCCGCGGCGACCGAGCGGAAGAGGTGCGTGCCCGAGGGCCGGAAGCCGCCGACCGGGGGCGCGTTGGAGAGCACGACCCGGCTCCCGTCCTCCGAGACGCCGAGGTGCCGGTCGTCCGGCGCCACGAGGATCGCGCCGGGCGCGAGGGGCTGATCTGCGACGGCCACGCGCGCCGGGAGCGGCCCGGCGGTCGAGAGCCAGCGGGCGAACCCCTCGGCGAACCCGAGGGCGATGTGCTGGACGACGAGGATCGGGGCGGGGAACGTCGCGGGGAGCCGGGCGAGGATCCGCTGGAGCGCGGCGGGGCCGCCGGTGGAGGCGGCGAACGCGACGACGCGCCCGCGTGGCCGCTCGGCGTGGGCGGGCGCGGGCGGCGGCGCCGGCGCCGCGGCGGGCGTGGGGCGACGGAGCAGGGCGACCCGCGACATCGCCTTGACGGTGGTGAGGAGCCGCCGCGCGTCCTCGCGGAACTCGGGGGAGCCCGGGCCGCGTGGCTTCGGGAGCGCGGCGAGCGCGCCCGCGCCGAGCGCGCGCATCGACAGGCTCACCTCGTTCACGTCCAGCGACGTGACGATCACGATGGGCGTCGGGCGCTCGGCCATGACGAGGCGGGTCGCCTGGATGCCGTCCATCGGCATCATCATGACGTCCATGGTGATCGCGTCCGGGTGGAGGCGCCGGACCAGCTCCAGCGCCTCGGTCCCGTCCGCGGCCTGGCCGACGACCGCGATCTCGGGATCCGACGAGAGGATCCCCACCACGAGCTCGCGGGCCGTCGGCATGTCCTCGACCACCAGCACGCGGATCATCGTTCGCTCACCCGAGGAGCTGCTCGAGCGCGTCGAGCAGGCTGCGCTGATCGAAGGTGCTCTTCACGAGGTAGGCGCTCGCGCCGACCTCGAGGCCGCGGGCCCGGTCCGCCTCCGACTCGCGCGCGGTCACGAGGACGATCGGCAGCGCGGCGTGGCGCGTGGACGCGCGGACCGCCTCCGTGAGGGCGAACCCGTCGAGCCGCGGCATCTCGACGTCCGCGACGAGCGCGTCGGCTCCCTCGCGCTCGAGGATGTCCCAGGCCTCCTGGCCGTCCGCGGCGGTGGCGACCCGGTACCCCGCCGCCTCGAGGATGGACCGCTCCAGCGTGCGCGTCGTGGGCGAGTCGTCCACGAGCAGCACCCGGTGCCGCACCCGCGGCGCCTCGGCCGCCTGGTGGAGCGCGCCCGTGCCGCCCCGGCCGAGCGCGGTCGCGACCACCGCCGGCACGTGCAGGATGAGGGACACCCCGCCGTCGGGCAGGATCGCCGCGCCCGCGAGGTGTGGCGAGCGGCGCACCCGCGTCCCCAGCCCGCGGATCTGGACCTCCTGCTCCGCGACGAGCGCGTCCACCGCGAGGGCCACCTGTCGGCCCCCCGCGGCCACGATCACGAGCGGGACGCCCGCGCCGCGCGCCATCGGAGGCGAGCCCGGCAGGCCGAGGACCTCCGCCAGCACCGCGACCGGCACCGTGGCGTCGTCGACGCGCACCGTGTCGCGGCCACCGATGGAGCGCACGTCCTCGGGGCGGACGGCGAGGGCGCGCCGCAGCGACCCGCCCGGGATCGCGAGCGTCTCGCTGCCCGCGCGCACGATCAGCGCCCGCAGCGCGACGAGCGTGAGCGGAACGACCAGCACGAAGCGCGCGCCCAGGCCGGGACGCGACCCCACGTCCACCGAGCCCTGGAGCGCCTCCACCCCCGCGCGCACCGCGTCGAGGCCGACGCCACGGCCGGAGACGCGCGTCACCTCGCGGGCGGTGCTGAAGCCCGGGAGGAGCACGCGCCGCGCGAGGGCGTGTGGATCCGCCTCGGGCGGCAGCCCGGCCTCGCGCGCACGGGCGGCGATCGCCTCGAGGTCGAGGCCGCGGCCGTCGTCCTCGACGGCGACCTCCACCTCGCCGCCGCGCAGGTGCGCGGAGACCGTGATCCGTCCGCGGCGCGCCTTCCCCTGCGCGGCCCGCGCGTCGGGCGGCTCGACGCCGTGATCCACCGCGTTGCGCACGAGGTGCAGGAGCGGCACCCGGAGGGCCTCGGCGACGGCGCGGTCGAGCCGGACCTCCGCGCCCTCGATGGCCACCTCGACGTCCTTCCCGGCGGCGCGCGCGACGTCCCGGGCCGCGCGCTCGAGCCCGAGGCACGCGTCGCCGAACGGGACCATCCGGAGCGTGCGGAGCGCGTCGGCGAGCGGCTCGGCCGCGGCGTCCACGCGCCGGCGGGCCGCGGCCGCCTCCGCGCCGAGCCGGTCCAGCTCGCCGCGGAGCCGGGCGAGGTGCGCGCGCCGCCGGTGCGCCGCGTCG